>JACDZG010000035.1 GCA_013426805.1 Chromatiaceae bacterium
TACTCAAATTATGTATATCTTTCATGACTTTAAATTTAACGAAGTAGAATTAAGCAAGCCGCGTGACAGTTCCGGCAACCACATCAGTTTGGATCGCACCCCTGCGGGAACCGTCGGTTGCGAGTTTGTGGCGCAGGTGCGTCGCCGCCCACCAGCAACCGCGGTCCGGTCAGCGGGTCGAAAAAAGCGTCGGTCGCGGGCTGTGCTATGCAGGTCTGCACGCGGTGTTGAACGGCCCTGGTCTGTGGTCCGCGATGCATCTTGCTGGTCCCTCGGGTGACGTGTTGCTCTATCGCAACATCCAGCCTACCACTTGCAGCTATCGACCAAAGATTTTCTTTTTTCTCATTTGGTTGGGCTTAAGTCAGTGCCATTCGAGCCTGGCCTCATTATCCTCTGGCCTCTTTATCCTCGTTGGGAGATCAGCGCTCGTGCGCGCGCCGTAAGAGCACCTTGGGTTAGAAAATCCTACGCACGATAGCCACAGATTGACGAGACATTTGAGATTGGGCAAGTATTAGAGTCTTTATTATCAGTTAGTTAGCCAAAGTTTAACACCTCAGATTATTTCTCTCTTAAGATCATCCGCTTACAGCGGAAAAAATCGGTCAGTGGCACTACATTCGTGAAATTTTGTGAAACCGGAGGATTCAGACAAGCATTTTTTGTATCCCTCCCGGGCTGGGATCGCTGCCCAGCGCCTGGATGATCGCCAGCTGCGCCGGCTCGGCGCGGGTCGCCTTGCGCACATGCAGGGTGCGCCCATCCGCCCGGCGGAAGGTGGCGGTCACCCGGCACTGGCCGGCGAGGATGTCGCGCAGGGTCGACCAGCGCTCGCTGATGCCGTGCGCGCGCAAGCGGCGACGGATCAGTTGCACAAATTGATAGGCCAGCACCGAGATGAACAGGTGGCCGTCGACCCGCGCCTCGGTGCGGTGGTAGATCGGGCGCAAGCCCAGCTCGGATTTCAGCGAGCGGAACACGGCCTCCAAGTCGGTGAGCATGGTGTAGGTCCGCCACAGTTGCTCGGCGTCCCAGGTCAATTCATTGGTGCGCAGGCAGTAGACCCCGGGGTGGGTCAGCATGGTCCCGGCGACCGGCTGGCGTTCCCAGCGGATCGCCGTAGCGAGCTGACCCGTGGCATCCGCATCGATCTCAATGCGGTAGTGTTGGCCCACCCCGTGGCTCTTGGCCTTCAGGCGCCCGATGCGCTCCCAGAGCTTGTCAATCTGCTTGGTGGTGCGTGGCCGCGCCAAGCCGTCATGCAGGGCTTGCAAGGCGGTTTCGAAGCGCGTGGTGAAGCGCTCGGAGATCCCCTTCTCCTTGCCGGCCCGGCATTCGGAAAAGCAATACAGCCGCACTTCCGCGCCGTCGGCGTCAAGCACCCGCTGGATGGCCAACGCCTCGCCACTCGCCGTCGTCAGCGACGTGGCCGCGGTGGCATCGAACTGACGCTGGCGCTCCCGGCTGACCACCAAGTAGCGGTAGCCCTGGGTGCGCAGCCAAAGGATGTTCTCTGCGGTCGCGATCCCGGCATCCATCACCACCAGGGCGCCGCGCGGCGCCCCCAAGCCCTGCAACATGCCCTCCAGGGTCGTGCCCTCGGTCACCGCGCCGTCGAAGGTCTGGGAGCGGCGGACAAAGCCGCTGCCATCGAGCACCAGCCCCAGGGTCACCAGCGGGCAGTCGCTACGCTTTTCCTTGGAGTGTCCGCGCTGGGCCTTGGGGTTGCCAAGCGCCGCCCCCTCAAAGAAGGTGTTGGTCAGATCATAGAGGGTGACGGTCCAGTCCAGCCCGAACAGGTCACTGACGCGCGTAAAGACCGTCTGCTCGATCACTGCCCGGTGCCGCATCAGCAGGTCCGCCGCCCGGTAGAACGGGGCCAGGGGGAGGGTCGCGAAGTCGACCTCCAGCAATTCCCCCAACGCACTGCGCTCACCCAGCCAGCGGTGGGTCGCCCGTTCCGAGCCCGGCGCGGCCATGCGCCCAACCACCGCCCCGACAATCAGCGCCCGTTGCGGGCCGCTCAGCCCCAAGCGCTGGAGCAGTGCGACAAAATTCACCTCCGCCATCGCCCACAGCGCCACCGACTCCACCCCGACGCTGCGCGGGCGGCTCAGTTCCAGCGAGTCGACGTCGACCGCCTGCACATCGCCCCCGTCGGTGCGGCCGGCGAGGGGTGGGGCCACGCCCTGGCGCGCCAACAACCGGGCGAACAGCCGCTGCGCCTTCCGTTCGACGGGGCCGGAGCCGGCCAGCAAGGCGCCCTGGCCGCTACGCAGTTCTTCCAACCGCGCACAGAGTGCCGGCCACTCCTCCTGGGGCAGCGTGAACTGGCGGCCCAGGTTCAGCAGGGTGACCTGCCGCACCCGGCCGCCCACGCGCTCGGACTGCACCAGGCGGTGGGTGGTGTAGCGCTCCCCGGTGGCGCTGTTCGTGGTGTGGGTGCGACGAATGTACATCCCGGTACTCTACGACACCCGGCACCGGTTTTACTCTTCCCCTATTGAATAACTTGGCACTACATTGCGATTTTCGGCAGGCGTGTACATAAGGATCAGATGGTTAGATACCATCTAGGAGTGGTTATCAATGGGGCCATGTTAAAGATGGGTTAGGGCGTAGGTGGGACGGCTTTTCCCATAAAAAGCGCAAAAAAGCGCTGATTGCCGGCATTTTCGCTCAAAGAGTGGCTCTCTGGGATCTCAGTAGGTCAACATATCGATAAACAACATCATTTTATAGCGGAAGCGAGGGCGGCATAGGGTCGCATGTCGAGCCACATCAGCAAGCTCTGGAGCGATTACTGATCTGCCGAATCTTCATATCAAGGGTTTACGCTATTCTCAGACGCTGCCATAGAGCCATTTTCTTTTTGTGTAATCGCCCTATAATGCTGTTTTTAGTAACTACTCAGGTCTATCCAAGCGCATGAAATATCGAGATATTGACTTGGCGCGACGGACTCTCGACGGACTACGGCAACAGGGCGACGCTATGAACATCAATACGTTACAAAGTTGTTGCGATGAGTGTGCGAAAGTCGAAACTCGCTAACAAACTGTACTAATTGACGTTTTCACGAAATCGCCTACCTGAGTAGTTACTGTTTTTATAGACTTACTCGACCTACTGAGTTCCCAGAGAGCCCAAAGAGTGATCTTATCTATCTGATTCTAAATGATAATAATATTTTCCCGGTCTCATTTGCGCTGTGACGAAAAATGCGCAGCATCTTGTGTCTGCAAGACCTCCTGTGACCACAACATCTGGGTACAGCGCAAATGCCTCTTAGAGTGGGCACCTTTTCATGCACTGCCAAGTGCGGTACAGTTCGATTTCGGCATCCGCTATCGGCATCGCCTACACATGACCACCACTCGGCGTCCGAAGGTGAAGACCGCCACCCTGACAGTTCGGCTTGATCCGAGAATCAAAGCCGCTGCAGAGGCAGCAGCCCAGCATGAGCACCGAAGTCTCACCAACCTCCTTGATCTGTTGATCGTCAACCACTGCCTGACGCTGGGCCTGAATCCTGAACACTTTGCCAAGGAGCCCCGCCAATGACCAAGACGCGGCAGACGACCGCCGCCCCGGAGATCCGCTTCTACCGCGCCAACGAGAACCCTTATGGCGCCTTAAGTAATTTGTTCCCCCGCCCAATCGAATTCGAGGAGAGAAACTATCCCACGTCTGAACACGCCTATCAGGCTGGCAAGGCCCGCAAACCTGCCGTTCGCGAATGGATCCTCAATGCACCTACGCCCGCGTTGGCTGCAATGGCAGCCCACGGTCTCTACGTATGGGACGTTGTGCCGGACTGGGCGCAGATCAAGTTCGATCGCATGCGTGCCGTGCTTCGGGCGAAGTTCGATCAGCATGATGACCTACGCGAGTTGCTGTTGTCGACCGGCAATGCCAGGCTAGTGGAGGCCGGGACCGTCAACAACGCCGTCAACCGGCTGTGGGGCGAGGTGGATGGCAAGGGAGATAACATGCTCGGCGTGATGCTGATGGAACTGCGGGCATTCTATGCTCAGCCGCTGGCGAGGACTGCCGATCCCGATACGTTCACGATAGACAAAGCGCCCGACAGCGATAATGCTGCCTCCAAGTTGGTGCTTGCGACGGCATGAAAAATCTGCAGACGGCTGCCAGCCACTACGAGGATGAACTGACGCAGCTATGGAATAGCTATGCGGCTGCGTCTTCCGCCGACATCGATGCGCTGAAACTCGCGATTGCCAGCGCTGCCGAGTCCAGCATGATCGGCGTAGGGTCTGGTGGCTCCTTCACGGTGGCGTCGCTGCTGTGCAGCCTGCACGAAGCCTATACGGGACGGGTCTCCCGTCCTTCAACTCCTTTGGAAATCATTTGCCGGCCTGCACTGGCCTCGTCGAGTCCGGTGTTTCTCGTGTCGGCGGAAGGTAAGAACCCTGACATCGTGGAGGCCCTTGATCGGGTACGGCGCTTCAGTTCGCGGACGGTCCATGTGTTGACCAATCGGCAGGACAGCCCCTTGATGGAGCATGTCGGAGCGTTGCCGGGCGTGAAGCCCTACGTGTTCGAGTTGGCCAAGAAAGACGGTTACTTGGCGACTAACAGCCTGCTGCTTGATGCGGTACTAGTCGCGAGGGCGTACGGCGAGCTCAACGGTCGCCACCCGCCGATGCCCTTGGAGTTTGAGGCATTACGAGTTAGTGATCAGACGGTCGATGAATGGCTGAAAGCGGCGCAGCCGTTCATCTCCGAGGCCGTGCAGCGAGGCGCACTGACCGTTATCTACTCGCCTCTGCTCAAAGCCATTGCGACGGACCTGGAGTCTAAGCTCTCCGAAGGCGCCTTGCTGCACACCCAACTGGCCGACCTACGTTCGTATGCACACGGCAGGCACCTCTGGCTGGCTGATCGACCTCAGGATTGCACCGTCCTTGCGTTGGTCGAGCCTACCCTAAACGGACTCTGGGAAGGTATGCGCAGCAAGTTTCCGAGCGGCATTCCTACGCTGACTATGCCCCTGTCCGGCGCCGACCCCGTCCACCTGATCGTAGGGCTAGTCGCGGAAATGCATTTCGTGGCAGCGGTTAGCCGCGAGCTGGGCAAGGATCCCGGACGGCCCGATGTGCCGAGCTACGGGCGGGAAATCCACAATGCGAACCTGCGGGACGTGATCCCCTTGCCACAGGCGGCAGGCCCGGCCGAGGAGCAGTCGAAGTACGAGGTGCTCGGAGCCCATTGGCCTTCGCAGCGCGATCACGGGACGATGCGCCGAGCGGCACTGGCATTCGCAGACACCATCCGGGCGCGGCGTTTCAAGGCGGTAGTCTTCGACTACGATGGCACTCTATGCAGTTCGCAAAGCAAGGACAACCCTCCACCGCCTGATGTCGTGAAGCATCTCATCCGACTTGTCCACGCCGGCATCATCGTCGGAATCGCTTCGGGACGGGGCGGCTCGATCCAGACCTGCCTAGAGGAGGTTATGCCAAAGGACGTCTTGCCCAAGATCCAGCTGGGCCTGTACAACGGAGGCTGGATCTCCCCGGCGAATACGCCACCGGAGTCGTCGCAAGAGACGAGCGAGTTCCTCAGTCATGTGACACGCATCGTGGTGCGTTTGAAGTCGCTGGGCGTGCCCATCCTTTCCCATCGCACCACGCATCCCTACCAGGTGAGCGTACGGTTTCACGAAGGCCTCGCGACTGATGCCATGTGGTTCGTGATCGCCGACGCATTGCGCCAGGCCGGGTTGGATTTGTCGACCTTGGTGCGTAGCAAGCACTCTGTTGACATCCTCGCCAAGGGCGTGAGCAAGTCACTCCTCGTCGCGGACATTATCCAGAAAGACAAAGTCGATCCCTACGAGGTCCTGACCATGGGTGATCAGGGTGCCTGGCCCGGCAACGATGCGGCCCTGCTCGAACACCGATTCTCTTTGAGTGTCGATATGCCGTCTCGTCGTTTGGACCGAGGATGGAAGCTAGCGCCGGCCGAGAAGCGCGACATCGATGCCACGCTATGGTACCTTGAACACATGAAAGAAGAAGAGGGTAGCGTATTCCGCATGAACCTCCCTCAAGCCAAAGGAAGCGACGCCGGTGCGTGACCAGAATGCCGCTAAGTTGCTGGCGAAGGTGATGGGGTGGGAGGACTTGGAGCAGGTGTCGCAGGTCCGGCCTACCCTCCAGTTGCTTGCCGATTTCAAGTATGATCACTACCAACGCTTCGGTCCGGGGCGCCGCTTCATCGAAAGCCTGGCGCTGTGGCTCCACCAATTCGAACAGCAAGATCGGCAAACCGCACTGACGTTGATTCTCGACCACTTGGTGTTCATCTCCGACGCCGAACTCTTACACCTCGTGGGTACTGCCTATCGGGACTGGATCGTGCAGGAACGCATGCGCCTTGTATCTGAGGAGTATGAGATCCCTTCCTTCAGGGTCCAAGAGATCGCTCGCCACCGGCGTTTCGAACAGTTGCGTTTGACATCGCTCTACCTCGGTTTGAGCGACGGCGCACGTACCAATGAGCTTCGCCGCGCCAGCGATGGGGAGATCGGCAATGAGCAGATCTGGCAGGCCTACGAGTTGGGTGACGAGAAGGCTAAGGACATGCTCGATGACCTCGGCATGTCATTGAAGAGCGCGGGCTTCGCGTCTGATGGTCCCCACTTCAATCTGATCTGGTTGCTGGACGACTTCTCGGGGAGCGGCAACACCTACATTCGATACGACGGTGAGGAACGCAGGTTCAAGGGCAAGCTGCCGAAGATCTACCAGCGGCTTCACCAAAGAGGCATGGTGGACCCTTCGCACTACGAAGTGTTCCTGATGTTGTATACCGCAACGCGACAGGCCGTCGACCACATAGAGTATTGGTCCGAGCGATTTACAACAGAACACGGATTCAAACCATTGCAGGTGCGTGTCCTTTGCCCTATAGAGCCCGAGTCCTCCTTGTCTCGGAGCACCAACCCTGAGTTGCGAGCCCTGCTTGCAAATCCTGCCTACTGTAACAACAGCGTGGTCGACAAGCACTTTCGTGTCGGCGGAACCAACGATGCCAGTCTCGGCTTCGCTGGCTGTGCGTTGCCGGTGGTGCTAGGTCACAACACACCGAACAACTCGGTGTTTCTGCTGTGGGGACCAGAGCATTTAGAGCCGCATGGCCTGTTCCCTCGCGTCAGCCGTCATCGGGCGTTCTGATGGCCTACAATGCCAACCCTTTCTTGGAGCGAATGTCCGAACGCACGACCTCGGACACGGAATTCGTACGGCTGTTTTCCCCCAAGATTCTTGAGAAGCTGGCCGAGGATGCCTTCGACGGTGCAGTGCATGTCTTCCGGAGCGCGCCCGGCGCTGGCAGGACCACGCTGCTACGCGCCTTCACACCGCCAGCATTGCGCGCGTTCTGGAACTCCCGCAATCGGCCAGAGTTGTCGGAGTCTTTCCAGAAGCTGCGCAATCGTGGTTTGCTGACAGATGGCGATAGCCCTCAACTGGTCGGCGTTTACCTTAGCTGCGCCTCCGGTTATGCCGATCTGCCTTCCAACGAAGGCTTGGAGCAGGAAGGGCTGTTTCGGGCGTTGCTGGATTGCCGGATCGTGCTGCGCACGCTGCGCAGCCTAGGTGCCCTTCTGGGGTTCAGTGGGCCGGAGCAACTGGCCGAGGTATCGCTGGACCATGCTACCGTGCCCCGCCTGCAAGGCATACCAGTACTTAAGAACGCGTTGGATCTCGCTAAGTGGGCCGAAGATCACGAGCAGCGTGTCTACGCGCAGCTCGACACCTTCATGGGATCTGCGGGCACGAACTTCCCCGTTCACGTCCGCTTCGAGGGGGTTCTCTGGTTGCAGTCGATCCAATTCGTCCATGAAGGCCGGACCGTTGGTGGTCAGCGGCTGCTGATGGTCGACGACATGCATAAGCTGCGACGTAAACAACGCGCCTTGCTGCTCGACGAGCTGACGGTAATGCGCCCCCGAATCCCGGTCTGGCTGGCGGAGCGCACCGTTGCGCTAGGAACGGAGCTGCTGTCGCAGGGGGCTCGCGAAGGTCGGGACCTGCGCGAATACAATCTAGATAAAATGTGGAGCGATCCTAGGGGGATGAACCAATTCGTGTCCTATGCTCAGAACATTTTGGATCGCCGCATGAAGAACCAGGACGTGGTTCCGGTGGGCTCGTTCACACAATGCCTGCGCGACAAGCTGGTCAGCAGCGAAGTGCGCGGTCAAGTCGCCGATGGCATCCAACGATTCCGAAATGAGGTGCAGCGTCACCAGTCGAAGGTGCGCTATACGCAATGGTTGGCACGGGCGGACCAGTACACCGTCGACCAGAACTTGGAGTCGCTGCTCGAACTTTATGTCACGCGCATCCTACTGGTTCGCGATGAGTCTAAGCGCCAGTTGTCCCTGGACCTGACCTTGACCGAGGAAGAACTTGAGGACCGTGACAGTTCTCAGGTCCGCGGGGCCGCGGAGCTTTTCATGCACGATGAATTAGGCATTCCATACTACTTCGGTTTCGATCGCTTATGCGTGATGGCGACGAGCAACGTTGAGGAACTGCTGGCGTTGGCCGCGGCACTTTACGTCGGCTTGCAGGCCAAGCAGGTGTTGCGCAAGTCCGAACCGGTCCTGTCGCCTGTCGAGCAGGACAAGCTGCTGCGCGAGGCAGCCAGTCGCAAGCGCGAGTTCATACCTAAGTCTCATACTGAAGGTACCCGGGCGCAACGTCTGTTGGACTCCATCGGGGCGTTTTGCTACGACCAGACCTTCGCGCCCAACGCTCCCTACGCGCCCGGCGTTACCGGTGTGCGTCTTTCCAGCTGGGAACTGGCGAAGCTCACCGGACAGGTCAAGCCGCTCGGTTACAGCATGACGCTACAGCGGGTACTGGCGGAATGTGTCGCGGAGAACCTTCTGGTCCAGCGCGAAAGCCAGGCCACGGGTTCGCGTGACAGCGGGACTGTTTTCTATTTGAATCGCTCGTTGTGCACTCACTATGGCCTGCCTTTGCAAATGGGGGGATGGCGGGACGTGTCGGTCGGAGACTTGATGAAGTGGATGGAACGTCGCCTCACGCCCAGTCGGAAAAGCCTGGCGGCGACCTAGCATGCTTTGGGATCACTACGTATTTCGTCGCGGCGACGCAGTCCATGAGCTGTGGGACAGCTTGCTGAAGGACCGTCCGGTTGATCTGCTGTACATCGCGGGTCGTGGATTCGACGTTCGAGCGGAAACGGTGATGCGTGAGTTCGTCGCGGGCCAGCAGGGCGCCGAGCGCCGGACTGTAAGCGCGACGCTGCTGCTACTGGGATTACATGACTATGAACTGGACGAGGGCTTGAAACAGCTCACCGAGGAGAATGCCACAGCGCTAGAAGCGGTGTTCTCATCGCTTGGCAGAACGGAGATGGTCACGGTCGCGACGCGCGACGGAGAGGACGAGGCGAGTGCCAGCGATATGTTGCGTCAGATCGTCAAGGCAGTGCTCGACGAAGTCGATGGCAAGACGGATATCATCCTTGATGTCAGCTCTTTACCTCGGGCGACGTATCTCGCACTGCTCACCAATATCCTGCAGAAGCTCGTCCCCAGTAAGGTGGCCACCCAGGGCGTCGTACATCCACTATACGCCAGCGGTGTGAACTTCCAGGTGTTTGTCGCCGAAGACGCCGAGTTGGATGGACATATCCGTGCGGACGACCCGAGCAACGACCTTGTAAACATCCCTGGTTTCTTCGCCGCGTGGCAAGCCGAGAGCGTTCAGGACTGGCCTCTCGTTTGGTTCCCGGTCTTGGGCGAAGGGCGCGTGAACCAGTTGCAGAAAATCGCAGGCTCAATTCCAATGGAAGCCGAGGTATGTCCGGTTGTACCCCACCCTTCCAAGGACCCCCGGCGTGCGGATCGCCTGCTCGTGGAGTATCGGAACCCTCTGTTCGACAGCCGCAGCACTCCGACATCGAATATCCTCTATGCCAATGAGTCCCAGCCGTTCGAGGCCTACCGCCAACTCTTGGGGGCGATGCAGCGCTACCAGAGCAGTATGTCTATCCTCGGAGGTTGCCGCTTGGTATTGAGCCCGCTAGGCAGCAAGCTCATTACCCTTGGCAGCGGCTTGGCATGTTTTGAAATGCGGCCCGCCGACTTGACAGCCAAATATGGAGTCGCCATCCCCCATGCTGAGCCAAGGCGCTATGTCGCATCCGCGGATTCGCTACGCCAATCGAAGGCCGAGATCTACGTATTGCTCTTGACTGGCGAAGCCTATGGGACGCAAGACTAAGCGATGGCTGTGTCGCGGTCACGATTCATCCGACGCGTCTCCTGTGCTATTGGAGCGGTTGGTCAAGCTCGATGGTGGCCTTCTCAAGACTGCCGGAGAATGGTAAGGCGTCTCGTAGAGGTGGCTGACCGGGGCGCCGGTATTGCACGCGATGAGCAGCCCATAGCTGGATGGCGCTGTACTGGGCGGCCATCTTGACGCCCTTGAGCTCGCCCACCGGTTTGCCGTCGATGGCGATGGTTGCATCGGCGCTGAACCAATCGGGCTTCAGGGACTTCTCCCTGGCGCGAACTGCACGGTGAGCGCATAGGGCTCGGGCGTGATCCGCTCCTGCGAGGCCAGCGCGTATTCCCCGATCTTCAAGTAATTGCAGGCGTAGTGCCAGCGACCCGGCGACCGTCGAGGATGAAGAAGGTCCAGCCGCCGAACTCCTCGCCGGCGCAGGCCAACCCCCCCTCGGGGATCTTCACTTGGGCCTCAATGCGGTGGGCGCGGCCGAATCGCCTTATTGTATGCCGGGGACCGGACATCGGGGACCGGGTACCGGGGCAACCGTTGGTGCTCGGGACGGTACCGCGGATCGGCATCCCGACCGACTGGCCTTGTCGTGCCGCGGCGCGGTCGCCATGTCCAGGCGTGCGGTCGAATTGACGACCTCGCATTGCCCAGGGTGCCCGCTATGACTGATCAAACCGCTGACGAACGCCTGGCCCTGACCCGGCGCATCATGGACCTGCTCACGCTCTGGGCACTGCCCGCGCAGGCGATTGTTGACATTCTGGACTTGCCGGATACCGTGAAAGCCCGCCAGGTGGGGCGCTTTCGCGAGGCCGAGCCCTTGCCGGACGACCCGCGGGTGAATCGTCGGATCGCCTATCTGGTGCGGATCGAGGAGGCGCTGCACACCTATTTTCCGCGTAATCCGGAACAGCGCAACCTTTGGGTCAGGCGGGGGAACAGGCGGTTTGGCCGCCGTGCACCCATCGCCGTCATGGTGGAGGATGGCGAGAGCGGCATGATCGCGGTGCTGTCGCACCTGGACTGTACCTTTGCCTGGGACCTGACCGGCTCCAAATCCGAGTACCAGATGACCTGATACCGCACCGCCTCAGTCGCCGCCCTCGCCCGGCGTCAGGTAGCCCGCGCAGGGCAGATGCAGCGGTTCAATGGGCTTGGATTTACGCACTCGCACCGCGGTCAAGCTGCCGCCCCACAGGCAGCCGCTATCGATTCCCCAGACGTTGTCCTGATCCCAGTAACCCAGCGCGGACCAGTGCCCGAAGATGATCCGCGTGGTGCGGGTCAGCCGGTCCGGACACTGGAACCAGGGGAACAAGCCTGCCGGACAATTGGCCGGCAGGCTCTTTTCCTTGAGCGCCAGGGCGCCGTCCGCGGTGCAATAGCGCAGCCGGGTCAAGCAGTTGGTGATGAAGCGCAGACGTTCGATGCCGGTGAGTTCCGGGCTCCAGCGGCTCGGTTCGTTGCCGTACATGGCGAACAGGAAATCGCGCCAGTCCGGTCCCCGCAGGGCGGTTTCCACCTCACGGGCGCAAGCGCGCGCGTCGTCAAGGGTCCATTGCGGGGGGAGCCCCGCATGGATCAGCGTGTAGCCCTTGGCGCTGTCGTGATGCAGCAGGGGGCGGCGGCGCAGCCAATCCAGGAGTTCCTCGCGATCAGGGGCCTCCAGGACCGCCTGGAGGGTGCCCTTCTGCGCGTGCTTCCGGTTGCCGGCGGCCAGCGCGAGCAAGTGCAGATCATGGTTGCCGAGTACGACGACCGCACAGGCGTCGAGCGAGCGGACCAGCCGCAGCACGCCCAGGGAGTCGGGCCCCCGATTGACCAGATCGCCGGCGAACCAGAGATGGTCCGCGCCGGGATCGAAACGGATGCGTTCGAGCAAACGGTGGAGTTCCAGTTCGCAGCCCTGGATATCTCCGATAGCGTAGGTAGGCATGCGCGTGCGGTCGGTGGTGTCGCGGCTAGTGCAGGCTGCGCATGGATGCCAGGGAAAACGCCGGGATCGCGGCGTCGAAGCGGGTGCCGTCATCGCTGACCATGCCGTAGCTTCCATGCATGCTGCCGACCGGTGTGGGCAGGATGGTGCCGCTGGTATACTCGAAGCACTCGCCCGGTTGCAGATAGGGTTGCTCTCCCACCACGCCTTCCCCGCGGACTTCCTGCACCTTGCCGTCCGAATCGGTGATCACCCAATGCCGGTCGAGCAGGCGCGCGGCCTCGTCGCCTTGATTCTCGATGGTAATGGTGTAGGAAAAGACATAGCGTCCGTCGGCCGGTGAGGACTGCTCGGGCTGGAACTTGCTGAGGGCACCGACCTTGATCGAGTGATGCTTCATGTGGACTCCTTGAATCGTTGCAATGGGTTGACTGACCGCGCTCAAGCCGTTAAGGGTACCTTAACGCGCACCACTCCAGGAAGTTCGGCGGCCGCCGCGGCGCGTCGCGGGTCGGAGTTTCAGCACGCCGGCACCGCGGTGCAGCGTGCGTGAACGGAAGCAGACAAGCGGGCCGCAACGCGGGATAATGCGAACCGGGATGCGGTCTCGGTGACCGGACAGGTCCGTTCACGCCGCTCTCGTTGCGCGATGTTGATTGTTGTTTCGCACGGTTTTCGTTCTTCACCCCCCCAGAACTTCACTTGCAGTGTTCTTCGGTACGTTCATGACTTACAAGCGCAACCGTCGAAAACCCGATCTGTTTGCACTCCTGCTGATCGTCGTGGTCGTCGGTATGGCCGCAACCCTTGGGTACCAGATCAACATCTACTACGGCGCGGATGCGGTGCCGATCGCCAAGCAGGCGCCCGGTGCCGACGCGGTCGGTGGCTGATCGCCTCACGGCAGGTCTCTTGCCCATGCCGGAAAAACTGCGTTTAGCCGTCATCGGCGTCGGTTATCTGGGCCGTTTTCACGCCCTGATCTACTCGCGGATGGCCGATGTCGTGCTGGTCGGCGTGGTTGACACGGACCCGGAGCGCGCCCGGGCCGTGGCGGCCGAGGCCGGTTGCGCCGTCTTTGACCGTGCGGCGGATCTGGTCGATCGGGTCGATGCGGTCAGTATCGTGGTCCCGACCACGCTTCATCGGTCGGCCGCCGAGCCGTTTTTGCGGCGCGGCCTCGCGGTGCTGATCGAGAAACCCATCGCCGCGACCCAGGCGGACGGCGTCGCGATCGTGCAACTGGCCCGCGACCATGGGGCACTGGTCCAGATCGGGCATGTGGAGCGGTTCAATGCCGGCGTCATGGCGCTGGCCGAGCGCATCACGGCACCGCGCTACATCGAAGCCCAGCGCATGGGCGGATTCACCGAGCGCGCGACCGACGTGGACGTAGTGTCGGATCTCATGATCCACGACATCGACATCATCCTGGCGCTGGTGGGAGAACCGATCAGCAGCATCTCCGCGGTGGGTTCAGCGGTGCTGACCCCCCATGTGGACATCGCCAGCGCCCGTCTGGAATTCGTCAACGGGACCGTGGCGAATGTCGTCGCGAGTCGTGTCTCGGACAAACAGACCCGTCGCATCCGCGTCTTCCAGCCGGGGGCCTACCTGTCGCTCGACTTCATCGCGCAAACCATCGACAGCGCCGGTCTCAAAGAGGTACCGGGGGCCGCTCGCCCCGAGATCGTGCGTGAGCGTCTTCAGGTCGAAGCGGTCAAGCCGCTGGACCGGGAATTGGCCGCCTTCGTGGAGTCGGTCCGCACCGGCCGTCCGCCATTGGTGGACGGCGCCATCGGGCTGAAGGCGCTGGAGGTCGCGCTGGAGGTTCGCGCCCGGATCGGGGGCTAGCACTTGCGAGCCGACGATGGAGTCGCGCAGTCGAGCGTCGCTAGTGCGGCATGATGCAATTTACGTTGCATGACCGAACCCCCGCAGACCCGTTGGCTGTTGCTGTCCTTCAGCCTCCCTGGCCGCTCCGTCGGCACCGGGCGGGTGCGGCTGTGGCGGGCGCTCAGGGACTTAGGGGCCGGCAGCCTGCGCGACGGGGTTGCCGTGCTGCCGGCGAGCGCCGCCGCCCGCACCGCGTTCGAGCGGCGTTGCGCAACAGGGTCTTGTGGACTCTGGTCGCGGCGGCCTTCCTGGCGATGCGGAAGGGGCCTTGTACCTGAACTTCGGCTGGGCCGGACCACTGACCCAGATGGGCTGGTTCTTCACCAAGGCGGCGCTCGTCACCTTCGGTGGGGCCTATGCGGTGCTGCCCTATAGGTCGGCGCAGGGCCGCACCCCGCTCCTGTCCATCCACTGGAACCTGACCGTCATCGGGCATACTCTTGCCGATCCTGCCGCCAATTTGGAGTACGCGACCATGGCCCACCGATTCGACCGCATCACCAGCGATCCCGCTCGCATGAACGGCCAGCCCTGCATCCGCGGGATGCGTCTCACCGCCAGGCGCGTGGTCGCGGCCGTCGCCCTCTACCCCGATCGCGAAGCGCTCAAGCGCGAGTACCCGGAGTTGGAAGACGAAGACATCCGCCAAGCCCTGGAGTACGCGGCGGAAAGCATCGCCGACGAGATCCTCGCCCTGGATGCGGCGTGACGCCCCTGCTGCTCGACCAAGGGTTGCCGCGTAGCGCACCTGCAACAACTCGGCATCCAGGCGACTCACGTCGCGGATATCGGATATCGGACTCAGCCGCGCCAGCGACAGCCAGATCATCGACCAGGCGCGGTCGGACCGGACCGCCATCGTCACCCTGGATGCGGACTTTCATGCCTTGATCGCCGTTAGTGGCGCGGCCCGGCCCACGGTGATCCGCATCCGTCGCGAGGGCCTCAACGGCGCCGAGATCGCCGCGTTGATTGCGGATGTATTGTTGCGCCTGCCTGAAGCGATTGCCCAAGGTGCCCTGATGACCGTCACCGAGCGTACCATCCGCATCCGCCGTCTGCCCGTCAAGCGGCCATCGCCGACCCGTCGGCGGGAGGGGCAAAGCTAAAGCTGTGCGTCAACCAACTCCCCGCCGAGCGCGAGGCCGTCGACGTGGAGCGCCAGCGTCTACCCGAAAAGCCGCTGTTTTGGATAGGAAGCAGCCTGGACGACCTGAAGTACTGTCCGGACGTTATGAGCGATGAACAAGACATCCCCATACAGGCCTGTAGCGGCTCATATTAGCGTGAGTGGCGCTCAAACCGCACGGGGAGATCACGTAGGTGTCTACCTCTCTGGTGTCTGGGAATTAAGTATACTGTCCCCGATATTCCCAGCCCACCAACGATTAATCCGGAAACTATCCCCCACTCGCGGGCGCCGTGGCGGGACGATCGGCATGGCGGACCTCCGGTAGCGGGTCGTCTTGGACCGCCTGCGCCCAGCGCGCCACTGTCGGATCGGCCTCGAAGCCGAAGGCCGACATTGCCAACGCGAGGTGGGCGCAGCCCCAGCGCAACAAGGGAACGTCAACCTCGTCTTCCTTGCGATGGTCTCGGTCATACCGCAACTCCTCGATCAGGTAGCGCAATCCGTCCAGGCTCATTTGCGCAATAGCATCGCGTTGTTCGGCAGAGCCATCAGTGAAGATCCACCGCGCTAACTGAAGCGCTTTGTTGAGGGTGTGCTTCCGTCGGTTGGCGATCATTACGCCGACCTCTCGGCACAGATCGCCCGGCGGCGCTGGGATTCGTGATGTCCGTTCCGCAGCGGCAATCAACCAAGAATGGAGGCCATCGACCGCCGCTTCGGCAACAACCGCGTTGTCTGACGCCAATCCCATCCTCATGCCCATGGCAATATCGTCGAGGCTGTCGGGCAAGGACTTCGCCAATCCAGCCGACAATCGGAAGCTCGGCGTGTTCGTCTGGTTCAGAGCAGCCGCTTTGATGAGCAACCCCTGCGCAACCGCAGGCGACACATCGATCTCCAGAAGTATGGATTGGAGGCCCTCAATGGCCTCTAGTTTGTCATCCGATGTCACCGGTAACGCAGCCCACTCTTCGACCGCAGCCGCAAGTCGGGCGCACTCATCTGGCGCGAGCGCCAGTGGTCGCTGCTCAGCCCTCAGGGCAGAGAGAGCAGTTCCCACCCGCCAAAACGCCTCGTTTAGACGATTCGGATCCCTAGCCTCTTGAGAACCGAACCAGTGATCGCGCAACCTCTGTTCCGCCAAGCCTGGTGCGGGCTCCGGCAACAACAAGAATACCCAGTCAAACAGTTTGGTTTCGCTTGGAAGCGCATCCGCACCGGTAAAACGGGTTAACCAGAGCGCTTCGGCGACGCGCTTCGCTTCGGGATCGGTTAGCCGGCTCCACCGGGCCAGCGGCACGAGTCGTGAGGCTGCTCGCTTGCGGGCCTCGCCGCCAGTGCGCAAGCCGAGCACGATCAATTCCACGATTTCAATCCACCGCCACTCGGTTCCAGACTCTCGAGGAGGTGCAGGCGTCTGATTATCATTGATAAGAAGTTCCCCGGGATCGGGATAAAACGGCGTGAAACTTCCGAAGCCACGAATCCCAACGATTGGCGCGCTCAATACGTCGAGGATCAGGTCAGTCCGACGGCACTTTGGCAGCGCCTCCCAAGAGCGGACCAACAGGTGATCGATGCTCTTGTCCAACCAGGGCTCCCTGGCTAATCCTTCCATTGGGTAATAGCTCAGTCCGCGCCTGAAGATCTCTTCTGCACGCTCCGGAGAGAGCCTCAGCACGATCCGCGACAGCGCTTCCATCAACACGCGCAACCGAGTTACCCAGAATGTGGAACGACCACCTGCACCTGTGGCCATGGGAAAGACGTAAGTCATGGCGTTGGTGACGATGGCGACTAACTCGCTCACCTCATCGGTCGACATCGCGGCAATACAAGGCCGAGACCAGACGCGGTTAAACGTTGGATCGTCTTCAGATTTCGCAAGACGCAAGACCAAGCGCGCGGCAAGGGCATAATCTGTCGTCATCAGAATGTCAGCGGCAAGAGCCAGAATGTCCGACCCCACGACCCAATTGCCTGCCGACGGCGGAAGGCCGACGACTTCACAGAGTCGGACCACTTGGCGTGCAGCCACCCATCGCCTGTTCTCGGCGCTCGAAAAGCGAATCGTTGTTTCCCGGCGGGCGCCCAGATCGAACAGAGGTCCGTCCTTCTTTTCGGGATTACCGCGCAAGGCGTCAAAGAGTTCCCGCTTCTGGGCACGGGCATCGCACTGCAAAGCAGCGAGTTGCTCCCAACGAGTGAATACTGGAGGGGCCTGCAACACTTCGGGCGACGGTGGGAAAGAGCCATGCTCAAAAGCCAACGCAAGCCACAGCGTCCAACCTTCACGCGACGGACCGGCGAGGGTACGAACGCTACGCTGTGCCTCGCGGGCTGTCGACAGGCTGCAATTCAGCAACCGAACCGCTTCGTCGTTACAATCGATTTCCACCAGCAACGCCGCCTTTCGCGTCATCCAGGCGGGATCGCAATCCTTCGTGCGCCAAGCGATCAATAAATCATTGAGCGCAGTGTAATCGAGGGCGTAAAGTGCCCATTGCCCATAGGCACTTTTCGTGATGAACTCGGTGGCCGACGTCGGCGTGGTCCTCGATAAAGGGCTGAAGGTCCGCAAGCCGGCGGTCGAAAGCACTACGGTCGAAGCGCTGTCGGGCCGCGGTGAGCAGTGCCAAGGCCAGATTTCGCCAAGCCTCGCGCATGTCGGCCCAGCCCGCGGACCGCTCTTCCTTACCACCGATTGTCCGTGCTGAACAATCAATGTCATCGAGAGTGGCTTGGATCGCCGCCTCGTGCCCTTCCGAAAGCGGCTCCAACAGGTTCTCATACCGCCAGACCAGTTCTTGAATCACGGACAACCTTTCGACCGGCGCCAACCCCGGCGCGGCACGGAGGATCGCCCCTTCCCACTCGTCCATCCCCATCCGGATGAGGTGATGTTTGCTCGGCGGAATGATCAGCCAGCCGGGATAGAGTTTACGGTTGTGTTTCCAAGCTTCAACGATAGCGAGAACCTGCTTCGGAAGACTCGCCGGCTCCGCATTCAACATGGGTGAAGGTTCCTCCTCGCAAGGTGCATCTATCGTTACGTCTTCAACCGGTTGCAGCCGTTCCGGAACCGGAGAGAGGCTTCGATTTGGCGGGGATGGCCATTGCGTCACATCGTACGGTTGACCACGCTCTAATGAGTGGAGTAGCCATTCGGTAGCGTACTGGTACCGTTGGTGCTCGGACCAACGCGCGGCTTGCGGGTGACGGGCGAGGTCGATGGGGACGACGCTACGCCCCTCCAGCATGCGGCGGCGGTGGGGAGATAAGTCGAGCCATCCCGCCAGGTAGATCTTGGGCGCAGACTCGCCCAAATTATCGCGTACCCATCCCGACCAATGGAGGAAGTTCGGGTCGTCGCCCGAAAAGCCGATCAGGCAAAAGACCGTCTCCATCATCGCCTGCTGGACCGTGTTCACGAATGGGGAAAAGCGTCGTGGATAAGTTCGGTAGTCTTCTTCAGTGAAAACGAAAGGAACATGGGCGGGGAGCGAGCCATGCAGCTTCACGATGCGCGGCCTTGGGGCCGATGGAATTTCGTCCGGGGTCCGCACCACGCTATAGGCACGATCAACGACGAGGGGCGTGGTCCGCTCTAGCAGGGTATCCCAATTCGTGGTGAAAACGTCTCGCCAAGGAAGGCGCAAGAGGCGGACATGGGCATCGTCCGGAACATAGTCATCGTCGGGCACCAATTCCTGAATCAACTTGTTCAGTGCGCCCCGACCGAAGGCTGCTTCGTATTCCTGGCAAAGACGGAGAAAGCCGCTGGTCCCCGCTGCCTCAGAAATGGCACGATGCCGCCGATCGGCGTCGCTTGAAGGATAGAGTCGGTGGCACAACGAGGTGATGAGATCATGCCAAAGCGGGAACCCGAGCGTATCCGGCATCGACTTTCGAGCGTTCCGACTGAACCCCGACCCGACCATCACAGAGGCGCAACCTTCAGGTTGCTGCCAAAGGGCTTCACGGATGCGGTTGATATGACTCTGGTCAGGGAAAATCATGGATAGTTCAAAAAGACTGTAATGATATCGTTAGTGGCAAAGAGCGTCCGTGGGCGCAATACCCTGCTGCTGTATTGTACTAGGGAGGGCCATTCTTAATAAGGCTGACCATGCGCGACAGATCTTTGGCTATGGCGGTTTCTCACGCCAAGGCGCCAAGCTCGCCAAGATAGACAGCGGGTTAGGTGGAGTACACAGATCACCCACCGCCTGCGACGCCACAATAAGTTAAGCGGTCATCGCGGGTCTTCAGAAAACACCTCGTCGAGAGTCTGTGAAGCAAGCACGCACGGCCCTAGGCCATCAGGCGGTCGGCATTGGCCTTCTCCAGTTCGATCGCTTCCGTAGGGATGGCCCGAAACGCTCTTCCAGCAGACCGCGCAGTAACAGCCCGGCACCGCGCGCCTTCCCGCGGCGTTCGACATAACTGACATATGGCATCTTCAGGCTCTCCTCCATCGCGAAGATCGCATCGGTATATTGCAGTTTCAGATCCTCCGGCAGACGCAGTATCCAGTCGAGGAACCGGTAAAGGATCGTGTTATTTTCCGAAGTCGTCTGCACCAAATATCAGAAGTCGCCTGCGCAACGGCCGTTGATGCCAGCAAACTGGTGCAGACGACTGCGAAAGATGACAGGCGCCGTTGCCGCACCAAAACCAGGCAATCTGAACGGCGGAGGTGTGCGCCGCTGATCCTTTTAGCGGGTCAGGTCGCTCTCGATCATGGCCTTCTCGCGGATCAGCGCCCGACCCCGGGCGTCCGCCTTGCGGTACATCCCCAGTAGGTCAAGCTCGTCGGGGCTGAAGCGCATCAGCGGCTCGACGCAGAGCAGGTAGTCCGGCGTGACCGTGCCCAGGGCCTTGGCCAACAGGCATGCCTCCTCGATGCCGATGCGCCGTTGGGCCCGCTCATAGTTGCTGATCATCGAAACTGAAACCTTGCCGTCGGTTCGGTCGGACAATTGCGCTAGGGATAGGCTGGACGCGCTGCGGGCGAGGCGCAGCCGTTCGGCGATCTGAAAGTTCAGGGTGAGCCGGTCTTCGATCATGATGCCGCGGCTGGTTTGGTGGTTTTCTCAAACGCGCACCCGCTCAAAACGGGATGTCATCATCGTAGAACGGCACCGGCTCCGACTCAACTGGGGGCGCCGGGTCCCGCGCCGGTTCGCCTTGGCGCTTCGCGCGCGCCCCGCCGGTCGGCTTGGCGGAGGTGGTCACCACCAGCGAGTCACACAGCATGGCCCAGGACTCGCGCGGTTCGCCGTCCGCGGGGGTATAAATGCCGCGCGTCATGCGCCCTAGAGCGGCGACCATCTGTCCCTTCTGCGCCCGCTTTAAGGTCTGCGCGGCGACCCCAAACGCGAGAAGGCCAACCCACAGGGTTTCCGGCGCCGACGCATCACGGGGCGTGACATCGACGGCGACCTGGACCGTGGTCATGTCTTTGCCGCTCTTGGTGGTGCGGGCCACGGGATCGCCACCCAGGCGACCGTACAAATTGGCGATCAGGCTCATCCGGCGGCTCCTTGGTTGACTACGCGCTATGGACTTGTTTCGTTTGCTTTTGTTAGTGAACGGTTCCCGAGCCGATTTTCGGCAATCGCCTTAACCCGGAGCGTCCACCATCACCAGCGCCGCCGCAATCGCGGCGTGCAGGCTCCCAAGGTCGGCGCGATCCGTTCCCGCCAGGTCCAGCGCGGTGCCATGATCCACAGAGGTGCGGATGATCGGCAGCCCCAGGCTGATGTTGACCGCCTGACCGAACCCCAGGTGCTTGAGTACGGGCAGACCCTGATCATGGTACATGGCCAGCACGACGTCTGCGGCCGCCAGGCGCTCCGGTAAGAAGGCGGTATCCGCCGGCAGGGGGCCGACCAGGTCCCAGCCGCGCTCGCGCAGGTCGTTGAGCACCGGCGTGATCACCTCGATTTCCTCCCGCCCCAGATAGCCGCCTTCGCCCGCGTGGGGGTTGAGTCCACAGACCAGAATGCGCGGGGCGGCGATGCCGAAGCGCCGGCTGAGATCCGCGTGCAGAACCTCGATGACGCGGCGCAGGTGCGGCCCGGTGATGGCGGCGCTGACTTGACTCAGCGGCAGGTGGGTGGTGACCAAGGCGACCCGCAGACCAGGAGTGGCAAGCAGCATGACCGGTTGCGCCTGACATCGCTCGGCCAGGAATTCGGTGTGTCCAGTGAAGGGCAGCCCCGCCGTGTTGATGATGCCTTTATGGATGGGGCCCGTGACCAGCGCATCGAACATGCCGGTCAGACACCCATCGCAGCCGATCCGCAGCGTTTCGAGCACGTAGGCCGCATTGGCGGCATCCAGTCGGCCTGGCAGTACCGGGGCACCCAGCGGCACCGGAGCGACCAATAACTGCGCCGCTGCACTCGGGCGACGCGGGGTGTCGGCGGCAAAGATGTGACAGCGCAGCGGCAGCCCGAGTGCCTGCGCACGCGCGCTCAGCAGGTCGGGGTCGGCGACCGCGATCAACTGGGCCGCGCTGGATTCCTGAGCCAGGCGAACCAGCAGGTCGGGGCCGATCCCGGCCGGTTCTCCCGGAGTGATGACGAGCCGCGGAGTCATGCGTGCGTTCCTCTCAGCGTTCGGTGTTGGCGGCATCGAGCCGCAGTTCAACATAGGCCTCATCGCGCAGTCGCTTCAGCCAGGCGTCGGTCGCCTCGTCCACCTTGCGCCGCTGGATCGCCTCTTTCGCCTTGAGCCGCAGCAATTCATCCGCGGTGTCCTGGCTGCGGCGCTCCAGCACCTGAATGATATGCCAACCGAATGCGCTGTGGACCGGCTCGCTGACCTCGTTGATGGCGAGCTTAGTCATTGCGGCTTCAAACTCCGGTACGGTTTGTCCCGGATTGACCCATCCCAGGTCGCCTCCTTTCAGGGCCGAGCCCGTATCGTCCGAGTGGGCGCGGGCCAAAGTCGCGAAATCATCGCCGCCGACAATCCGCATGCGCAATTGCGCCAGCCGGGTCTTGGCGTCTTCATCAGCGACCAGTTCGTTGGGGCGGATCAGGATGTGGCGGGCCCTGGTCTGGGTGACGTTACCCGGCACCCCGCCCTTGACTTCCGCCAAGCGGATGATGTTGAACCCGCTCGGGCTGCGGATCGGATCGGTGATCTCACCCTGGGCCATGGTTTGGGCCTTGTCGGCGACCAGGCTCGGCACGGCGGCCATCTCGAACCATCCCAGGTCGCCGCCTTGCAGGGCGGTGCGTCCCTCGGAACTGGCGGCGGCCACCGCGGCGAAATCCGCCCCGCCGCGCAATTTGGCGACCAGTTGCTTGGCCTTGGTCTCGGCTTGGGCAATTTGGGCGGGTGTCGGATTATCGGGCAGTGCGACCAGGATGTGCTGCAGCCGCACCTGCTCACGCGGCATCAGTTGACCCTTGTCCCGTTGGAGGAAGCGTTCCACTTCCTGATCGCTGACCTGGATCGTGCCCACGACCTCCTGGTTTTGCAGTCGACCGGTCAGGATCTGCATTCGGGTGTCTTCGCGAAAGGCCTCAAAGCGCATCCCACTACTTTCCAGCGTGGCCTGCAACTCTTCGATCGAGAGATTGTTACGGCTCGCGATCGACTGGATCGCGCTGCTCAGGGCCGCTTCATCGACCGTGATGCCGAGTTGTTTGGCGCGTTGCTGTTGAAGCCGTTTCAGGATCAGCCGCTCCAGCACCTGTTTGCGCAGCTGTTCCGGCGGGGGTACCGGGGTGCCCTGTTGCTGAAGTTGAGGGATCGTCTGCGCCATCTCACGGGACACTTCGCTTTGCACCACCACGTCATCATTGACCACGGCGACGATCGAGTCGAGTTCTTCGGCGTTGGCGGGCGGGTGAGTCAGGCCCAGGCAGAGCAGGCCGACAACCAACCAGAGCAGCGCCCCGCCGGCGGTGCGGGTCGGTGTGTGCGGGCCGTCACGATCAGTCCGAGTCATAGCCATAGATTCCGTGTTCCAGGAGTTTGTCGATTTTGTTGCCGAGTGAACCCAGGCCGGCGAGTTCGAGTTGCAGCATCACGCTGGTGTTCCCCTCGCTCTCGGCCGTGGTCTTGAGATGACGCCCGAGGATTCGCAAACGCCAGCAGCAGCGGCCGAATTCGACTCCAGCAAAGGCGTCGACGGTGTCGGAGTCGAGGAGTGAGTAGAGCCAGCGCCCGACCAGGCTGATCTGCCGGGTCACCGGCAGGCGAAAGGACAGATCCGTATTCTCATAGCGCTCGGCCTCGGTTTGGCCCAGGTTGTAGCGATACGCGAAATTGAACACACGCTCATCCCCCGGGGCATAGCGGAACTGCACTACGCGCTTCTCCCATTGATTGATCGAGAGATTCGGGTCCCACTGAAAGCTGGCCCGCGCGCTCCACCCCGGAGCGGGATTGGTCGACAACTCGCCCGCGACCGACGAGGTGGTGGTTTCATCCGTTGACAGACCCGTGAGCTGGACCCGACGCGGGTCGAAGTAATACACCTGACCCAGGCTGGCGCGCAACCATTCGCGACCGCTCTTGTTGCCCAGAGTGCGCGAGGTCAAGCCGATCGTGAAGCGGTTCTCGTCGCCGATGCGGTCATATCCGGTGAATCGATTCGGTCTGAACAGGCTGGCGTAGCTGAAATCCAACAGCGTGGTGTCGAAGAGCGGGGTGTCGGACTGGTTCTCATAGGGTGTCGCGACATAATAGAATCGGGGCTCCAGGGTCTGTAGCGCACCCTGACCGAACCAGTTGAGATCACGCTCGAAGACCAGTCCCGCGTCCATGTCGAAACTGGGAATCAGGAAGGATTGTACCGACGGGATGCCTGGTTGCGTGTCCGCCAGATCATAGCCGGTCGCGTACAGGCGCAGGCGCGGAATCAGGTGACCGAAGCTGCGCCGCAACGGCAACCGCAACGAGGGCAGCAAGACGCCACGATTGCCGTGGACCTTCGCGTGGTGGTCGAAGTAATCGTAACGCCCCTCGAAGGCATACTCGAATAGGCCCCAGCGGGTCCGCGGGACATCCATCTGGATGTGAGGGAGTTGACCGTAGGGACGATCGGCAGGCGGGATGGTCGGGTCGACCGTCTGGAAGCCCTGCAACCAGGCTTGCACGCTGTACGTGCCGCCGTTATACGCGAGATTGCCGCGCTGGACCAGATTGCGAATGCTGGTGACGTCCAGGCGGTTGCCGAAGTCGGTCAGGTACTGGTCGTCCGAGACCATGCTGTAATCGAGCGAAGTACTCCAGCGACCACCCAAGGTACCGGTCTGCTCCAGCCGTAGCGACCCCCGTGTCCCGAGGTCCGGGTCGGCGTTATCGTGCGGCAGGAGCTCGCTGTTGAGTTCGATCCGCTGACTCCCCGTGAGGTGACGCACCTGGACGCCGAGCATCAGCCCGCGTGTACTCATGAAGCGGGGGGTGATGGTCGCGTCCAGGTTCGGGGCGATGTTCCAATAGTAAGGGAGGATGATGTCCGTGCCGGTGGTGTCGGAGGAGCCCACCGTCGGGATCAGTAGTCCGCTGCGTCGCCGGTCATCGATCGGAAAGGTCACGTAGGGTGTGTAGAACACCGGCAGATTGCCGAATTGCAGGCGCGCATGACGTGCGGTGCCCAAGCCTTCCGGGTGATCGAGCAGCAAGCTGCGCGCGTGGATGGACCAATCGTAACGGCCGGGCGGGCACGTGGTGTAGATCACCTCGCGATAGCGGGTGATCTTACCAGGCAGGAGTTCGGCCGTCGCGGCGGTGCCGCGCAGGTTGGTATCGCCGGACAGCCGATAATGCACATCCTTCAGGGTGCCTTCCTTGGTTCGCAGATTGTAGTCCGCGGAGTCGGCCGTCAGTCGTGCGGGCGGGTACTCCAGATAGACGTTGCCCTGTGCGTCGACCGCGCCGGTGCGTCGATGATAGCGGGAGCGATCCGCTTCCAGGCGTTGGTCGCCTTGGAGGATCTCGACGCCCCCTTGCAGTCGCACGATCTCGCCGGTTTGGTCGTAATCGACCTGATCGGCGCCGGCATCGACCGGTGCATTGAGGTCCGCGGCGGGGACCGCGGCGCTTCCGGTCCCTCCGCTGCGGCCTGCGGGGCCGCACCGCTCCCAGGGCAGCCCGGCGTGCAGACGCGCCTCGTCATCGCGCGGCACCGCTCTGCGCCGCGGGCCAAGGGCCGCGTTCAGCCGTGCCGTGTCCGCCGCAGTGGATGGTTGGTCCGGCGGCGGCAGGACCAGCGGGGCGATGCCGGTAAACACCGGGCGTGCGGGGTCCAGCACGATCGGCAGCGTCAGGCGGGCCGGTTCCGGGGGCAGGGACACCGGCGGTGGCGGCGTTGCGGCCGGGAGCGCATCCACCCGCTCGGGGATGGGGTCCGCCGTCGGTTTCGGGCCAGCGATTGATGCCGGCTCCGCCGCCGCGGGGAGCGGATCGATCGTGCCCGAGTTCGGCGGTGGTGTTGCCGTCGCCGTCCGGTCCGACGGCGGTGAAGTTGCAGCGCTGGGAAGCGGGGTCGCCGTGTCTGACCGGCCGTCGGCCGCCGCCGGAATCGCGGCAGCGTCCGCGGGGTGCGCCGGGGTCTTGGCTGTGGTCGCTTCCAGGTCCGTGACCGGGCCGGGTGGCGCCGTGCCGGTGTCCTGAGCAGGCTTGCCGTCCGTCGGCTCGGGGGCAGGGCAATCCCCGGTGATGCCGGAACCGTCGGCCGCGCCCCGGCTGGCGTTTTGGTCGGCGCAGGGCCGCGAATCAACCGCGGCGCCTTCGGTAAGCGTCGGCGATGGGCTCACGGCGACCAGAATCAGGGCAACGGATAGGATTAGGGAACGCACGACATGGACGGATTGGGAGTTCGCTGCAACCATGTCACATTCTTCGTGGGCCGGCAATGCGGTTATCCTGCAAAACCCGGTCAACCGTCAGCGGTCGGCCGACCGTCGGCGTTCAAACAGCGCCTTGGGTGCGGCGCCGCGACGCCGTCCGGCCACGAAAACCGCATTGAATGCGAGTCGGTCTGCGCGAAGCCGAGTGCTGACCGCGCGGCTTGGGGTTATTGTTGTCATCATTGTTGAGGGGATCGTCTTGACTGCACGGCATGAGTTGTTAGCACATTGGGTCGCCATGGTACTCGGTAGGGACGACTTCGCGCTGGAACCGGCCTCTTCCGACGCCAGCTTTCGCCGTTATTGGCGGGCCCGCTGGCAGGGAAACACCATGATTCTGATGGACGCTCCGCCCGCGCACGAAGACTGCGGTCGTTTTGTCGACCTGGCGCGGCGCCTGCGCGCCATCGGGCTGCATACCCCGGAAATCCATGCCGAGGACCGGGTCAACGGCTTTCTCGCGTGCTCCGACCTGGGCGACCGGCTCTATCTGGCCGAGCTCGATGAGCAGAGTGCGGACCGGCTTTATGGGGACGCGCTCGCCGCCCTGGCGGTCATCCAGGCCTGCGGTCCGCTGGACGGTCTGCCGCACTATGATGACGCCTTCCTGCGTCGCGAGTTGGAGATCTTCCGCGAATGGTTCCTCGTCCGCCACCTGGGGCTGGTGCTCACCCCGAGGGACACGGCCGGCTGGGTCCGTGCGGGCGATTGTCTGGTGGCCAGTGCACTGGAGCAGCCCCAGGTCTGTGTCCATCGGGACTATCACTCGCGCAATCTGATGGTCACCGATCCGCCGAGTCCTGGCATCCTGGATTTCCAGGACGCGGTGGTCGGACCCGTCACCTACGATCTGGTCTCCCTGCTTAAGGACTGTTACATCGCCTGGCCGCCCGAACGGGTCACCGACTGGGCCCTGGGCTATCTTCAACTGGCCATCCAGTCCGGGGTGCTGCCGGAGATCGAACCGGCGCGCTTCCTGCGCTGGTTCGACCTCATGGGCACCCAGCGTCATCTGAAAGCCTGCGGCATCTTCGCCCGGCTCAATCATCGCGACGGCAAACCGCATTATCTCAACGATATCCCGCGCACCCTGGACTACATCCGCGCGGTCTGTGCCCGCTACCCGGAACTGGCGGATTTGGATCGGCTGTTGACCGAGCGGGTCGATCCGGCGATGGCCGGCACGCCCGCGAGACACTGATGATGTCACTGAACGAGGCCGACACCTGCCGCCTCCATGTCACCCCCCGGCTGCGCGCCGCGGGCTGGTAGGAACCGCCCCATGCGCTCGCCGAGCAGCAGACCTACACCGCCGGCCGCGTTCAAATCATCGGCGGCAAGGCCGTACGCGCAGAGCGCAAGCGGGTGGATTATTTTCTGCTCGGTTGCAGAGCCTGCTTTACGCGGAGATCGGAAATAGCTGAATCTGAATCATTTATTCTTTGCCACGGAGGACACTGAGCGATAAAACCAAGAAATTTTGGTGAAACCGAGGGCCAGGCTGCTTGCTCCCAGCCTGAACTGCATGAACAATGCTATCACTTTGATGTCATTTGGAGGCGCGAGTATGGCTGATCTCACCATTCGCGGTGTGTCCGACGAGTTGCATACCTGGCTCAAGCAGCAGGCCCGCGCCCATCACCGTTCGGTGAATCGTGAGGCCATCGCGCTCATCGAGTCGGTTCGGGCGGCGGGTAGCGCCCCGGCACGATCGCGTCCGTCCGCGCAAGACATCCTCGCCAGGGCCGAACGTTTCGCGAATCTTCCCGTACTGGACACGCGTACCGCAGACGAGATCATCGGCTATGACGAAGCCGGTCTGCCCAGCCGATGACGGCCCTGGTGGTGGACACTTCGGCCTTGATGGCGACTGTTTCTCCTACGCCCTCGCCAAGCAGCGGCGCGAACCGCTCCTGTTCAAGGGGCTGGACTTCAGGCTGACGGACATTCAATCGGCCATCCCGCCGCCCTGACTTCGGTCGTCAGGGTCGCCCGCCGATCCTGCGATCTTCCGACGACCTCAGCCCAAGCCCTGGACCGCTCACCCATGCCCCCCAAGAAGCCAGTCACATCCCAGACCACCGCGCAGCAGCTCGGGGCCATCATCAAGTCCGCGCGCAACATCATGCGCAAAGACAAAGGCCTCAATGGTGACCTGGACCGACTGCCCATGCTCACCTGGATCATGTTCCTCAAGTTCCTCGACGACATGGAGCAACTGCGCGAGACCAACGCCCAGTTGGCGGGGACGCCGTTTCGCCCGGATATTGCGCCGCCCTACCGTTGGCGCGACTGGGGTGCGGAGGCCGGCGGCATCACCGGCGCTGAACTGATCGCCTTCGTCAACAACGACGAGGCCATGCGTCCCAACGGCACCCGCGGGGCCGGGCTCTTCTATTACCTGCGCGGGCTGCGCAGCCTGGATGGGGCCGATCGGCGCGATGTCATCGCCACCGTGTTCAAGGGCATGCAGAACCGCATGGCGGACGGCTACCTGCTGCGCGACGTGATCACGCTGGTCAACGGCATCCACCTCACCGCCTCCGCGGAGATGCACACCCTGAGTCGGCTCTACGAGACCCTGCTGCGCGAGATGCGCGACGCGGCCGGTGACTCGGGTGAGTTCTACACTCCGCGCCCGGCGGTGCGCTTCATGGTCCAGGTCATGGACCCGCGCCTGGGCGAAACCGTGCAACAGCCTGCGCGTTCCGCTGCGTGACCTCACCGATCAGGACCGGGTGGATCTGATCCTGACCAATGTCCCCTTCGGCGGCGAGGAAGACCGCGGCATCCTGAGCAACTTCCCCAAGGACCGCCAGACCGCCGAGACCGCGCTGCTGTTCCTGCAACTCATCATGCGCCGTCTGAAACGCCCCGGACCGGGCAATGACCGGGGCGGCCGGGCCGGTGTGATCGTCCCTAACGGCACCCTGTTCGGCGACGGCGTCTGTGCCCGCGTCAAGGAAGACCTGCTCAAGCACTATCACGTGCATACCATCGTTCGTCTACCCGAGGGCGTCTTTGCCCCCTATACCGACATTCCGTCCAACCTGATCTTCTTCGACCGTTCCGGGCCGACCCAGGCGATCTGGTACTACCAAGTCCCGCTGCCCGCGGGTCGGCGCAAATACACCAAGACCAAGCCGATGGAGGACGCCGACCTCACGGCCTGTCTGGCCTGGTGGGACGACCGGACAGAGGGTGCCAATGCCTGGCGGGTCAATGTCGCGGATGTGCTCAAGTACGACGCCGAGGGGCGGTTGCTCTCGGTTAATCTGGATATCAAGAATCCGCATGGTCTGGAGGCGTTGGAGCATCGGGAGCCGCTGGAAATCGTGGCCGATATCATCAATAAGGAGCAGCGGCTGTTGGCAGTAGTATCGGAGATTTCCGATTTCTTAAGGACCACGAGATGACTCTTGTTTGGCCTATGCGCCCTATCGGTGAATTGGTTGCCCCCATTAATCGACAAGAGATGCCTGAACCAGGAGTTAATTACCGACAGATCGGGGTACGCTGGTGGGGTGAAGGTGTCTACGAGCGAGAGTCCGTCGATGGCGGCGTAACTTTATACAAGACGCTTAACCGGATTCAATCCGATGACATCGTTTATAACAAGATTTGGGCTCGTCATGGAAGTGTCAGTGTGGTTCCCAAAGAGTTGGATGGATGCTATTGCTCCGCGGAGTTTCCTCTTCATCGTGTCAAGGACGAATTACTTGATACGCGCTGGTTCTACTGGTTGACCAAATGTCGTTGGTTCTGGGGTAAATGCGACGAGCAATCCAGAGGGACGAGCGGAAAGAATCGCATTCGACCAGAGCAGTTCTTGGCGATTAAGATCCCGCTTCCTTCGTTAGCAGAGCAAAGGCGGATCGTCGTTCGGATCGAGGCTATCGCCACCCGAGTTGACGAGGGTAGGCGGCTGCGCCAGGAGATCCAGGACGACGCCAAGGCCCTGCTGCACAGCGTCTTTCACCGCTTGATCCAAGGTGCCGCGTATCGCCCACTCGCGGAAGTCGCCCCCATCGTTCGGCGACCAGTCGCGATCGAATTGGACGGCATCTACCCCGAGCTGGGTGCACGCTCATTCGGCAAGGGTCTCTTCCACAAGCCGATCCTGAGCGGTGCGGATCTCGATTGGCAGAAGCTCTTTCGCGTTCATACCGGGGACCTGGTCATCAGCAACATTAAAGCCTGGGAGGGCGCCATCGCTGTTGCCGGAGAGGCCGACCATGACCGGGTCGGCTCGCACCGCTACATCACCTGTGTTGCCAGGGACGGGATCGCCACCCCTCAGTTCCTATGCTTTTATCTCCTGACGAACGAAGGGATTGAGCAGGTGCAGGGCGCCTCACCCGGAAGCGCGGACCGCAACCGGACACTGGCGATGGGGCGTTTGGAACAGCTTCTCGTGCCGGTTCCAACGATCGAGAAACAGAGAGAATTCAGCACGCTTCAAGCCAAGATCGCAGCTATCCACCAAGCCCAAGCCGCCAACCAACCCGCGCTGGACGCCCTGCTGCCCGCCGTGCTGGATAAAGCCTTCAAAGGCGAGCTATAACCGAGCGGGCCGTGAGCGTCGTTCCGGCCGCCGGAAGACCGGAGGCCGAGGCTTTAGCCGGTCGACATTGCGTCTGCGTGGGGCTTGTTCGGCTAACGGCGATGGAAGGAACATCAGCCACCCCGGAAGATGAATGTCTCCCGTGGGAGCGGCGTCCCGCCGCGATGGGTGCCGCGGTGATCTCGAACGGTAGGGCGACGCGCCCGGCCCCATCGCGGCGGGACGCCGCTCCCACAGTGTCGCGGCGCGACTTTCACGGTAAAGCCGCGAGCTCTAGTGCGCGAAGCCCGTGATCTGGCCGGAACGATGATCAACGCCCAGCACGGCGAGCGCGAGCGATCGGCGTCTAACGTGATCACCGGATGTAGGGGCGGGTTTCAAACCCGCCCCTACGCTATGGGCATGTCCGGATATCAGGTGCGAAGGCTATAATCCCGTGACGCGTGATCATCAGCCCGAAAAAAGGAGTTCTAACACAAAGACACAAAGATCTCAACGCGCTGCGCCGGTCGCACGGCCCCCAGGCGCGGTGATCGGACCAACGTTTCCAATGACCTGTTGTTCTTTGTGTTCTTTGCGCCTTTGTGAGAGCAATTTCCGGATTGCGGATCATAAAATGATCCACTGCTAAAAACCCGCCCCGCTCGCCAGTCCGGGCGGGGCCTCACTGGAGACCTGAGATGAGCATCGAAGTCAGCGGCCTGCTTGGGCTGCTTCATTTGATTCTGACCGTCTATGCCATGGTCAAGATCGTCCAAAGTAACGCGGGCACGGGCTCCAAGGTCATCTGGATCGTCCTGGTCCTGCTGCTGCCGGTCCTCGGGCTGATCCTGTGGCTGCTGTTCGGGCCTAAGGGCTGAGCGGTTCCGGTCGTGCGTTGCTCTTGCTGGTGCGCAACGCCACGGAGAAGGACCGCAGCGGATGCTGATGACTTACCCGATCATCCAGGTTCCCGATGGCGCTGGCGAGACCATCGAGCAACTGGGCACGAAGCTCAAGTTCAGGGGTGACACACTGATGAAGACCTGTTCGCAGGATGTCTTTGAACCCCTGGGGTAGGCCGCTACGGATTTTACCGGCGATTAATTCCGCTTGTCGGCCGGGGCCGTCGCTCTTAGCGGCCTGCACCAGCGGCCTCGCGCGCAATCGCCCGATAGCCGATATCGGTGCGGTAATAGGCGTCCGGCCAGGTGATCTCGTGCACCCGGCGGTAGGCGCGTTCCTGGGCGTCCCGGGCGGTGTCGCCCAGGGCGGTGGCGCAGAGCACCCGGCCGCCGGCGGTCAGGGTGGCATCGCCGTCGCGGCGCGTGCCGGCGTGGAAGACCTTGACGTTCGCATCATCGTCAGCGGTCAGGCCGCTGATCGGGAGCCCTTGGGCATAGGTGTCCGGATAGCCGCCGGCAGCCATGACGACCCCCAGGGCGACTCGCGGGTCCCAGTCGGCCTGGACTTCGTGCAGGCGCCCGTCCAGTGCGGCCAGGCAGAGGGCAACCAGATCCGAGCGCAGCCGCATCAAGATGGGCTGGGTTTCGGGGTCGCCGAAGCGGCAGTTGTATTCCAGGACCTTGGGGGTGCCGTCGGCGGCGATCATCAGACCGGCGTAGAGAAAGCCGATATAGGGCGTGCCCTCGGCCGCGAGTCCGGCGACGGTCGGGGCGATGACCTCGCGCATGACGCGTTCGTGAATCGCGGGGGTGACCACCGGCGCCGGGGAGTAGGCGCCCATGCCGCCGGTGTTGGGGCCGCGGTCGCCGTCGTCGCGCGCCTTGTGATCCTGGGAGGTGGCCATGGCCAGCGCATGGCTGCCGTCGACCATGACGATGAAACTCGCTTCCTCGCCGGTGAGTAACTCCTCGATCACCACCCGCGCCCCCGCGCTGCCGAACCGTCCGGCGCCGAGCATATCGCGCACCGCCGCCCGCGCGGTGTCCAGGTCCGGCGCGAGGATCACGCCTTTGCCGGCGGCCAGACCATCGGCCTTGACCACGATGGGCGCGCCGACCTGGTCCAGATAGGCGAGGGCCGGTTCGACCTCGGTGAAGGATCCGTAGGCCGCGGTGGGGATGCCGTGACGTTCCAGGAAGGCTTTGGAGAAGGCCTTGGAACCCTCCAGTTGAGCGGCGGCCCGGCGGGGGCCGAAGCAGGGCAGGCCGGCGGCGGCGAAGGCGTCGACCACCCCGGCGACCAGCGGCACCTCGGGTCCGATGATGGTGAGTCCGATGTGCTGCGCCGTGGCGAAAGCGACCAGGCCGGCCACGTCATCCGCGGCGATGGGGACGTTCTCGATGCCCGGTTCGCGGGCGGTCCCGCCGTTGCCGGGGGCCACATAGACGCGTTGCGCCAGCGGCGACCGCGCGGCCTTCCAGGCGAGCGCGTGTTCTCGACCACCGCCGCCGATGATGAGGATGTTCATGGGTGTGGTTGCTCACCTGGGAAACGAAAAAGCCAGAGAAAATAACGGGCTTTGGGCTTGATGCGGCCGGCGGGCGTCGGCGTCGCTGATTGCGGGTAGTTTACCGGTTGCGGGTAGTTTACCGGGAAAGACGGGCCGCGGCGCTGTAGGAATGGCCTGCGGCCGCGACGGGCCTCCGGGGCTGTGGTTCGGTGAACTCAGCCTCCGACCAGCGCGTCGTAGGGCGGCAGGTTGATCACCGTACGCGCAGCGACGTGATAGGCGCGCTCAAGCTCCTCCGCTGTGCGGAGGTAGTCTTCAAGTAGTTGATACTCAGCTGCATCTACCTCGCCACTCGCCATGGTCTTGCGTAGCGTGCGGATTTCCGACGCGACGGCCTGGAAATGACGAGTGTCTGGTTGCTGATATCCGGCATCAGCGCCCGCCTGTTGGGTTGAGGTAGCATCGGCAAGGCTAACCGGCCGGCCGCGCCGTGCATTCCGGCATCCTGCCGGACTGACGGTGCAGCTTCAGTTGGAACGGGGTACTAGTTCCGGCTGGAACCTACGATCTGATGGGCCAAATCCACCACGCGGTTGGCCATGTCCATGTAGTCTTGCCGATAGTTGAGCAGCAGACCTTCGCTCGGTGCCCAGTAGTCCTTGCCGCTGAGGCCGTGCTCATGCTCGTAGGCGATAAACTCTCCCTGCATGGCGATCATCTTGTCGATCAGATCCTGCTTTTCTTTCTTCAGCGCGGCGATGTCGGTCATGATGCTGTCCCCCATAGGGTTAAAATCGTATGCCGGCGGCAAATTTAGTAAATGCCGAAATCTTAATATACCATGGGGCGCTTGGCTCGGGTCAACCGGGACAGGTCTCCGCGGACCCTCCCGCGGCATCCTCTACTCTCCGCTCGCCGGCCGCCCGCGATGTTCGATCTGATACTCTACCAACCCGAGATCCCGCCCAATACCGGCAATATCATCCGCCTGTGCGCGAACGCGGGCGCGGCGCTGCATCTGATCGCCCCCCTGGGTTTCAGTCTGGAGGACCGGCTGCTGCGTCGGGCTGGGCTCGACTACCACGAGTATGTGACCGTTGTGGTGCATCAGTCGCTCAATGATTGCCTGGCCCTGTTGGTCGGTCGTCGCACGTTTGCGCTCAGCACCAAGGGCCGGGTGCGTCATGATGGTCCGCGCTATCGGCCGGGCGACTGCTTCCTGTTCGGTCCGGAGACGCGCGGATTGCCGCCGGAGGTGCTGGACAGCATCCCGGCGCAGCAGCGGCTGCGTCTGCCGATGCGGCCGGGCAATCGCAGCCTGAATTTGTCGAACGCGGCGGCGGTCGTGTTGTTCGAAGCCTGGCGACAGTTCGACTTTGCCGGTGCTGCGGTGCCTGACCCGGCGGACGGATGAACTCGGGTGATTCCGGGGAACGACTATCCCGATTGCGCATATTTTTAGGGTTCGTAGGGTTGGAGAGGGGGCGACTAAAGTCGCCCCTACAGTCGCCCCTACAGTCGCCTCGCCACGTCGGTCGCACCTCTCCCGGAAATCGCCTTAATCGAACTCCGGCTTGGGCTCGCGTTCGAGCAGCGCGGCGGTCGCCTGCAGCGGTGAGCGTCCCTCGTAGAGCACCCGGTAGACCTGTTCGCTGATCGGCATTTCCACGCCATGGCGCTCGGCGAGGGTCCGCACGGCCTGGGCCGTCACTACCCCTTCGACTTCCTGGCCGATCTCCCGGCGCGCCTGGGCGACGCTGAGTCCGCGGGCCAGTGCCAGGCCCATCCGCCGGTTGCGCGATTGGTTGTCGGTGCAGGTCAGTACCAGATCGCCGACGCCCGCCAGACCCATGAAGGTCTCGCCGCGGCCGCCCAGGGCGGTGCCGAGCCGGATCAGCTCGGTCAGCCCGCGCGTGATCAGGGCGGCACGGGTGTTGGCGCCGAAGCCCAAACCGTCCGCGATCCCGGTCGCGATGGCCAGGACGTTCTTGGCCGCGCCGCTGATCTCCACGCCCACCATATCCGAGCTGGTGTAGGCGCGAAAACGCTCACCATGCAGCAGGGCGGCGGTCCGGCGGGCGAATTCCGGCTGCGCTGAGGCGACCGTGACCGCGGTCGGGAGTCCTTGCGCCACCTCGCGCGCGAAGCTTGGTCCGGAGACGATCGCCAGGTCCTCGCCGGGCAGCACTTCCTGCGCCAGCGTGTGCAGGAGTGCGCCGCTCGCGGGGTCCAGTCCTTTAGTCGCCCAAGCCAGGCCGATCCCGGCGGGCAGCAGTCCGGCGAGTGCGCGGGTCACGGCGGCGAACGCATGGCTCGGCACGACCGCCAGACAGTCGGTCGCGCCGTCCAGCGCCTGGTCCAGCGCGGCGAGCGCAACGAGACCGGGCGGGAAGGCAAGGCCCGGCAGAAAACGCCGATTCTCGCCTTCGGCGCGGAGTTCGGCGATATGGTCGGCCTCATTCCCCCAGAGTTGAACCCGATGACCATTACGGCACAGGCGGATCGCCAAGGCCGTGCCCCAGGATCCGGCGCCGAGGACCGCTACACAGGTCTCTCCGGTCTGGCTCCCGGTCCCGCTCATTGGTGCTTGCTCATCGCCGCAGCCCTGTTGGTCCTGTGGTCAATGTTGACGCGCGCCTTCAGCCGCCTCGGTGGCCTGCGCCGCTGCTTCCTGCTGGTGCTGGGCGAACAGGGCATCGAAGCTGACGTGCTGCAGGACCAATTGCGGGAAGCTGCCCTTGGTCACCAGGTCCGAGACGGTCTCGCGCGCGTATGGGAACAACAGGTTGGGGCAGTAGGCACCGAGCATAGGCCCAAGCTCCTGCTCGGTGAAACCGGCCATGGTGAAGATGCCGGCCTGCTGCACTTCGACGATGAACGCGGTCTTGTCGCCGACCTTGGCCGTGACGGTCACGGACAGGACGACCTCGTAGGCCTGAGCGGAGAGCCGGTTGACCTTGGTGTTGAGGTTCAGCTCGTTCTGGGGCTTCCACTCTCCGCGGAAGATCTCGGGGGCGTTGGGTGACTCGAACGACAGGTCCTTGGTGTAGATGCGCTGGACGGCGAACTGGCGTTCCGGGTTGGTCTGGTCGATGTCTGCCATGCGTGTCGTGCTCTAAAAATCTGGTTAAACGAATATAGCCGTCGGACGTGATAACCGGACGTAGGGGTGGGTTTCAAACCCGCCCCTACGCCACGGGTCGGTCCGGATATCAGGTACGAAGGTAATCACAGGTGAAATCCTTCCGGGGTCAGCGTTTCTTGCGGGTCAGCGGCAGATTGGCCGCCTGCCAGGACATGACGCCACCCTTGAGATTGTACACGTCATTGAACCCCTGTTTGCGCAGCAGGCCGCACGCGGCGCTGGACTGGGCTCCGGAGCGGCAACTGACGACGATTGGTTTACCCTTGTACTTACTCAAGACGGCCATCTGGTTCTTGAAGCCGTTCATCGGGATGTTGACGGCATTAATGATGTGGCCCTGAGCGAAATCGGCCGCCGGCCGGACATCGATCACCGCGGCGTCCTGTTGATTGATCAGGGCGGTCGCTCCCAGGGGGTCCACGCTGCCGCGCTCCCCGACGATCAGGACATAGGTCAGCAGTCCCAGGATCACGGCAAACGCGACGAACAGGTACCAGTGGTTACCGACAAACGCGATCAGTTGGCTCAACTGCATCGGCCTTAAGTCTCATGTGGAGTGGATCGGTCACCGACCATTGCGATGCGGCTCACGCGGACGCGTGACCGACGCGGGTCGGCAAGGTGCTGGGCGCGGAGTATAAGGAGCGCGAGCGCGGGCGTCACCCCGTCTCGTATCGTAGGCGCGGGGCTCGCCCAGATCAGGGACCTGTCAGTCGTGGTGGCAGAAGACCTCGCGCATCATCCCGATGAGGCGTAAGGTCCGACCGTCGCTCACGCGGTAGTATACACGATTCGCGTCTTTGCGCGAGGCCAGGATGCCCTTGTCGCGTAGAATGGCCAAGTGCTGGGAGATGTTGCTCTGTGAGGTGCCCACGAGATCGACGATATCCTGCACGCTGACCTCCTGCTCGCCTAAGGTGCACAGGATTTTCAGTCGTAGCGGATGGGACATGGCCTTGAGCGAACGCGAGGCGCGCTCAATGTCCTCGTCGTCCGCGAAGAGCGACATGGCCTCCTCGCCGTTCAATCCGCGGTCGTCCAACATCGGCAGAGATCTGTGGTTAAGAATGGTGACCATCGCCTTTGACGAGGAATCAATTTTTCATAATACAATAATAAGCTCTTTTGTACGTGCTGCGAAGCGCCGCGACGGCCAACCTTCGGTTTTTTCCGGGCGAAGGTGGTGACTATACTGCCGGCCGTGCTCTCAGCGTGACCCTCTGATCCCATGGCCTTTGGTTCTCATCAACGCAGATCCCGACTGCTGCGGCGCGGGCGGTGGCGCCGCGCGGTCGCCGCGGCGCACTTCGCCTGTGCTCTGGCGGTTGATTTCGCGGCGGCGCAGGTCCCGCCGGTCCGGGCCCAGGACACGGATACCCTGATCGATGCGCGGTCGCGTGATCTTTCCGATCTCGATCGGCAGATGGAGGGTATCGGTGCGGAGTTGATCGGGCAGAATGCCGAGCGACAGACATTGATCGCAGAGCTCGAACAGCGCGAGAAAGACGTCGCGGCACTGGCCATCGCCGGCCGGGAACTGGAGCGGGTGGTCGGGGAGCAGACCCGGGTGGCGCGGGAACTGCGTGCTCGCGAGGCCCAGGCGCAAAGCGCACTGGCCGAGCAGACCCTGCGTCTGTCCGAATCGCTGCGGACGGCCTACGCGATGGGGCGGACGGACGGACTGCGCATGTTGCTGAACCAGGAGGACCCGGTCCGCGCGAGTCGGGTCATGTCTTACTTTGCCTACTTCAATCGCGAACGTGTCCGCGGCATTCAGGCGGTCGAGGCGAGCGCCGCACGTCTGACACTATTGGCCGGTGATGCGGAGCGTGAGGCCGGGCGCCTGCGTGAGTTCGCGCTTGAGCAGGAAACCGCTCGGGTCCGTCTGGAGGCGGCGAAACAAGAGCGCGCCCAGGTCCTGGCGGCATTGGAGCAAACCATCGTGAGCCGCGAAGCGGATCTGGTGAGTCTTGGCCGCGACGCGGAAAATCTGCGCCTCCTGGTTGAACACCTGCGCCAGCGGGCGCAAATCCAGGCGGAACTCGAGATCCGCCGTGATCCTTTCGCCACACGTCAGGGACGGCTGTCTTGGCCCCTGCTGGAAGGTCGCATCCGGGCCGGATTTGGTAGCCGGAAGCCGGATTCGGACCTGACCTGGGATGGCTGTCTCCTGGCCGCGCGCGAAGGCGAGGACGTGCGTGCGATCTACGACGGTCGGGTGGTCTATGCCGACTGGCTGGTCGGTTTCGGTTTATTGCTGGTGATCGACCACGGCGACGGCTTCATGTCATTTTACGGCCATAATGAGGCGCTCCTCAAAGATGTCGGAGAATGGGTGTCGACCGCCGAGGTCATCGCCTTGAGCGGCAACAGCGGTGGCCGGGACGAGCCGGTGCTCTATTTTGCCATCCGCCACCACGGTGAGGCGCTCGACCCGGCCCGTTGGTGCGGTTGAAGGCGAGTCCGGCGGTGGATCGACGCGTCGCGCGGGTCATGCGTGTCTGTCGAGCGCCGTTGAAACATGCGATGCTTGCGCCACTTCGGTCGATGTGCGCCGCGGACCCCCCGGCTGCCATCCGATCACCCATTTCACCTGCGAACCCGCACGACCATGCCCAAACGCTTGTCCCATGCTTTACTGATTTGGATCGGTATCACCCTCGGAACCGTTGCCCCACCGGGCGGGCCGCGAGCGCAAGAGCAGCCGTCCGCGCCGGCTGTCCCGAGCGTGCCGGCCGTGCCGGAACCGCCGGTTGTTCCGGCGGCGCCGGGTATCCCGGACGCCGGTGTGCCGGAGCCTGCGCCGGCGCCCGCGATCCCGGCCGAACCGCAGACACCGACTGCATCGGCCGCACCGGCCGCAGAGGAACTGCCGTTGGACGAACTACGGACCTTCGCCGAGGTCTACGGGCGGATCAAGGACGACTATGTGGAAGGCGTGAAGGATAAGAAGTTGTTGGAAAGTGCCATCCGCGGCATGCTCGCCGGGCTCGATCCGCACTCGTCCTATCTGGACAAGGAGGAGTACCGTGAACTTCAGGTCGGCACCAGCGGCGAATTCGGTGGTCTCGGCATCGAGGTCGGCATGGACGACGGGTTCGTCAAGATCATCGCCCCGATCGATGACACCCCGGCGCAGCGGGCCGGACTCCAGGCGGGCGACCTGATCGTGCGCATTGATGACAAGCCGGTCAAGGGTTTGAGCCTCAACGAGGCGGTCAATATGATGCGCGGCAAGCCGGGCACCGAAATCCGTCTCACCATCATGCGCGGCACCGACGGCCGGCCGCTCGAGGTGAAGGTGGAGCGCGACATCATCCATGTCGCGTCAGTCAAGAGCCGCACGCTGGAGCCCGGCTTCGGTTACGTGCGGCTGTCGCACTTCCAGGCGCGCACGACCGAGGACATGCGCACGGCCATTGACGCCTTGAAAAAAGAGAACAAGGATGAACTCAAGGGCCTGGTGCTGGATCTGCGCAATAATCCGGGCGGTGTGCTCAACGCCGCCGTCGGGGTGAGCGATGCGTTCATCGTTGATGGCTTGATCGTGTACACCCAGGGTCGGCAGGAGGAATCCAAGCTTCAGTTCAAGGCGGGTCCGGATGATGTGCTGGCCGGCGCCCCGCTGGTGGTCCTGGTGAACGGCGGCAGCGCCTCGGCCTCCGAGATCGTGGCGGGGGCGCTCCAGGATCATCGGCGTGCCCTGATCATGGGGACCCAGACTTTCGGCAAAGGATCGGTCCAGACCATTGTCCCGATCGACGACACCACCGCGTTGAAGCTCACCACGGCGCGTTACTACACGCCGTCCGGCCGCTCGATTCAGGCCGAAGGGATCAATCCGGATGTCACGCTCGACCCTGGTGTGTTCAAGCCATCGACCGAACGGGAACAGGACCCGTTGAAGGAGTCCGATTTGGTCCGCCACCTCGACGAGGGGAAGACGGCTGCCGACGATAAGTCCGGCGAGGTCAAGAAAACCCTTGCTGCCGAGGACTTCCAGCTTGCCGAGGCCCTGAATGTGCTCAAGGGTCTGACGATTCTGGGTCGTGCCAAGGGCGGCTGACAGCGCAATCCGGGCGCCGGCGGGCGCCGGTCGCGCTTCGCGAACATCCGAAAACGTTGGTTTGCAGGAGATCTTCAAGATGCCAAAGGTACTGGTTCTACTTGCCCAAGGCTGTGAGGAACTGGAGGCAGTGACCGTCATCGATCTGCTGCGTCGGGCACAGGTCGATGTCGTCACCGCGGGCTTGACGCCGGGTGCGGTGATCGCCAGTCGCGGCACTGTGCTGGTGCCCGACAGCACTCTGGAGGCGGAACAGGACAAGGACTTCGCCATGGTCGTGTTGCCCGGTGGTTTGCCGGGCGCGCGATTGCTCGAGGAGGACCCGCGGGTCCAGGTTTTGTTGCGCCGCCAGGTCGCGGCGGGACGCTACGCCGCGGCCATTTGTGCCGCACCCAAGGTGCTGGCCGCCGCCGGACTGCTCGACGGCAAGCGCGCAACCGCCTATCCTGGTTCAGTCGCGGCCGCCGACTTTCCGCGGATGATGCTGACCGCTGCGCCGGTGGTGGTGGACGGCCTGATCGTGACCTCCCGCGGGCCCGGCACCGCCATGGATTTCGCATTACAACTTATCGCGCTGCTGATGGGTGAGGCGAGCCGCCAAACCGTGGAGTCGCAACTGGTGCGCGATCTGTGAGGCGCGGATGACCACGAGCCGCCGCGTGTCATGAGCCCGACCTTGCTCGGATTGGCGGCGCTACCCACCGCCGCGGGACTCAGCGCGGTTGCCGCGCGCTGGCTGGCCGGACGCGGCGCCCTGCTCGATCACCCCAACGCCCGTTCGCTCCATCAAGTTGCGGTGCCGCGCAGTGGTGGTTTGGCGGTGCTCTTCGGTCTGGTCGTCACGCTGTGCCTGTGCCGGTTCGCCGGGCTTAACCCTGACCAACTGCCGTGGGTTGCGGGGGCGCTGCTGCCGGTCGCAGCCGTGTCGCTGCTGGACGATCTGGGCGCGGTCTCGCGCCGTCTGCGCTTCGCCGTGCATCTTGGCGCCGGGCTGCTCCTGGCCGCCGGCGGGCTGTTATGGGGTTCGCCGGGGCTGCCCGGCGCGGACTGGCCCTTGCCCGCACCGCTGGCCTGGCTGCTGACGGTGCTCTACGTGGTCTGGATGATCAATCTGTACAATTTCATGGATGGCATGGACGGTTTCGCCGGCGGCATGGCCCTGTTCGGCTTCGGTGCCCTGGCGGTTTTGGGCTGGCAGGGGGGCGACCCGGTCTTTGCCCTGATTGCCGCCTGTATCGCCGCGGCCGCGGGGGGCTTTCTGTTCAGCAATTTTCCCCCGGCCCGGATTTTCCTTGGTGATCTCGGTTCCTCCAGTCTTGGTCTGCTTGCTGCCGCGCTGTCATTATGGGGTGCCGCGACCGGACTCTTTCCGCTGTGGGTCGCCTGGCTGGCGTTCTCTCCCTTCGTCGTCGATGCGACCTGGACGCTGGCGCGGCGGCTGGTGCGGGGCGAGCGCATCTGGGAGGCGCATCGCAGTCATCATTACCAGCGGCTGGTGCTCGCCGGTTGGGGTCATCGCAAGACGGTCGTGCGCGGTTATGTCGTGATGGCTGCCGCCGCCGCCTGTGCGGTCGCTGCCCCGGCCCTGCCGTTGCATGAGCAATGGCTGGTGCTGCTGGCCTGGGCGGCGATCTACGCGCTGATTCACATACGTGTGCGTCTGGCTGAAGGCCAGCACTCCGCGGAGGCCCACTAGTGCAGGAAGAGCCTTTCTTGGACGATCTTCCCGTTTTCACCGGGACGCGTGACGACCCCGAGCCATTGCCCTTAGCGCCCGACGGCGCCGAGCGGGCCGCCCAGCCGACCGCCGCGCTCACCGACCTTGGCTCGGAACCCGCTACGGACATCGCCTCACACCCGGAGCCTCCGGCGGGTCTGGGCGCCGATCAGGCTCCGGTCGAGCGCCCGCCGGAGGCACGCATCGTCGCCTTACTCTATGAGCGGGGCAAGCTCACCGCGGGCGATCTGGCCCGCGCCCGCCGATTGGCCGACGATGGCGGCGAACCCTTGCTGCGGATGTTGGTGCGTCTGGGTCTGGTCTCCGAGCGGGATATGGCGCAGGCGATGAGCGAGGTCCTGGACCTGCCCCTGGCGGATCCCGCGCAGTTCCCCGCCGAACCCGTTGCCGAAGGCCTCTTCACCCTGCGGTTTCTCAAAGACGCCAAGGTGTTACCCATGGCGGAGGATGACGAACACCTGCGCGTCGCGGTGGCGGATGCAGTCGACCCCTACATCCTGCCGGCAGTCGCGATGGCCGCGGGCAAGCGGGTGGAAGGGGTCATCGCCCTGGCCTCCGAGATTGAGCTCGCCCTGGCGCGGCTCTATGAGAAGCAGACCGAGCCGGACCCGAATGCGGAACCCGATTACGGGGATTTCGACGAGGAAGATATCGAGCATCTGAAGGATCTGGCCAGCGAGGCGCCGGTGATCCGCATGGTCAATCACATGATCCAGAAGGCGGTGGAATCCCGTGCATCGGATATCCATATCGAGCCCTTCGCCGATGAACTGAAGGTGCGCTATCGGATCGACGGCATCCTGAAGGAGGTCGATGCCCCGCCGGTGCGCTCCACCGCGGCGGTGATTTCGCGTGTCAAGATCATGGCCAAGCTCAATATCGCGGAGCGCCGTCTGCCGCAGGACGGGCGCATCCCCGTCCGCGTGCAGGGCCGCGAGCTCGACCTGCGCGTCTCCACCGTGCCCACCATGTTCGGTGAGAGCGTGGTCATGCGGCTGCTGGACAAGGAGAGCGTGCGCTTCGATTTCGATGCCCTGGGTTTCGACGGCACTCCCCGGCAGCGCCTGATCGACATCCTGGAGCAGCCTTACGGCATTTTGCTCGTCACCGGACCCACGGGTTCCGGCAAGAGCACGACGCTTTATACCGCGCTGTCCCGGCTCAACACACAAGAACGCAAGATCATCACGGTCGAGGACCCGGTGGAGTATCAACTGCCGGGCATCAACCAGATTCAGGTCAAGTCCGCCATCGGCATGACCTTCGCCGGGGCCCTGCGCGCCATCGTCCGCCAGGATCCGGACATCATCATGGTCGGCGAGATGCGCGATCTCGAGACCGCCCGCATCGCCGTGCAGTCGGCTCTGACCGGACACGTGGTCCTGTCCACGCTGCACACCAACGACGCGGCCAGCGGAGTCACCCGCCTGCTCGACATGGGTGTCGAGGATTATCTGCTGACCTCCACCGTCAACGGCATTCTCGGTCAGCGTCTGGTGCGCAGCCTCTGCCCCCATTGCCGTGAACCCTATGCTGCCCTGCCGGAACTCGCCGCGCGCTTCACGCGCTTTCAGCCGGACGGTCCCGAACCGATCAAACTGTATCGTCCGGGCGGCTGCGACCTCTGTAACGGCACCGGCTACCGCGGCCGGCTGGTGATCTCGGAGGTGCTGCTGATGACCGATCCGATCCGCAAGCTGGTGCTGAGTCACGCGACCGCCAACGCGATTCAGCGCCTGGCCATGGAAGAGGGAATGGCCACCATGTATGAGGACGGGCTGCGCAAGGCGATGGCCGGGCGCACCACGGTGGAGGAGGTGTTGCGGGTCGCGGAGGACGATTAAGGTGCCCAAGTATTTCTATAAGGCGGTCAAACTCGACGGCGAGCCGGTCGAAGGGGAGCTGGAGGCGGCCGACGAGCCGGCGCTGGTCAATCTGTTGCAGTCGCAGGGGCTGCTCCCGGTCGAGACGCGCTCCGCCGGCGGTCTGCGGGCGCGGCTCGGGCGCACCCGGCGGCGTCGCCTGAGCCAGAAAGAGATCGGCATCCTCACCCGTGAACTCGCCACCCTGATCGAGGCCGGCATGACGCTGGACCGCTCGCTCCAGGTGTTGATCGACCTGACCGCGGAGGAGCATCTGGTGCGCGTGCTCGCGGACCTGCAGGGGCGGGTGCGCGGTGGTGCCACCTTCTCCAGCGCACTGGAGGCTCAGGACGGGCAGTTTGCGCGTCTCTACATCAACATGGTGCGGGCGGGCGAGGCCAGCGGTGCACTGGATCAGGTTCTGGATCGGCTGGCCGACTATCTGGAGCGGGTGGCCGAACTGCGGCAGACCGTCACCTCGGCGCTGGTCTATCCGGCCATTCTGCTGTTCGTGGCGGCGTCCTCGGTCATTCTGCTCCTGGTCTTCGTGGTGCCCCAGTTCACCGTGCTCTTCGATGACATGGGCAAAGCGCTGCCGCTGCCGACGCAGATCGTGGTCGCCGCCGGCAACCTGTTCCGCAACTACTGGTGGGCCATGCTCGTCGCCGCCGCGCTGACCGCCCTGGGCCTGGAGCGTTGGATGCAGGACGAACAGGTGCGTGACCGGCTGGACCATCGCGTCTTGCAGATCCCCTTGTTCGGCGACCTGATCTGGAAGATGGAGACCGCCCGTCTCGCCCACACGCTCTCTACTCTGCTCAAGAACGGATTGCCGCTGCTCAGTGCCTTGACGCTGGCCAAGGAGGTGGTAAGTAACCGCAAGATTTCCGGCCTCCTGGACGAGGCGGGTGAGGATCTCAAGCACGGACGCGGACTCGCCGGCCCCCTGGCGCGGCTGCAGGCGTTGCCGGATCTGGCCTTACAGATGATCCGCGTCGGCGAGGAGTCGGGCGCACTCGACGCCATGCTCGCCAAGGTGGCCAGCATCTATGATCGGGAGACCCGCACCAGTGTCCAGAGCATGCTGACCCTCCTGGAGCCTATTCTCATCGTCGGCCTGGGGGTCGTGGTCGCGGGGATCATTATTTCCATTCTGATGGCGATTTTGGGGGCCAATGATCTGGTATTCTGACAGCCACCTGGAGCGTAGTACATGTGCACCAAGGTCGGCCACGATGGCCGTGCCGGCTAAAGCGATCCTCCGGATTTATCCACAGATGTCACAGATTTCCACAGATGAAGAAAAACCTCGGAGAACTGTGAATGCTTACGAAGGCCGATAGTCCCACGACACCCGACGTGGCGAGAATCACCAGGCCTGCCCCGCTGTTGTTGCGCGGCGCGACGATTTTTGCGGGCGACGCGCTCACCGTTTTGCGCCGCCTACCCTCGGAATCGGTGCGGTGCATCGTCACGTCACCCCCTTATTGGGGTTTGCGGGATTACGGGTATGACGAGCAAATCGGGCTGGAAGCGACCTTATCGCAGTTCCTACACCGTCTGGTTGCGGTGTTTGCCGAGTCGAAGCGCGTGCTGACAGATGATGGCACCCTCTGGCTTAACATTGGCGACGGCTACACCAGCGGCAACCGTGGCTGGAGAGCGCCCGATAAAAAGAATCCGGCGCGGGCCATGGACGTTCGACCGGATACACCGGAAGGTTTGAAGCCCAAGGATCTGATTGGTGTACCTTGGCGGCTCGCTTTCGCCTTACAAGAGGACGGCTGGTATCTGCGCAGCGATGTCGTCTGGAATAAGCCCAATGCCATGCCGGAAAGTGTGAAGGACCGTCCCGCCCGTTCACATGAGTACCTGTTTATGCTCTCTAAATCGGAGCGCTACTTCTATGATTGGCAGGCCGTCAGAGAGCCGGCGGATGGCGGGGGGTTGCGCAACCGTCGTTCCGTTTGGCATGTCAACACCAAACCGTTCGCGGGCGCGCATTTCGCAACCTTCCCGCCCGACTTGATTCGGCCCTGCATTTTGGCCTCCACCGAGCCAGGGGATTATGTGCTTGATCCTTTTTTTGGATCGGGCACCGTGGGTGTCACTTGCCGGGAGGAGAACCGGCAATATGTCGGAATCGAGCTCAATCCTGATTATGTGGCATTGGCTGCGTCACGTTTGCGGGGACAGAACAGTAATGTGATTAAGATCGCGGCGACATGACCGAGATGACTACAACAACCAAACTCTGCATCACCCGGCATGGCGAGACCAACTGGAATATCTTCGGGATACTTCAGGGCTGGATCGATGTGCCGCTGAACGACAAGGGCCGCATCCAGGCCCTGGAACTGGCCGAGGCGCTGGCGGGCCAGGGTTTTTCGCGGGTCTGTACCAGCCCGCTGCGACGCTCCGCGGAGACCGCCGAGATCATTGCCGAGGCCTGGGGGATGCCGCCGCCGATGGCTTACGAGGGCCTGAAGGAGCGCAATTTTGGTCTGATCCAGGGCCAGCCCAAGAGCGAACTGGCCGAAAGCCACCCGGGTCTCTACCAGGAGATCCTGCGGCGCAATCCGGCGGCGCATTTCGACGAGGGCGAGTCCGTGGATCATTTCGCCGACCGGGTGATCGCGGCCTTGCATGAGGTTGCGGAACAGTATCCCGGTGAGCGGGTGCTGATCATTACCCACGGTTGGGTCATGGATGTGATCACACGTTACATCAGCGGCCTGCCGCGCACGACCGTGCTGGACTTGAAGCGCAAGAACGGCGAGTCGATCTGGCTCGAACTGACGTCCGCCGCGACCTTTGTCGAAAGTGATGCCGGCAACAGCCCTGCGCCCTGTTGAGCGCTCGCACCGTGTGCGTGCTGGTTGGGGGTCGCCTGGCGGCGCTCCCCGGGAACCCCTCAGCCCTCGCAGGGTCTCGCTGTCTCGTCAAGGCTGGCCCCCGGTCTTGCGCCTCACTAGAATGATGCTCTTCTTTACAACGGTCCGGAGGACCTGCAATGCGTCCGATGTTTTCCAAGCGTACCGTCGGTTTCACCCTGGTCGAACTGCTGGTGGTGCTCGCCATCCTGGGTCTGCTGGCCGGGCTGGTGGGGCCTCAGGTCATGAAATTTCTGGGAAGTTCCAAGACCAAGACCGCCAAGTTGCAGATCGATGACCTGGTTGCCACCATGGATCTCTATCGTCTGGAGACGGGGCGTTACCCGACCGGCGAAGAGGGGCTCGAGGCACTGGTGACCAAGCCGGGCAATGCCGCTAATTGGAACGGCCCTTACCTCAAGAAGGGGGATGTGCCCAAGGACCCTTGGGGCTTCGAGTATCAGTACCGCTTTCCCGGCGAGCACGGCGGGGTTGACATCTGGACCCTGGGTGCCGACAACCGCGAGGGCGGGGAAGGGGAGAACGCTGACGTCAGGAGTTGGGATTAAGCAGCCGCCGGTCGCATCCGTGATGCGCGTCTGCCATTGGTCAGGCGGCACGGCCGCGGGCTTGCGGGGTTTCACGCTCATCGAACTGGTGGTCGTGCTGGCCGTTGCGGCCTTGCTCATGACGGTGGTTCCGCCCCTGATCTCAGCGGCCTTGCCCGGAGTGGAACTCAAGGCGGCGGCGCGGCGCACCGCGGCCACCCTGCGGCTCGCCCGCGAGACCGCCATCCGCACCGGCGTGGATACCGTCTTGGTGGTGGATGTGGAAGAGCGGTTGTTGGAACTCACCGGTTTTCGCACGGTCTCGCTGTCGCGCCGGCTTCGGGTCAAGCTTGATGCGGCGCAACGTGAGATGTTGGATGACCAGCGCGGGGCCATCCGGTTTTTTCCGGACGGCAGTTCCACCGGCGGGGTCATCATCCTGGCGCGTGCGGATGCCCGGGAAGATTCCGGCTTCCAGGTCGGTGTCAACTGGCTGACCGGACGGGTGCGCATGGCCGCCGTGGGTGGCGAATGATCGGACTGCGGTGTCGGGTGAAGCGACAGGCCGGTTTTTCGCTGCTGGAGGTGCTGGTCGCCTTTGCTATCCTGGCTGTCTCGCTCGGGGTGCTGATGCAAATCTTTTCCCGCGCCACCCAGACCACCATGACCGCGGCCCAATACAGTCGCGCCGTCTCGCTCGCCGAAGCGCGGCTCGCCGCGGTCGGGAGCGCGATTCCTCTGGAGGCGGGCGTGACCTCCGGCGACCCTGAGGATGGGTTTGCCTGGGAGCTGAGCATCATCCCGACTCAACTCACTGCCGAGGAGCCGGGGTTGCTCGCCGACGAGCCCCGGGTCACGCCCTATCGGGTGACGGCGCTCGTGGTATGGCAAGACGGTGCCCGGACTCGGCGCCTGACGCTGAGCACCCTGCGTCTGGGTGAGCAGGCGCAATAGTGTATCCATTTGCCGACACTGTCCTTCCCGTGGTAAGTCAAGGCGCGCGGACTGACGCCGGACCACGCGGCGGCCGCGGTTTTACCCTGGTCGAATTGCTGATTGCCCTGGCGATGGTCAGTCTGATCACCGTCTTGCTGTTCTCCGGATTGCGGCTCGGTTCCCGTTCCTGGGATGCCGTGGATGCGTCCGCTGAGCGCACCGGCGCCTTGCGTCTTGCCCATGGCTTTCTCCTGCGCACCCTCACTCAGGCACGGGCGGCATCCCTGGTGTATGACGGTGCCATGGTTCCGGTGTTCGGTGGTGACGCGCAGCGGCTCGAATACGCGGCCCCGTTGTCGGAGCACGTCGGGGTGCCGGGGATTTATGTCTTGCGACTGCAAGTGGAAGGGTCGGGCGATCGTCGCAATCTGGTCTTGACCCGCTGGCTGATTCACCCGGAGGTACTCGAAGGGACTGCTGAGATACCCGCCTGGGAGCCGCTCAAGGAGGACTCGCAAATGAGTCTGGGATCAATACCCCCCGATCAGGACGCCGCCGCCGGCGCCTTCGGACGCACCCTGCTGTTGGAGGATGTGGCTGGGCTGGAGGTGAGCTATTTCGGCGTGACGGAGGGCGAGAGCGATCCCGAATGGCACGACGAATGGCTGGAGCAAGCGACGCCCCCGTCCCTGGTGCGCATCCACCTGACCACGAGCGAGCAGATATGGCCGGACTTGATCGTTGCACTGCCCACCCAGTCCGGCTGAGCCGCCCCCTGGGTTCGCGTCGCGGTATCGCTTTGGTGCTGGTCCTCTGGGTCCTGACACTGTTGACTGTGATGGCCGTGGGCATGACTGCGGCGCAGCGCACCGAGACCGCCCTGACGGAGAACCAGATCGCCGACGCCCGTTTCCGCGCCCTGACCGATGCGGCGATCGCCTACGCCCTGTTCGGCTTTATCAACCCGCCGCCTGCGGCGCCTGAGGTCGGGTTGGGTGCCGAGGAGACGGCAACGCCGGTCTGGCTGCCCAACGGTGCGTCCCGCTCCTGGGAGTTCGACGGTACCGCGTTGCGCATCGCGGTGTTCAATGAGCAGTCGCGGATCAACCTGAATCTGGCGCCGGCGTCGATCCTGGCCGCCCTGTTGGTTGCGCTCGGGGTGGAGGATGAAGCGGCCGGCGCAATCGGCGACGCCATTGTCGACTGGCGCGACGAGGATGATTTAAAGCAACTGAATGGGGCGGAGGACGCGGATTATGAGGATGACGGGCGGGTCGCCGGGGCCAAGGATGCGCCGTTCGTCGCGGTCGAGGAACTGCAGCAGGTGTTGGGGATGACGCGTGAACTTTACCTGCTTGCGGCCCCGGAGTTGACCGTCGATGCCGCGGGCGATGAGGTGGAGCAGACCTTCGCGTCGGCGGCGGTGCTGGCCGCCCTGCAAGGGATCTCGCTGGAAGAGGCGCAACTTCAGGTGCAGGAGCGCGACCAGCCGACGCTTCCGGGCGGCCAGTTGCCGTCCGCGGTCAATCGCGGCGGGCCGCTTTATCGCATCCAGGTCAGGGAGCAGAGGGGGCCGACGGCCGGCGCCCGCGGCATGGAGGCATTGGTGGAGGTGGCGCCGGGTCAGGTTCCGCCCTACCAGATACGGTGGCGACGCTTCGGCCTGATCACCGCCCCGCCGACTCCGCTCCCGGTCGAAGCGGGCGGATGACTGGCGTCCGGCGCAGTCCTCGTCTTACACTGCAACGCTCACGGCGGATTGACGGCAAGCAACCCCGCGTACAACAGATCCAATCGCTTCCAATACCTGTCGTCGTTGGTTTCTCGTTTTTCGTAACCCGATGCTTGATAAAGACGAACGAAAAACCAAAAACTTAAAACCGTTTCGAATATCTATGGCACTGATCGACCGTGTGAATCGTTTTGGAAGGGGACTCCTGCGTCGCCCGTCCGCCGTCGATCTGGGCCTGTCCGGAGAGCCCTTTGTCGCGTGTTTACCGACGGCTGTGCGGCATTACCTGGCGCAGCGGGATCGGCGCCTGATCATCGCACCCGATGGTCCGGTCGCCACGCTGGTGCTGGCGACAGGCGAGGCGCACGAGGGACTGGGTACGCTGGAGATGACCGGGCGCGACCCGCTGCCCGCGGCCGTTGCCGGGGGCAGCCGGGATCAGCACCGACTGACCGTGCTGATGCTCAAGAGTGCCGCGGTGTTGTCACGCCGCACGTCGCTGCCGTCGCAGGTCCGGGATAACCTGGTTCAGGTCTTACGCGTTGAGTTGGATCGGCTGTCACCCTTCACGCCGGAGCAGGTCGCTTACGATTATCGTATCGTCAGCGGCGGACCAGGGGACGCGCGGATCGGTGTCGAACTGGCGTTGTCCCGGCGCGATCTGATCGATGGTTGGCTGAAACGGCTGCGCGAGCTCGGCTCGCCGGTCGATCAGGTGACCTGGGAGGGGGCTTGGCCGCGGGCCAATCTCCTGGCGCCCGCGGAGCGTCCGCGCCGTCGGCAGCCGCTATTCGATCCTACCAAACTGTTGCTTGCCCTCATTCTGTTGTTGGGTGTCGCGGCGCTGGCGACCCCGCTCTGGCAAAAGGGCCGACAGCTCGAAGCCATCGAGTCGGAGGTGCGCAAAGCCCGAACCCAGGCTGTCCAGGTGGATGAACTGCGCCGGGAACTGGAGCGGGCGAGGCGCGGAAGCACGGAGGTGCTGCGCCAGAAACTGGAACAACCGCGAATGCTTGCGATGTTGCGTGAGCTGACCGATCGGATTCCGGATGACACCTGGGTGCAGAGTCTGGAGTACCAGAACAGCGAGGTCCAGCTGCGCGGCGAGTCCGGTCAGGCGACGGCTTTGATCGCGCTCCTGGAGGACGCGCCGGGGATCGATGGTGTGTCATTCCGCTCCCCCGTAACCCAGGTGGCACGGACCGGCAAAGAGCGCTTCAATCTCGCCTTCACCTACAAGCAAAGCGAGCCGGCGCCATGACTGAGGTCGGCAAGGTGAAGCGCTATTGCGTCATCGTCTGGGGTGCGGCAATTTTGCTGCCGACCTTGCTGATTGCCGTGATTGCGGTACCCTGGCTGGGTCAGGTGCAGCGGCTTGACGCGGGTATCGCTGACGGCGAGGAGCAACTCCAGCGCTACCGGCGACTGATCGCGACCCTGCCGTCGTTGCGGTCGGAACTGGAGCAAGTCAACGACAATCAGGCGTTCAAAGCCTTCTATTTCGATGCAGCGACCGCGGCCCTGGCAGGCGCGGAGTTACAGCGCAAGGTGCAGGATATCATTGCCGCCGCCAAGGGGCGGCTGATCAGTACGCAGTTGCTGCCGGAGGAAAAAGACGAGCAGCCGGCACGGGTCCGGCTGCGCACCCAGATTCAGGGGTCGACCGAGACTTTGCTCGAGGTCCTTCATCAGGTCGATCAGGCGCGTCCTTTTCTGTTCGTCGACCAGGTCTCGATCCGTTCCTCCGCCCGTCCGGAACAACCCGAGCAGATGGTCCGCGGTCGCCCTGTTCGCCGCCCTCAGGTTGATGAGACGGGTGAGTTGACCATTCGCCTGGACATCTTCGGGTTCGCCCTCGGGGACAAGACGTGATCCGCAGCGGCTTGTTATTGCTGACCATGATCCTCGCGGGACTGCTGGTCATCCAGTGGTGGCAGTGGCCGCCGCCGCTGCCCGCGTTCGACAGTGAACAGCCGGACACCGCGGCGGTGAATGGTCCGGACGACCCGGCGAGCGGTCAGTTGGACCAACTCGCCCTGCCCGATTCCAAAGAGGCGTTTGCCAGCGTGGCCGAGCGTCCCCTGTTCCGGCCCCAGCGTAAACCCCCGGACCCGCAGCCCGCGGAGCCCGCACCCGAGGCGGTCTCCGCAGACACGGCCTCGCTGGAGGGGACCGATTTGACCGCGGTCCTGATCTCACCAGGCATCACCATGGCCTGGATCAGGGATCCAAGCGCGCCGGATCTCAAGCGTCTGCGCTTGGGTGATGAACATGCGGGCTGGTCGGTCAAGGGCATCCTGGCCGATCGCGTCGTCCTGGAACGACAAGGAGAGACGAATGAGCTACTATTGCGCGACTTCGTGCAACCTCAAACCCCATCCCCCGCGGTCCCTGTGCCGACGGTTCCGAACTCCGCGGCGCGTCAGAATCCGGCGGCGAAACGCCCGCCTCGACCGTCCCAACGGGTTCCTCAAAATGCTGCGGCACCAGGCGCAGACCAGCGGGTCGTGCCGCCAAGAGCGCCCCAACCGAGACCGAATGTACCTCGACCACCACCACAACGGCCGCAGTAACAGCCACTTTCGGCGTACTTGCCTGGCGCTACTCCCCCTCTTCGTTCTGGTGTTGGGGCTGGCGGGCTGCGAGCGCAGTTACTGGGACCCGACGGTCAGGATCGGCGACACCGAGGGCCACCTGACCGATCGCACCAGGCCGGGAACAACCCCCTCAGGGGCGCGCACGACCGGGCTGGGCGATGAGGGCATCGCCTTGGGTGCGGACGACGCGGGCGATAAGAAAGCGGTCGATTCGGTGACGCGCGGCACCGGCACCTTCGTGCGGCGAGTCACGGGTCCCTCGGTGGACACCAGCCCGGGCGACGTGACCCTCAACTTCGATGGAACCGATATTCGCGAGGTGGTGAAGGTCATTCTGGGCGACCTGCTGCAGGTCAACTATGTCCTGAGCCCGGCGGTGCAGGGGGTCGCCTCGCTGCAAACCGGTCGACCCCTGCGCCGCGAGCACCTGATTCCGACCCTGGAGACTCTGCTGCGAATGAACAACGCGGCCATGGTCTACAAGGGCGGGACCTATGAAGTGGTGCCGGTGGCGAATGCGGTGCAAGGCAATCTGGTCCCGCAACTCGGCGAGTCGACCCGCGCGCTCCCCGAGGGGTACAGCGTGCAGGTCATCCCCCTGAGGTACATCAGTGCGGATGAAATGAACCGCATCCTCCAGCCGCTGGCCCCGGAAGGCAGTATCGTCCGCGTCGATACGCTGCGTAATCTGCTGGTGGTGGCCGGCACCAGCCCCGAGATGGGCAATCTCATCGATACCATCAAGGTGTTCGATGTGGATTGGATGAGAGGGTTGTCGGTGGGGTTCTTCGTCCTCGAGTACGCTAAGGCCAATGAGGTCGTGACGCAGCTCGAAGGGCTGCTCGCCGACGACTCCGGTAATCCGATGAAGGGCCTGTTCCGCTTTATTCCGGTGGAGTCCTCCAACAGCCTGATGGTGATCTCGCCCCAGGAGAGCTACATCCAGCAGGCGCGCAACTGGATCGAGCGGCTGGACATGGCGGAGGCGACGGGCAGCGCGGCGCAACGGCTCTTCGTCTATCGTGTCAAGCATGGCGATGCCGAGAACCTGGCCAATGTTCTGTCCGAGCTGTTCCAGGGCGAGAGCAAAGAGAGTAAGCAATCGGTCGGCGGGGTGGCGCCGGGCATGGGGTCATCGAGCATCGGCTCGCGGGCCGTGATTGGTCAGATGGGTAGCGGCCAGTTTGGCAGCAACCAGTATGGTGGAAACCAGAATGACGGCAACCAGTATGACGGAAACCAGTCGGGCGGTTTCGGCAAGAACAACCAGAGCAACCGCAATACCGGCGGGAGTGGCCTCTCCGGCGGGTCGGGCGGGCCGGGCGGCGGGCTCGGCAGCCAGCGCCAGGCCACGGCGCGAACCTTCGAACTGACCTCCGAGGTCAGCGTTGTCGCCGATGCCGTCAACAACTCGATCCTGGTTCGGTCAAGTCCCAGGGACTACAAGAAGATCCTGGACGCGCTCAAACAGCTCGATATTACTCCCCTTCAGGTACTGGTGGAGGCGACCATCCTCGAAATAAGCCTGAAAGGCGAACTGAGGTACGGCATTTCGTGGAATCTGCTCGCCCACGCCAGCGATGGCTACAAGAGTGACTGGTCGCTGAACGGCGTGCAGACACGTCAGGGGACCACCACCACCACCACCGCCGCCACCGATGGTACCACTACCGGCACGGTCGCTGACGCCGTCACCGACACCGCCACGACCGCGCTGCGGCGAACCTTCCCCGGCTTCAACTGGACCATTGTCGCCAATCCAACGCGAATCATTGCCAACCTCAGTGCATTGGCCGGCCAAAACCTGGTCAATGTCCTGTCCTCGCCGTCGGTGATGGTCATGGATAACCAGACCGCCAAGATCCAGGTCGGTCAACAGGTGCCGGTAGAGACCAGCCAGCAGCAGTATACGACCGGCTCGGGAGCACCCGTTGTCAACCAGATCGATTACAAGGATACGGGCGTCATTCTCGAGGTCAAACCACGCGTGACTCCGGGCGGCATGGTACAGATGGAAATCGACCAGGAAGTGACCTCGGTCGCCACCACCTCCAGTTCGAACCTCAACTCACCGACCTTTTCGACCCGCAAGATCACCAGTTCAGTCGCCGTGCGTTCGAACCAGGCCGTGGTGCTGGGCGGCCTGATCCAGGATAAGCGGGAGGACGGCAAGAACGGCATCCCCGGGCTCTTCGATCTACCCTATGCGGGTGCCCTGTTCGGGGAGCGTGCCAAGAACGCGGACCGTACCGAGTTAGTCGTTATCCTCATGCCCAAGGTCATCTCCAGTGACCAGGATGTCGAGGCGGTCAACGCTGACTTCCGGGGCCGGCTGCGGGGGTTGGAGTTCAAGTTTTAACCAGGCTTCGTCTCGGACCGGCGAGGTCCGTGCCACCGTCAGACGCTGGACAGCCCCGTCAACCTCAAGGACCGGGTGGCGGGGGATCGGGCCGGAGATTCTCGCAGGCCCGGTCCGGCGTCAATTCCACGACTCCGCTGGGGCGCTCTGATAGGTGCTTGGATACCGATCAGTGTAGGTGCGACTTCAGTCGCACCTACGTCCGTCGCAAGGTCGATTTGATTTCCTGAGTGCCTTTCACGATTTCCAGAGATTCCGAGAAGCAAGATGCGCATGCCCCGGTTGACACCGCAGTGGGAGCGGCACCGCCGATGGACGCTTTCCATCGTCGCCCTCGCTGCGATCTCGACTGGCTGCAGCACCTTGGACCGTATCGCCGCGGGAACGGCTGCCAAGCTGGTCTGCTCGGGGCACTTCATGGCGCACCGGCCGGTCCGCGATATCATTGATGACGACTTGAATTCCATCCCCTTCCCCAACGCGCTGCTGGTTCGGGGGCTGGATATCGAGGCGCGCCACGGGGGCCAAATCGTTGCCACGAAGGGTAGCGCGAAGCGGCGCGCGGTGTTCTACCCGGGTTACGGCTGTACGCTGTTGTCCGACGCGGACGACGCGCCGGCGGCTGTCGCGTGGGCGCCCGCCGTGCGTTCCCCCCTGCCGGACGCGTCGCGCCGATGGCCTGACGGAGCTTTCGTCGAGCCCGATTTGCCTCTCTCGCGGTCGCTCGCAAGCACCCTGAACGCGGAATTCGCTCCGAGCGATGCCGCGCCGCTCAGCGCGGTGCGCGCCGTGGTGGTCGTCAAGGGCGGGCGCGTGATCGCCGAGCGGTATGCCGACGGGTTCGGCCCGGAGACTCCCCAATTGGGCTGGTCGATGGCAAAAAGCGTGCTTGGGATGCTGATTGGCCAACGCATCGCCGACGGCGCGCTGTCCCTGGATCGGGACCACCTGTTCCCGGAATGGGCGAACGACTCTCGTGCCCAGATCACCGTCCGCGATCTGCTGTTCATGCGTGACGGCCTGGATTCACGCGAGGGGTATCTGCCGTTTGTCCCCGGCTCGGTGCCCCACATGCTGACCTTGGAGGACGACGTGTCGGCGGTCGCCCGGCGGGCCGCGGCGGACCGACCCCATGGTTCCCATTGGGCCTATCGGAGTGCCACAACCAATCTGCTCTCACGGGTCTTGCGCAACGCGTTCGCCGACGACGCTGCTTATTGGGTCTACCCGCGCGAGCGCCTGTTCGGGTCCATCGGTGCCGCGACCGCGGTCTTCGAAACCGATGTCGTGGGCAACTTCGTCGGCTCTTCGTACGTCTACGCCAGCGCGCGGGATTGGGCGCGCTTGGGACTCCTGCTGCTGCGCGACGGCGCCTGGGAGGGGCGTCAGGTGCTGCCGCGGGGCTGGCGCGATTTCGTGTCGACGCTCCCGGATGAATACCGGCGGAGCGATCCCCGCGCTTATGGCGCCCACGTCTGGCTGCGTGGCGACCCGAGAGAGACGCAACTGGGTGTGCGCTTGTGCAATCTGCCGGACGACGGGATCTATTTCTCCGGACATTGGGGCCAGATCATCGCGATCCTGCCGCAAGACGACCTGGTGATCGTCCGTCTCGGCTGGACCACGCGGCCCTCGCGGTGGAACCAGTGCAAATTTCTGGAATCGATCGTGGACGCGGTGCGCGCCGTCGATGGACCCTCGCCGCCCTCCGGCGCCTGAACTATCGACGCCGGCTTGCAGCCGGCGCTCGGGGCGCGGTCCCTGGGGTTATTCGGCAAAGATCTCGTTGAAGAACGCCTGCATGCGCTGCCAAGACCGCGCATCGGCCTGGGCATCGTAGCTGAGGTTCTCCATTCCGTAGGCAGCGACGTCCGGGTTGGTGAATCCGTGACGCGCGCCGCCGTAGATGTCCATCTCCCAGTTGGCCCGGGCGGCCTCCAGCTTGTTCTTGAAGTGAGCCACCACCTCGGGGGCGACGAAGCTGTCGGCCTGACCATGGGCCACGAGGATCTTGGGCCGGATCTTGCCGGCGGCCTCCGTCGGTGCGGCGGGCAGAGAGCCGTGGAAGCTCACCACGCCGTCCAAATCGGCACCGCCATAGGCCATCTGCATCACGGTGCCGCCGCCGAAGCAATAGCCGATGGCGGCCAGTCTGTCCGCATCGGCCAGTTCGCTCCCCTTGAGTTGGGCGAGACCGGCGGCGGCCCGTTGGAGCCAGGACTCGGGGTCCACGGTGATCTCCTGCATCCACTCCTTGGCCTGGGACGGCTGATCGGTGACCTTGCCGTCGCCGTACATGTCGGCGGCGAATGCGACATAGCCGAGCTCGGCGAGCAGGTGGGCGCGCTTTTTCGCATAGTCGTTGAGCCCCCACCACTCATGGATGACCAGGACGCCGGGCCGCTTGCCGCTCACCGCGTCGTCCCAGTAGAGATGGCCGGTCAGCTTGGCGCCGTCGTCCTCGTAGGCGATGGTCTTGGTCTGGACCTCGGCCTGGACGGCGGTGACGGCGAGCAGCAGCGAGAGACAAAGTGGCTTGCGCATGGGTTTCGAGCTCCGATGGATGACGTTGCAGTTAGATTTGCGGTGACGCGGCCGCGGGCTGGACGGCGACTTCCGCCGCTGGGTTCGTCCCTACTCGGTTGGCTGGTCAGTCTTGCAAGGCGCTGCACCGGCCTGCCCCCGCTCCCAACAGGTGCCGTCGGATGACGGCGCGGGATGCGGAAGTCCCTGGTCGTCGAGGCGTGCGACGAAGGTCCGCCAGCGGCGCACGCCCTGGCGATCCACTTCCAGGCGCAACAGCCAGCCGGTGTTGTTGATTGTCTCACTGAAGCCGTTGAAAATGAAGTTGCCCAGGCTGTAGATGATGGGTCTGTCGCGATACTGCTCGGTGTCCTGGATGACATGCGGGTGGCCGCCGACCACGGCATCGGCCCCGGCGTCGATCATCAGGCGGGCCAATTGTCGCTGGCGGGGACTGGCCGTTGTTTCGTGCTCCCAACCCCAGTGCATGACCGGAATCACGAGATCGGCATGGTCGTGATCGCGTGCCGCGGCGATGTCGTATTGCACCTGCTCATCCTCGCTCCAGGCGACCCCCGGTTGGTCGTAATCGGCCTCGAAACTGCGCGGTAAGAACTCGTTGTACCCAAGCAGCGCAATCCGCAGTCCGTGACGCTCGATAATCAGTGGCCGATGGGCTTGCGCCAGCGTGGCGCCGCCGCCGAAATAGCCGATGCCGTGCTGCTCCAGGAGGGTAAGCATCTCGCCGAAGGCGCTCGGTCCAAAGTCGCCGGAATGATTGTTCGCCAGGGTCACCGCATCGAAATGTTGCTTAAGCGGCACCAGGGTGCGCGGATGGGCGCGGAAGGTATAGGGTTTGCCGGGCTCGGCCTCGCCGCCGGCGGCAACGACACATTCCAGATTGCCGATGCGCATGTCCGCGCCACCCAGGATGGCGGCAAAGGGTGCGAATGGATCGCGACCGCGCGCGATCTCCGCTCCGGGCGTCTCGTCGAGCATGAGGTCGCCGACGAAGGCCAGCGTCACGGTTGGCTCGGCCGGCGCCGTTTGCGCCAGGGCAACCGTTGCGCCGATGCAAACACAGCCGAGCGCGGCGGCCTTGATCATCGCGCCGGCCGTACGGTGGACAAGCGACAGAGCAGTCCACCGAATCCCGCGCTGCCGCTGGTGGACTGCGTTGCGCTTGTCCACCCTACGATGCCGCGTGGCCGAAGCCATGATCAAGGCCGTCGCGGCAAGCAGGCGGGCACAATAGCGCTGCATCATGGGTTTGCCTCGACGAGCGCACAGCCATACTGGAACTCGCGCTCGCGGCCGGGTGCATACAGTGAGTGCCGCCCCGTCAGCGCGGTGCCGGAGGACTCGGGTTGTACCCGTGGCGCCAGGTAATTTGCTTCGTGGAGCAACACCCAGCGCCGCGCGGTTTTATAGTAGGTGTAGAGCTTGATGTATTGAATCAGATGCGCGTCACCAATGACGACGGCTTTGAAGCGGAACCTACCATTGATGTCGATCGCTTCGACACTGTACGGGTCGGTCACCGGACCGACTTCGATCACTTGAGAGGTCCCGCCCTGATCGAGCGTGCAGCGCAGGCGCGGGTCGGCCGCGGCTGGTAAGGCCCAGACGGCAAGGAGACTCAGCACGACTGGAACGCGCATGGGCAATACCCCGATATGGGCTAAGGAAGTGTTCACTATACTCAACTCGGCCTTGCTCACAATCCCAGCCATCGCACCTACGGTAAGCCCTCTGGTCTACCCAACAGGCTTTACCAATCAAGACTTTGCCATATGGTCCGCTGCGCGGACCGGACGCCGCTGCCCGGAACGACGACCAAGGTTGTGGCGCGAGCCATCGACGGAATTCAGTCTAGCAGCCTGTCGGACTTAGAGGATATCCGGAACGGAATATGCCTAAACTGAGAAACCCTATAATCTACAACGCTTAATCTATCAAGCGCCAAAAGCGTCATATTGTCCGAGTTCAGTGACATATCAATAAATTTCAACCGGTTGTCTTTCATATGCAATTTCTGAACCGGATTTCCTCTTAGCCCCTAGGTGAAGGTTCACTAACAAGTTACTCAATTTAGCTCAGACGGTCTCTGTCTG
>JACDZG010000339.1 GCA_013426805.1 Chromatiaceae bacterium
ATCCTCATTTTGCAAGAGGCTCACATCGAGTGATAAATGTTGTTTGAACCCTGACAAAGAGGAGCAACCATGCAAATGACTATAAAAAAATGGGGCAACAGCCTGGCGACGAGGATTCCTAAGGCAATTGCAGAGTCAACCAATTTGCATCTTGATCAGTTGGTTGATATCGAAGAGGTCGATGGCAAAATCGTAATCACTCCGATTTCCGTAACTAAGGAATATAAGCTTGATGAACTTCTCAGCCAATGCAATCCTGAATCGATGAAACTGGACAAAGAGGATCAGGAATGGCTTGGCGATAGACCTGCAGGAGTGGAGATCTGGTAATGGCCAAGAAAAATTACATCCCGGCACGAGGTGATATTGTTTGGACCAATTTTGATCCAGCAGCAGGTCATGAACAAATGGGTAAAAAACCTGCCCTTATCCTTTCTCCAGAATCGTTTAATAAAAAGATATTACTGGCAATGGCTGCCCCCATCACAAGCAGAGTCAGGGGGCACGGTTTTGAAGTGCCCATAGACGTAAAGAGAATTACAGGCGTAGTGCTTTGCCATCAGGTAAAAATGATCGATTTTAACGAAAGAGGCTTGCAGTTTATTGAGAAAGCGCCGGAAGCGGTCACAAATGAGGCTTTAGCACGAGTCAGGGCGATAGTAGGTGAATAAGAAAGCCATGCATAATTCGGGCATGATTTTCCTCATAGGTTTTATTTTACTCTGTCCCTATATCTCCTTTATTGCGGCAAACATCTAAAAGTCAAGCCTGACCCCACCTTTTCCCAGGTAAAGCCGTTCTCATCAAGGAATGAGGCCGACAGACCACCGACATGGTCATCACGCTCGAAAAGTTGCCAGTTGGAATATCCAAGCTTGTGCAGGTGGTAGGCAGCGCCCAGCCCACAGGGGCCGGAACCGAGGATGAGGATTTTCAAGTATTGAGGTGTCCTGTTAATGATGGACACTCGCATTTAAAGTGGACGCTGACCGTGCGTTGAAATTTTGGGCGAACCGCCAACGGCACGAATGGTGCCGTTGGCGGTTGTAGAACATCTCAATATACTCGCGGCCGGATGTTCCCTCGATACCGGTCGCATAGCGACAAGCATGCACTAGTGTCACGTCAACATTGAAATGTCGTAAAAATATGTTATCATTTGCTC
>JACDZG010000340.1 GCA_013426805.1 Chromatiaceae bacterium
AAATCGTCAAAACCCCAATAAGGTTGAGGTTCTAACTCTCCTAATCCAATTACTTGTTCAACTTTCTTCAACCAAAGTGAATGTTTTTCTGCTACTTTCTTGCTGTAAATGAAATGAGAACTTTTTGATTTTCTCTGTCGATTTTCACCATAAAACCGCGGTCGCTTGTCGACTTTCCGTGAATGGTTTGACGAAAGCTCATTTCGTTATCTGTGTATTTCAATCCTGCTTCTTGGTGTCTCCAACCGTATTTCTGAAGTAAAACTTGAGGTACAAACTTAATAGCACGAGGCGAAGGTTCTATGTGAAAAAGCGTCGTTAATGAGGTTGTATTTTTTCATTGGGCTTTTAATTCCCATTCTGCTGCATTTGGTATAGGTAAATTGTTTTCTTCAATTCCCAATAAATCTTCTAACGTATTTCCAACGCCACCGACGTTTCCGTGTCTTGCGTTTTCAATCCAGCCATTTGCGGCAATTTCTTTAAATTCTGCAATTAGATTTTCTTTGGTGTATAATTTCATGCTTCTTGTTGAAAAAGAGTTCGTGGTCTTAATTTATATAATTCACTCTGTATTTTATTTTTCGCTATTCTTTTCTCAGCTAACTTGCAATAATCAGGAGAAATATCCAAGCCAATATAATCTCTATTTAGTCCCATAGCTACAACAGCAGTTGTACCACTTCCCATAAACGGGTCTAAAACAATTTTTCCAGTCGAGGAACTTACAATTCTGTCAATCAAAGCCACAGGAAAAGGAGCCGGATGTTCATTTTTCATTTCTTGAGTAAACTCCCAAACATCACCAAAAGCGTTAGCTTTTGGTGCAAGTTTGAAGTTTGGTTTTGCAATTAAATATATCACCTCATACGTTGGTAGAAAATATCCTGGATTAAAATTAATTCCACCTTTTCTTCTCCAAATAATGATTTGTCTTACCGGCAAACCACTTATAATGTCTTGTCTGTCTTGCAATAATCCATCTTGTACCCGCCATTTGTGATTATAAAATATAGCTCCATCGTCTTTTATTAGTCTAAACATTTCAGCCAAACAATCACGTTGCCACTTAACGTATTCTTCATGTGGCATACAATTATCGTGGTGTGTATATCCATTTTGCAAAGCAGCCCCAGCCCATTTCCCACTCGTTGTACAAGA
>JACDZG010000163.1 GCA_013426805.1 Chromatiaceae bacterium
CGTTAAGCAAGCTGCGTGACAGTTCCGGCAACCACATCAGTTTGGATCGCACCCGAGCGGTCCACGCGCGTGGACAGCCCAGCGCCGAATCGATAGAATCCCAGGCGGTTCGGAGTCCTCAGTCTGATCCGAACCACTCGCGCGTGCGCCCGCTGACGTCCCGGTGGCCCCCGCGGCCCTAAGTATCGCCGGTGATGCCGTCTCCCGGTTCGGAGAAACCCTTGAATATGCCCGCAGTTCTGGTCCTGGAGGACGGTTCGGTCTTCCGCGGAACCTCGATCGGTGCCGCCGGTTCCAGCGTCGGTGAGGTGGTCTTCAATACCGCCATGAGCGGTTATCAGGAAATCCTGACAGACCCCTCCTACCTGCGCCAACTGGTGACCCTGACCTATCCGCATATCGGCAACGTCGGCGTCAACCCGCAGGACGAAGAGTCCGGGCGGGTCCAGGCGGCGGGGCTGATCATCCGCGACTTGCCCCTGTTGCCCAGCAACTTTCGCATGGCCGAGCGCCTGGACGCCTATCTGGCCTGTCAGGGCGTGGTCGGCATTGCCGGTATCGACACCCGCCGCCTGACCCGTATCCTGCGCGAGAAAGGCGCCCAGAGTGGTTGTCTGATGGCCGGCGCGGGGATCGACGAAGCGGCGGCCCTGGGCGAGGCGCGCGGCTTCCCTGGACTCAAAGGCATGGATCTGGCGCAATATGCAAGCACCGCGCAACCCTATGTCTGGACCCAGGGCGTCTGGTCGCTGGCCCACGGGCATCAGGACGCCGCGGGTGAACAGCCTTATCACGTCCTGGCTTACGATTACGGCATTAAGCGCAACATCCTGCGAATGCTGGCGGCGCGCGGGTGTCGGGTGACGGTGGTACCGGCCCGAACTTCGGCGTCCGCGGTGCTGGCCCAGGAGCCGGATGGGGTCTTTCTATCCAACGGCCCGGGCGACCCCGAGCCCTGTGACTACGCGATCACGGCGATTCGCGCGCTGTTGGAAACCCGGATCCCGATCTTCGGCATCTGTCTTGGGCACCAGTTGCTGGGCCTGGCGAGTGGGGCGCGGACCGTCAAGATGAAGTTCGGACACCACGGGGCCAACCATCCGGTGCAGGATCTGCAGACCGGTCGGGTCATGATCTCCAGCCAGAACCACGGTTTCGCGGTGGACGAGACCAGTCTGCCCGCCTGTCTGGAGGCGACTCACCGCTCGCTGTTCGACGGCTCGCTGCAGGGCATCCACCACCGTGAGTATCCGGCCTTCAGTTTCCAGGGTCACCCGGAGGCCAGCCCCGGCCCCCACGACGTGGCGCCGATCTTCGATCACTTCATCGCGCTGATGAAAGAACGAAAGAAGACGCCGTGATGACAGGCATTCATTTATTTTGTTTGCGTTCATTTGCGTTCATTTGCGGACAAGAACTCCAGAATGCCAAAGCGTACTGACATCCACAGCATCCTGATCATCGGTGCCGGGCCGATCGTCATCGGCCAGGCCTGCGAGTTCGATTACTCGGGGGCGCAGGCATGTAAGGCGCTGCGCGAGGAAGGCTATCGGGTCATCCTGGTGAACTCCAACCCGGCGACCATCATGACCGATCCGGAGATGGCCGACGCGACCTACATCGAGCCGGTCACCTGGCGGGCGGTCGCCGCCATTATCGAGAAAGAACGCCCGGACGCGCTGCTGCCCACCATGGGTGGTCAGACGGCACTCAATTGCGCCCTCGATCTGGTGCGCCGCGGAGTGCTCAAGCGGTTTGGGGTGGAACTGATCGGTGCTTCGCGGGAGGCGATCGACAAGGCCGAGGACCGCGATCTGTTCCGCCAGGCGATGCGCAAGATCGGGTTGGATATGCCCCGGTCGGTGATCGCCCACAGCATCGAGGAGGCGATCCAGGTGCAAGCCTCGATCGGTTTCCCCTGCATCATCCGGCCCTCCTTCACCATGGGCGGCAGCGGCGGCGGCATCGCCTATAACACCGAGGAATTCGAGGAGATCTGTCGGCGCGGTCTGGACCTCTCGCCCACCCATGAACTGCTGATCGAGGAATCGGCCCTGGGCTGGAAAGAGTATGAAATGGAGGTGGTCCGCGACCATGCCGATAACTGCATTATCGTCTGCTCGATCGAGAACTTCGATCCGATGGGTATCCATACCGGCGATTCCATCACGGTGGCTCCGGCCCAGACCTTGACCGATAAGGAATACCAGGTCATGCGCGACGCCTCGCTCGCGGTGCTGCGCGAGATCGGAGTGGATACGGGCGGCTCCAATGTCCAGTTCGCCATCAATCCGGTGGACGGGCGCATGATCATCATCGAGATGAATCCACGGGTCTCCAGGTCTTCGGCGTTAGCGTCCAAGGCGACCGGCTTTCCGATCGCCAAGGTGGCGGCCAAGCTGGCGGTGGGCTATACGCTCGATGAACTGCGCAACGACATCACCGGCGGAGCGACTCCAGCCTCGTTCGAGCCCGCCATCGATTATGTAGTCACCAAGATTCCGCGGTTCGCCTTCGAGAAGTTCCCGCAGGCCAACGCGCGTCTGACCACGCAGATGAAATCGGTGGGGGAGGTCATGGCCATTGGCCGCACCTTCCAGGAGTCTCTGCAGAAAGCGCTGCGCGGATTGGAGACCGACCGTTACGGGCTCGATGAGATCGTCGATCTCAAGCACCCGGAGGCCCATAAGACGATCCGGCACGAACTGCGCCAAGCCGGAGCCGAGCGGATCTTCTATCTGGCGGATGCGTTTCGGGCCGGGATGGATTGCGAGGAGATCCAGGCCCTGTCGCAGATCGATCCCTGGTTTCTGGCCCAAGTGCAGGACTTGGTGACTACCGAGGCGCGCCTGCTCGAAGACGGTCGCGCCGGACTGGACGCGGCGCGGCTGCGCTCACTCAAGCGTCAGGGCTTCTCCGACCGGCGTCTCGCCCGTTTGACGGGGGTGACCGAGGGCGACATTCGCGACCTGCGCCGGGCGCTGGGCGTGCGTCCGGTCTATAAACGGGTGGACACCTGCGCCGCCGAATTCGCCTCCAGCACCGCCTACATGTACTCCACCTATGAGGAGGAATGCGAGGCGGCCCCGACCGACCGCAAGAAGATCATGGTGCTGGGCGGCGGTCCGAATCGGATCGGGCAGGGCATCGAGTTCGACTATTGTTGTGTCCATGCCGCCCTGGCGATGCGCGAGGACGGCTATGAAACCATCATGGTCAACTGCAATCCGGAGACCGTCTCGACCGACTACGACACCTCCGACCGGCTCTATTTCGAGCCGCTGACCCTGGAGGATGTGCTGGAGATCGTGGATAAGGAGCGACCCTTCGGGGTCATCGTCCAGTACGGCGGTCAGACGCCATTGAAACTGGCGCGCGCTCTGGAAGCCAACGGCGTGCCCATCATCGGCACCACGCCGGACGCGATCGACCGGGCCGAGGATCGGGAGCGTTTCCAGCAGTTGATCCATCAGCTCGGGCTCATGCAGCCGCCCAATACCACCGCGCGCAGTGAAACCGAGGCGGTGACCCTGGCCGCCGCCATTGGCTATCCGCTGGTGGTGCGGCCCTCTTATGTGCTCGGCGGACGGGCGATGGAAATCGTCTATGACGAGGCGGAACTCACCCGCTACATGCATCGTGCGGTGCGGGTCTCCAACGATTCTCCGGTGCTCTTGGACCGCTTCCTCGACGATGCGATCGAGGTCGATGTCGATGCCATCTGTGATGGGAAAGACGTGTTGATCGGCGGCATCATGGAGCATATCGAACAGGCCGGGGTGCACTCCGGCGACTCCGCCTGCTCACTGCCGCCCTACACGCTGTCCCAGGCGACCCAGGATCGGATGCGCGTGCAGATGGCCCAGATGGCGCATGGTCTGAATGTGGTCGGGCTGATGAACGCCCAATTCGCGATCAAGGGCGATGATATCTACATTCTGGAGGTCAACCCGCGCGCCTCGCGCACTGTGCCCTTCGTCTCCAAGGCCATCGGGGTGGCGCTGGCCAAGGTCGCGGCGCGCTGCATGGTGGGCCAGTCACTGGCGCAGCAGGGCCACACGCGGGAGGTCCAGCCCAAGCACTATTTCGTCAAAGAGGCGGTCTTCCCGTTCATCAAGTTCCCCGGCGTCGACACGGTGCTCGGCCCCGAGATGAAATCCACCGGCGAGGTGATGGGGGTGGGCGAGAGTTTCGGCGAGGCTTACGCCAAGGCTCAGGAAGGTGCGGGCACCTTACTGCCGGTCAAAGGCAAGGCGATGCTCAGTGTGCGCGCCGCGGATCGGGCACGTCTGATCCGGGTCGCCCGTGACTTGCTTGCCCTGGGCTTCACGCTCTACGGCACGAGCGGCACGGCCAAGTCGGTTCAGGCGGCCGGCTTGCCCTGTGTGATCGTCAACAAGGTGATGGAGGGGCGGCCGCACATCGTCGATATGATCAAAAACAGCGAAGTGACCTTCATCGTCAACACCACCGAGGGTGCGCAGGCAATCGTTGATTCCGCTGAGATCCGCCGGGCCGCACTGCAACACAAAGTCAGCTATACGACCACGATCGCCGGGGCCGAGGCGACTTGCCTCGCGTTGAAACAACTGGACATCCTGAGTGTCAATCGGCTACAAAATCTTCACTGAACACTGAGCGGCCCGCAATGGGACGCGCTGGCCGGCTAACACGGGCCGGATACCCAATACGAGGATTCCATCAATGAGCAAGGTCCCTCTCACTGCCAGAGGCGCTGAAAAATTGCGTGATGAACTGGAGCGGCTCAAGCGGATCGAGCGACCGCGGGTCATCGCCGCGATCTCCGAGGCGCGCGCCCACGGCGATCTCAAGGAGAACGCCGAATATCATGCGGCACGCGAGCAGCAGAGCTTCATCGAAGGCCGCATCAAGGACATTGATGGCAAACTCTCGCACGCTCAGGTCATCGACGTCACCAAGTTGCCGGCCAACGGGCGGGTGGTGTTTGGCGCGACGGTCGAGGTCCTCGAGGTGGAGAAAGACGAGGAGCTGACCTTCCAGATCGTCGGCGACGACGAGGCTGACCTGAAGCTGGGCATGATTTCGATCAGCTCACCCATCGCCCGCGCCTTGATCGGCAAGAGTGAGGGGGATGTCGCGCTGGTGGATGCCCCCGGCGGCAAGCGGGAACTGGAGATTCTCGGAGTCAAGTACATCTGACTCCTACCGGCAACTGCTGGGCAGATAGCGCGGGTCGAGCCGCCAGGCAATGCCGCCGTCGCCGGAGTGACTGCGGCAGATCCACTGGACCGAACCGACAGCCAGGGTCGGCACCAACCATAGGATGGTGCCGTTGAGTTCAGCCCCGGCCTTGGCACCGAACCAAACCTCGATCGCGCCGCGGCCGATGGACCATTTCACCTTGGTGACCATGACATTCCCGGTTTGAACAAGGTAGTCGTTGTCAACCCTCGGGAGTGCGCCATTGGTGGTGATGTAGTCCGTCAATTCAGTCTTGTAGCGGGTCGCGACGACGATGCCCTCGGAGACTCGTGCCCGCACGGTAAACATGTCGTATGCGGGAATCGCAACCGCGGCCAGGATGCCGATGATGGCGACGGTGATCATCAATTCGATCAGTGTAAATCCGGCCGTCTGGTGTCGGGCGGTCATGGTCGTCTCGGTGGTGGCCTGATGATCAGTATAGGTGCTGCCGCTGCCGATTGGACCGACCTAGGTCGCAGGTTTGACAGTCGAAGCATTGCGTTCGTCGGCTGGACGGACCCCGGTGGGTCGCGGTCCGGTGGTGCCGACCGTCATCCGCCGGGTTCATAATCCCGGTATTGTTCAGCATCGAACCTAGGCACACATGATGACCAAACTGAAACTCGGTATCCCCAAGGGCAGCCTCGAAGAAGCCACCATTGCACTCTTCAAACAAGCGGGCTGGACCATTGCCCCCCGTTCGCGCAACTACTACCCGGACGTCGATGACCCGGAGTTGGCCTGCGCCCTGGTACGCGCCCAGGAGATGGCGCCGTACGTGGCCAACGGCACCCTGGATCTCGGGCTCACCGGGCTCGACTGGATCATGGAGACTCAGGCCGAGGTGTCGCAGATCTGCACGTTAACCTACTCCAAGGCGTCGAATCAGCGCAGCCGCTGGGTGCTCTTGGTGCGGGAGGACTCGCCAATCCGGACGGTGGCCGACCTGAAGGGCTGTAAGGTGGCCACCGAGTTGGTCGGCTTCACCCGGCGCTACCTGGCCGAGCGCGCAGTAGATGCCAGTGTCGAGTTCAGTTGGGGGGCGACCGAGGCCAAGGTGGTGGAGGGGTTGGTCGATGCCGCGGTGGAGATCACCGAGACCGGCAGCACCATCCGCGCCCACGGCCTGCGCATCGTCGAGGACCTGCTCTACACCGAGACCCGCCTGATCGCCAACCCGCGCGCCCTGGACGACCCGGTCAAGCGCGCCAAGATCGACCAGATCGCCCTGATGCTCCAGGCCGCCCTGGCCGCGCGTCACAAGGTCGCGCTCAAGCTCAACATTCGCGCGGCCCTGATCGACGAAATCGTCGCCCTGCTGCCCAGTCTGCACGCCCCGACCGTCAGCCACCTCTATGACCCCGAGTGGCTGGCGGTGGAGACCATCGTCGATGTCGAGGCGGTACGTACCCTGATCCCGCGTCTGCGGGCCGCCGGGGCCGAGGGGATTTTGGAGTATGAACTGCGGAAGATGCTCTGAGAATCGGCGCCCTTGGGGGGCACCGATCAGGTGGGGGGAGGGTGACCTGGGGGCGTGTGCTGGACGGCGACCGGGCGCAGAGCCCGTAGGATGCGGCCTTAGGTTACACTTCCGACTAACGCCAACCCCCAGCGGAGGACCGCGGCGATGAATCCCCTCGCGCATTTCGACCCCGATGACCCCTATCCGGAGAGCGACGGCGAGCCCATGGCGGAGAACACCGAGCAGTATGAGTGGCTGGTCAAGATCAAAGAGAACCTTGAGATTCGCTTTGCGCAGGACCCGCGGGTCTTTGTCGCCGGGGATCTCTTCTGGTATCCGGTCCCGGATCGCCGGATCGCCGGCCCGGTGGCCCCGGACGTGATGGTCGCCATCGGCCGGCCCAAGGGCCGCCGGGGCTGTTACAAGCAGTGGGAAGAGGGTGGTATCGCCCCCCAGGTGGTGTTCGAGATCCTCTCGCCGGCGAACAGTCTCAAGGAGATGGCCGATAAGCTGGCCTATTACGACACCTACGGGGTCGAGGAATACTACGTCTACGATCCGTCCGCCAACACGCTGGAGATTTGGCTGCGCCAGGAGGGGCGGCTGCGGCGGATGTCGCACTTGAAGGGCTGGGTCAGCCCGCGGCTGGGTATCCGCTTTGCGTTGAGCGGCGAGACGCTGGAGATCTTCGATCCGCAGGGGCAGCCGTTCTTGACCTCGGTCGAACTGGCCGCGCGCTTGCGCGATGAGGCGGCACGTGCTGAGCAGGAACACGCGCGTGCGGAGCAACTGGCCGAGCGGTTGCGTGCCCTGGGGTTTGAGCCTTGAACCTCGGGATCGTCCCGGCCGTAGAAGCGGCTTTCAGCCGCTTCCACGAGCTGAACGATGATCGAGGCTCCAGGGCTGATCGACGCCAGGCTGAGTACCGCCTGCTGTCTGTGCCTCCTAAACACCCTGGAACGCATTCGAGACAACTTTTCCATATCGTTGTATTTTCGTTACCTCTTTCTGCCATGACGACACAAGCACCAGTCGGTTTATGCCGACCCGTTCGGGCGTTATGAGGCAATCTTGCCTCATAACGCACGAACGGTGCGGTGAGGAACTGCGCGCAATGCCTTGACAAACAGAAAAAACTTTGATCCAATCCTGAAAAATTGATGATTTATGGGGTAGTTCGTCCGCCTCAATCTAATTAGGCCACAAACCAAGAGTCACACCCTACCTTCGGTACAAGATGGCTTCAGCAAGATGAATAAGTCACTTTACCTTGATAGCACGATCCCAAGCTACCTATTTGACGAACGAGAGAGCATCAAGACCTACATTGAAGTCACACGCAAATGGTGGGAAGAAGAGCGCAAGAATTTTGACTTATGGATTTCCGAAGAAAGCATTATCGAGATCAGCAAAGGAGACTATCCGAACAAAGAAAAGCTAATTGAGTTAATCTCCGAAATACAAGTGCTCTTACCTGATCCTCGGGTCTTTGAAATCGCTCAGGTTTACCTAGATAACTACCTCATGCCTCGCTCACTCACGGGCGATGCCGTACATTTGGCGTATGCCTCATACTACAAACTCGATTTCTTGCTTACTTGGAATTGCAATCATCTCGCCAATGGCAACAAGAAGCAACATATCCGCATTATCAATGCAAGAATGAACTTGCCGACTCCTGAGATAATTACGCCGCTGGAACTATTTACGGAGACGCGCCATGATAACTAGCCCTCTACTGGAATCGAAATACAGGATACAGAAGCAACTCGACGAAGACGCAGAGCACGATATTTTGAAATATGCGACCAACTCACATCGTATCGTTGCCGAGATCGAAGCTAAGTACCGGGTAAAGTTTAGGTACGGTTCAGCGGTGCTAATCAAGAGCCAAGACCCAACGCCAGTGCATGAATCACAAATGGCCTAACCTTTGCCTCAAAAGCGAGCGCGCGCCACAGGCGCCGTGCTAACTCGCAAGCTCATCAGGGGCGCGCGCCGCTTTAGGGATTGAAGTAGATTGTCACCCTGCAGCGATAATATTAAGGAATATAATGCCAATCTATACGTTAGCTCAGAATGAAGATGGTGCGAACGTCCGAATCGACGGCGTCGAGGTGGCGGCATTCGTCAATAAACTGCCACGACCGCTAATCTCCATTCCGTTGCGCGCACGACCGCTCAGCGCCTCCATCTTCGCAGGCGAAAAAGCAAAGCTGCAACGCGCAAGGAAGCACCTCGCAGAGCTCGTCACACTAGTTAAAGAGTACATGAGCGCCAAGCCATTTCACTCCTCGGAAGTTGGCGACGCAGTCATCGTACGCGTCGAAAAGCCGGTTCCGCAGGAGATTAATGTTGCCCTTGGAGATGTGGTACATAACTTGCGTGCCGCGCTCGACCTTCTCGTTTGCGATATGGTCCGCGTGAACAAAGGCCAAATTAATCGATGTAGTGCCTTTCCCATAACGAAGGACGGCATTAAGCCCTCTCACGTAAAGAAGCAGCTGGCAGGAGTGAGCCACCGTGCTATCAAGGTTCTATCCAGGATTACCCATAATCAATCATGGAATGAAGCGCTTCTCTTGCTCCATGATTTAGACATAATGGACAAGCACAACTCATTGGTTGCTGTCGGTGCGGCAACAGTGCGCGTGCACGTCAGGGGAAACCGGGGACAGACCACGGTTTCTATGTTAAAGCGGCAGATCGAGTTGACTCGCATCGGGCGGCTCTTTATTCGGTCGGCCGGATTTTCCGGGCCATGTACGGCGGCCGATCATCGCTGCGATCTGTCGCAGGAAACGAGGACTGCCCAGAGCGAGAGTTCCGAGAGTTCCGGGGACAGTTTACTTAATTCACGCTGCCATGAAGAAAAGCCTAACTTTCGGCCAAAGAGCGAGCGCGCGCCACGGACGTTGTGCTGGTTTGCAAGCTCATCGGTGGCGCGCTCCGCCTTGGCCTGAATATAGTTGCTCCGACTGGAGCGCAGTATTCATAATGTGTTGTTACTGGTCGGCGCCATTCGTCGGCGTCGACCCACCGAGTCCGCCCGGTGTGCTATACCAAGCACGACGGACTGACGACACCACCGGGCTACGAATATTTGGCTTGTAGCGTGCGACGCTCTTAACGTTTCGTTCGAGTCCGGAGGTGTGTGTCGTTTCGCTAACGAACACTCAGAGGTCGTCGCCGACGGCTGTCTATATGGCATTCGCAGAAACGACTCGCACTGCCGCGTGCGCTCCCGTCGCTATCGGAATTAACACCGTTCGGTTGGAGGGTGTCATGACACAAGCAACGGCAGACTATGCGGCGCTGGTCGGCATCGACTGGGCCGACTGCAAACATGATCTTTGCCTTCAGGCGGCCGGCAGCGACCGGCGCGAGCGCTTGGTGCTGGAGCATCGCCCGGGCCTTGATCATAAATCCGCCCACCCCGGTCACGCCGCCAGCGGCGTCAGGTAG
>JACDZG010000036.1 GCA_013426805.1 Chromatiaceae bacterium
GATCCCAACGGTTTCTCTTAATAAACATGTATAAATAATTTATGCCTCGTTACTTTCAAGCTTGGTGTCTGAGGCCTCGGTCATAAACCCGGCTACCGCGCGATCGGCACGGTCGTTGGTCCGCACAACGGACCCTACGGGTCACGGTGTTACCGTAGGGTCCGCTGTGCGGACCGTCCGCGGCCGGCCGGAACGATGATCAAGGCCTTTTGGCAGCAAACGCACTAAACGACTGCCTAAAAGCAGTTGTTGCTGCTGATATGCGTTGCATATAGCATCTAGGTTATAATCAAATGACCTGGAGTGTTCATCACGGATGCGACGAACTTCTTCAACTATAGGATCTTTCATACTTGATGCGAAAATTAGCAAAAAACTTGTGCCCAGCCCCTTTTCCGACGAGTTAGGTGACCTTTTTCGATAGCTGAAGTAGTCTTGCCTGCGCCGACTCAAGAATCGTGTCTCGCAAATAAGAACTCGCATTGATAATTTCAACGCCAATTAGCTCGCCATCTGCGTTTAGCTCGGCTGTAACATCAGGGCTGATCTCGACGCTTCCCGCTTCCGCATCATCTGCAATAGAAAGGTGAAGCGTATCGATATCTTCAAAATAAGTCATCTTGGTGTGAGTCAGTTGTTAAACCTTCTGCTTTTGAGTCGGTATGCTACTTGTTGCCTGCTCGTCGCGTGAACAGTGACCGGGCGTTATCGTTTGGTCATCGGCGACGTCTTAAGGAATCATCACAAAATAGTCGCGATGTTTGCCAACCGCAACCATCCGATGAGTGACCGTATCGAAGTATCGTTCCTCGGTGTATCGGAGGATTTGTTCAAGTTGAGGCACTTCAAAGCCCCGCAGTTCTGCCCGATAAATAAGATACTTCGTCCAAAGTATGTTCACTGGAAGTAACTACTCAGGTAGGCGATTTCGTGAAAACGTCAATTAGTACAGTTTGTTAGCGAGTTTCGACTTTCGCACACTCATCGCAACAACTTTGTAACGTATTGATGTTCATAGCGTCGCCCTGTTGCCGTAGTCCGTCGAGAGTCCGTCGCGCCAAGTCAATATCTCGATATTTCATGCGCTTGGATAGACCTGAGTAGTTACCACTGGAAACGCTCAGAGACGATACTCAGGGTTGCTCTATGTGTTGGACGCTACTATTGCGTTCATTGGAAAATGGTTCTGCGCCTGTGGCATCCCTTCTTAGCCCATGGCTTAAGTGTTTTTCTTCGCCAGAGCGGAAGCCGTGGTCTGTCCCCGGTTTCTCGTTTTAGAACAATAGCTTACAGTGCTAATAATCGTGCGAAAACGCGAAAACAATCAAGCTCTACTCAACAAAATCAAAGAGATAGCAATTTTCTCTCGATAAATTTTTGACTCCAAGTCATCAGCAATCCGCTGTTTTATATATAAAAAGACCTTAACTTAGTGCCATTCTGGTCTGTCCCCGGTTTCTTGTCCCCGGTTTCTCGCCGAACATGCGGATACAGAGAGACGCTCGTGGTGGGCGCTCGCTATTGAGCGGGCCTGTTAGGCTCTTTGTAAGAGGCCAAAGTCAATCAGGCTGCGTGAATATTCATGTCTTGTTGTTCAGAAGGTTTAGGGCTTGCCGGCACGACGCGGCGGCCTTGACGGCCCTGCTTCCGGCGAGCATCTTCGCAGATCGCGTGTAGGTCATTACCGAACCGTTCAGCATACTCTCTGCGGGTATTGTGGATCTCGTCAATAATTGGGTTCGTCTTCATGTTATATCTCCAATAGCTCCAATGGCGTGCAAATGATGGGCGGCTCATACCCGAAAGAGCGGATAACTGCTTCTATTCTGCTTCGGAATGCCGGGTTTGCGATATGTGCGCAATTCCAAGTTAGTAAATAGTCCATACCGCCAATGGCTGCCATGGCAATATGAAGTGCGTCTATTTTGGCTCTTGGCGGCAAGGATGCGTGCAGCAAGAGTTCTTGTGCGATTAACTCGACTTCTTCCGAGATTTCGATCTCAGGGATTCCGCTTAGCACTTCCAGTCTTCTCTCGGCTGCTTCCGGTGCGCCGCCTGACGCTTCTTCTAGGACAAATTCTGAGATGAAGAGTTCAAAGTCCTCGCGCCTGTCCCACCACTCTCTTGTCGTCTCTTGGTTGCCTGCGATAACTATATCCCGACTCCGCCAAGCCGTAAGGTAACTTGGGATTGACGTTTCAACATACACCTTTGGTTTCAAGGGCATCTCCTGGTGAAACGATTCTTGGTCTTCCTGCCCACCAAATTGATCCTAACCCATTTAACCCTTGGTCACTCCTCGGGTAAGGTGCGAGAGGATCGGAGTCCGGTCTTGAGAGGACCTGGATCAGGTCTTGCAATCGCGCATTCTTGACGAGACCAAGGAAACGGCGATTACGTGCTGGATTACAAGACCTGACCCCGTCCCTACCTCTGACCCCGTCCCTACCTCAGACCCCGTCCCTACCTCAGACCTGACCCCGTCCCTACCTGCTTTTCTCTCAGATTATGCGTCGCCATAGTCCAAGCCGCCAAGGCATGCGGGAATTGCGCCGAGAACACTAATTCTTTCAACTTCCTTCATTGTGAGATTTCGAGAGACATACGGAAATAATTCCAGCAGCATTTCTTTTTGGGCTTCGAATGCCTGGGGCGAGTATTGGTAATCACTGTAAATGTGGTTCAATAGCCCTATGACCCACCGGATATAGATGGTGGGAATTCTGAGGTCGTGGATGTCTTCCCACTTGTCTATGTATTCGGGCTCGGAAAATCTTGGCTTCAGATGGCGGTCGCATTCGCCTCGACAACACCAATAAAAATCTTTCACGTGGCGTTCCCGCGATCCGTCTTCTAGATCTCTGAACTTCTCCCAAGAAACGACGATTCCTTTCCGGCCTTCTGAAATGTCTTCACCGCAGTTTGCACATCGCAGACCGTTTGTGCCTGAAAAGATCTGTGCCTTTGTTGGATTCTCTGCAAGCCACCGTTCATACGAAAGAGGGAAGTATCGTTGCGCCAATCCACGACCGTTCCGGGTAGACAGTAGAACCTGTTCTATCTTGGATGAGTCAAAAAATTGGTGGCTAATCGATGCAATGCTCTCAACCTTATCGATCAACCCCGAAGATGGAAGCGTTGAATAGAATCCTACAAATCCATGACACTCGTTACTTTCAACTGAGTCACGAACTTCAGCTTCATCGGTTTTCGATACCGATTGGCCTGAATGAGCCTTGTGCTTACAGCTCACAAGCCACTTGACCTTGGTGGTTCCAGCGATGCCAGATCTAGTCTCTTCGATGATAAGGTCACACCCGCCATCGGCCCCGCGTCCTGGCCCTCTAAGTATGCGATAGCCCAGCATTTCAAAGAAATCTCGGGCAAAAAGTTCAAATGTGTCTTGCTTTCCGTGGCCTTTGTGAGCCTCCGGAATTTCTTTGAAATCAAGCAGCGGCATTGTGTCCCCTTAGTGAGGCATAACGTCAAAGGCCAAGGCGGCGCGCGCTTGCACGACACCGGCCAGTTGACTCCGACCCTGATGGCGCTCGCTCTTTGGCCGCCCGTTAGGCACGCGTAGGATTCATGATTTGGCCTGCCACGGCAAGAGGCAAGTGCGGTCTCCGCTTCCCCTTGCGTTGCCGTATTCAGTGCATTTAGTAAACTGTCACCGTAATTCCTGTCACCGTAATTCCCAGATCTCCATGAATTAAGTAAACTGTCACCGGAACTCCCGGTTGACCGAGAGGTTAGACAGTCATTGCCCCACGAGTCAGCGCAACGAATTCGGCTGAGAATCTGGTGAGTTGGCTGAGCGTCGATGCCGCATATGAATGAATAGGCTTTAACTCGATTTGCGGTGGATGTGCCTTGACGCAAACCAAAGAGCCATCACGTTCAGCAAAGTCCATTCCGAACATCAGCTGCTGCATTCCTCTTGCCGGATGTACGAGATGATCGCGGGCCGAGATAAGCTGATCAAGCCAGATACCCTTGTGCTCGGATATTAAGGCTTCCAGTTTCGCTGCGACGTCCTTCTTGTCCTTTACAGCATTGGCTCTGAGGGCATTGAGGACGCGCCCCCCGTACACTTCCTTATCGCGATGGAAGCCGTCAACGGCACACCCGACAATCTTCTCGGTCTTGAGAAGTTGCACCATGAGATCCAGCAGTGACTTTGCTCCAGAGAAAAAGCCTTGAATGCGGATATGGAGGTCTGGCTGCTGACCAAAGAATGCCATCTTTTCAAGGTCGAACTTTGCCAACTTCCATTGACCCTGAATTGTTGAGACATGCGATGCGCACAGACGCTCAGCGTCTTCGCACATCGCCGACAGTTGCTCGACGCAATAGTGAAGCACGGAATACTCAGTCCAGCACGATTGGATCACCCCCTTGCTGTCGCCAGTCCATGAGTTTGGGTTGAAGAATTCGGCACCGACCAGGCAGGATGGGTCAGCGCAAACTACCGGGACGCGATTCCGAGTTTGATCAGTGGTAGTCACGGCTCAGGATCAGAGTGTCTAACGCTCGCGCTCAGCCGCGGCGCTTTGCCCGTCGGCTGCAGCGCGGTGTTAGGTGGCACTCGCATTGCGACCAAAACAGAAGTCCGCCTTCAAGTCTAAGAACATCGGATCGTATTGTCCGCTCCGCGTCGCGATCCATGCACCCTCTCCACGTGCCGACGAGGCAGCGCTCCGAAAAGCATTGCTAAAAAACGCTCCGGTCCCCAAAGCGTTGTAAAGCAGCGATTCGAACTCCTCGGCGTAGTTCACATAGAGGTTCTCTGTTGCCGCGACCAGCGCGCACATGTCCGTTGCTCGGAACGACCTTACGACCTGAACCGAGTTGCATGTTGCAAGGAAGATGAACTGGAGGCCAAGTCCATCCAACTGGGTAAAGAACGCATCCGCATTCACCTCAGCGTCGTTCACAAGCAGATTACCGCCTGCGACGTTGGTGTAGAAGTGCACACCGTCGTAGCCTGTGGCAAGAGGTCGTAGGTCCGTCAGAATCGGACGATGAAGCTCGGAGATCGTCAGGAAGGGTCGGCGCAGGCCAGATATCGTCGGGGTGGGCGATGCAGTTGAAACTCGAGCCGGTCCACTCTGGCGCGAGTGTTCCCCGAAGACTCGCAACTCGAACTCCTCCGAATACCCGCTCATAAGCAGAACTCTCCCGGCCTTCGGGTGAACTTCGCGGGGCAGGCGCTCTTTCTGTATTACCTCTCCGCCTAGCTCCAGCGTGACCTCCGCGAAGTAGTCATCCGTCGCGGTGTTACCGCACGCGCTGATCGGAAAGGCCATTTGCAGCGCAATAGGTTCTTCGTGTACGTCGAATCGAGACAGGCGAAACCTGACTCCCCGAAGGTCCTCGAGATAGACGACGTCGTATGGCTTTTCTGAACTGCCATATGAACGACCGTGGGATGCAGTGGCAAAAAAGGAGCCGCCCGCCGTCGTCGTGTGAGATCTCGTGAACGTCGCACGCAGCGCATCGCCGATATCGACTTCGTTTTGGAGAGACACATCGGATCGTGGCCGGACGCGCAGGCACAGGTCTTTGTGAGTACCGGCCTGAAGGACGACTGGAACAACCAGACGGGAAGGCCCGACTTCACCATCGAATGCGACCCGTAGCCCCGACGTAGCGATACGCGCCTTAGCAGCGCTTGGGTTTGTGCTCGGGCTGCTCATTGTTGCACGTCCTCCTTTTCATTCCTGTACTTGCCACCTAACTGAGTAGCTAAGCTGAATCGGCGGAGCGAGAGCGACGCCGATTTCAGCTTTAGCGATAGCTTGGTTTCCCGACGAGAATCGAGTGCAGTCATCGCAGCGCACCAAGGGCGGATGAAAAAATTCTTGCGGGTCAGCGGGAGCGAGTCCGTTCGCGCATCAACTGCGTTATGCGCGAACGGACTCGCTCCCTCTACTTATCATGAATCCTGAATTTTTCATCTACAATATTTGCGCTGTAATTCGAGCGGAAACACAACTCGCAAATATACACTAATGGTGAACAATAGCTACATTTTGGCAGAGGAACTACCCCATAACACGTCGCCTTTTCAGGATTGGATCAGTGTTTTCTCAGGTTGTCAAGCCCTTGCGCGCAGTTCCACACCGCACCGTTCGTGCGTCATGAGGCAAGATTGCCTCATCACGCACGAAGGCGTCGAGGGTACGCCACCTAAACCGGCCGATGCGACGATTGTTCTCAGAAAAGAATAAACGAAGAAACACTCTTGTGAAGTCTCTTTCTCGACGGTTGGTTAGGGTGTTCGGGAGGCACCGACCGAGGGCTGACATGCGTCGGTTCAACTGGTGTTTCCAGGATAGCAGGCGCGGAGGCCGTTGCCCGCCTTCTGTGACCCTGTCGTCAGAGACGATTCTCCCCCTCGGCCGCCGCCGGCTCGGGCGTGGCCGCTTCGCCCTGGTAGGCGCGGCGGAAGGCTTCGACGAAGGGTCGGAAATCCTTCACGGTGCCGTAGATGGCGACCACACCCGCGCGCCGACGGTCGTAGACCAGGTTGACGCCTTCGGTGCGTCCGGCGGGATTCGGGCGGGCCTCGCCGTTGTAGTAGATCCAGTGCCGGGCGTGCACGGAAGCATAGATCAGCTCCTGCTCGGCATGGCTCAGCCAGAGGACGACATAGTTCCAACTGCCGATGCTGAGCTTGACCTTGTGGGTGCTCGTCTCGGGCGACTCGGGATCGACCTGCCACTGAAAGACCGGGATCGGGCCGTCATAGGTCGGGTCCGCGTTACCCTGCGGCCCCTCGATGAGCGGCGGTTCGAAGTCTGCGGGCGGCTCGGTCGGCGGTCCCTTCGACTTCGGCGGCTTGCCTGCCGTGTCCTCGCCTGCCGCGAGCAGGTCCTTCAGGTGCGGCGCGCCGCCGTGTCCGGGGTCGGGAATGGGATCCAGACCGTATTCGCGCAGGTCCACCTGCAGCGGATTGATGGAGGCGCCCCGCCGAGCAGCAGCGAATCGTCGTCGTAGGGTGGCTCGGTGTGGATCGCGATCGTCTCGAAGTGCGCCTCCCGCAGCAGCCCGTGGACCTCGCGCTCCATGGTGGCGACCTTCTCGGCGTTGATCGAGTCCGGCGTGATCTCGACCTTGATGGTCGCCACCTGCGGGCTCACTGCTTATTTTCTCATCGATACTTACTTGCTCCGCGAGCCAAGCCCGAAGTACACCAAGGACGGAACCGCCTTCATCCTCCGGCTCAAGGAACCACTTGACACGGGTCTCGCAATCAAGGCGGGCGGGACGCGGCTGATCCAGACGATCGCCGTCGTCAAGCAACAGTCGGATGACCTCAAGACCGAGATCGCCGGGCGTCTGACCAAGGATCAGACCTATCGGACCGATCTCGCGGCCTTCATGACGCAGTTGGAGGACGCCGGGCGGATGATCGCCGCCTCAAGCTCCCCATCGTCATTATCACCGCGTGCGGTCTGGCGCTGGATCGGGCTGGTCTGATCTTCATTCCGCTGTGCCTGATCGCGGCGATGGGCGCCTTTTTCTTCATGAACAACCTGACCTGCGCGCGGGCCGACTAGAGCACACGTGCATGCATGAGATCCGTGGTTACTGCCGGCCGGCCGTTCAGTGTCTGGCCGAGCGCTGCGCCAAGTATCCGTCCGCGCGCGCGGCGGCCCTCTGCGGTATTCCCGAAGATCAAATTCACGAGACCGCGCACCGCCTGGATGGGTCCGGCCCCGTCAGCTTCTTCCATTGGGCCGGGGTCTGCCAGCAGGCGGATGCGACCCAGACCGGCCGCGCGATCGGGTTGCTCTATACGCTGACCGGCGCCTTCGGGGTCCGCGGCGGCAACCGGCGCTTCGCCGCGCCGCCGCTCAACGACATCATGGGCCTGGACCTGCTGCCGCCGGACCAGCTCGGCAAGACCCTCGGGCAGGCGGAACGGCCGCTCGGTCCTCCCGCCCGGGGCTGGCTCACGAGCGGCGACTTCGCCCAAGCGGTGCTTGAGTCGGCCCCCTATCCGGTGCGGGGGCTGCTGAGCTTCGGCGCCAATCCGCGGCTCACCAAACCGGAACTGGCCGAGCGCGGGCGCATGGCGTTGCCGGCATCCTCTGGATCGGGCTGCTTTACTACTTCAACTTCGTGCAGATGCCCGCAATCGCGGCGGCCACTGCCGATCAGGGCGGACCGGGACCGGCCGCGATCGGCAGGTACATCCTGCCCAGGGCGCTGCTCTGGTTTCGCTGGGCGGCACTGGTTACCTGGTTGACTGGCGCCTGGTATCTGGTCCGCACCGACCAGTTGCTCGCCGCCTTCACCTGGGTCTGAGCCGCGGCGGCGACACCGCCTACGGGTTGCCCATGGGGATTGGCGTTTGGCTGGGGACGATTCTTCTGATCAACGTCTGGTTCGTGCTCTGGCCGAATCAGAAAAAGGTCATGGGGATCGTGAAAACGGATGGCGAGGCGGATCTCGCCCGGGCCAGGAAAACCATCGCCACCGTGGCGCGGATCAATGCCGTGCTCTCGATCCCGATGCTGCTGTTCATGGTTGCGGCGGGTCACGGGGTCGCGTTGTGATGCGCTACTGACGCGGGCCGAACAGCAACTCGGCCGCGCGCCGCAGGGCGTCCGCGTCCACGACCGGGGTGTCTGTCGGCGCCTTGGGGTTGGGCTCGAAGAACTCGCAGAAGTTGGCGCGGATCTTGTCGACCACCCGCTCCACCAGGGGCTCCATGCACTCATTCGGCCGCCCTGGGGCGAAGTGCCGGCAGTTGCGGCAGCAGTGCGTCGGCTTGTTGCAGCCGGGGCAGTCGGTCTCCCGCCCCAGATCCAGCCGGGTCAGTCCATGACCGCAATTCCAGCAATAGCCGCGGATTTCTTCGCTCATGATCAGGCCCGTCTTCAAAATTTATACTTTTTAAAACGATAAACCGCGCCACATCCCGCGATCGTCGAGTCTGCCGGGCCGATCCCTTTCAAAAACATCGCATATCGCGCTGGGCGCGGTTTAGACCGGAGTGAAAAAACTCGACCAACGCCGCTCAGGCCATGAGCAGGCGCCTTTCCAACAGTCGTTGCAGGCTGCGACGACCATCGGCGATCAGGAAAACGCGGACCATCCGCTCGGCCTCGTACACCCGATGGCCTTGATCATCGTTCCGGCCAAAGCGGCCACTCGGATTTATCCACAGATGTCACAGATGAACACAGATGAAGAAAAACACCTGTGTTTATCTGTGACATCTGTGGATCGGATTTCCGCCAACGGGTCTCGGCGGAAGGTCTGGCCGGAACGATGATCAAAGCCGTTGCCGGAACCAGGCCGGGAGTTCCCGGTAATCGACATGGTACGGCAGGGCGGCGGCCAGGCGTTCGGCGATCTCCAGTCCTTCCTGCAACAGATCCTTGGCAGTTTGCGCATGACCTGCCGCTTGCTCCAGGGTGCCCAGATTGCCTAGCGAAGCCGACAGGTCGCGCAGCGCCTCGGGGGTCTCGCGCTGGACTTGGATCACGCCTCTCGCGGTGGTGACCGCCCAGCCGGCGACCTCCGCGGCACTGCGCAATCGGCCGCGACGCACCAAGACCGTGATGGCCCGATCCGCGGCCAGCAGGGCGCCCTGGTCGCTCGCTCGACGGTCGCGCAGGCGTTCCCACTCCAATACCAGTGCGGTTTCGATTAGCGTCAGCGGGAAGGGCTCAGGTGTCTCGGTTGCCGGGCGGACTGGTGCGCGGACTGCATTCCAGGCGGTTGGGAGGACCCGGTAGGTACCCAGTAAGTGACCGGTATTACTGACGGTTGCCAGGACCGCGTTCCAGGCGGTTGGGAGGACGCGCGGGCCCCGCTCCAAGAGACGCCCCGACGCCCTCCACCACAACCTTCTCAGCCGGAATACCAAGTCGGACGGCCGGTCTTGTCGCACGACCGCGACCGGCTCCGCTGCCGGTTCCCGGGTCGTCTTCACGGGGGCAAGCCAGTCCCCCGTCTCGACGGTGAACTGGCGGATGGCCCAAAGATCCGGGCACAGGGCGCGCAGGTCGGCTTTCTCCTCACGCGGCAGGATCAGGATCAGCGGTCGGGTCAGGGTGCGGCGCAGGGATTCCCGCTGCTCGTTGAGCCGCATCAGGAAGGCGAGTCTGGCCTCGCGCCAGGCGGCAGCGCGCTCGGCCGCCGGGGTCTGATCATCGGGCGGCGCGGCGGGGACGCGGCTGAGATCCAGCCAGATGGGCGCGTCGATGGCCTGCTGGTAGTTGGCCGGGCGCAGGAGCCGGGGCAGCAGGTCGCCGAGCAGGGCGCGCGGTGTTTGCGGTTGCGGCAGTTCCAGACCGGTGACCCGCGCCCGATGGATGGACGCCAGGCGCTCCCGAAAGCAGGCCGCGACCGCGGGGCGGTCGCTGAACACAAAGATCAGGGCAAACTGATCGCTCAACTCCAGGTGCTGCCGGAAGCGCAGCCACTCGTCCTCACCAGCCGGGTTGAGGCTCACGACAGGGGTCTCGGCCATGCTGGGGCTCAGGGTGCCGCCGCGGCGGCGGGTGGCGTGGCGGCCTCCTGCTGGCGCTCCAGCTCGGGGATCAGCAACGGGTGCACGTCGTACCAGGGTTCGCCGTTCAGATAGTTCATGATCAGGTTGCCGTCCAGGAAACGCGCCAGGTCGGACAAGTCCGCGGTGCTGGGCAGGGACGGCTCTTTGCCGGCATGGATGCGGGCGAGCCAGCGGGCGTCGGCTTCGGCCAGCGGCAGCAGGTCGTTGCGCAGTTGATCCTCCACGCGAGCGAAGGCGGTCATCAGGGACAGAACGAAGTCCGATGGCTCCAGCGGCTTGGTCATCAGCAGTGAGTCCAGCATATCGACCAGAAAGACCCGGGCTCCGGTCTCCTCGTGCAGCAGCTTGCGCAGGCGCCGCAGTTCGGTGCTCTTGCCGTTGCCGCGAAAGCCGGTGAGCAGATGGACGCTCTCGGACTCGGCCAGATCGAGCCGCTGCCACAATCGCAGGATCGGATCGCGCGCCGGGTCGTCGGCATGGATCGGCACGTACCAGGGATGGTCGGGTTCCAGCGGCAGGGCGCCCGCGCCGCTCAGGGCACGGTAGAGGTCACGCAGGGGGTCGGGCTGGGCGGGGGCGGCCATGGGTCGGGCTCCGTGGGTCGGGCGGGCAGCGGCACGCGGCGCCGCGGCGGGGTGCCGCAGCGCGGGCCTGCCGATCGTAGGCGATTTCCGGCGAATCTGCACCGGCGGGTTTTTCTGTTCACCCGCCCGGCATGGTGCGCCAGCCGGCAGCGCGTTCTCATCGTTCCGGGCATCAGGGCGCGGTAGGGTGCGGTGAGGAACGAACCGCACCACTTGTCTGCGGTTCGTTCCTTGCGGCACCACTTGTCCGCGGTGCGGTTCGTGCCTCACCGCACCCTACGGTCCGGCCGATCCGGTTGGCGGGTACGATGACCAAGGTCGGTGCTCTTTTCAGATCAACAGCGCCACCACCGCCCCGGTCATCAGCGTCGCCAGGGTCCCGGCCAGGATGGATTTCATCCCCAGCCCGACGATCTCGGGGCGCCGCTGCGGGGCCATGGCGCCCAGGCCGCCGATCAGGATGCCGAGGCTGCCGAAGTTGGCGAAGCCGCACAGGGCGTAGGTCATGATGAGTGCGCTGCGTTCGCTCAGGGCGCCGTTGGGCAGGGCGGCGAGTTGGAGGTAGGCGATAAGTTCATTCAGGATCGTCTTGACCCCCATCAGGGCGCCGGCGGTGGTGGCCTCGGCCCAGGGGATGCCGATCAGCCAGACCACCGGGGCCATGGCCCAGCCCAAGGCGCGCTGCGCGGTGAGCGGGGCGCCGGCCACGTCGGGCAGCAGTCCCAGGACCTGATTGAAGATACCCACCAGGGCGACCATGACCACCAGCATGGCGATGATGTTCAGCCACAGCGGGATGGCGTCCAGGGTGCCGCGGGTGATGGCGTCCATGGCGCTGTTGGTCTCGGGGACGATGGGCACGGGGTCCGCGGCGGCGTCGCGCGTCTCCGGGACCAGCAGGCCGGCGATCAGGAGCGCGGCCGGGGCGTTGATGAGTGAGGCGGTGAGGATGTGGCCCATGGCGTCCGGGATCACCGGCCCCAGGATGCCGGCATAGAGGAACATGACGGTGCCGGCCACCGTGGCCATGCCGCAGGTCATGACGCCGAACAGGGCACTGCGCGACAGGCCCGCGAGATAGGGCCGGATCAGCAGCGGGGCCTCGGTCATGCCGACGAAGACGTTGGCGGCGGCGGCCAAGCCGAGCGGCCCGCCGGTGCCGAGCGTGCGGCGCAGCACCCAGGCGAAGCCCTGGACCACCAGCGGCAGGATGCGCCAGTGGAATAGCAGCGCCGAGAGCGCGCTGATGACCAGCAGCAGCGGCAGGGCGCGGAAGGCCAGCACGAAGCTGTTTTCGGGGCGCACCAGGTCGAAGGGCAGGGGTCCGCCACCCAGGTAGCCGAAGACCATGGCGGTGCCCTCCTGGGTCGCCGCCTGGACGGCGAGCACCAGTTGGTTCAGGCCAAGAAAGATGCCCTTGGCGGCGGGCAGCTTGAGCAGCACGACCGCGAGTAGGAACTGCAGCGCCAGGGCGCCGATCACGAGCCGCGGACGCACCGCCCGGCGGTCCTCGCTCAGGCCCCAGGCCAGCGCGGTGATCAGGCTCAGGCCGAGGAGGGGTTGCAACAGGCTGGGGAGGTCGCTCACAAGGGCTGCATCCGGTAGGTCGGTCGGGGGTCGGTTCAATCCGCAGGGGCAGTTTAGTGTGGATGATGCGGTTCGTGCCTCACCGCATCCTACCTCCCGACGGTTATTGGCGCAGGGTCGGCGACGCGTGCCTGGTGCTCGCCGCGAACAACTGGCCGGCGTCCACGGCATCCAGTCGGTAGGTGCGGTTGCAGAATTCGCAGGTGACCTGTAACTCACCCTGCTCGGTGACGATGGATTGGACCTCGGTCTCGCCCATGATGCGCAGCATGTCCTCGATGCGGGTGCGCGAGCAGCCGCAGCGGAAGGCGATCGGCTCGGAGTCGAAGAGCCGGACCGATTCCTCGTTGAAGAGCCGGCGCAGCAGTTCCGCGGCGGGCAGTTCCAGGAGTTCGGCGGGCTTGACGGTGGCGGCCAGCAGGCCGACGCGTCCCCAGTCATCGCTGTCGGCATCGGAGGGCAGGCGTTGCAGCAGCAGGCCGGCCGCGCGCGATCCGTCGGCGGCCAGCCACAGCCGGGTGGGGATCTGCTCGGACGCCTCGAAATAGCGCCCCAGGGCCTGCGCAATGTCGTCGCCGACCAGTGGGACGACCCCTTGATAAGGCGAGCCGTCGCCGCGCTCGATGGTCAACACCAGGCGGCCGGTGCCGCAGCACTCGGTGAGGGGCGCGCCGTAGGGAACCTCCTCCTCCCAGCGGGCCACGCCGCGGATGGTGCGTGCGCTGGTGGCCTGCGCGACCAGGGTGCGCAGCGGACCCTCACCCTGCACCTGCAGAATCAGGGAGCCCTCGAACTTGACGATGGCACTGAGCAGTGCAACCGCCGCCAGGGATTGGCCGAGATGAAGGCGCACCGCCTTCGGATAGGGGTGGGCGTCGAGCACGGCGCGCCAACTGGCGTCCAGGTGGACCAGGTTGCCGCGGATGCCGGTGTCTTCGAAGAGGAAACGGCGGATGCTGTCGGAGTCGGCCATAGGACTTCACTACCAAAGGTTCGTTTGCGTACCGCGGGATGGGCGGGCCGGATCAGCAGCGCGGCCCGTTGGTGACGGTCGTTGTTGCGTAAGGCGGCATTGAATCAGGGCGCGCCGATGTGGGCCAGGAAATCCTGGACCGCCGGCGCCAGCGCGCGCTCGCCGGCCAGGACCGCGGGCTCGAAGTCGCGTCGCCACAGCGGCATGAACAGTCGCGCCTGACGCCATTCCTCGTAGAGGATGTGCGCCAGCGGGCCGCCCTCTTCAATGAACCCGGACTCCAGGAAGTCGCGCTGTGCCTGGTCGCGATCGTAGTCGAAGCGCAGGATTTCCCAATGCCAGCGCCCGCCGTGCCATTCCAGTTGGGCATAACTCCCGCGCGGATCGCCGTCGAACGGGGAGCCGACCGAGCCGACGTTGAGGATCGGGGTGCCGTCCAGCACCCGTTCCAGCGGCCGATGGGTGTGGGCGGTGACGAAGAGCGCGATGTCGGGGGGGAGTTTGCCGCGCAGCGCCTCATCCGGGACGCCGGCCGAAATCCCTTCGCGGTTGCTGGCCATGGTGCCGTGGGTGACGTGCACCCAGCTGTCATCGGTGCCGCCGTGGAAACACAGGTGGTCCGGCCAGTCGGTCATGGCGTCCAGTCGCGGTTGCACCTGGGCCAGGGTCCAGTCGGCAAAGCGCCGCAGATCCGCTTCCAGGGGCGTGCGCGCCGCCTCGCGGCGGCACCGGTGGATCCAGGTTTCGTGGTTACCCTGCACCGGCAGCCAGCCCTGACGATGCCGCAGTCCGTCGAACAGTTCCAGGCAGTCCAGGCTCCTGGGACCGCGGTTGACGAGATCACCGGCCATGACCACCAGCTCCGGGCGCCACGCGAGGATGCGGGCGACCGCTTCCTCCATGGCCGGGAAGTTAGCCTGTACATCTGAAAAGATCGCGACCTTCATCGACTGTTACCCTTGGTCTTGCTTGGGTGGCACCATACCGGTTTTTGCCGCCGGGCGTAAACCCATCCTGCAAATCGCCTGAGCGGCAACACCGATCGGTATACACTGGGCGGCCTGGCAGGCCCGCGTGCCGGGGTCGCAATACTAGGGGGCAATGATGACCAACGAAGTCGATACGGATGAGCCGGATTGGGACACGCCACTCATGCTCACCACCACACCGGCCTTCCTGATCCACGCCTTGATGGGCACCGCGAGTGCCGTGCATACGGGTTGGGCGAGCTGTGTTGACGAGTCGCTGGTGCAGTCCAATGTGCTGGCGATGGACGACAGCGCCGGAAACTATGTCCGGTTGGTGGAGCAGGAGTTCGTGGAGGACAGCAAACCCGAGCAGGTCTGGCGTGACTGGACCCTGGAGGTGCGGATCGGTGCCGTGCTGATGACCGGGCATTGGCAGTTCGAGGCGGCCTCCCATCCGTCCGATTGGGACTGGAACGCCCGCGAGGCGAGCCGCGCTTTTGAGCGCGCCTGCGTGCTGATCGGCCGTCGGGTGCGGCGCACGCTGGCGGTGGATGAACCGGTGCCGACGGCCGCGGTGCCGCGGACCAGCCGTCATTAGATGGTTCCCGGCCCTCGCTTTTACGGCTTGCAGCGGTCGCCTGGGTCGGTCAAAGTGGCTGATACCGACAAGGGGTGCTGAGCAGGCGCGGTCCGCGCGGCGGGTTGGCGTGCGGCACCGCCCGAAAAACCGACATCCGAGGACTCGTTCATGAAGATCACACTCAACTTCGATATCACCCCCGCCGAGATGCGTAAGCTGGTCGGTCTGCCCGATGTCGAGGCGTTCCAGCAGCAACTGATGGACGATATCCGCACGCGCATGACGGCGGGTGTCGACGGCTATGACCCGATGAAGCTGTTCCAGCCCTATATGGCCGGCACCATGGCCTCTTGGGACATGTTCCAGAAGATGCTGACGGCCGGCTTCTCCGCGGGGAGCAGTGAGCGCTCCACTGACTCCACGCATAGCAAGACCGGAACCTAGCGAACGGCATTGCGCCTAAACCTGGCCGGCCGTCCGATCGTCCAGGCACAGCGGCGCGTCGAGCACTGCCCCGTCGAACAGCGCCCGACCATCCTCCCCGAGCCGCAAGCGTCGCTGGGCGAACCAGCCGACGACCTGAGGGTAGAGCCGATGCTCCGCCGCCAGCACGCGCGCGCCCAGTTGCTCCGCGTCATCCGTCGGCAGGATCGACACCCGGCCCTGCAGGATGACCGGGCCGCCGTCCAGTTCGGCGGTGACGAAGTGGACGCTTGCCCCATGTTCATGCTCGCCGGCCTCCAAGGCACGGCGATGGGTATGCAGACCGCGGAATTTAGGGAGCAGTGACGGGTGGATATTGAGTATCCGTCCGGCATAATGCGCGACGAACGCGGGGGTGAGAATCCGCATGAAACCGGCCAGCACGATCAGGCCGGGCGTGCGGCGGTCGATCTCCGCGGTCAGGGCCTGATCGAAGGCCGCCCGATCGGTGTACGCGCGATGACTGACGACCGCGGTCGGGATGCAGGCGCGGCGTGCCCGTTCCAGACCGAAGGCGGTCCGCTCGTTGCTGATGACCGCGCAGATGCGATAGGGCCAGGCGCCCTGCGCATCGATCAGTGCCTGAAGGTTACTGCCCGACCCGGAAATCAGCACCACCACGGAGAGCGGCGGCCCCACGACGGCGGCGGCCTCAGTCATGGTCCGCAGCATCGGCGTAGATCACCCGCGGCGCGCCGGATGTCGACTCGATCGCACCGAGCGGCCACGCCTGTTCACCGGCCGCGGTCAGCATCGCCAGCGCGGTGTCGGCGTCTTCCGGGGCCACACAGACCACCATCCCCAGCCCGCAATTGAAGGTACGGCGCAGCTCGGCCTCCGCGATCCCGCCGCGGCGCTGCAGCCAGTCGAAGACCGCCGGGCGCTGCCAACTGCCCATGTCGACCCGCGCACAAGTGCCTTCCGGGAGCACCCGCGGCAGGTTCTCGGTGATGCCGCCGCCGGTGATGTGCGCCAGTGCATGGACGCGCAGCGCCCGCGTCAGCGGCAGCACCGAGCGCACATAGATGCGCGTCGGGGCGAGCAGCCGGGCGCCCAAGGTCGCGCCGTCCAGGTCCGTGTTCAGGTCCGCCCCGGTGACTTCGATAACCTTGCGGATCAGCGAGTAGCCGTTGGAATGGGGACCGGATGAGCCGATCCCGATCAGCCGGTCACCGGGGCGCACCCGTTCCGGCAGGATCAGTTCGGAGCGTTCGGCGATGCCGACGCAGAAACCCGCCAGATCGTAATCGTCGGCGCCGTACATGCCGGGCATCTCGGCGGTCTCACCGCCGGTCAGGGCGCAGCCCGCCAGTTCGCAGCCGTGGGCAATGCCGGTGATGACTGCCGTGGCAACCTCCAGGTCGAGTCGTCCGGAGGCGTAATAATCAAGAAAGAACAGGGGCTCGGCGCCGCTGACCAGGATATCGTTGACACACATCGCGACCAGATCGATGCCGATGGTGTCGTGGCGCTTGAGCGCGATGGCGAGCTTGAGCTTGGTGCCGACGCCGTCCGTGCCGGAGACCAGGATGGGTTCCCGATAGTGTTGGATGGGCAGTGCGAACAGTGCGCCGAAGCCGCCCAGTCCGGTCACCACGCCCGGGCGGAAGGTGGCGGCAGCCAGCGGCTTGATCCGCTCGACCAGGGCCGCGCCGGCGTCGATATCGACGCCGGCATCACGGTAGCTGAGGGACGGGGGTGGCGGCGATTCCTGGGTCACGCGAGCGGCTCCGATGGGTGGTATGCGGCGATTCTACCAGCGACAGCGCCGCCTGGCCGTGCTGGTCGCAGCGCTGCGATACCGTACCGGACGAGCCGCGGTGCAGCGCGACCTGAGTCCCAGGTGTGGCCCAGGATTCCAGCATCGTGCCGCAACGGGTGATCCTGTGTTGTTCCAGGTCACTGCATGGCTTCCCAAAGACACCGCGGGGCGCTAGCATCCGCCGTGCAGGCCGCTGCGCGGCGCCATCGGTGATTGCTGTGAGGCTCAAGGATCTACCCAATATCATCAGTGCACTGCGCCTGATCGCCGTGATTCCGGTGGTTTGGCTGTTGTTGTCCCACGAGTTCGGTTGGGCACTGGCGCTGTTTGCGCTTGCCGGCGTGTCCGACGGAGTCGACGGATTTCTCGCCAAACACTACGGCTGGCAGAGTCGGCTGGGCGGAATTCTCGATCCGCTGGCCGACAAGGCGCTGTTGGTGATCTGTTTTCTGGTGCTGGGTTCGCTCGGGTTGATCCCGGTGTGGCTGGTGCTGGCGGTTGTTTTCCGGGATTTGGTGATCGTTGGCGGGGCCCTGCTGTACAACTACCGGGTCGAGATTCTGGAGGCGGCACCGACCCGGATCAGTAAGCTCAACACGCTGGTACAACTGATATTGGTGGTCGGCGTGATCATGCAGGCGGTGCCCATGCCGGTGCCGGGTTGGCTGATCGAGGCCCTGATCTGGAGCTGTCTGGCGACCACGCTGGTGAGCGGGGTGCAGTATGTCCTGGTGTGGTCGGCCAAGGCCCGCCGCCATGGTTGGCGGGAAGAATAGCGCTACTCGGCCGACTCGCCACGCATGACCCGCCGCACCACCGGGATGGTCGGCGGACGCTGCTCGCGCAGGCACAGCCGGTCGATCCGTTCCACCAGGTCCAGGAGTGCGGACGGATTGCGCGGGTGATGCGTCAGGATGTAGCGCGTGACCTCCGCGCCCACGGCCATTCCGCGGCGTCGGGCGGAGTCGACCAGGAGTTGCTCGCAGTCCGGTTCGGTCAGTGGGAGCAGCCGGTAGCGCGGCCCCCAGTGCAGCCGGGAGCGCAGATCCGGCAGACGCAACGCCAGGTCGGCGGGTCCGACGGCGGCGCTGGTGATCAGTGCGCGCCCACCTTCGCGCAGTCGGTTGAACAGGTTGAAGAGCGCCAGTTCCCACCCCCGGTCTCCGGCGATGCGGTCCACATCGTCCACGGCGACCAGGTCCAACCGCTCCAGGTCCTCCAGGATGCCGGGTGCGATCCCGGACCGGCCTAAAGGGATGAAATGGGCCTGGCGCTTGGCCGCGGCGGCGGTGAGGCAGGCGGCCTGGAGCAGGTGGGTCTTGCCGGTTTCCGATGGGCCGTAGAGGAAGAGGAAGGGTTCGCCCTGACCCGTGGCGGTCCCGCGAATGGCTGCCGCCGCCTCGGCGTTGGGTCCGGGCAGGAACTCGGCCAAGGTCGGCTCGCGGATCAGTTCAATGGGCAGATGCAGTTGCAGGGCGCGGGCGGACACGGCCAGCGGCCAGCCGTGCTCAGGTTGACGCGCGCGCGAGTGCCAGCGCGGTGTGGGCCAGACGTTTGCCCACGGCCTGGGCAAGCCGCCGTTCCTCGTCCGATACCGGCAGTTTATTGTCCGGGCCGGCCAGGTGCGACGCACCGTAGGGGGTCCCGCCGCCGCGGGTGTGCAGCAGGTCGGCTTCGCTGTAGGGGATACCCATGAGCAACATGCCGTGGTGCAGCAAGGGGACCAGCATCGTCAGCAACGTCGCCTCCTGGCCGCCGTGTGGACTGGAGGTCGAGGTGAAGACCGCGGCCGGCTTGCCGACGAGTGCGCCCGCGAGCCAGAGGGCACTGGTTCCGTCGAGGAAATATTTCATCGGCGCCGCCATGTTGCCGAAACGGGTCGGGCTGCCCAAGGCCAGTCCGGCGCAGTCGCGCAGGTCGTCGAGCGTGACATAGGGGGCGCCGGTCGCGGGCACCGTGTCCGCGGAGGCTTCGCAGACGGTGGATACGGCGGGCACGGTGCGCAGACGCGCCTCGATCCCCGCGATCGACTCGACGCCGCGGGCGATCTGTCGGGCCAGTTCGAAGGTGGCGCCGTGACGGCTGTAATAGAGAATCAGAATGTAGCTCAAGTGGAGGTCTCCGAGAGGGCGGTCGCGTGCGTGTTGCAGACCCCAGTTTAACAGTGTCCCGGCCCGACGCCCGCGTTGCAACAGGGCCGTCGTTGCCGCCAGAATGCCGTTTGTGCCGAAATCCGGCCGTCAACCGACGGGAAATCGTCTCAGGTCACTCACACCGGTCATCCACGCTACCATGAGGAGTCCTCGTACCATGATCCGACTGCCTGTTCGCATCCGACCCCGCGCCCCCTGGTTGACTGCCGCGGTGCTGTGGTCCGCGTTGCTGTCCGCGCCGACCTTCGCGCAGACCGCAGACTCCGCTGCCTTTTTCGACCAAACCTTCGGCGATTTCGCGGAGGAACTCGCGAACGCCAAGGCGCAGGGCAAGCAGGGTGTGCTGCTGATGTTCGAGATGGACGAATGCCCCTTCTGCCATCGGATGAAGTCCACAGTGTTCAGTCGTCCGGAGGTGCAGGCCTATTTCAAAGAACACTTCCTGATTTTCCCGGTCGATATCGAAGGTGATGTGGAGGTTACCGACTTCAGTGGTCAGCCCAAGTCCCAGAAGGATTTCGCACTCAAGGACTACCGGGTGCGCGCGACCCCGGTCTTCGCCTTTTTCGACTTGCAAGGTCAATTGCTCGCCAAGTACACCGGTGCGACCGGCGACGCGCAGGAGTTCTTGTGGCTTGGCGACTATGTGACCAGCGGCCGCTATCAAGATACCCCGTTCCCCAAGTACAAACGCGAGCGCGAGGCGGCCGCGGCTCAGCCTGCGGCTCCGGTCGGAGCACCAGGTTGAGAAGGGCGGGAGGGTGCTATGTCTGATACGACGGCGCAGGGGGCCGCAACCAACGGGCTGGTCTGTTACCGGTGCGTCGTCAGCGGTCACGTCCAAGGAGTCTATTTTAGGGCGGCGACCCGCGAGCAGGCACTGCGTTTCGGGGTCACCGGCCAGGTCCGGAATCTGCCTGACGGGCGCGTGGAGGTGCTGGCCTGCGGCACCCCGGAGGCCGTCGCGGCATTGCGGAACTGGCTGCGCGGCGGACCGCCCATGGCGCGGGTCAGCGGCGTTGCTTGTGACCTTCTGGTCTACCAGGCGCGGTCAGGCTTCACGGTCGGTTGAGGCGATTGGCGCAGCGCCGCAGACAGTCAGTAACCGGTGGTGCTGTAGACGAGGGGTTCCGGGTACTCGGCCAGGCGTACCACCCAGGTGTCGAGGCGCCCGTCCGCGTGCAGTCGCAATTCCCGGTAGCCTGGGGTGCGCGCGTCCAGGGCAAACGCGGGGCTGCGGGGCCTGAATTGGAAGCAGGTCGATGGTGCGCCCAGCACCTGATAGTGCCCGCGGACGCTTGCGAATTCCTGGTGGATGTGGCCGCAGACGATCGCCTTGACCTGCGGATGTCGATCGCACACCGCGAGCAGTTCGCTACCGTTGGCGACGTCGATGGCGTCGATCCAGTCGCTGCCCACCGCAATCGGGTGTTGGTGGAGAAACACCAGGGTTGGTCCAGGATTCCGCTGTAGCAGGGTCTCCACTTGTGCGACTTGGCGCGGTGTCAGCCGTCCGCCGTCCTCGCCGGGCTGGGTCGAGTCCAAGAAGATCAGCTTCCAGTTGCCAAGCCGACGCTCGGCAACGGATTCGATCGCGGCCTCACCCAGCCAAGTCTCCATCAGACCCCGGCGGTCATGGTTGCCGGGGATGCAGAAGCAGGGGCAGCCGACGGTGTCGAGCGTTTGGGCCAGGTAGGCGTACCCGGCGGCACTCTCGTCGTGTACCAAATCGCCCGTCATCACCAGCGCGGCGGCCGGTTCGGCGTGCTCCAGGGCCAGGGCGAGTACCGCCGCGAAGCTGAGCCGCGTGTTCAGGTCCAGCAGGCGCTCGTCGGCGGTGGCGAACAGATGTGAGTCTGTGATCTGGATCAGCCGCCAGGAGTCGTCGGTCGGCCGGAGTGGCTCTTCACGCTGGGTCGATGCTCGGTATTGGTAGGTCACGGACGGTGCCGACGCTGTGGTTGCCATGAGGACTCTTCGCATGGTTGGTCCCGGATATTCTGGTCAATCTCCCTGTCGAAGTTGTTGTAGCAAAATCACGGGTTGCCGGTATGGAACCAAGTCACATGGCGATAAAATCCGACGATCGGCGCCATCGGAATAAACTATTTTTGCCGTGACACTTGGGTCACTAACGTTGCGACCACAGGTAGCCTAACTCAACTCAACCGAGGAAACCGTTATGGATCTTAAGGGCAGCAAGACCGAAACCAGCCTGAAAGACGCCTTCGCCGGCGAGTCTCAGGCAAACCGTCGCTATCTGTACTTTGCCGCCAAGGCTGATGTCGAAGGTTACAACGATGTCGCTGCCGTATTCCGCTCGACCGCCGAGGGCGAGACCGGCCATGCTCACGGCCACCTGGAGTACCTGGAGGCCGTCGGGGATCCCGCCACCGGTCTCCCGATCGGCGGCACCAGTCTCAACCTGAAGGCTGCGATCGCCGGAGAGACGCACGAGTACACCGACATGTACCCGGGGATGGCAAAAACCGCGCGTGCCGAAGGTTTCGACGAAATTGCCGACTGGTTCGAGACCCTGGCCAAGGCCGAGCGGTCGCACGCCAACCGTTTTCAGAAGGCACTCGATAACCTCGATAGTTGATTGCGGCGGCGGGTTTGCCGATCCATGTGCCGAAGGGGCGTCTTGCGCCCCTTTTTTTGCTCGGCTGGCGAGTTTCACCTCAACCTTGGTTGACAAGCGCTAGGGTGAAGTCTTGCATGTCTTGCGGACCTTCGCGGCAGGAGAACCAGCCGTCGTCCCTCAACCAGCCGGTGAAACCGTCCAGTACCCGCGTGACCGTGACCGTGACCGTGACCGTGACCGTGACCTTGCCACGTCCGACAATGACCTACAAGGTCGTCGGGACACGCAGTACCACTCGCGTGACTCCTGTGCCGGCCAGGATGGTTTCTCCGCAGGCAGCCAGCCGCGGTGCTGGATGTCCGCGCGTAGCGCCGCTTCGACCGGTGCCGCCCCGGAGGCCGCCTCGTGCAGTATCTGGCGGAAGGTCCCGATGATCAGGATACGGACCCGCCCCAACCCGTCGTCGAGAGGTCGCTCTGATCCCTCGTTCGAGACGGGCGGTCTGAACAAATCCGAAGAAGCAGCGAATCATATTGGTGCGATCGTGTATTTTATTATTTACTTCAATGCTGCTCGGCCAATTGATCAAGTACCGTAGCAACCATATTAATTGTGTCACTAATACTTTTTTTGCGGACCCGGGGCGGCGAAGAATAGCAATGGGTGCCGCGGGTCCATGAGAAACCACGGGCAGACTTGACAAACTTCGACCAGCTGCTATCCTGCAATACGATTTCGAGAGCAGAGTAACCTCTGAGCTGTCGAGATCGTGGCAGTCATGCGCACAAGCACAGTCTCGGCGGTACGCTGTCAGCAATGTCGGTTGGGTTGCAAAGAGGTTGCGTCGTCTGAATGAATTTCAGCTTCCCCGGCGAAGACGTGCAACCGAGATGGCGGTATGCTCGCGGTCTGAACGCAGGACTTTGCAGTATTTAGGTCACGCAGTGATGCCTTGATGCGCCCCACTGTCGATAACAGGAAGAGAGCGGCCGTATGATATGTTCTTGTCTTTACCTGGTCACAATGCTACTGATTGGAGAGCAATGATGGTGATGAAGAAGCAAGCAATCGCTCTGGGGATGGCGCTCAGTTGCGCTGCGGCTGCGGCAATCGCTGAGGTGGACAGCTTAGACTACGACGTTGACCAAAAGTACTATAGCGCCGCTGGCTGCGCCGCCCAAAATGCGGCGGCCGCCGTGATCGGTACCGGCGGCGGCATAAATAACACCAGCACCACGGCTAATAACAACCTCACCTGTCCAGTGATCCTGGACCGCTTCTACTATAACCAACGCTACTTCTACCTGGTGGTCTACCGTGCCGCAGGTGCAGGCCCGATGACTTGCTACTTAAGTACCAGGTATGGAAGCTCGGTTACGACGACCAATCAGACCGTCGGTACGACGGGCACTGAAAGTACGGTGTCTTTTTACCGTAATGCTGCCGATGACGCTGCATCGATCGGCTGCACAACACCGCGGTTGGCAGACGGCGTGCGGTCCGGCATCATGCGCTACTACGTCTACGAGTATTGAGCGCCGCCTTTGCGGCAGAACATCGTCACAGGTTCTGACCGCTGCCCTCGCCATCGTGGCGGGGGCGTCCTTGAACACTCCAACCAGGAGGACGGCTAATGGCCAAGAGCAGGATCTGGGCCTACGCCGCGGTGGCGGCTACGGCTGGCGCCATGGTTGTTGGCGCTATAGGGGTTTTTGGGTTCGGGGCGTCAAGTCCCGCCTCACCCGGAGGGGGCGCAGTCACTCTGGGTCCTGATGGCGATGCGGCCTCTCAGGCACGTTTAAGAAAACAAGCCGATGATCCACTGCAGGCGAGTCTGGCAAAACAAAACGAGGAGATTACACGGCTTACCACGCGTCTGGGACAACTGGAGCGCGAATTGCGTTCGGCCCCCACCCGCGCGGCCGAGGTGCCAGCGGACCAACGGCATCCGCTCGGCGAGGGCAGTCTGGTCGGCGACACGCTTGCGCCGATGACCCCGGATCAAGTAGCAAGCATAATTCGAGCCAGTGAGGACGAGTCTATCGCACGTGATCGCGAGCGAATCGCCGCTATTGATAGCAACTGGGCGAGCGAGCCGATTGATCAGAAGTGGGCCGTGCGTTACGAAGACGATGTTCGGGAAGCACTTGGTTCATTGGGCTCCGACTCGGTTTCATTGACCGACGTTAGCTGTCGCGCCAGCCTTTGCAAGCTGGCGCTCAATGGCGATTCGGCGGTCGATGCGGGAGATCTGAGCATCAATCTGACCAGTCTCGAGCCCTTTCAGAACACCGAATTCACGATAACCAAACCCGAAGGTGGGGACCCTGGCCAGATGGTGATCTATCTGGCGCGCCCCGGCGGCAAAGGGTTGTCCCATCTGGCCGCGAGTCCATGAAAGGGGTATGCGTTTCTCAACACGGGGTTACGCGTCGACCAGTCTCCAGTACCTCATTCCATCAGACGTTGTGGGCGAGTCGCCAACAGCATTCCGGCTGGATGCCGGAATGCTGTATCGTCTTGAGTCGGAACGCGGGATTTAGAACCCCTCGGTCGAGGTAAAAAGCGCAAGTCCTTCGCGGTATAGATGGTCCGGCCATCCACCTGCACGTCGCCGTCGCCGTCGCCGTCGCCGAGGCCGAGCACCAGCTTGCAGCTAATAACCCGTTTCATCTCGATCTGATAGGCGACTCTTCACGCCGGACCGTGGCCTTCATCGCGTCACTGTACTTGCGGCCAAGCTGGAAGATGTGTCCCACCTCAATGCCGCGGGCGATGGTGAGCGTGCCCCGACCGTCCGGAGGAGGCGAGCACACGCGAGCTCGCATCACCCCGAAGCGCGGTGTGTTTCGCGATTCCGCCGACGTACGCGGTGTCACCGGTGATCGGCGACATAATAGGCAAGAGTGCGATCTGATTGTGCGGGTGTACGGCGAACGCAAGCGCAACTTCGTCGGGCAGCATGGGCTGGAGGTACTTTGCCTCGACGGCGGGTTGTGACGAGGCGACGATTCGTGAGTACATCAATAACCAAGAACAGGAGGGCCAGCGACCCGATCAGCTAAACCTCTGGTGCTGAGATGCCACCTTTGGCCCCAAGAACCGCGGGGCCGCATGATCGACCCCGTAGATGAGGGCGGAGCGTCCATGAGAAATCGCAAGTAGAGTTGACAAGCTTCGAATATCAGCTAACCTGTGCCGAGATCTCGATAGTCGAGCAAGGGCTCAGTGGTCGGGATCGGAATGTTCATGCGTCGAAGCACAGTCTTGGCGGTATGGGGGCAGCCAACTTTCCCAATGGTCAAGAGGCCGCATCGTTTGAGTGGTTTTCAGCGTCGCTGCCGGACACGTGCAACCGGGAGGGGGATACATTCGCGGTCTGAATGCATGACTACGTAGTGTATAGGTCATTTTGTCTTGAGGCCCCGATCCTTTAACAGGAAGACAGCGATCGCATGAGATGTTCCTGTCATTTACCCGTCACAACAATATCGATGAGAGAGTCATGATGGTAACAAAGACGAACGCAATCGTTTTAGGGATGGTGCTCGGTTGTGCGAGCGCTGCAGCAATCGCTGAAGTGGACAGCTACAACTCCGACTCTGACCTCAAGCGCTATAGCGCTGCCGGCTGTGGCGCACAGACCGCTGCCAGTTCCACCGTAGGTACCGGCGGGGGTATTGGGAACACCAGCGCTACCGCCGCTAACAACATCACCTGTCCCGTGATCCTGGATAAGTTCTACAACTACAGTCGATACTATTACCTGACGGTCTTACGTGCCGCAGGTGCGGACCCGATGCGCTGCTACCTGAGTACCAGGTCTGGAAGCTCGGTTACGACTACTTTCCAGACGGTCAACACGACGGGTGTTGAAACAACTATGAGTTTTTACCGTAGCGGAAACGACGACGCCGCATCGCTCGGCTGCTCGATACCAAAGGCGGTAAACGGTGTGCGCTCCTGGATTAATCGCTACTATGTCTCTGAGTACTGAGCGCCTTGTCTTTGGGGCGGAGCACCATCATCGGTTCTGACCGTTGTCCCCCGCCATCGCGGCGGGGGCGCCGTTTGAGCCCTTCAATGGGGAGGAAGGCAAATGTCAAATAGCAGGATCTGGGTGTTTGGCGTAGTGGCGATTAGCGCGGCGGTCGTCGGTGCTTTAGGCGCTTTCTGGTTTGGGTCCCAGAGTTTCGTCCAGCCGGCCGGTGTTGAAGTCACCTCGGGTGCGGTTGGCGATGGAGCATTGCAGGCACGTTTGGACAAGCAAAGGAATGACGCGCTGCAGTCGGATCTGGCGAAACAACACGAAGTGATAACGCGGCTTTCCGCGCGACTGGCACAGATGGAGCGTGAATTGCGCTCGGCGCCCACCCGTGCGGTGGACGGGTCACCGGACCAGCGCGGTCCGATCGACGAAGCCGGTCTGGTCGGCGACACGCCCGCGCCGATGACCCCGGATCAAGCGGTTGACACGATTCGCGCCTTTGAGGAGGAGTCCCTAAGACGTGATCGCGAGCGAGTCACTGCCATCGACGGCCGTTGGGCGAGCGAACCGATTGATCACGAGTGGGCTACGCGTTACGAAGACGATGTCCGGGAAGCACTTGACTCACTGGGCTCGAACTCGGTTACCTTGACCGATATCAACTGTCGCGCCAGCATGTGCAAACTGGCGCTCAACAATGGGGATCCGGCGGTTGATGCGGGAGATCTGGACGCTCTGAACACACACTTGATCGATCTTGAGCCCTTTGAGAATACCGAGTTCACGATAACCAAGCCGGAAGGCGGTGACCCTGGCCAGATTGTGGTCTATTTGTCACGTCCCGGAGGGAATGGCCTGCCCCAGTTGGCCACCAGCCGGTAGGCCGGGATAGGCTTGCTGATACGGGTTTGCGTGTCGAACCGGTCTCCAGCGCTCAATCCACCGATCATGGGCTCCATTCGGCGGACGTTGCCGGAGTGCTCCGTCGTTACGCCGGCAGGATGCCGAACCCAGCGCCATGGATGGTACCCTGCAACAAGCATGGCCCGGAGTCAGACGGAACGCCCTGCTAGAACCCCTCGGTCGATGTAAATAGTCCGACGCGCAGGTCTTTAGCGGTATAGATGGTCCGGCCGTCCACCTGCACCACCCCATCGCCGATGCCGAGGACCAGTTTGCGGCTGATGACCCGTTTCATCTCGATCTGATAAGTGACCTTGGACGCCGTCGGCAACACTTGGCCGGTGAATTTGACTTCACCGACACCGAGCGCGCGGCCATGGCCGGGGTTGCCGACCCACGCGAGATAAAAGCCGACCAGTTGCCACAAGGCGTCCAGGCCAAGACACCCCGGCATGACCGGGTCGCCTGGGAAATGGCATTGGAAAAACCAGAGTTCGGGCTTGATGTCGAGTTCCGCGTGGATCTCGCCCTTGCTGTAGGCTCCGCCGTAGTTGGCGATGCGGACCACCCGGTCCATCATCAGCATGTTGGGGATCGGCAACTGGGCATTGCCAGGGCCGAACATGTCGCCATGCCCGCAGGCCAGGAGTTGATCGCGATCGAAGGAAGCGTCTTTGTGCATGAGGGGGCCGGTGAATCCTGACGTCTGAAGGGTTAAATAACGAGCCGGGAATAAGTTGAGCAACGAATATAATCGTTGTTGTTGTCGTAATCGCAGAAGCAATTCAATCTGGTACGATTACGACAACGACCAAGAGGCCAAAAGCGTTCACAAATGGACTTTCTTAGCTTATTCGTGAACGGTACCTAAGCCGCGGCGGCAGGTCTCCGCCACGGCTTGAGTCTCATTGTTTGGTAGGTCGCAAGCGTTCCATCAGGAACCCGACGATCTCAGCAATCGGGATCAATTGCATCTCGGCATCGCGGCGGCCTTTGTACTCGACCATGCCGTCGTCCAGACCCTTGTCGCCCACCACCACCCGGTGGGGGATACCGATCAATTCCATGTCGGCGAACATGAAGCCGGGCCGGGCGTCGCGGTCATCGAGCAGGACTTCGATCCCGACAGCCTGCAGGTCCGCATAAATCTGTTCGGTCGCTTCACGCACCCGGTAGGACTTGCCGAGCTTCATCGGCAGCAGGGCAACCGCAAAGGGGGCGATGGGGGCCGGCCAGCAGATACCGCGCTCATCGTGATGCTGTTCCACGGCGGCGGCCACCACGCGGGAGACGCCGATGCCGTAGCAGCCCATGGTCATGGTCAGGGCGCGGCCGTCTTCGCCCAGGACCGTGGCCTTCATGGCGTCACTATACTTGCGGCCAAGCTGGAAGATGTGTCCCACCTCGATGCCGCGGGCGATGGCGAGCGTGCCGCGGCCGTCCGGGCTGGGGTCGCCGTCCATGACGTTGCGCAGGTCCGCGACCTCGGGCAGCGGCAGGTCGCGGCCCCAGTTGAGCCCGAACCAGTGCTTGCCGTCCTGGTTGGCGCCACAGCAGAAATCGGCGGTGACCGCCACCGCGCGGTCGACGATGCAGGTCAGCGGCAGGTCCTTGGGGCCCAGTGAGCCGGGGCCGGCGCCGATGGCGGCGCGGATCTCCGCCTCGCCGGCCATGCGTAGCGGCGCGGCCACCTGCGGGAGCTTGGTGGCCTTGACCGCGTTGAGTTCGTGGTCGCCGCGCACCAGGAGCGCGACCAGACCGCCCGGGACGCCCTCCGCGGCGGTCACCACCAGGGTCTTGACCGTGTGCTCGATCGGCTGGCCGAACTGAGTCACGAGGTCGGCGATGGTCTTGGCGGTGGGGGTATCGACCAGCCGCGACTCCTGCGCGGGTGCCGGTGCGGCGGCGGCCGGGGCCAGGGCCTCGGCCAGTTCCACGTTGGCGGCATAGCCCGAGTCGGAGGAGAAGGCGATGGCGTCCTCTCCGGAGGAGGCGAGCACATGGAACTCGTGTGACGCATTGCCGCCGATGCTGCCGGTATCGGCCTGCACCGGGCGGAAGTCCAGGCCGCAGCGGGTGAAGATGCGTGAGTAGGCGGCATGCATCACCGCGTAGGTCGCGGCCAGTGAGGCGTCGTCCGCGTGGAAGGAATAGGCATCCTTCATCAGGAACTCGCGGGCCCGCATCACGCCGAAGCGCGGGCGGATCTCGTCACGGAACTTCGTCTGGATCTGGTAAAAGCTTACCGGTAATTGTTTGTAGCTTTTCAGCTCGTTGCGCGCAAGATCGGTGATGATCTCTTCGTGGGTGGGGCCGAAGCAGAACTCGCGGTGGTGGCGGTCCTGCAGGCGCAACAACTCCGGGCCGTACTGATCCCAGCGCCCGGACTCGATCCACAGCTCCGCCGGCTGCACCGCGGGCATCAGGACTTCCAGGGCGCCGGCCCGGTCCATCTCGTCGCGCACGATGTGCTCGACTTTACGCAGGACGCGCAGTCCGAGCGGCAGCCAGGTGTAGAGCCCGGCCGCCAGCTTGCGGATCATGCCGGCACGCAGCATCAGTTGATGGCTGATGACCTCGGCGTCAGCCGGGGTCTCCTTGACGGTGTGGAGCGGAAATTGGGAGGTGCGCATGGGGCCAGGGGTCCCGGAGTAAAAACGCGCTAGTCTAGGGTGCGGCCGGTCCCAAGACAAATCCGTGACGGGGGAGCCGTCACGACGGGCTCACTTGCAGTTGATTTTGATCTGTTCGCGGGTCTTGTCGAACTCCTTGGCGAGTTCATCTCTGGAAAGGAACCCGGATTTCCCGTCCGGGGTGCGCAGCCGTCCCTTGCCGCGGGTTTGAAGGGTGTTGAGGTTCTTGCGCGCCGCGTCGCAGTTGGTCTTTCGCGCGGTCTCTTCGGCCGCCTGCTTGGCTGCCGCCTCGGCCTTGAGCGCCTGGTCCTCGCGCTTGTCGATGTCCTGTTCAACCCGTCCGCGCAACTGCTCGACGGCTTGCCCGGTGGTGTCGGCGCCGGGTGTCGGGTCCGGCTTGATGGGGGTTGCCGTGACCCCCGGCGGGGGCTGTTGCGCGTAAACGGTGGTGCCGCTCTCGTCCACCCAGCGGTATATTTCCCCCACAGATTGGGATGGAAGGGCGGCGAGGCCGATACCCGCGATCGTCAACCCCAGCGCCCACCGGTGCAAGCGCGTCCCCCGACCCCGGCGAGTCGAGCACCCGGCTATCACAACAAGGACATGAGATCGGCGTACCATGCCGTCCATTATGATCAAAGCGACGCAGGGTGCAAGGGCTGGCCAGCGTCTGATGGCGATCGGCTGCGGGGGATCTGGGTCGGGATATTGACCCTGGGCGCGCGTCTCCTGTAACGTCCTCTCTTTTTTGAACAGTCTATGCTGTTTCCCCAGTCCGCTGCCGGTGCGGCGATCGGGACGGATGATCCAGGCGCTGGAGTGGCGGTTGCGCTGCGCGTCGGTCACCGCCCGCGGCACGTCTGACGGGCTGTTTTGAGTCGGAGGTTAATACTGTGGATATGAACGGGGTGGATCTCAGCGGCGCCGAGATCGTCGTCCAGGCGTTGATCGACGAAGGCGTCGAGTATGTCTTCGGGTATCCGGGCGGCGCGGTGCTGCACATGTATGATGCCCTGTTCAAGCAGGATCAGGTCAAGCACATCCTGGTCCGCCATGAACAGGCGGCGGCCCATGCGGCCGACGGTTATGCCCGGGCCACGGGGCGATGCGGCGTTTGTCTGGTGACCTCGGGTCCGGGTGCGACCAACGCGGTGACCGGGATTGCGACCGCGTACATGGACTCGATCCCGATGGTGTGCATCTCCGGGCAGGTGCCGACGCCGGTCATCGGCAGCGACGCCTTCCAGGAGGTCGACACCGTCGGCATCACCCGTCCCTGCGTCAAGCACAACTTCCTCGTCAAGGATGTGCGCGACCTGGCGACGACACTGCGCAAGGCGTTTTATATCGCGATGACCGGACGTCCGGGCCCGGTGGTGGTGGACATCCCCAAGGATGTCACCGATCCGAACATCAAGATTCCGTATCACTATCCGCGCGAGATCCAGATGCGCTCCTATCAGCCCACGGAAAAGGGGCATCTGGGGCAGATCAAGCGGGCGGTGGAGCTGATGCTCCAGGCCAAGCGTCCGGTGCTCTACACCGGCGGTGGAGTGGTGCTGGGCGAGGCGGCGGCGCAGTTGACCGAGCTGGCTCGGCTCACCGGATTCCCGCTCACCAGCACCCTCATGGGGCTGGGTGCCTATCCCATGACCGATCCGCAGTTCATCGGCATGTTGGGGATGCACGGGACCTACGAGGCCAACATGGCCATGCACGAGACGGATGTGCTCATTGCCATCGGCGCCCGTTTCGATGACCGGGTGACCGGCAAGATCGAGCACTTCTGTCCCCACGCCAAGATCGTGCATGTGGATGTGGACCCGTCGTCCATATCCAAGAACGTGCGGGTGGATGTGCCGATCGTGGGTCAGGTCGCAAGCGTTTTGACCGACATGCTGGGGCTGTGGAAGGAGCAGGCACCGGTCGGCACCGGGCGGCCGGTCGCGGACTGGTGGGCCAAGATCGAGGAGTGGCGGCGCGTGGATTGCCTGCACTACGATCGCCATAGCGACAAGATCAAGCCGCAGTTTGCCGTCGAGACCCTGTATCAGGTGACCAAGGGGGATCTTTATCTGACCTCCGACGTGGGTCAGCACCAGATGTTTGCCGCCCAGTTTTACCCCTTCGACAAGCCGCGTCGCTGGATCAACTCGGGGGGGCTCGGCACCATGGGATTCGGTCTGCCCGCGGCCATGGGGGTGCAACTGGCCTTCCCGCAGGCGCAGGTTGCCTGTATCTCGGGCGAGGCGAGTATCCTGATGTGCATCCAGGAGATGGCGACCTGCCAGCAGTACAAGCTGCCGATCAAGGTGGTGCTGCTGAACAATGGTTACATGGGGATGGTCCGGCAGTGGCAGGAGTTCTTCTACGAGAGCCGTTACTCCAACTCCTATGTCGATGCCTTGCCTGATTTCGTCAAGCTGGCCGAGAGCTTCGGCCATGTCGGGATGCGCGTCGAGCGGCCCGCCGACCTGGCGGCCGCCATGCAGGAGGCCTTCGCCATGAAAGACCGTTTCGTATTCCTCGATGTGGTCGTCGACCCCACCGAGAATGTTTACCCGATGATCGCGGCCGGCAAGGGTCAGCACGAGATGCACCTGCCGCCCAGTTTGTCTGATAGGGAGCTGGCCTAAGATGAGACATATCATTGCCGTATTGCTGGAGAATGAAGCAGGCGCGTTGTCCCGGGTGGCCGGGCTCTTCTCCGCCCGCGGCTACAATATCGAGTCGCTCACCGTCGCGCCGACGGATGACCCGACCCTGTCCCGGATGACCCTGGTCACCAACGGGAACGAAGAGATCGTCGAGCAGATCAAGAAACAGCTCAACAAGCTGATCGACACCGTGAAGGTCTTTGATCTCACCGAGGGCCCGCACATCGAGCGGGAGATGATGATGATCAAGGTGCGGGCCGCGGGGGAGAACCGTGAGGAGCTGAAGCGCCTGACCGATATCTTCCGGGCCAAGATCATTGATGTGACAGACACCAGCTATGTCGTGGAACTGACCGGGGCCTCGAAGAAGCTCGACGCCTTCATCGACGCGGTCCCCGCGGGACTGATCGTCGAGGTGGTCCGCTCCGGCCCCACCGGCATCGCCCGCGGCGACAAGGGTCTGACTCTGTAACGCTTTATCGTCCGCAACTGAACGCAAAAACGCAAATGAGCATCAACGTTTATTATGACAAAGACGCCGACCTGTCCCTGATCCAGGGCAAGCGGGTGGCCATCATCGGTTATGGCTCCCAGGGTCATGCCCATGCCAATAACCTCAAGGATTCAGGCGTCACGGTGGCGGTTGGCTTGCGCCCCGGCTCGGCCTCCGCCGCCAAGGCGGCCAACGCCGGTCTGGATGTGAAGTCCATTCCGGAAGCGGCGGCCTGGGCCGATGTGGTCATGATCCTGGCTCCGGATGAGCATCAGGCGCGCCTCTATCGCGAGGAGATTGCCCCTCATATCCGCGAAGGGGCCGCGCTCGCCTTTGCCCACGGCTTCAATATCCACTTCGGCCAGATCGAGCCGCGGGCGGATCTGGATGTCATTATGATCGCGCCCAAAGGGCCCGGTCATCTGGTCCGTTCCACCTACACCCAGGGCGGCGGCGTGCCGAGCCTGATTGCCGTCTTCCAGGATGCGTCCGGGCAGGCGCGCGACGTCGCCCTGGCCTATGCCAGCGCCAACGGCGGCGGGCGTGCCGGCGTCATCGAGACGAGCTTCCGCGAGGAGTGCGAGACCGACCTCTTCGGTGAGCAGGTGGTGCTGTGCGGCGGCCTGACCTCACTCATCCAGAGCGGTTTCGAGACCCTGGTCGAGGCCGGCTATGCCCCCGAGATGGCCTATTTCGAATGCCTGCACGAGGTCAAGTTGATCGTCGACCTGATCTACGAGGGCGGCATCGCGAACATGCGCTACTCGATCTCCAATACGGCCGAGTATGGCGACTTGACCCGCGGTCCGCGGATCATCACCGCCGACACCAAGGCGGAGATGAAGCGCATCCTGAAGGAAATCCAATCCGGCGCCTTCGCCAAGGAATTCATTCTGGAGAATCAGGCCGGCGCCGCGACCATGAAGGCCATGCGCCGCCTGGGCGCGGAGCATCAGATCGAAGTGGTCGGCGAGCGGCTGCGCGATATGATGCCGTGGATCAAGGAGAAGAAGCTGGTCGACAAGTCCAAGAACTGATCGATTTCAGTCCCCGAACCAGGCAGACGAAAAGGCCGCGGCATCCGATGCCGCGGCCTTTTTCTTGGGCCTTGATCGCCGTTCAGGTCAAAGCGATCACCTGGATTTATCCACAGATGTCACAGATGTTCACAGATGAAGAAAAACATCTGTGTTCATCTGTCGATCAGCGTTCCGCACCAAGGCCGCGAAGCTAACCGCGCTAGGTCCCTCCCTCGGCCGGCGCTGCCTGCTGCGCTGCGGCTGGCGCCGGTGGCGGCGCTGCCGGAGCCGGCTCCGCGGGTTTGGCGGGGACGGGGGCAGCTGCGGCGGGAGCGGGGGCGGGGGCGGGTGGCGCTGCCGCGACGGGCGCCGCCTCGGCCGGCTTCGGCGGCGGCGCTGGGTTGGCGGCCGGCGGTGGCGATGCGGTGGCGGTTACCGGTGCCGACGGGGCTGCTGCCGGTGTGACAGACGCCGCGGGGGCAACGCTCGGCTGGGCCGGGGTGGCGTCAGCGACGACCTGCGGTGCGGTGACCGGCGCAGGCACGGACGCCGTCTGAGCCGCGGGTTCGGTCGCGCTGGGAGTCGGCGCGCTCGTCTCACTCGACTCGGCACTCGCGGTCTGTACAGTCTGGTCAGTCGTCGGCCGGGCGACGGGCTGCGGTTTGGGTCGGGCCACTGGCCGCCGGGTCTGGGTCGGCGCCGCCACGGTGGCAACGCGAACCGGCCGGCTCGCCGCCGGGGCCGCCTTGGGAGTCGGCTCCGCGCGCGGCGTCGGTGTCACGCTCGGTCCCGTGGGGCCGAACAACTCGGTGGCGCTGATGGCCCCGGCACCTGGGCTGGCGGCTGGGTTCTCGGCCGCCACGCGCGCGGCGATCTCACGCCGCTCGCGTTCGCGCTGGCCTCGTTCGGCGGCAACCGCGCGTTGACGTTCGGCATAGTTTCCGTAATCCGGTCCGGAGCCGATGATGCTGACCTTGGTGCCGACTCCGACATGCTGGAACAGGACCGGGGCCATCTTGCTCGGCAGGCGGATACAGCCGTGGGACGCCGGGTGACCCGGCCGCGGGATAGGCCCGGCATGGAGGCCGACGCCGTCATAGGTGACGCGTAGGAAATAGGGCATCTTCGCACCCTCGAAGCGGGCGCCGGCAGGAATCGCATCCCGGCCGGCCTTGGCATCGGAGCGGACCACACCGCCGCCGGAGCTGTAGACCTTGCCATAGAGGTTCGAGCGTTTGTTGGCGACCTTTTCCAGGACCTCGAAACGGCCGACCGGGGTGGGATGCTTGCGCACTCCCGATGCCACCGTGGTCCAGCCGACTTGTTCCTCGCCGTCATAGAAACGGGCCTTCTGCTCGTCGGTGTTGACCACGATGTGCGAGATTTTGCGCCCGTCGCCGTTCCATTCGTAGAGCTTGCCGGTCTTTGGCTTCTCCTGGGGTTTGGGGATGGGCTCGGGTGCCGCCGGTTCGGCTGGTTGGGCTGCCACCTGCGGGGTCGGGGTGGCTTGCGTGGCCTCGGGTTTGACCTCGGGTCTGGCCTCGGGTCTGGCCAGGAAGCGGGTGACTTCGGTGCAACCGGTCAGATTCAGCGCAAGCGGAGCGGCCAGCAGCGTCGCGAGCAGCCGGACGGACAGCGCGCCGGTCGGTCGGCCTGGAGGAGAGTAAGCTATCTTCATGGTAATTGTTCCTGCGCCGCAATTGAGGGATCGGAGCTAAGATAATTGTCAATGCTGCTAAGGATAACCGCTAGACGGCCGGAGGGCACGTACCCGCGAATCCTGCGCCGTTGCGGCGCGCGGTCAAGACCCGCATTGAGGCAGCTCGCCTCAGTGTGTATCTTGGCAACGAACCGAACGCGACAGCGCAACCCCAGAGCGCCGGAAGCAACCATGACACGCGAACCGACGGAACGCTGGCACGACGAAGTTCCCGGAACCCGCTGGTTTCGGGCGGACCTGCACCTGCACACCCTGGACGACCCCACCGTTGCGTTGCCGTTGGGCATCGAAGGTGAGCGCGATGACCCCGCCGTGCTGCGCGCCTACGCGGAGCGGTTCCTGGATGCAGCGGTCGAGCAGGAAATCGAGGTCCTGGGGCTCACTCCCCATGCGGCGTGCATCAATCACGGTGTGTCCGCTGCCTGGACGATCATCGAGACTTGGCAGAATGAGCGCCAAGTTTCCACCGGGCGTGCCTATCGAGACCTGATCTACGCGGTCTATCCGGGCTTTGAACCAAATTTTGCCGATGGCACCAAGGGCATCCATCTGCTCTTTCTCTTCGACCCCACCGTCGGGAAACGCCGCTACCTCGATGCTTTTAATGGGATCATGGGCGCGCGCCCCGCCTACGAACACACGAGACTCAACTTGGTTTCGAAGCGCCCCGCCGATGCCTTCAAGGAGTTGGATGCGCCAAAGGCGGTCGGCAAGCGCAACTACATTGTCATTGCCGCGCATCCGCTCCGCGAGAACGGACTGTTGTCACGCCCTGACCACTACATCGCGGATCTCGCTGAAGGCCGTATTCATGCCGCCGAGTTGCGGCGGGACAAGACGCTCGACGAAGATCTGACCGAAAGCCGCAAGCTGCGGTACGCTTTCGAGAAGACGCGTATTGCCCTCTACCATACCAGCGATGCCATCAAACTGGCCGACCCCGGCACGGCGCCCACCGAACGGGCGCTCGGCCACCGCTTTGTGCTTCTGAAGCTCGCCAGTCCGACCCTGGAGGCCTTGCGCCAAGCCTTTCTGGGTCGGGACTCCAGGTTGCGCATTCCGTATGTGAGGGACGCGGCCGGCCAGTTCGTCCTGGACCCCACGCTGCCGGTGCCCGTACCCCAGGGGCCTGACGCCAGGCCCTGGATCCGCGAGATTCGCGTAACGGGCGGCACCTCCTTTCTGCGCGACCAGAGGTTCCGATTGAGCCCTGATCTCACCTGCATCATCGGCGGCAGCATGACCGGCAAGTCGACCCTGCTCGACGGGTTGAGGCTGACCTGCGGTGGCGAGCCGGCGATGCCGGACGGAACCACCACGCTCGGGCGGGACGCGCTGGCGCGGGCGCGGGAACGCTTTCTGTCGGGAGGGACCCGGGTCGCACTGGAGAGTCCGGCCGGTGATCTCGCACGGCCGGTCGAGGAGCGGTTCGCCCCTCGCTTTTTCTCTCAGGGTGAACTCAAGTCCCTGGCCAATGACGACGACGGTATCGAACACCTGCTGTTTCATCTCGTCCCAGGGCGCGGCACGGCGTTGCTCGCTCAGCGCGATCAGCTCCGGGATCTGGATCGGCACCTTGCCGACGCGGTCCCGCGGCTGACCCGTCTCCAGGAGCAGGTCGCGGCGGTTGAACAGGAGTACCAGCGCACCGCCGCCGCCCGCGCGGCGATGAAACAGTTCGCGCAAGCCGGCACCGCGGCCTTGCCGCCCGCTCAGCAAGATGCGGCACGGGCAAAGACCTTCGCGTCCGACGTGCGCGACCAAGCCGAGCGCGCCCGTGAGCTGGCGGAGGCAATTGATGCGCTGAGTCTGCCGGTGTTCAACAGCCCGGAGCTCACCGCGTGCCTTTCCCCACCGGTGCGGGAGCACACAGCCGACGCGGCTTCACTGTTGAACAGGGCCAAGACGCAGGCAGCGGCGATCTTGGCATCCTTGGAATCTATTGGTGAGATTGCCAACGCAACCGAGACCGCGGCAACAATTCGCCTGGCACTGTTGACCGCACAGGTTCAGGCCGCCTTGGTCGCTGCCGGGCGTAGCGCCGGCGATCTGAACCAGTTTGATGCCTATGCAAAAACCGCTCAGCACTACGACAGCTTTCGGGCCGCGCTCCAAGGAAAACAGGAGGAACTCAACAAGGCACAGGATGCAGCCAACGCCGACCTGGCCGACCGGGATGCGTTGGTGACCGCCCATCGCGCTGCCATGACCCAGGTTTGCGTCGAGGTGGAGGCCAGATTCGCGGGCCGGGTGCTGGTAGCCATCGATCCGGAGGGGAGACGCGGCCCCCTGGAGTCCTGGGTGCTTGGATTGCGCAATCAGGGGATCACCCGTTGGTGGAACAGCGGTGGCGCGCGGTCGACCACGCCGAGGACGCTACGCACCGTCATTGAAGCCTTCACCAAGCCGGACCCGGCGACTGCGCAGAGACAGGTCAAGGCGCTCGGGATGTCCGATGCCGTGGCAACATCCTTCTTCGAGCAGATCGCCCCACGGGCGCGCCAGTTGGAGGTTTGCGCATTGCGATGCCCTGACCGTTATCGCATCCGCTGGGTAGAGGACGGTGAGCCGAAGGACCTGAGCGTCCTGTCCGGAGGGCGCCGGGTCGCGGTGCTGCTCTCGCTGATCCTGGAGAGCGATGATCCCACGCCGCTGTTCGTCGACCAACCCGAGGATGAGTTGGATAACCGCTTCCTGAACGAGACCATCATCCCGGCGCTGCACCGACTCAAAGGCAAGCGACAGGTCGTCTTTGCCACGCACAACGCGAACCTGGTAGTCAATGGCGACGCGGATCAGGTCATCGCCCTGGAAGCGGACGCGGAACATGGCCGGGTCGATGCCGCTGGCGCCATTGAGGATGACGCGATCCGTAATGCCATCGTCCGCACCCTCGACGGCGGCGCCGCGGCGTTCCGTCTGCGCCGCAAGAAGTACGGCTATTAGGAGACTCTCGTGGACTGGATCGACGTGCTTCAGAGAATCCAGGTAGGTGAAGACGCCCAAACCGAGTTGGGGCGCTTTCGCTCCTTCGGCGACAAGGATTGGCAGGAGGCGGTCTGTGCCTTTGCCAATACGGAAGGCGGGCTCGTCATCCTCGGCGTTACCGACGACCGGGCGATCGACGGTGTGCCCATGGACCCGAAGGAGGTGCAGGAGCGCCTCAGCAATGCCCTGCACAACACGTTCAACGCCCCGATTCAGGCTCGCTTGGGATATCACCAGGACCCAAGCGGATGGGTCCACTGGATTGAGGTCGCTCGCGTCCGTGGCCCTGAGCCGCTCCGGCATAAGGGCCGCGTGCTCGTTCGCGGGAATCGCGGGAACCGCGAGCCCTCAGCGACCGAGTTGCAGGAGCTATACAACACCTTTGGCCTGGTCTTCACCGAGGAGCGCGTCGTCCCGGGCACCGACGCCGACGCGATCGACGCCGGGGCATTCCGGGCTTACATGCGGCGGCGGGGCGTGGACCTCGATGGAGAGCAGCTACCGCTGGAGGTGGATCTGTTCAACCGGGAGATCCTTGACCGCGACTTCAACGGCGATTTACGGGCGACCCTGTTCGGGTTGATGTGCTTCGGCAAGGCCCCTCAGCAGACCGCCCCGACGCGCAACCTCTGGATCGACTTAGTTGCTTACACCGGCATCGACCGGGGGGACGCGGTCATGCTCGCCGGCGAGGGGCGTGGCCGATTGGAGGAGCAGGTCGCGCACGCCGAGGCATGGCTCAAAATCCTCGGGCGCCATGAGCGCTATGCCGGGATGCAGCGTGCGGATTTGTGGCCGGTACCGCTGGCCGCCTTCCGGGAGTGCGTCGTCAATGCCGTGGCGCACCGGGACTACGCAATTCTCGGTTCGCGGATACTGGTTGAGGTCTTTGACGACCGGATCGTCATCACCAGCCCCGGCGCCTTGCCGAAACACAAAAGGCCTGAATCGGTACTCGCCGGCGGCACGCCACGCTCACGCAATGAGTCGATGGCGAGCTTCCTGTTCGATCTCGGTCTGATGGAGCAGCGCGGCAGCGGCTATCCGCGTATCACCCGGGCGATGCGGCAATTCAACGGGACCGCCCCTCACCTGGAGCAGGACCGCGAAGAACGCTGGGTTCGGGTGACGCTGTGGCGGACCCCGCCGGAGGCGGTCATACCGAACGACGCCATGCCAGCCGCGCAATGATGGTGCCAAACGGGTTGCTCGCACTGACACCGATTCAATACAACCAGGCGACCGGGGACCCAGGGGCAAACCGTTCTAGCCAACATTCGATGATTCATCGTGCCGCTGTCCTCGACTCTGGATAATGTCCGGCCGCTCGGGTATTAAGCGTGTGGGTCCCCCCTGCCCGAGAGCGCATGCGTGAATCCGCGCGAAGTCATCGTCGAACGTATGATGATTTTGAAAGTGACAAGCCAGAGCGGCGGCATCCCGGAATCGGTTGACGGTGACGTTCGCCCAAGAATATGGTTCCGTTCGCTCGCGATGCGGCGGTTTGCAGGATTTGCCATCAGTGTCCGTTGCGCACCGCATCCGCCGGGTTGGCGCCGGCTGAAAGCCGACGCTAGAGGAGGCTAGAAGTCCAACCGATTGACCTCCGCCTGGGTCGCGCTATCCTTGATCAGGACCTGAACTCCACCCGCCGCCGACACACCGAGCACGGCCACTTCCGGACTGCCGTTGCCGTTCATATCCGGAAGCGCCGCCAGGTCCAGTGGGGCGAGGTGATCGAACCAGAGGTTACGCACCAAGGCACCGGTCACCGCATCGCGCAGTTCGGTCTTGAGCTGATTGCCGGCGTCGTGGCCCAGCACCGCCAGCTCGGCGACCCCATTGGCGTTGAGGTCAGGCAGCGCGGCCATTTGGTGCGGCGTGAAATTCCGGTTGTAGAAAACGAACCCGAGTTGAACCGCCGTGCCCGCATCCGCGGTCTTGACCAGGACCGCTCCCCCGCGACCCCGCCCCAGCACCGCGACTTCCGGGGTGCCGTTGCCGTTGGCGTCCGGCAACTCGGCCAAGTTCAGCGGGGTGGTCCATTTCGGCGACCACAGCACCTTGACCAGGGCCGCGCCGGCGCTGTCACGCAGTTCGACCCGCGGCTGACCCTCGCTATTCACCCCCAGTACGGCGAGTTCCGCGGCACCGTTGCCGTTGGCGTCGGCGACCGCGGCGAAATCCACGGGTTGGAACGTCTTGGCGAAGAACACTTTCCCCAGCCCGGCGCCGGTGGCGGCGTCCTTGATCTCGGCGGCAATCGCGCCGTTACCGGCGTTGATGCCGAGTACCGCCAGTGCCGCGGCGCCGTTGCCGTTGCGATTGGGGAGCACCGCCAGCCGCTGGGGTGCGAAGAGGGGGTTGAAGGCAACCGCGCTCAGCCGCTCGCCGGTAAGGGTGTCGCGCACTTCGACCTGGACGCTGCCGTTCGCGGCATGGCGGCCCAGCAGGGCCAATTCCGGGGCGCCATTGGCGTTCTGGTCGGGGACTACGGCGAGGTCCAGGGGCGCATACCCTTGATCGAATAGGAGGGTCTGGATCAGGGTCCCGGTGGTGGCCTGTTTGATCTGGGCGGTCACCGTCCCCGCCGCGGCATCGGCGAACAAGACTGCAAGGTGCTGGGTGCCGTCGCCCATTAGATCGCCGAGAGCGGCGAGCCAGGGCAAGGCCGCCACGGGTGCCGCGGTTACGACCACATTGTCGAAGCGGGCCTTTGACTCCCAAATTGTATGCAGTCCGATGCCGCCGTAAGGCAGCGGATCGGGGTCGATCACGTCGAAGACGGACTCGCCGTTAACGGACAACGAGAGACGTCCGCCCTTGAGGGATATGGTAAGCGCCGCTGGACCAGCGGGTGGGTTCCAGCGACCCCTGTAAAGTTCCACCGACCTGCCGTGGAAGCGACTGAGCGCGATGGCGGGTTCCCAGGGCGCGCCTACGAACTCCAATTGATATGCACTGCCCGAGGAGCCGGCAGACGATCGGTCGAACCCGTTCGATCGCAGCACGATGTTGTAATGCTTCCATCCCGTGCCGGGAACGAATTCGGCGTCCAGGGATACGTCATAATCCGTCCAAGCGGTGTCGCCGTCATGGACGACGGCGAGGGCGTCACGTGGCCAGCCGTCAGTATCCTGGCTATAGAGCCAACCGTCGACGACGCGCTGGCAACACCATTTGCTCACCCATGCCGGATCCCAAGTCCCTCCGGAGAAATCGTCCTCGAACAAGACGGTCTGACTTCGCGCGGCTGGAGACATGGTCGCGACCGCGATAACCAGGGTAATCAGCAGTCGGTTCATTGATTTACGAACATTTCGCATTCGCATTGCTTGTTTGATCTCCGCTCTCCGTTGGGCTTTCGCCATCTGCTGGAAAAGTAGCGCTCGACTGAGCGCGGGACGGTTACCTGCTAGCCGCCGGTCGCGTTCATGTGCCGCAGAATCAGCGGATGGCCATTCAAGGCAAACTCGTGTCCGCGCGGCTTGATGGACATAGCGCCGAGAATGGCCTGTTTGACCCGCGCATCATCGGTCGGATTGGCACGCAGCGCGCGGCGCAGGTCGACCGAGTGGTCCTGCCCGAGACACAGCAGCAGCCGCCCCTCGGCGGTGACCCGTACCCGGTTGCAGTCTCCGCAGAAATTGTGGCTGTGCGGTGAGATGAAACCGACCCGCGTGTCGCCGCCCGCGATCCGGAAATACCGCGCCGGCCCGCCCGTGGACTCGGTGGTGGGGATCAGCTCCCAGTGACGCTCCAGGTCGCGGCGGATGGCGTCGCTGGAGTAATAGACCGCGGCGCGGTCGTGATCGCCGATCGATCCGAGCGGCATCTCCTCAATGAAGCTGATATCCAGGCCCCGCGCAGCGGCAAAGCGCACCAGATCCGGTACCTCGTCATGATTGCGGCCTTTGAGGATCACCGCGTTCAACTTCACCCGTTGGAAGCCCGCCGCCAGGGCCGCGTCGATCCCCGCCAGGGTCTTGTGCAGGTCGCCCAGGCGGGTGATGGCGTGGAAGCGCTCGGGGCGCAGTGAGTCGAGGCTGATGTTGATGCGGGTGACGCCCGCGGCTTTGAGCCCGGCGGCATGGCGGGCGAGTTGGGTGCCGTTGGTGGTCAGAGTGAGGTCGCGGACACCGGGCAGCACGCCGAGTTGCTCGAAGAGCCAGACCACGTTGCGCCGCACCAGGGGCTCACCGCCGGTCACCCGCAACTTCACTACCCCCAGTTCACTGAAGCAGCGCCCCAGTCGGGCCAGTTCCTCCAGCGTCAGAATCTGCTTGTGGGGCACGAACGCCATGTCCTCCGCCATGCAGTAGAGGCAACGCAGGTCGCAGCGGTCGGTGACCGACAGGCGCACATAGGTGACCTGCCGACCGAAGCGATCGACGAGCTGGCTGGGCAGGGGCGCGGACTGGATGCTCACGCGGGTTCTTTCCTTCGCTGTGGATGACTTTGGAGGGGCCAATTCAGCCGCGAATGAACGCAACTCTTCGGACAAGGTAGCTTGTTGCGGACTGAAACGACACCCCGGCGAATCGATGGGAATTCGTCGGGCCAGGCGATCATCCGCATGGCCGCGGTGGCAGTCGACGGCCGTCCGGCCGCCGACATCTGCGTTGTGCACGGCGGTGCGTGCCGCGAGCCGACCTCCTGCTGCCCACGGAAGGGGTTCGGAGGCGCCCAGTCGGTCCGGGCGCCGGTTTCCTGGTCGACGGTGATCGTCGGGACGACCATCGCCCCGCAAGCACAATCAGAGCGATCCCGATGGTGCTTCGAGTCCCTGCCTGGCGGATTGATCCGCCAGGCATCGCCCTGGCCGACACCGACAGCCGAGCGGATCAAACGTGAGAAGGTTTGCTCGCTTGTCGAAGTGGCAATACCATATTTCATCACGTCGGCGCCATCGCGGAGATCGAGAAGGCGCAAGAGCCGCCGCCGGCCGACGCCCTGGCCGAGCTGACAGCCAAGACACCGCCTGCCGGCAACGCGGATCAGCAGGCGGCCCGATACGCCTTTGCCCCGCTGACCGAGGGCATCAAGGGCCTGGTCAAGCAGATCGATCTGCTCTATAGGCTCGCCGCTCGCGCCGCGCAACTGGCCCAAGACCTCACTCGCGATGAGCCTGTAGGGGCGAATTCATTCGCCCCAATTCCCAAAATTGTGAGATCTCCCCACCAACCCTCCGACCCCAGCCCATGCCACGTGACGATCTACTCAAAGGACGCTTCTCCTCCCCCGGTCACGTCTACCACGTCACGACCTGCACGGAAGCACGTAGGCCCTTGTTCCGCGATTTCTCCTGTGCAAGGTTGGTGGTAAAGGAGATGCAGGCACTAAACGACAGCGAAACACTGACATCACTTGCCTGGGTCATCATGCCGGACCATGTCCACTGGTTATTCCAGCTTGGGAACGACCGGACATTGTCGCACGCCATGAAGGGCTTCAAGGCCTCTTCGGCATTGAGTATCAACCGTTTCCTGAATCGCCGCGATCCAGTCTGGCAACGCGGATTCTACGATCATGCTCTGCGCCGGGAGGAGGATCTGCGCACCGTCGCGCGTTACATCGTCGGCAACCCGCTGCGCGCCGGCCTGGTCCAGCACATCGGAAACTATCCACTATGGGACGCCATCTGGCTGTAGGGGCGAATTCATTCGCCCGGAATCCTGGATTTGACGACGGGGCGAATGAATTCGCCCCTACAAGGGTGCCGCGAGGCATCCCGGTCGTGCCCAGTGGCCTGCACCGCGAGACGGCCGCGCTGGTCGCCCGGATCGTAGGGGCGAATTCATTCGCCCGGAATCCTGGATTTGACGACGGGGCGAATGAATTCGCCCCTACAAGTGTGCCGCGAGGCATCCCGGTCGAACCCAGCGGCCTGCACCGCGAGACGGCCGTGCTGGTCGCCCGGATTGTCGGGGCGAATTCATTCGCCCGGATGCCCCGGCATCCGCTGCACCGGCGAATCGATGGGAGTACGCCGGGTCAGGCGATCATCCGGCCTGCGGCTACTTCAGAATCTGGAACAGGTTGTTGAAGTCGTCCGTCCAGGCCAGCAATCCGGGGACAGGCTCGAGCGCCGTTACCGCCTCCCGGATGCCCTCCTGTTCCAGCACGGCCGGGTTGCGCGCCACCAGCATCCAGTCCGTCCGGCGCAGGCTGCGCCCGTCTGGATTGTCGTGGATCAGCGCGGTGCTGAGCCCTTTGGCGCGGGCGATCTCGGCCACCACCGGCGGCAGCCACAGGAAACGGTTGGTGAGGTGGAAGGCGATGATGCCGTTCGCGTCCAGGTGACGCAGATACAGGTCCATCGCCTGCGCCGTGATCAGATGGACCGGCACCGAGTCGCCGGAGAAGGCATCCACCGCCAGGACGTCGAACCCCTGGGGCGCCTCGCGCTCCAGTGAGAGCCGGGCGTCGCCCAGGACGGTTTCGACCCGCGCCTGGCTCTCGCTCATGAAACTGAACTCGGTTTGCGCCAGGGCGACCACCTGGGGGTTGATCTCATAGAAGCGATAGGTGTCTCCCGGCCTCCCGTAGACGGCGAGGGTGCCGGCCCCCAGACCGATCAGTCCCACCTTCTTATCGTGCGGATCGGTGTGGGCGATGGCCCGTCCGACGCCCGAGGTCGGGCCATAGTAGGTGGTGGGTTGCTGGCGCCGATCAGGCGCCAGGAACTGCTCGCCGTGCTTGATGGAGCCGTGATAGAGCTGGCGCACGTTGTCACGCGGGTCCTCGCGCTGGGCATCGAGGCTCAGCAGGTTGCCGTAGAAATTGCGCGCGATCTGCCGCGTGTCGGCAAAATCGTCGGCGATCTGCACGTACAGGAACCAAGCGCACAGCCCCGCCAGGACGCCGGCCCCGACTTGCAGCGGGCGGGACGGACGCAGCAACACCAGCGCCAGCAGGGCGGTGATGCCCAGGCCGATGCCCAGTTCATAGTAAGCCGGCAGGATGCGCGGGGCGATCAGCCCGACCGTGATCCCGCCCACGGCGCCGCCCAGGGAGAGCATCAGATAGAAACGGGTCAGATAGCGCGGCCCGGGGCGCAGTTGCGCCAGTTCGCCGTGCAGGAACATGCAGAAGAAGAACAGACCCGCGGCATAGAGGGGAATGACCACCTTGATGTTGACCCCGATGGCGCTGTCCTGCAGCCCATAGGCGCAGACCAAGAGTAGGGCGGCGGTGGGCAGCAGGAACAAGTCGCGCCGGTACCAGCGGTCACTCTCGAAGCACAGCACGAAGGTCAGCAGGTAAATGGAGAGCGGCAGCAGCCACAGAAAGGGAATGGCCGCCACGTTCTGCGTGATGTGGTTGGTGATGGCGAGCAACAGCCAGGAGCCCATCGCCGAGAGTGAAAGCCACATCAGATAATCGCGCGGTCGCGGGTCCCAATCGCCCTCGGCCTCATGGGTCTGCGCATGGACCTCGGGCGGTAAGCTGTGCATGTGGCGCATGAAATACAGGGCGGAGCCGGTGCACAGGATCGCGAACAGGGCATAGACCCCGGACCAGGCATAGGCCTGGTGGAGCAGCGTCGCCCGCGGTTCGATGAGGAAGGGATAGCTCAGCAGTGCCAGCAGCGAGGCCAGGTTGGACAGCGAGAAATAACGGTAGACATGAGCCCCGATCAGACTGCGCGCCACCCAGGACTGGATCAGCGGCCCGGTGGTCGAGAGCAGGAAATAGGGCAGCCCGATGGTCGCCAGCAGCAGACCCAGTATCCATAGGGTCGGGTCCTCGTTGCCGCTCGGCTTCCAGTCTGACCCGGCGACGATCGGCAGCAGGGTCAGGCTCAACGCGAGCAGCGCGACGTGCACCATCACCTGCCGTCGCGGTGCCAGATGGCGCGACACCCAGTCCGCATAGGCATAGCCGCCGAGCAGTGTGACCTGGAAGAACACCATGCACACCGACCACACCGCCGCCGAGCCGCCGAACCACGGCAGGATCTGCTTGGCGATCAGCGGTTGGACCAGAAAGAGCAGAAAGGCGCTGGAAAAGATGGTACCGGCGAAAAGCAGCTTCGAGCCTGAACTGTGCATGGGCCGCGTTGGTTCCGTGTTGTTTGGTGGGCTGCGGGCACCCACGGCACCCGGCCGGACAGGCTAGCCGATTGGCCGGGGGGCGGCAAATGGTGTCGCACCTTAGGGCCGGCACCCTGCTGTGCGAGGCGCTGGCCGCCGCCGGTCTGCTGGAGTGCGACAGGGCGGTGGGCGTGGATCTCAAGAACGGCGATCCCCAGTTCCCCCGGCTCTGTGTCAAACTTGCGCCAGTCCGCCCGCGGCGATAGCCCGACCATTCATCATTCCATTATTAAGCCAATGAGCACATTCACCCTGTACGCGAAGAATCTCCGCGCGCTCCGCTCCCTTGAATGGAGCCCAAGCGGAGTCAGTCTGCTGGTCGGTGCCAATGGAGCAGGGAAAAGCACGGTATTGCAAGCGCTTAAGTTCCTGCGTCTCGCCGTGCATCGAGATCCCGCCGAGGCCGTGAATCTGGCATTCGGCGGATACTTCGATCTGAAGAACCGCGTTGCTGCCGAGCATGAGCCGATCGAGATCGGCATTCGTATCGGCCATTTGGATCTTCGCCTCCGACTGGTGTCCGTACAGGGCTTAACGATTTCTGCGGAGGCGACGCTGCACGATGGGGCAACCGAGCTGTTCCGGGGCGACATGGGGAGGTATCCACTCTCGTTTTTGAGCCCCCTCGATCCGGTAGTCCCAGACTTTATCAACACTATCATTGAGATGGGGGTTTTTCATGATCCTGACATCTGTAGCCTACGCGGCGGCTCGAATATTGGGCATACGCAGGTGCTTAACAGCCGAGGCACGAACGCCCTCACCATGCTGCGCGGTTGGTTTCAGCGTCGCCCAGACCGCTGGCGCTACGACTTCGTCTTAACCGGTCTCAGGGCCGCTTTTCCCAAGCTCATCGCCGATCTGGATTTCGTCGAGGCAGGTAACACGATCGCGGCACAGATCTATCGTCCCGGCAGCGAGATGCCCGCGCAGCTGGGCTCCGAAGCCAACGGCGTACTCGCACTGCTCGTACTGCTCTGCGACCTGGCCGCTGCCGAGCAAGGCGGTATCGTCGCGATCGACGAGCCGGAGAATTCGCTCCATCCCTATGCCATTCGGCTCTTTGTCCGCCTGGCCGACCAATTGGCCCGCAGGAACGACTTGACCGTGGTGTTCACAACGCATTCGCCTGTGCTCCTGGACGCTTTCAACGACAAGCCAGAGCAGGTTTATGTGCTGGACGGCATGACCGAGCCCGCTCCAGTCCGTTTGAGCGAGCTCAGGAATCCCGAATGGCTGCGGCAATTTCGGCTCGGCGAGCTGTACGCGGACGATGGGATCGTCAGTAACGACGATGAAAGCAGACGCGGGTGACATGGTGAAGCGGATTCGTTTCGTCGTGACGGGCGATCTGGAGCGCAAGGCCATCGCTGCATCCATCTCGGCCCGGTTTCCACAGATGGCAAGTGACGGCAATCCTGTCGCGTGGTTACGCGCGCAGAAGGTGCCGGCGGCGACGACCCATCGCTTGGCTGCATCCGCCGCACCAAGCGGAACGATGAAGGCATTGGCACGTCGCGTCATAGCCGAGGCAGCGGAGGGCGAGGACGGGAATCCGGCCGATCTGGTCATCGCCGTTGATGATCTGGAGCTTCATAATATCGACCAGCCGGAGGTTGTCTGCGACCACTTCCAGCGAGCCATGGCGCTTGAGATCGAGGACCGCAAACTGAGTCAGGCTGCCGAGCAGCGGTTACGCAGGCACATCCGCGAGCGTTGCAGCTTTCATCTTCTGTGCCCAATGGTTGAGGCGTATTTTTTCGGCGAGCCGGAAGCACTGACAAGGGCCGGATGCGCGCCAGGCGTCGAGCCCCTGTTGGTCAAGGAAGACGTGGAGAACTTCGAGTGCCGCGACCCGCTGTGGCTGCCAAACTGTACGGCGGAAAACCAGCGCAAAGCACAGTCCACGAACCCGATGCCCTGGTGGCGCGAAGAGCGGCACCCCAAGCACTATCTGGAACATCTCGTCGCGCGCAACGGCGGATTCTACGATGAGGTCCTTGGCGGCAACGAGGCGCTCAAGGCACTCGACTGGCACCGCGTTGCGTCGGGTGCGCAGTCCGTTTCATTTGCTCGGGCATTGTTCGAAGATGTGGCCGATTTTTTCGGTGTAGCGAATCCGCTCGGACAGGGTGAACCGGCATCCTTCACCTACCCCGAGCGCAAGGTTGATCGCTCAATGCTTTTGTTGCGTAATCTCTGAGAACGGCTGCTCAACTATTGATCGCAAGCTTATTCCTGGCATCGGCCGGGTCTGCCGGCTCGACTGTTGGTGCCGCTGTTTGCGTAATCCTATGCATATTGGAGGCGGATCACGTTTCTTCGTAAAGAATGGCGATATTGGTTTTGCCGAGAATATGTACGTGGTCTGTTCCCTATTCCCGCGGATTGATTTGCCTCTATCCACTTATCGCGCTTTAAGGAACACTTGGTACCAACGATGGCGAACCACCGGAAGCGGAAATGTCTACTCTGTCCAAAATTAAACGGCTGTCGGATGGTGAGTTTCACCGTCTTGGCGACGAGCTGTTACGTCGACTTGACACTCGCTACCGACAGCTACGGCCTTATGGGCTGAACGAGCGTGGGGAGAGCATCGTCGGACAACCTGACTCCTACGTGGGGGAGAGCCCCGATCGGTGCACGATTGCCGTGCAATATACGGTACAGCGTAACGCTTGGTGGAACAAAGTCGTTTCCGACGTAGCAGCCGCGGTTGTGATATCCACCGAGCTTTGCGAGATCGTCGTGATCATTCCGCAGAACAAGGATCGAGATGGACCGAGTAGGACCAAGACCGACTGGCTTCAGCGGGTGCGGGAGGCCGCGCGAGGCGTGCCTTTTCGTTTGATAGATGGTCCGGAACTTGCGCGACTACTCGACTTTGAGTACCAGGATTTGCGGTACGAGCATCTAGGTATCGCTTACTCCCGGCTAACCAGAGTCAGCATTCTCGCTAGCGCCAAAGCGGCGACTCAGGACGCGTTGACGACGATCCGAGCCAGCGGTCGATACGACCCGGCACGCTATGCGCGTCGATCCGCGGATGCGGAGATTTTCCGTCTTTGGCAGCTTGCACTTCGCGCTGAAACGGCGAGTGACGGGAAAGACTCGGTCAAGCTGATCGCGCTGGTTGACGATTCCGGGGTTGGCAAGACCAGCCTAGTCTGTGCTTTCGTCAGCGCGCTCGGCACGATCCTCCCGGCGCTGCTAATCCAGGCCAGGGACGTAATTTTTCGGGACGAGGACTCATTGGTCCGCTATGTCATGAACGCCCTGCAAGGAGTCCTGGCGCCGGCCATGCGAGACGCAGAAGAGGCTGCTATTGCCAGAAACCTGGCAGGAACCATCCCTCTGACGGTCATCCTCGACGGGCTGGACGAGGCGCACGACGCCGGCTTTGTGAAGCGTTCCATCACCTATTGGCTGCGCTCTCTTCTGGGCCAGCACAGCGTCCTGTTGGTGACCGCGCGCCCGGAGTATTGGAAGGTCTGCTCCGACCCAGGCTGGAAGCGCTGGATGCCAATGCGGACAAGACGCGGCCACTCGCGAGACATTGCCGACGAGTACGATTGCAGGGATCGTAATCGGCAAGAAGAGCACATTCGATTACCCGGATTGCTCATCGACAACGAGTTGGATCTCGCATGGCGCAAAGCGGGGCGCAATCCAGTTGAGCTCTACGCACTTCACGGGCCGACCAGAAAGGAACTGCTTCACCCGTTTACCCTGAGAGTCTACCTGGACCTTTCGCATGGGTGTCCCCCGCTGTCGTCTACGCTCGGGCCAACCGAATTGATGGAAATGTGGTTAGATAAACGTTTGACGAGCGAGTCGTCGACCGATTTGCGGATCAGCACTGAAGTGCTTGCGTCCGCCTTAAAGGTTTTCGCGAAGCAGATGGAGGCGCAGGGTGGTTCCGCTCTCTCGGTTGACGAGATTGTCACTGTGCCGCGCTTTGACTACGCACACCCTCCCGGTGCAGTGGTTGAGCAACTGATCCATGCCAACATTCTAGAGAGTTTGCCTGGGCGATCAGATCGGATTCGATTTTCGAACGAAGCCGTGGCGGACTTCTACCTTGCGGAGGCGGCGATCGACGATATCGTGGCCAATCCGCTCGAAATCGCAGGTCGCTTCGCCAGGTTGAGCTATACAGCCGCATATCCCCGTCTGCGACGAATCGGTCGCCGGTTGAAGCAGTTGGAGATTAGGCACGTCTTCTTTGATGCATTGGCGGAGCTCTCCCCCGCAATGGCAGCGGCCGTCCTTGGCTGCGCGCCCGAGCGGTACACGCCATCGGCACGAGACAAGGTGGTGAGGGTGCTCGCTCAGTGCCTCGATGATCGGTGTCACGTACGCGGAGCTAGTGCTATTACGCTTCTGGGTGATCTCAACTGTGTGGAGGCAGAACAGGTTCTGATCGAGAAGGTTCTGCGGAACGACAACTTGCCGCGTGAGCAGAAGAATGTCGCTGCAACAGCGCTTGCGAAGCTGGGCAGCTCTACTGCGGCGGCATTCGTATATCGCTGGGAGTGGTTCGGCGTGCTATCCGATACCACCACTCACTTCATGCGCGACAAACTTTCGCTTTATAGACGGATCTCTCCCGAGCTTCGAGACGCGCTCGCTGCACATGCGACAGTCCATCTTTCTGCAGCCAGCGGGACGGTCAAACACGCTAAGGCCATCGCTGTGCTTGCGCATTTGAAGAGCGACTGTCTCGCTGCACACTTATCGGAGCGGCTCAAGGAGAACGGCGTGCTTTGCGCTTATGAAAACCAGGCGCTGATGGCGTCGGGGACGGATTTGGCTTGTGCACTATTTTCGCGTTCGATAAGGACGGTAGCGCAGCGGCTAGACTTGCTTTCAGATATGCGGGAAAATGAACGTGAGAGAAGCGATCTGTATTGGTCGCTTATTCCTATTTTCAGCGACTCCGGATATCTCGTAACCCCAGCACTCGAATACAGCTTACATGTTCTCCTTGAATGTGGCAGTGTGCGCATTGCTGGACTTGCTGGAGAAATTGCGCGACGGCTGGGATGCGTATCATTGGTTTATTCGATGGCTTCGGCCTTACCGAAGAGCGGTTGGCTGTTCTGGCTGAATGAATGCGAAATCAGGAGGCAGGTGACGCCGGAGCTATGGTTAAGCTGGTGGCACATGACTAACGATTCAGCGCTCAGAGGCAAATTACTAGCTGTGACCCCCCTGTATCCCTCGGCTGATATAGAAGAAACGCTGCTCCAATGCTTGGATGAGGAAACTCTACGCAGTTCCGCCGCACGCGCTCTTGGTGGATACGGATCAGTCCGAGCAGCGCCTGCCTTGCGGCGGCTCTTGGGGGACGAGCAAACAGAAGTTTCACTATGGGATAAGCACGCGTTGGCACACGCGCTTGGCGACTTGAGAGACCCTGATGCCGTTTATTGTCTCGGCGCGTTAGTCGCTGCGCACGGGGGGGCGGATGTAGGCGGCGAGGCGTCGATAAGCTTGGGACTAATCGGAACTCCGGCCGCAGAGAAGACGCTCCGTAGTTTGCTTGAAACCGAGGGTAGTCGGGATGTAATATGGGAAGGTTTGTTTGCTCACGGAAGTCGTACTGCTATAGATATCCTTTTGCAGGAGGCTCGGAACAGGGACGACGGTATCTCCTGGTTGGGAAGAATCGTCAGGATGGTCGATCTAACTCGGGGATGGACGGCAGGCGCGTACAAAACGGGTGTCGGCACGAGCGATCTTGTTCGCTTTCTGGAGGAGAGGTACGAGACGGCTTCGCAGGTAGAAAAGTGGTCGATCGTTCATGCCATGGAGCGCTTCGATAATCCCGATATCCGCTTATTTTTGCAAAGGCTTATGGCACTAAGAGGGACTCCTGAAGATGCTGTCTTAAGAGAGGATGACCAATTACGAATGTCTTGGGTCTGTTCGAGGGAACTGGCGAATCGTGGTGACGAATCGGCGATACCTCACGTTTTTGATGACCGTTCGCGAGATAGGGAAGGGAGCAGCATTTCAGAGAAGGAGCGGGATTTGCAGCGGTTTGCCTCTGCGGCAGTCGCTGCGGAGGTCTGCAAGCGCCTCACCGCTGCGGATCAGTCGGAAGATGTCGCGGGATTACTCTATCTGCTCGGAAGGTTCGGTGACCAGGGGCATGTATTGGTGGTTCAGAGCTATCTCGATCATTCGGACGACTCTGTGGCTAACGCTGCCTGCGTGGCATTGCTGCGACTCAGCGACCCGCTATTACTTCCCGATAGCTGGTGAAGGCGGAACCTGGGGCCACCGGACTCAAGCTCGGGAGCCGGGTTCAGGTCTTGCAATCTAACTGGAGCCATGACGCCTGGCGCTGGCTCGGCTGGCACGCTCCGCTGCCGGACGGTAAGCACTGGATATACCACCCGATGGACGCCTTCCGTGGGAAACAGGGGACGCACCACAGGTCGTGGGCCGGCACAACACGACCACCAAGTCCGTTGCGTGGCGACGCCGCGAATCTCGGCGGCCCGCGGGCATAGCGCGCAGATCCGCGCCGATAGGGGTGTCAAGGTGGGTCATGGGCGCGCTGGTCGCCGCTGGGTTGTCCTCCTGGGCATGACGTAGGGTGCGGTGAGCGGGAGCGAACCGCACCGATGACCAGCCGCTCGAACGATGCGGTTCCTTTCGTCACCGCATCCTACGGGCTGTGCGATCGGAGCCTATGCCGCCACCCGTACCTCGACGGTCAAGCGCCGACCCACGGCGGTCAAGGCCCGCTCCAGCGCGGCGGCCTTGCTCCCGTGACGGGGGTCGAGCAGGCGTCGTGCCTCTTTCTCATGGATACCCAGGCGCCGTGCCAGTTCGCTGGTGCCGATGCCCGTCTCCCGCACTGCGAGGTACAGCGCCGCTTTGAGCGCGGTGGCGATGGGTACCGCCACGGTCGCCTCGCCGGCCTGTGGAGAGGATGGCAACGGAATCTCCGCACGGTCATCGATGCGCGCCGCAACGGCCTCTTCCAGGCAATCGGCTGCCTCTTCCAGCGCTTGGTCGCGGGTCTCGCCCTGGGTGATGGCCTCCGGCCAATCGGAAAAGGTCACCACGAACCCGCCATCGGCGTCCGGCGTCAATGTCACTGGATAAGCGAAGTTCATCGGGGATGGATAAACTCGGAACCTGTCATGCGCCGCAGTATCGGACAATGCTGTCCGGGCGCCAAGCCCTGATCTACCTCCGCGAGCCCGATCTCTATAGCGGTATGGGCCTTGATCGTTCCGGCCAGCCGGGGCGTGTCAGCCGGGGCGCCGGCCGACTGGAGTCCAAGGCTTCAGCCTTGGATCGGCAGGCCAAGGCTGAAGCCTTGGACTCCAAATGACCAGCGCTGGCCGGAACGACGATGAAGGCTCAATGGCCGACACCCCGCGGCGGCGTTAAGATCGACCCATGACCACCCCGACCGTCGAGATCGCTCGCTTTCCCGCGCTGCGCCTGCTCGCCTGGCAACTGCACCAGGAGCGGATGAGCGAGCCCGATGTCCTTGCGCTCTACGAGCGGGAGTGGCGGCACCTGGACCCGGACCGGCTCGACCCGGACGAGTGGGCACTGATCGAGCGTCTGGTCCGCACCTACGGGCATGGCGTGCTCAATGTATAAGCGCGCCCACCACCGGCGGATCTTCAGCGTCTTAAGCCGGATGGACCCGGACTTCCTGCGCGCTGCCGCCTGCTGTTTCGGCGGCGGCACTTGTCTCGCCCTTGTCTTGGACGAATACCGCGAGTCGGTGGATATCGACTTCCTGTGCGCCGCGACCGAGGGGTATCGCGCCATCCGCTCGACCGTGAGCGAGGGGTCGCTCGGCGCGCTGTTTCGCGTCGCGCCGCGGCTGTTGCGGGAGGTGCGGGCAGACCGGTACGGGATTCGCACCGTGCTGGAGGTCGAGGGCGTCCCGGTCCGCTTCGAGGTGGTCCTCGAAGGGCGTATTGCGCTGCACTGCGAGACGGTGGAACCCTTGCCCGTGCCGATCCTCGCCCGCACCGACCTGTTCGCCGAGAAGCTGCTGGCCAACTGCGACCGCTGGGCCGATCGCAGCACCTTTGCCCGCGATGTCCTGGACCTACTGGTGATGTCGGCTCACTGGGGACCGATTCCCGCCGGGGCGATCGAGATCGCGGAGCAGGCCTACGGCCCGGCGGTTCGCCTCGCCTACGAGCGTGCGACCCAAGCGCTTGCCGACGACTCCGCCTACCTCGGGCGGTGCTTCGACGCCCTGTCCGTCTCGTCCGAGGCCCGAATCTTGGTTCGAGAGCGACTGGGACGGGTCGGGGCGCCCTGAGCCGCCGCTGACCCCCGGAGCACATCTGGTCTTGGACAGTTTACGGACATCAAGGATACTTGGGTCTTCGTCCATTGAGCCGCCGAGCCTGCTATGAACGACACCGCCGACTTCAGCCTCTCGGGCCATTGGGCCGTGCTTCCGCCGGACCCGGACCCGACCGAAACCGCGGAGTGGCTGCAAGCGCTCGATGCGGTCATCGAATGCGACGGCCGCAACCGCGCCACCTTCCTGCTGCGCAAGCTCTTCGACCGGGCGCGCGCCCAGCGCGTGGCGCTGCCGCCGGTCTGGAGCACCCCCTACTGCAACACCATCGCGCTGGCCGACCAACCGCAGTTTCCGGGGACCTTGGAGACCGAGCAACGGCTGGTCGCCTTGGTGCGCTGGAATGCCCTGGCGATGGTGGTGCGCGCCAACAACCGCTCCACCGAGTTGGGCGGCCACATCGCCAGCTACGCCTCCGCCGCGGATCTCTTCGAGGTCGGCTTCAATCATTTCTTCCGCGCCGGCCAGGACGGGGACCTGGTGTATTTCCAGCCCCATTCCGCGCCCGGCGTCTACGCGCGCGCCTTTCTCGAAGGGCGGCTCAGTGAGACCCAGCTCGACCACTACCGGCGCGAGGTCGGGGGCGCGGGCCTGTGTTCCTATTGCCACCCCTATTTGATGCCGCAGTTCTGGCAGTTCCCCACCGGCTCGATGGGGCTGGGCCCGCTCCAGGCCATCTATCAGGCGCGCTTCATGCGCTATCTCGAACATCGCGGGATCGCCGACGCCGCGGGCCGCAAGGTCTGGGCCTTCGTCGGCGACGGCGAGATGGACGAGCCGGAGTCTCTGGCCGGGCTGTCGCTCGCCGGACGCGAGCGGCTGGACAACCTGATCGTCGTCGTGAACTGCAACCTGCAGCGCCTGGACGGACCGGTGCGCGGCAATGGCTCCATCGTGCAGGAACTCGAAGGACTCTTCGCCGGGGCGGGCTGGAACGTCATCAAGCTGTTGTGGGGCGCGGACTGGGACCCGCTCTTCGCCCGCGACCGCGACAGTGCGATTTTGAAGCGCCTGCACGAGACGGTCGACGGTGCTCTGCAGCAGTACGCTGCCACCGACGGGCGCTTCAACCGCGAGCAGTTCTTCAATAAATACCCGGAACTGCGCGCGATCGTCGCGCACCTCTCCGACAGCGACATCGACCGGCTCAAGCGCGGCGGCCACGATCCGGTGAAGATCTACGCCGCCTATCACGCGGCGTCCGCCCACCAGGGCCAGCCGACCGTGATCCTGGCCCAGACCAAGAAGGGCTACGGGATGGGCCATTGGGGCCAGGGCAAGATGGGCGCTCACGGGCAGAAAAAGCTGGAGGCCGCGGCGCTGCTCGCCTTCCGCGACCGCTTCGCGCTGCCGCTGTCGGACGCCGAGGTCACCGGCCTGCACTTCTATCGCCCGCCCGCCGACAGCCCCGAGATGAAATACCTGCATGCCTGCCGACAGGCGCTCGGCGGCTATCTGCCGGCACGCAGCGCGCAGGGTCCGACACGGACCGCGCCGCTGCTGACCGCCTTCACACGGTTTCTGGAGGGCGCGCACGGCCGCGAGGAATCCACGACCATGGTGTTCGTCCAGCTCCTTTCGCACCTGCTGCGCGACCCGGCGCTCGGCCGCACGCTGGTGCCCATCGTCGCCGACGAGGCGCGCACCTTCGGCATGCAGGCGCTGTTCCGCCAGGTCGCCATCTACTCCGCGGTCGGGCAGCTCTACGCGCCGGAGGACCAAGACGAGCTGCTCTACTACAAGGAGGCCCGCGACGGCCAGATCCTGGAGGAGGGCATCACCGAAGCCGGTGCCGTCGCCTCCTGGATCGCTGCCGCGACCAGTTACAGCACCCACGGCGTGCCGATGCTGCCCTTCTACATCTTCTATTCCGCCTTCGGCTACCGGCGTATCGGCGACCTGATCTGGGCGGCCGGCGACTCGCGCTGCCGGGGCTTCCTGATCGGCGCCACCGCCGGCCGCACCACCCTCGCGGGCGAGGGTCTGCAGCACCAGGACGGCTCCAGCCACCTGCTGTTCTCGGTCGTGCCCAACTGCGTGGCCTATGATCCCTGCTTCGGCTATGAACTGGCCGCCATCGTGCGCGACGGCATGCGGCGGATGCTTGAGGATCAGGAGGACGTCTTCTACTACGTCACGGTGACCAACGAGAACTATGTCCACCCCGCCATGCCGGAGGGCGCGCAGGAGGGCATCCTGCGCGGCCTGTACCGGCTGCGGGCAGCCGCGGACAGCCAGGGCGGGCCGCGCGTGCAACTCCTCGGGGCCGGCACTCTACTGCGCGAGGCACTGGCCGCCGCCGAGTTGCTGGCGGAAGACTGGGGCGTGGCCGCGGATCTGTGGAGCGTCACCAGCTTCACGGAACTGCGCCGCGACGGGCTCGCCGCCGAGCGGCGCAACCGGCTGCACCCGGGCGCGGCGCCCGTGCTGAGCTGGGTCGAGCAATGCCTGGCGCCGACCGCGGGACCCGTGGTCGCCGTGAGCGACTACCTGCGCACGGTACCGGATCTCATTCGCGCCTGGGTGCCGCGCCGCTATGTCACCTTGGGCACCGACGGGTACGGGCGCAGCGATACCCGCGCGGCGCTGCGGCGATTCTTCGAGGTAGACCGGCACCACATCGCGCTGGCGGCGCTCACGGCACTCGCCGACGACGGGGAGCTCAAGCCATCCAGGGTCGAGGAGGCCATCGCGCGCTATGGCATCGATACGGGCGGCCCGAATCCTTGGGATTGCTGAGCCGACATCCCTGCTTGCAGCTAGCAGCCTGTCGGACTTTAGGCGATTTCCGAATAAGACGCTATCAAGAATC
>JACDZG010000164.1 GCA_013426805.1 Chromatiaceae bacterium
AGCGGCGTGAGATCAGCGACCTGTGTCGCGCTGAAGTGAAGAGTTTGGAGCGCCGCAAGTCCGGCGAGCGGCGTGAGATCAGCGACCTGTGTCGCGCTGAAGTGAAGAGTTTGGAGCGCCGTAAGCCCGGCGAGCGGCGTGAGATCAGCGACCTGTGTCGAGCTGAAGTAAAGGGACTTTAGAGAGGAGAGCCACACCAACGGGGATAGATCGACAAGTTCCCGCGTCCCGCAGTTGAGAGATCGGAGGGCGGTAAGCTCGGTCAATGGAGCAAGGTCGGTGACGCGAGTATTAAAACAGGTGAGCGACTGTAGAGAGGAGAGCTTTTTTAGGGGGCTGAGGTCCGCAACCTGGGTCAAGCTGCAATCGAGGAACTGTAGAAAGGTGAGATCAGCTAGCGGCGCGAGGTCGGCGACCTGTGTGTTACTGCAGTTGAGACTCTGCAAAGTGGCTAGTCCGGTCAGCAGGGTAAGGTCACGCAGATCCGCACCTGAGCAATCTAAATGGCGAAAGCGCGGAAGGCTGAATGGAGGGGGGGTGATATGGTCCAGGCAATTTGGATGGTATGCGTCGTCGGTCACCTTCCAGGAGCCGCCGTCGAATCGAAGATTGGTGACACCGCTGATGATGACCCCGCCCAATATTAGTTCTTCCACCCAATCCAGATCCCACAGCTCGGGCGGCATACTCGTTAGCCCCAGGTTACCGAGGTCCAAACGACAGGTGCGCGCCGCTTTCTCGGCTGCAATACGTTCGAGGGCGATATCGAGCATGCTCTTGGAGTGATCTTCGTCCTTGGCCATGACGCTCGATTTTACCCCAGATCACACGCTGTTGGTGGCGGAAAGGGGCCTTGTACCACCGAGACAGCCTTGGTCATAAACCCAGCCAATGCGCGATCTGCGCGGTCGTCGGTCCGCACAGCGGACCCTACAGATCTTCACTGACCCCGCGGCCAGCGAGAAGGGCGGATTCATGATGACGCGGTCGAACTGCTTGATGCGGTGTTCCGCGGTCAGATGGCGCGGGTCGCGCAGGCTGTCACCCTGTTTGTGGTCCCAGACGGGGATGCCGTGCAGGATCATGTTGATGCGGGAGATGTTGTAGGTGGTGCCGTTGGACTCCTGGCCGTGCAGGCGCAGTTGGCGCAGGTCACCGCCATGTTGCTTGACGTGGCGGATGCACTGCAAGAGCAGGCCGCCGGAGCCGCTGGCCCAGTCGCAGATGGACATACCGGCTTTGGGTTGCAGCACCTCGGCCATGAGAAAACCGACCTCGGCCGGGGTGTAGAACTCGCCGCTGGACTTGCCGGCGCGGCTGGCGAAGTTGCGGATCAGGTATTCGTAGGCGTTGCCGAACAGGTCGTCGGAGACGTGGGCGCGGTCGAAGATCTGGCTGCCGAAGTGGTTGATCAAGTTGACCAGCTTGTCGCGCGGCAGTTCGTCGTGCTTGTTGAAGTCGATCTTGCCGGTAAGGATGCCGTCGAAGTTGTTCTCGCGGTGGGCATTGGCGCGTTCGATGGCGAGCATGGCGTTGTTGAGCGCGAGCCCGAGCAGGCCCTTGACCGAGCGCGCCACCTTGTTCCAGGCCGCCAACTCGGGCACGATGAAGTGGTGGTTCTGCGGGTCGCGTGCCAGCACCAGCGCCTGTTCCCGCGGGACCCCGGCGCCGGTCAGGGTCGCGGCCTGGGTGCGGACCTCTTCGTCGAAGCAGTCATTGATGCGTTTGTAGAAGAGCAGCGCGAAGACGTAGCCGCGAAATTCGGAGTGGTCGGCGTTGCCGCGCAGGATATCGGCCGCCTTGTCGAGATAGGATTCGAGCTCTCCCTGAGTCATCCGGCGCGTCGGGCGCACCACGATGGGTGATTCGAGGGTGCTCAGGAGTTCGTCGAGGTTCATTCACGTCCAGTCAGTCGCGTACGGTGCGGGGAGGGTAGCAGGTGTTGCGGTCAGGGAGTAGGCCGCGGAACAGTAGGTTCGGACGCGGCGTGCGGCGCGACGATCCCGGCGCGGAGGTCCCTGGGCTGCGGTCCGTGTTCGATGGGGCCTTGGAAACGTCGGACGAGCCGCCGACCGCGCGCCGACGGCTCGGCGTGCTGTTGGGCCGCTGTTCTTGGCGGACTGGGACCAGTCGTCTGGCCCAGCTCAGATTTCACGATAGATACCGAAACAACCCCTTGTTGGGAGACAGTAAGGTGATAACCCGAGCCCAGATCTCCGCGGCCGTGAACCGGTTAGCGCTTGCGGCCCAACCCGAGCGCATCCTGCTCTTCGGCTCCCACGCCCGCGGCGAGGCGCGGGAGGATTCCGATCTCGACCTGCTGGTGATCGAGTCCGCAGTTGCAGACCGGGCGGCCGAAATGGTGCGCCTGCGGCGGGTGCTGCGGCCCTTGCGCATCCCTGTCGATATCCTGGTCTATTCAAGCGCGGACGTGGCGCGCTGGGGCGACCAGCCGGGAAGCACCTTGTTCTGGGCGCTGCGTGAGGGGAGGGTCGTCTATGGCTGAGCAGGCACTAACGCCGATGTTACCGACCGAGTCCGGTGTAACCGATGTCGATCGGATCGCGCGTGACATCATCGACGCCACTGTTGGGGCGATTGCGCCGGAACGGATTGTGGTGTTTGGCTCCCGTGCCCGCGGTGACGCGGGACCGGATTCCGACCTGGATCTACTCGTGGTGACGCGCGATTCTTTCACACCACAGCATACCCGACAGGGCGAATTAAGGCGAATTCGCCAAGCCCTACGCGCATTCCGACTCCCAGTCGACGTTCTTCTCTATAGCTGCGACGAGATCGACGCCTGGCGTAATTCACCGAACCATGTGATTGCGCGCTCCTTGCGCGAAGGGATTACAGTATATGAGAGATCCTAAGCATGGTCAGATGATGCTGGAGATGGCGACCGCAGACCTGCAGGCCATTCGTCATATGCTCGATCCGCACCAGTTTGCCGATTCAATCTTTGGCTTTCATTGTCAGCAAGCGGTTGAAAAACTCCTCAAGGCATGGCTGAGCCTCGCTGGTGTCTCGTTTCCCCGGACGCACGATCTGCGGGTACTGTTCGATCTGGTAGAGGATATCGACGACGTTGGTGTAGTGCCCTTCCGAGACCTTGAGGACCTGACGGATTACGGCGTGCAGTTCCGTTACGAAGCCCCGTTAGACTTGGACCCTTTGGATCGTCCGGCTTTGGCAAAGCAGGTTGTCGCACTGGATCAATGGGTTCGCGGGCTAATCGATGCAGCAGGATGACCGACCTGATCCAACGACAGCCATCTAAGGTCCATAAAAACCTCTCCGCCATGCGCCGAATCGCGATCGATGAACCGGATGTTTTGTCCGGACAGTTGGTGACATTGCGCCAAGAGCTACTGACCGATCCCCTCCGCACCTGGACCGCCTGGAAAGCGGCCGGCGCGGGGGCTTCTACAAAAAGCAAAAGCCGCTCAATCTGGCAGCTTTCGAGAAGAAAAGTCGGCTGGGGATATAGGGCTTGCGGATCGAGACCCACAAACCACACGGCATGAAGCCGAATTTCGTCCCTGGCCTGAGGCGCACGATAGGCCAGGCAGCGCCGGAGTTCAAGCCCGGCATTGAGTGGCTGCACCGCAGCGGCTAGCCGTCCGCCAGCAGATCGGCCAGCGTGAGTTCGATGGCATCGAACGGCGCGATGCGGCCACGGCCCTGATCCTTCAGGGTCGCGATTTCGCGCCAGTCCCCGCCGTCCAGGGCATAGGCGACCAGCGCCCGGTCCTCGGGCCAGATCAGCCAGTAGAAAGGCACCCGGTGACGTTTGAGCAATTGCGGCAGGTAGCGGGTGTCCTTGTGTTCGTGGCCGGGGGAGACGATCTCGCAGACCCAGTCCGGCGGCAGTTCGATGACACCGGCGGGCGGTTGCGGCAGGCGTTCGCGGCGCCAGCCGGCCAGGTCGTGCGAGGGGCACTCGTGGGCTTCGTAGGCGACGCTGATTTCGGTTGCGAACCACCAGCCGCCGCCGGGGCCGCCATCGCGATCGAAGGGCCCGAGCCGGCGCGCGGTGCGCATTTGTGTCTGTCCATGGGCGAACCGCGCCATCGGTCGGCGCACGATCTCCCCGCCGATCAGTTCCACCCGCTCCTCGGGTGACAGCAGCAGGTCATCGAGTGTCTTTAGTTTCAGCGCTTCCACCGGGTACCTCCAGCCACGAGGGCGACACGGAGTCATCATGGTGCCGCAACCGCTGCGCTCGCGCTAGGATCCACCGATGAACTTAGAGGATATCCGGAACGGAATATGCTTAAACTGAGAAACCCTATAATTTACAACGCTTAATCTATCAAGCGCCAAAAGCGTCGTATTGTCAGAGTTCAGTGACATATCAATAAATTTCTACCGGTTGTCTTTCATAAGCAATTTCTGAACCGGATTTCCTCTTAGCCACTCACCTCGGAATCATCCTCACCGCCTGCCTGCTGGACGCTCTCCTCGGCGACCCGGTCTATCGCCTGCACCCCGTGCGGCTGATGGGTGCCCTGAGCCTTGTCGGGGAGCGCCTGCTCTTTGCCGTCGGTCTCCATGGTCGACTTGGGGGTCTGGTGCACTGGGTCCTGGTGGTCGGCGGGGCGCTGTTGGTTTGGTGGGGTGTCCGCCTGGGGCTTGCGTGGCGGCATCCCTGGCTGGCTCTGGCCTGGGACTGCTTCATCGCCTACAGCCTGCTGTGCATGCGTGATCTGCTGGTCCATGGACAACGGGTGCTTGAAGCGCTGGACGATCTGCCGACCGCGCGCCGACGGCTCGGGATGCTGGTCGGCCGTGAGACGGATCAACTCCAGCGCGACGGCGTGGTGCGTGCCACGATCGAGAGTCTGGCGGAGAATCTGACCGATGGGGTGCTGACGCCGCTGTGGGCGCTCTGTCTGTTCGGGCTGCCGGGGCTGATCCTGGTCAAGGCGGTGTCGACGCTGGATTCGATGGTCGGCTACCAGAACGCGCGCTATGCCCGCTTCGGCTGGGCGGGGGCGCGCTCCGACGATCTGGTGCACTGGCTGCCGGCGCGCCTTTCGGTCCCCTTGATCGCGCTGGCTGCCGCCCTGCTGCGGCTGCATCCGCGCCTTGCTGTCCAGGCCGCCTGGCGCTATCACGCCCGCTTGCCGAGCCCCAACTCCGGCTGGAGCGAGGCCGCCTGTGTCGGCGCCCTGCGCGTGCGCCTGGTCGGACCGGCGCGCTATCACGGTGAATGGGTCGAACGCGACTGGATCGGCGACCCTGACTGGCCGGCCGATCTGAACGGCAGCCACCTGCGCCGCGCGCTGCGCCTGATTCTGGTGTGCTGCGTGCTGGCACTGCTGGCCGGGTTTGCGCTCGCACCATTGCGACCGCTGCTGCTTTGGTGATCGTCGCCCACCGGCTAACGGCCATGGAAGGAACATCAGCTACCCCCGGAAGATGAATGTCCCCCGTGGGAGCGGCGTCCCGCCGCGATGCGGTGCCGCGGTGATCTGCAACTTCGCGCCCGGCCCCGTCGCGGCGGGACGCCGCTCCCACAGGGTCGCTGCGCGACTTTCACGGTAAAGCCTCGACGGTTGATGTGATGCGGCGGTCATGACCGAAAGGGTCAGCGAGGCTCCGAGTCCGGTTCATCGGCCGCCGTGTCTTCCTCAGCGGCCCCGGCGTCCACCGCATCGCGCAAGAACCGGAACAGCTTACGCGGGGCCTCCGGTTTGCCGCGCTCGGTATCGCGTTTGGCGGCGCGCACCAGGGTGCGTAGTTGTTGGCGATCGGTGTCCGGATGTTCGTCAAGGAAGTCGCTCAGGGCGGCGTCGCCCTCGGTGATCAGGCGTTCGCGCCAGCGCTCCAGGCGGTGGTGGTCGGCGGCGGCCGCGCGTTCGCGGGCCTCGGCCTCGTTCATCAGGGCGTGCACAGCGTGCATGTCCTCGCGTTGCAGCAGGTTGGCGATGCGCTTGTAGTGCCGCCCCAGGGCGCGCACGTCCTTGATGCGGGCAGTCTCGTCGAGCGCGAGCCAGGTGACCGGGCTGAGCTTGAGCCGCTCCAACTGGGCGCGGGGCATCCGGGTCATCCGCTCGGCCAGGGCCTGGAGCGCCTGATGTTCGCGTTTGATTCGGCTCTTGCTCGGACCCTCCGGGCGTTCCTCCCAGTCTTCTCCCGCCGCGGGGACCTGGCGGCCGGCGCCGCGGACCGGATCGGCCGCGTCCTCGGCATCGTCCTCATCATCCTCGGCATCAAACGGGTCGATAGTATCGTCTAGGTGGTCGATTGCAGGTGCTCCAGAATCAGTTGGGGGGTCCGTTCACCCCGGTATTCATTGACGTCCAGGCGGTAGGCCAGGTGCACCCGGCCGCGCGCCAGTTCCAGGCGTTCGCCCTGGCCGAAACCGATGGCTTCCAGCAGCGGGCCCCGCTCGGGCTTCAGCCGCAACTTCAGGTGCCGTTCGCCGACCAGCCGCGCGCCAATGACTTCGAATTCCCCGTCGAACAGGGGTTCCGGGAAGCCCTTACCCCAGGGGCCGCCCAGGCGCAGGGCGTCGCAGGTCTCCAGGTTCATCAGCCGCGGCGGCAATTCGCCGTCCGAGCGGATCTCATGCACCGGCGGGGCCTCGCCCAATTGCTCGCGCACCGCGTCGCGGAAGGCGAGCCGAAAGTCGCTCAGACACTCGGGTTTCAGCGTCAGCCCTGCGGCCATGGCGTGTCCGCCGAAACGGGCGATCAGTCCGGGGCGGCGCCGGTCGACCAGGTCGATGGCGTCGCGGATGTTCAATCCCTCCACCGAACGGGCCGAGCCGCGCAGCAAGCCGTCGGCGGCGTCCGCGAAGGCGATGACGGGGCGATGATAGCGCTCGCGGATGCGCGCGGCGACGATCCCCGACACCCCCTCGTGCCAGCCCTTGCCGTACAGACACAGACCGGGCGGCAGATCGTCACCGCGCAGGACGATGCGGTCCACCAGCGTCTCGGCCTGATCGCGCATGGTCCCTTCGATCTCGCGGCGCTCACGGTTGAGTGCGTCGAGCTGCGCGGCCAGGTCGAAAGCGCGTAGCGGGTCGTCACACAGCAGGCATTCGACGCCCAGACTCATCTCGGTGAGCCGGCCGGCGGCATTGAGTCGGGGGCCGACGTAGAATCCCAGGTCCGCAGCGGTGGCCCGGGCCGGATCGCGCCCCGCCGCCTGAAGCAGCGCACGGATACCCGGCCGGCAGCGGCCGGCGCGGATGCGCCGCAGGCCCTGCTCCACCAGGATGCGGTTATTGCGGTCGAGGGTCACCACGTCGGCCACCGTGCCCAAGGCGACCAGATCCAGGTACTCGGCCAGGTTGGGCTCCGGCCGGTCGGCAGTGAACCAGCCCGCCGCGCGCAGGTGGGCACGCAGGGCGGCCAGCACATAAAAGACCACGCCGACCCCGGCCAGGTGCTTGCTCGGGAAAGGACAGCCGGGCTGATTGGGGTTGACGATGGCCGCCGCCGCGGGCAGCTCCGCCCCGGCCAGGTGGTGGTCGGTGATCAGCACCGGGATGCCGAGCTGATTGGCCCGCTCCACCCCGGCGACACTGGCAATGCCGTTGTCGACGGTGATCAGCAGGCCGGGAGATTGCGGCGCCGCGGCCTCGACCACCGGCGGGCTCAGACCATAGCCGTAGGCGAAGCGGCTCGGCACCAGATAGGATACGACGCGGGCGCCCAGGGCGCGCAGACCCAGCACGGCCAGCGCACTGCCGGTGGCGCCGTCGGCGTCATAGTCGCCCACCACCAGGATCGACGCGCCGCAACGCAGGGTCGAGGCGAGCAGCGCGACCGCGGGCTCCAGCCCCGCCAGTGTCTCATAGGGCGCCAAATCCGCGAGGCCCAGCGCGGTCCCGGACGCCTCCTGTCCGCGGCGGCGGTAGAGTTGGTGCAGCAGTTCGCGCGGGTTGGCGGCGGGTGGCTGCGCCGGGTCGACATCGATACGGCGGATGTGGGTGGGGGTCACTTGGGCTCGTTGCGGCAAGAGGTGGTTGGACGCGTTCGGTGGGCGTGTCGGGAGTCGCGGGTGAGCCGTCAGCTTGCATCCGGAAGCGCGGTCAGGCGAGTGCCGGAACATCATGTAGACGATGGGTCAAGCTGCCGGCAACAAAAACCGCATCGGCGCTTAACCTGCGGTCGCGACCCGGCTACCATATTGCTCCTGCGGGTCACAGACAACCCGAAAATCACGCGGCCCCGATTCCGCGGCGCTCGCCGCACTATTTAATTGATGGATTCTCAGATGAGCATGAATCACCGAACCGCGTGCCTCCTGCTCGCCCTCGCCCTCCCCCTGGGCGTGGCCCTCGCGGCCGACCCGGTGCGCAGCAGCGCGGCCCCGACCCCCGCCCTGCCCCGCGATACCACCCCTAACTTGAACCTCCAGTCGGCAGCCGTGCTGGTGGTGGATGAGAGCGGACAGCCGCTCTATGCCAAACACAGCCATGACCAGAAGCCGATCGCCTCGATCACCAAGCTGATGACGGCCATGGTGGTGCTGGATTCCGGCGCACCGCTGGACGAACCGCTGACCATCCTGGAATCCGATCGCGATCAACTGCGCCACAGCCGCTCGCGCCTGCGCATCGATCGGGCGGCCACCCTGCAGCGCTGGGAGACCCTGGCGGTGGCCCTGATGTCTTCCGACAATCGGGCGGCCTCCGCCTTGGGGCGGACGACCTTCCCCGGCGGCAAGCCGGACTTCGTCGCCGCCATGAACCGCAAGGCGTCCGCGCTCGGGATGGCCGACACGCGCTACGCGGACCCGACCGGGCTGGACGGCGGCAATCGCTCCACGGCGGAAGACCTGGTGAAGCTGATCCGCGCCGCCGCCGGTTACCCGCTGATTCAGGAACTCACCACCCGCGCGACCATGGAAGTGCAGCCCTACGGCGACGCCGACCGCCTGGCCTACCGCAATACCAATCCGCTGGTGCAGGACCCGAACTGGCGGGTGGAACTGAGCAAGACCGGCTATGTCAGCGAATCCGGTCATTGTCTGGTGATGCGGGCGGTGATCGGCGGGCGGCGGCTCGACATGGTGTTCCTGGATTCAGCCGGCAAACGCACTCCGATGGGCGATTCACAGCGCATGCGTCAGTGGCTCGAAGCACAATTTCGCGGTCGTCCGGGCTGATCGGCAGAGGTCATAACCAACATGTACCGCGGCGAGCGCTTCAACAGCATTTCCCATCTGGTCGGCGCGGTCCTGGCCCTGATCGGGGCCACGGTGCTGGTCACCCTGGCCGGCGTGAAGGGCGAAGCGATCCGCATCGTCAGCTTCTCCGTGTACGGAGTGACTCTGTTTCTGCTGTATCTCTCCTCCACGCTTTATCACAGTCTGCGCGGGCGTGCGAAAGACTTCTTCCAGGTCATGGACCACCATGCGATCTATCTGCTGATCGCCGGGACCTATACCCCCTTCACTCTGGTCGCATTGAAGGGCAAGACGGGTTGGTGGCTGTTCGGCGCGGTCTGGGGTTTGGCCGTCGCGGGGATGGTGATCGACACCCTGCGCGGCGGCGGCGGGCGGCTCTTGTCGGTCGCCATCTATCTGCTGATGGGCTGGCTGATCCTGTTCGCCCTAGGCCCCATCATCGCCGCCCTGCCCCCGGCCGGCTTCTGGTGGCTGGTGGCTGGTGGTCTCTTTTATACGGTCGGGGTGATCTTCTACGCGCTGGATAACCGCTGGCCCTGGTGTCACGGGATCTGGCACCTCTTTGTCCTTGCCGGCAGCGCGAGCCACTATTTCGCGATCCTGCTGTATTTGTAGCAGCAGTGAACACGTCAAGACGCCAGGCTCGCCAAGGTTCTTGATTTCGGAACTGCGGCTTTATCTACAGAACCTTGCTGCCGTGGCCGGTGCAGGTGATGTATCATATTTTTATATTTTAAAAGTGGGAATTCGGCATCCGCCGCGGCGCGTACCGAAGAGCAACTGAGTCAACTTGAGGGAGATGGGTGGGTGCGATCCAAACTGATGTGGTTGCCGGAACTGTCACGCGGCTTGCTTAACG
>JACDZG010000165.1 GCA_013426805.1 Chromatiaceae bacterium
CTTCGCGCCATGCAGACCCTCAACGATTCTCGTGAACATACTCATGACTGACACCCCGGCCGCATATTGCGGTCCGGCTGAGGGAGTGATCGAAGCGGAGCCGGGAGGCCCAGATCCGGATTTAGGAAACAACCGGGTCGTAGATAGTGTCAAAAGAAAGGCAATAAAGCGACCTGCCGGACGGCGACCAGAACGCCGGCGCTGAGGAGCGGCAGCAGCTTGTTATGACATGGATGACTCATCGTCGGTTGACTCCGGGTTGCTTGGTTTTTCATCAGTTGGGATACACGCGATTTCACGTCCTTTGCCCTCCTGACCTGGCGTTGTTCAGAATCGAGGACAACTGCAGGTGAACACATGATTTGACCGAAATCGCCTAAGACCTTGGTTAGCGCAGCTTCGCCCTGCTCGGCTCGCACTGCGCCCTTGCAGAGTACCTTCCTTCGATGCTAGGTTCCTGCTTCAAGCCGCCTTGCCTATAGAGCTGGTTTTCCTATTCCTTCCCTTATCCCTATGACGCATCTCATTGCAAGTCTGCGCATTCGCGCCCTCGGCGTCGCGGTTCGCCTCGTGCCTGCGCCGACGCCATTCATGCTGACGGGGCCGGGCTCGTCGGTCGAGCTCGCCCGATTGATCGCCGACCGCGGCGCTCGGTCCGTCCTCGTCGTGACCGACCAGGTGCTCGTGGAGCTCAAGGTCGTCGTCCCGGTGTTGAACGCGTCCGTCGGCATCCCGCCAACGATCGAGCAGATCGCCGACGCAGACATCCCCGAGATCGTGCAGCGTGCGCTGGTTGAGGCGCACGGGACCTATCCGGTGCCGATGTACATGTCGGCCGCCGACTGCGCGACCATCGTGCGGCGCGCGGCTGGCCGTGTCATGGTCGCGGCGACGGATGATCGCTCAGGCGCGCTCGGAGCAAGACCCGAGAAGGAGGATATCTAAGCCATGGAATCGTCTGCACTCACCCTTGCCCAGTACCTCGAACAGCAACGCGCCGCTCACCGGGCCAATCCGTACCCTGACCTGGAACGGCGCAAAGGCCACCTCGCAGCGCTGCACCGGTTCCTCCAGGAGAACGAGGCGGCGATCATCGCGGCCATCGACGCCGACTTCGGCGTGCGACCGGCGACCGAGACACGGCTGCTCGAGCTCTTCCCGGTGCGTCAAGGCATCCGCGACGCGACCGGGCATCTCGCGAAGTGGATGCGTTCACAACGTCGATCGGTCGACCAATTCATCTTTCCCGGCGCAAAGAACCGCGTCGTCCCCCAGCCTCTCGGGGTAGTGGGCGTGATCGTTCCCTGGAACTTCCCGATCCAGCTCTCGTTTGGTCCGCTCGTCGACATCCTTGCCGCCGGCAATCACGCCATGGTGAAGATGTCGGATCGATCCGTACACCTCGCACGCCTCCTGATCGAGGTCTTCCCGCGCTATTTGCCGACCGAGAAGGTCGCGTTTTTCGAAGATCTCGGGCGCGGCCCGGAGTTCTCGAAACTTCCGTTCGACCACCTGCTTTTCACCGGCTCCAGCGGCGTCGGACGCGCCGTCATGGCTTCGGCGGCGGCGAACCTTTGTCCGGTGACCCTCGAGCTCGGCGGCAAGGCCCCGGCGGTGGTCGCGCCCGACTTTCCGCTGGCGACGGCCGCCGAGCGCATCCTCTGGGCCAAGTGCATGAACGCCGGTCAGGTGTGCGTTAACGTCGATTACCTGTTCTTGCCCGAAGCGAGTACCGACGCGTTCGTCGCGCATGCCAAGCGGCTCGTCGCAGAGCGATATCCCGATCTGAACGGCCCGGACTACACCACGATCATCGATCAGCCTGCCTTTGAACGGCTCGTCGCGACGCTCGAGGATGCGCAGGCGCGCGGGGCGGCCGTCATCAACCTGGCGCCGGACCAGCAGCTCGATGCCCGTCGCCGCAAGATCGCTCCGCACATTGTGCTCGGGGTGAGCGACGAGATGACGATCATGAAGGAGGAGATCTTCGGGCCGCTCTTGCCGGTCAAACCGTATCGCGAGGCTGGCGAGGTCATCGCTTACGTCAACGCTCACGACCGCCCGCTCGCGTTCTATCCGTTCACCAACGACAAGCGACTCGCCGAGCGGTACATCACCGAGGTTCTCTCGGGCAGCGTCGGCGTCAATGAGGCAATCGTGCAGGTGGGGCAACACGACCTGCCGTTCGGCGGCGTCGGCGCGAGCGGCATGGGGCACTACCATGGCTACGAGGGCTTCCTGACATTCTCGAAGCTCCGGCCGGTCTTTCGCCAGGCGCGCATCTCGTCGATCCAGGCGGTGCTGCAGCCGCCCTACGGAAAGCTCGCGAAGTTTGCCTTGGACTGGATGTTCAGGTTGCGAGGCTAGCCCCCATCGGCGCCGACCTGCACGCCATGCTCAAGCGCGCCGCCGAAATCCGGGGTGTCGCCATGACGGACTTCGTCGTTGCCACGGTCCAGGAGGCCGCCCAACGGACCATCGCGGAGGCCGAGGTCATCCGCCTCTCCTTGGCCGATTCGGAGCGCTTCGCCGCGGCCATCTTATCCCCGCCGCCGCGTCGCGTTCCCCAATCAAGGCCGGTCGCAAGCGCTAGTCGTTCGGGTCGACCCCGAGCGCCCTTAGTCGCTGCGCAAGCTGCTCGGCGCGCTGGTGCTCCTGCTCGGCGCGTTGGTCGGCCTGTTCGGCGCGCTCCTGCGCCTGCTCGGCACGCCGCCGCTCCTGCTCGGCGCGTTCGTCGGCCTGCTCGGCGCGCAATCGCTCCTGCTCGGCTTCCCGTGCCAGCTCGACCGGACTGCGGAAGGGACGGCCCGCCGGGTCGAAGATCTCCAGGGTTTCCGGAAGCACGGCAAAGCGAATCCCGAGCCGCGGGCTCGTCCAGCCGTTGCGGTGGGACATCTGCCGCAGGCTGCCCCCTTGGCGCAGCCAGATTTCCAGCCGATTGCGCTCGGGGTCGTAGACATAATATTCCTCGACCCCATAGGTGTCGTAGAACTCCAGCTTGTCGCGCATCTCCTTGACGCTGTTCGACGGCGACATGATCTCGAAGACCACCGCAGGCGCGATGCCGCCTTCCTCCCATTGCCGGTACGAGCCGCGCGGGCCCTTGGGTCGGCCGAAGGCGATCATGGCGTCCGGTGCCAGGGGGCCGATGAGCCGCCGGTCCGGCACCGGGTACCAGAAGAGATCCCCGGCGACGAAGACATCGGCGCGATCCGCGAACAGGATCTCCAGGTTCTCCTTGATCTTGACGATCCAATCGAACTGCAGCGTATTCTCCGCCATCGGTGCTCCGTCGCTCTCCGGGTAGGGATCATCCGGGTCGATACGTAACAAGGGGTTCATGGCAGAGGCTCCGGGCCGGTGTGGCGGCCCCAGGGGTGGTGGTCCGGTCTGCCGGCTGCGCCGACACGGTCAATCATTCCAAGAAGCATCGCTATGCACAAGCCGCGCTGCGCAAAGAAACCCCCGGCGGAGCCGACCCGCTCGCCGACGACCTCGGCGTGCCGAAGACGTCGACCGGACGCTTGGCCGAGCGGGTCCGGGCCGGGTTTCCCTTCCCCGAGTTGGAGTGGATTAGGTGGCCGGGATTCCCGGGACAAGGAAATCGCGCGAAAGCCCATGGTTTTTGTATTGCCGCAAGAAAGGCAGGGAATCGTGGTCTGTTCCCGGTATTCCCGGTATTTTGTCCCCGGTATTCCCTGTCCCCGGTATTCCCTCGCGGTAAGCCTGTGCTTCCAATCGGCGCCGCCGCGCGCGCCTAACACTAACCCGACCTACGCGGCTTCACCCCGACCCCCAAGAGGGATTACCATCCGCCCCACCGGATCACACAGGAAGCCCCCCGGATGGCCGCCGAGCTCAATCTCCAATTCCCCGACGCCGATCATGTGGTCGTCAGCCTCGACGGGCTGGCGTCCGGTCCGCTGCCCTTCGCGGACCCCTTCACGCCCAAGGACCACGCGGACATCCGCTGGTACATCGAGACCTACGGCGCCCGCGCCCTGGGCGACCCGGACGACACCGAGGCGGCGCGCATCCGCGCCCGGCTGCCGGAACTGGGCAAGAGGCTCTTCGCGTCCGTCTTTGCCGCGGACCAGGCGAAACGGGCCTTCTTCCGCTTCCAGGAGTCGGAGCCCCAGTCCCCGGACCCCGTCGGCACCGCGCCGCCGACCCGGCTCATCACCATCAGCGCCTTGGACCCGACGGTGCTGGCGCTCCCCTGGGAACTGCTCCACGACGCGACGGCGCCGGACGGGACCTACCTCTTTCACGAACGACTCTCCATCCGCCGTCGCGTCCCCGGGGCGACCGGCTTGCGCCTGCCCTTCCCGGTCGCGCCCAAAGAGCGGCTGCACCTCCTCTTCGTCGTCAGCCGCCCCACGGACGTCGGCTTCCTCGACCCGCGCCTGGACCCGCGCGCCGTGCTGGACGCACTCGACGCCGAGGCCCCGGGCCGGGTGAGCTGCGAGTTCCTGCGCCCCCCGACGCTTGAGGCCCTGACCGACCGGCTGGGCCGCACGGATCTCCCGCCCGTCGATTGCCTGCATTTCGACGGCCACGGCTGCTTCGACCGCGCGGGCAATCTGCCGGCCCGCCATCGCGCGGCCGGCGGCAAGTCCGGTGCCCCCGCCGAGTCAGTCCAGAAGGACCAGGGCGGGCCGGGCGAGTACCCGCCCGACACCGGCTACCTCCTCTTCGAGGACGCCGCGGGCGCCACCGACTTCGTCCCCGCCCACCGCCTGGGCGAGACCCTGCACCGACGCCGCGTCGCCCTGGTGATCCTCTCCGCCTGCCAATCCGCCGCCGTCGGTACCCAGGAACCCGAGAACGGGCCCGCGCCGGAAACAAACGAACCAAACGACTCGGCGGGCCAGCGGCCCGCCGAGCTGGGCAGCGTCGCGGTGCGCCTCACCGCCACCGGCATCCCCGCCGTGCTCGCCATGACCCACTCGGTGCTGGTCGCGACCACCCGCACCCTGTTCGGCGAGGTCTACAAACAGCTCGCCCGCCGCCGCACCCTGGGCGAGTCGCTCGACGCCGCGCGCCTGCGCCTGGCCCAGGACCCGCGCAAGTACCAGCTCCAGCGGGGCGAGGAGCGGGTCTGGCTCAGTCTCCATGACTGGTTCATCCCGGCGCTCTACCAAATGGGTGAGGACTTGCCGCTGTTGCTGCCGACGGCGGGGGAGGGCCAGGATGGTCCGCCGGCACGCACGGGCGCGACGCCTCCCTTCCTGCCGGCCGTGCCCGAGACCGGCTTCCACGGCCGCCGCCGCGAGCTCTGGGCGATCGAGCGCGCCTTCTCCGCCCCCGCCGACACCCCCCAGGCGGCCCTGCGCCTGACCCTGACAGGCTTCGGCGGCCAGGGCAAGACCGCGCTCGCGCTCGAGGCCGGCCGCTGGCTGAAGCGGACCGGGCTCTTCGACGCCGTCGTCTGGGTCGACTTCGCCCGCGAGCAGGGCCACGACGCCCTGCGGGCCGCGCTCAACGCCATCGGCGCGGTGCTGGACACGACGCTGGCCGACGCCGCCGCCGCCCTTGAGGCCCTGCGCCGCACCCCCACGCTGGTGATCCTCGACAACCTGGAGCCCCTGGCGGCCCCCGACCTCAAGCCGGCCCTGGACGAACTCCTGGACGCCGCCGCCGCCTGGTCGCAGCTTCAGTGCCGCGACCCCCGGCACCGCGGCACCCGCATCCTCTGCACCACCCGCCAACCCGCGCTGGACCACCCCGCCTTCCGCGCCGCCGGGACCCGGGTCCACCGCGCCATCGCGCTCACCGGTCTGGGCAGCCGCTACAATCCGGACGACGCGCTGGAGTGGTACGCCGCCCTGGCCCTGCTGCCCCCGCTGCCCAGCGTCCCGCCCCCCAGGCGCGCCGCCCTGATCGACCTCTTCGAGCGGGTCGCCTTCCACCCGCTCTCCATCCGGGTGCTGGCGCAGCAGCTCAAGGACCGCGGTCCGGAGGCCCTGGGTGAGCGCCTGGAGGCCTTGCTCAAAGGAGCCGGGGCGTCCCGCCCCGAAGCCGCAGGCGGGACGCCCGCGTCCCTCCACGCCTCCATCCAACTCTCGCTCGACCGCCTGGACCCGGCCGCGCGCGCCCTGATCCCGCGCCTGGGGGTCTTCCAGGGCGGGGCCTGCGAGGACGACCTGCTCGCCATCACCGGCCTGGGCGTGCCGGACGAGGCGCCGCCGGACGCGCAGGGCCGCGCCCAGTTGCAGATGCTCCTGGACGCGCTGGCGTCCGGGGACCTGGGGCCGGTCCTGCGGGCGAGCGGGATGCCGGAGGGCACCGTCCTGCCGCCGGAGGTCCTGGCGCAGATTCGCGACCAGATTGCGGGGCATGTCGATGAACTCCGCGCCCGGCTCGGCGCCCCAACCCCGGCCCCGGCCGCAGCAGGGGGCGGGGGAGAGGCCGTCGCCTGGACCCAGGTCCGCGACCAGCTCGTGGCCGCGGCCCTGATCGAGCCCGAGCCGCTCCCCGGCGTCCGCTGGCCCTACCTGCGCTTCCACCCCAGCCTGGCCCCGCTCCTGTGGTCCGAACTGGACGCGCCCGAGCGGGAGCGGCTCACCGCGGCGCACCGGGCACGCTATGCACGGACGGCCCGTTACCTGTATCACGAGGACTCCAGGCATCCGCACCAGGCCCGGGCCATCGTCCGGCTGGAACTGCCCAACCTGATCCACGCCTGCCATGGCGCACTGGCCGCGGGGGAGCCGGGGGCGGTCGACTTTGCCAACAGCCTCAACGGGTTCTTGGGCTACTTTGGGCTCGGCCGGGAGTCCGACGACCTGCTCGGGCGCGCCGGTGCCGCCGCCCGGGTGGACGACCTGGCAGACTGGTTCCTGGCCGAGTTCAACCGGGGCGGGCGGCTGCTCGACACCGGCCGGATCGGCGAGGCCATGGGGTGCTTCGAGTCGATCCTGGGGCGGCTCGGCGAATCGCCGAGCTATGAGCGCGCCACCATTGTGGGTTGGCTCGGCCGCTGCCTGAGGGCCGGCGGCCGGCCGGACCTGGCCGCCGCGCGCCAGCGGGAGAAGATCGCGGTGCTGGACCGGCTCGAACAGACGGATCAGGTCAGGCGCGAGCGGGGGTTCGCACTGACCGACCTGGCCGATGCGCTCACCGATAGTGGGGACTATGCCGGGGCGCAGCGGGCCTATGAGGATGGGTTGGAGGTCGCAAAGGCCCTGAACGACGAGCGCGCCCAAGGCGTCAGCCTCGGCCAGCTCGGCACCCTGGCCATGCGGGAGGGCCGGCTGGACGAGGCGGAGCGCTGTTTCCGCGAGGCCCTGGAACTGTTCCAGCGGCTGGGCGAGCCGGCCGGTGAGGTGATCGGTTGGCACCAGCTCGGCAGGGTCTATCAGCAGGCGCGCCGCTGGGACGACTCGGAGCGTCACTACCGCGAAGCGGCGCGGATCAAGGAGCAGCAGGGCATGATCGGCGGTGCGAACGGTGCCACAACGACCTGGAACCAACTCGCTATCGTCACCAAGAACGCTGGCAGGCCGACGGCGGCCGAGCACTGGTACCGCAAGGCCAATGAGGTCGACCGCGGTTTCGGCGACCGGATCGGCCTGTCGAAGGGCCTCAGCAACCTCGCCAACCTGCTCCAGTCCCAACCCACCCGACTCGCCGAGGCCAGGCGCCTGGCGGAGGAGTCGCTGGCGATCATGGAGACCCTGGACCCGGGCGCGGCCGAAATCTGGACCACCCACGACATCCTCGCCCGGATCACCGACCGCGAGCGCGCCGCCGCCCCGGACCCCGCGACCGCCGCCGCGCTGGCCGCCCAGTCCAGCGCCCACCGCCGCCGTGCCCGCGCCGCGCTGCGCGCCTTCCCCGGCACCCGCCACCGGCTCCAGCCCCACCTGCCGCTGATCCGCCTGGTCGCGCAAGCCCTCGCCGCCCCGGCCCCCGGGCCGGCCGGCCGGCTCGCCCGCCTGCCGCTGATCGGCCGGCTGCTCCGGCGCGCACCCGCCCCCGGCCCCGCCGCCGCGCACCCCCAGGCCGAGTTGGAGCAGGCCCTGGCCGAACGGGAGGCCAACGGCTGGACCAACCTGGCCGCCGCCATCCGCCTGCTGCGCACCGGCGAGCGCGACCCCGACACCCTCTGCGCCGCCCTGGACCTGGAGGACGCCGTCATCCTCGACACCATCCTCCAGGCCATCGCCGACCCCGCGACCCTCGCCGCCCTGACCGATCCCCCGTAGGGTCCGCTGTGCGGACCAACGCCCTCGCGTTGACCATCACCGTGCGGCACCGCCCCGGTGGGAGCGGCTTCAGCCGCGACGCGACCTGGGGAAATAGGGGACGTACCACGAAATGCATTTCTGATCGCCCCACAAGCGCGGGCAAGGGGGCACCGGCGGGCCGCTTGCGCGCGAGCGGTGAGCGGCTGGAGGTGCGGATGGACTGAGGCCGCCGGGGTGATCCGCCGGATCGAGGCGGCTTCGCCGCCCTGCAGGTGCCCGCGCAGGCGCCCATTGCGCTACAATGTATCTCATCCCGCTGAGCAGAGGACCCTATGACGACCACATCCATGATCCATGTGCGGATCGACGAGCAGGTCAAGGCCCAGGCGAACGCGACGCTGGCAGCGATGGGTCTGACCATGTCCGATGCCGTTCGCGTATTCCTGACGCGCGTCGCCGCCGAACAGCGGCTTCCATTCGCCCTGGAGGCGCCGAACGCCGAGACCCGCGCGGCGATGGCCGAGGCCGATGCGATCACCCGTCAGCACCACGCCCGTTTCACTACCGCTGCCGAACTGTTCGATGACATCGACAAGGCCAGCCGCGAGTAAGCGTGCGGTCCCGCCGCGTGCGGCGGACTATACGAAGTCGTTCCTCCAGGACTGGCAGCGACTGTCGCGATCCGGGCGGTTCGACATGCGGAGGCTCAAGGAAGCGATGTTGCTCCTGATCGCCAACGACGGCCCCCTGGGGCCGGAGTGGCTGGATCACCCCTTGGTCGGCGACTGGAAGGGACATCGGGAATGCCACATCGGCGGCGACTTTCTGCCGGCATACAAGCTCGACGATCGCCGGAGTACGGGGCTGGTGGTCTTCGTGCGAGCCGGGACCCACGCGGAATTGTTCGAGTAGTCGAGCACCTTTGCTATGTGGACGAGCAGGTCGTCGGCCGCCGCTTCGGTACCAGCAGTGAGGCATGGGAAATGAACCAGTCCCAATAGCTGTTCGAGTTCTCGTCGGCACGCTCGAACGGGTCACGGCGCAGATGGAAGAGCTTCGGCGCGCGCAGCTTCACGAAAGGTTCGATCCAGCACGCCAGTTGTTTGGCGCGTTGCTCCATTAGCACCACTTTCCAATCCTGCATCCGAATCGCCAGGATGTCGCCGTCGTCGCTGATGTAGAAGAAGAAATTTCGCGGGCTCTCCTGCACCTCGCCCTTGAGATAGGGCAGCATGTTGAAGCCGTCGAGGTGGACCTTGAAGGTCTTCTCGCCGACGGTGTGGCCGTTGAGCAGCTTCTCCTTGATGTCCGGCTCACCGGCGGCGGCGAGGAAGGTCGCCAGCCAGTCCTGGTGGGTGACGATGCCGTTGAGCACTGTGCCTGCCTTGAATTGGGCCGGCCAGCGCACGAAGCACGGCACCCGCCAGCCGCCTGTGCCGCGCGCCAAGCCGCTACTTGGCGACCTCCGACAAGGCGTCGGCTTGATGACCGAAGACGCAACGCGCGCGGCCCCTCAGTGATCCGTTCCGGCTGCGTCCGGCTCCGCTGCCGGAGCGCCCGCCGGCTCCTCGGTAATCGCCGGCCCCATCAGGATGGCGAGCGGGCGGG
>JACDZG010000037.1 GCA_013426805.1 Chromatiaceae bacterium
AAATCTTTTCTTGACCTTTGTTTTTATTGATTTTTTCTAGGGGATACTTCAGGGTTCGACCCCATTTCTGCAGCAGCGTTGAATGTATAATCGCAGCCATCGACAGGCAAAGACCGGTGATTATGTTAAAGAACGAGCACGCGCTCTTGGTGACCGGAATTAGCTACTATCCTCCGGGCGCGTTTGCCAACAATCCAATTGCTAGCAAGATTCACATAACCGTGGGCGGGAAAAGCATTTCCGAGACTAATATTCCGCTTATTAGATATATATATGTCCTTGATCCTAGCGCCGAGAACGCGAAAGCTAAAAAACTATTCGCTCACGAAGTTTGCGTAGCGGACGCCTTTGTTGTTTTGTAGCCAACCAGTAAAGCGCAGCCTGAAATGAAAATTGGTACTTGCCTTGCTCTGGTTTCACTTTTTATTGGAGGTTGTGCGATCGGGGGTCGGTACGCGACGTGGGGCGGTACGGTTATATTGGAAAACGATAACATTGCGGAGCAGATTTGGCTAGTGCCGAAGTATCCGCCAGAGAAAGAAAAGCGACTGCTGACGAATGGTAAGAATGACAGCATCCAGCAAAGGAGCTATGACATTTACGTTTCATGCGGCGCCGTGTCTAAATTTGCTGGGACTCTTGTATTAGAAAGCAAACCCGTTCACGTCCAAGTAAAGAGCTGTGCTCCACTCGTACAAGTTACTGATTCAGAGTCGCCGTATAAGGCGGTCTTAAATGGCTATTATCGGTGAAGAGCTATAATCGAACACTGACCCGGACTTAGCGGTCGTCGCGAAAAATGATTGCGTTCTCCGGCCTTGATCATCGCTGGGGTCTTGAGAGAATTTCTCAGGAAAACACGAATGCATGGCGAAAATAACTAAGCATCCTTCGTGCTCCCCTTGTCTTCGTGAGGAAAATAGTTTTCGGTCGTGCGTCGCAAATCGCAGATTGTGGCCTGAGCAATGATCAATACCCGTTTTCCCATGCTACATTGATGGGGCGATCACGGGTAATTTGAGTTTATAGTCAAACGCGGAAAAAATTCAATGCGAGCGCATTTCGTGATGGGCACTGATCGTTTTTCCGGCTATTGCGGCACCCGTCGCGCAGAGCGCCAGACGCAAGCGCGACACCGCTGGGTCGCGAGTGCCAAACGCCGAGCCCGAAAGTTGATGGTGTCGTCGGGACTACGATCAACCTCCACGGCTGATCGCCCACTCGGGAATCTAGCTGCCGGATCGAAGCGGCTGATCGTAAAGGCCAAGCTTGAGGGTCTGTCATGACCAAGAAGAAAGGAGAGAAGTGCGCTGTTCTTGAAACGAAGGGCCTCGATCATCGTTCCGGCCACCCGAGCATACCCGATTCCAAAACCATCGACTGTTTCTTGAGCCATAACAGCCGAGACAAGCCAGCGGTGCGCGCCCTTGCCGAAGGCTTGCGCGCCCAAGGGATTTCCGTTTGGCTGGACGAAGACAAGCTGCGCCCCGGCATCCCCTCGCAACCGCTGCTCGAATCCGGCATCCGCGCCTCCCGTAGCGTCGCCGTTCTGGTCGGCGCGGACGGATTGGGCCCCTGGGAAGACGTAGAGATGCAAGCCGCTCTGTCGCGCGCGGTCAAGGACGGACGCCCCGTGATCCCGGTGCTGTTGGCCGATGCCCCTGCCGAGCCTGAACTGCCGATGTTTCTGTCCGAACGTACTTGGGTCGATCTGCGCCCGCAGGCAGATTCGGGCAACCTGACCCCCTTTGATCGGCTGATCTGGGGCATCACCGGCAAGGGTCCCGATGGAGCATCCACGGATCGGCGCCCCAAGACTGATGGCAGGAACGATAATCAAGGCCGGACGGAACGCGCCGTTGAGTCGCTCAATTTTTTACGTCAATTCGTTGTTATAGTCGGGATTGTTAGTGTCGCTGCGTACTTCGTTTCTGAAAAATGGTTGCCGGACGAGAGAATAGGCTGGGCCCCATCAGTTGATTGCACGCCAAACTCGTTGTATAAACTTTTCGGATGGATCGTGGGAGCAGTAGTAATAACATTTATTGCAAGAACGTTGCCCGCATGGTCAAGCGGGTATCGCCGCATCGGCTCCGTGCTGCTGCCTATTTTTCTGGTACTATCTCTTGCTCTTGCATATCGGTATGCGGACGACTACCAAGAGGCGATTTACGAGAATATTCTTGAGAGTCCGACGGGACACGATCCCGGGTATGAGCATATTGTAATTCCCATGGAGATTGCGGCTGTTAACGACTGGTCGGGCGTCCCAGCGGTAGATGTAAAAGCAATAATAGAGAATAATTTCAGAGATAGTTCGGTATCAGCCTGCCACAAATTACTGCATGTCTGGTCCTGGCGCGCTTTTTTTGTATGCGTCGCATTATCTTCACTGATATGTTACGCGGTCTACATGGCCTTCGATCTTGCGTGGAAGCCGAAGTCTCGTCCGTAAAGAGGATAAAGCGCAAAGAAAAGAGCGAAGGGGCCAGGCTCGAATGGATCTGACTTAACTCGCAAGCCCAGCAGAAACAAGCGTTTGCTATATCGAAAAACGACCAAGAAGCGCCTGCGGACCAAACTGATGCAAGAAAGCACCGCTAGAGATGCCGCGCCCACTCAACTGACGCTTTACTGATAGACTTGTAAGTCTATAATTTTTAAAGACAGCGGCTAAAGTCAGTGCCATTCGACCGGGGCCTCTTATCTCGCGACCTGCACAGAGTGGGCACTGCGTCTCGCCGATCTTCGTTAGCAAGTGTCCATTTTTTGCTTCCTGTTGTTGGCCGATGTGGTGATTTCCGGGAAATGATCTACAGACGTGATCGGGTCGGGGCGACGGGATTGCGCCCGTCACCCTCCCACACCACCGGACATGCGGTTTTCCGCATCCGGCGGTTGAGCCCAGCGGGCTTAGCCCGCGAGCGTCCACGGTAACGTGATGTCTACCGTGTTGCTTATTGAACCTCTTCTAGCGTCTGTGCTCGGGGTCGCGGATGACTTGGTGGGCGCGGGCCTCCCCCATGCGGGAATCCACCCGTTCGGTTTAGCTCGCCGTCCCGGTGGTTGCCGTAGTTGCAACGCCAGCAGCGTTTCGCCCGCCTGCTCGCCCTCTGGACCAGGTGCAGACTATGGTTCTCTCGTGACTCTTCGGCCCTTCGCTCGTCCCGGCTTTCACCGGACGTAACGCTACTACGGCCCCTGCTGACTTCTGGCTCGCTCTCGCGTGCCAGATCTCCCCGAGTAAGAACATGTACTTTCGACCCGTGCCACCAAGCTCTACCGGATACGTCTTTCGGTGACGGTTGGATTTCGCGTTCCCTAGCACGCTGATCGCCCGTACCCGGCCTCACTGCCTGTTCGTGTTCTGCGGTCGTGTCTTGACTACCCCTTCTTTCAGTTTGGCCTCGCGGCGTCCACCTTGGGGTTCACTACGCTTCTCGTCACTCTTTGCGGTTACCTCCTTTCAGGTAGCAAGTACATGCCCATGTCGGGCACACTAGGGGCGACTGAAGTCGCCCCTACAGCCCCCTGCGGATCGTGCTGCACCAGCACAACAGACCGGAGGTTGAGGTTTCATGAGGACCGATGGCTTTCGCCCCTGGGGGCGGAGGTCATCACCATCCTGCCCTTCCTCACTCTGCCGACGCGCTTCACCAGGCACCACGGCACCGGCCGCAAGACCGCTAGCCTATCGGCCCGGCTGCTCTCGGCGCTGTTCTTCGGCTTGCTGTATCGGTTACCTGCGACTGGAATTTGATCCAATGCATCACTATTATCCCGACCGCCTGCCTGGTGCCGATCCGGCACAGGATCAGGGGCAACAACCGTTGGGGCAACACCGGGGCGCAGGGCGTGATCAGCGTTGCAGCCAGCGGGTCTCTTGTTGGGTGAGGCGAGCTTGCGAATCACCGCCTGGCCGCGGTGCGGTTCGTTCCTCACCGCACCCTACGTCGAGGATGGTGCCCCGCGGGAACTGTTCACGGCCGCGCTGCTGGTCCCATTCACTGCGCTGAATTCATCCAATCGCTCTGCACGAGGTCAAGACCCATGAAGACGCCATCACTCATCGTCGCCGGCGTTGCCCTGCTGGCAACTACCGCCGTCCATGCCATCGACGCGGACTACCGTCGTCTGCTCGAACGCTCGGGCTGCACCCAGGTCTCCGAGATGCAGGGCTGCGACATCCACAAGACCAAGGCGGAAAACGCCAAGGCGGGTTTCGTTGCGGACGCCCCCGCGCATGAAAAGGGAGCCGCAAATCATACGCCTTATGCCGGACAATGGGTTGCCAAAGCCGGGTCCGGTGCCACCGTGGCCACCATCCGCATCGACGGCAAAGAACAGGTCTGGGTCAGCGGCAAGCGCGTGAATGCCAAACGCAGCGACGGCGCACTGGTATTCCGGGATGGCAGCATCACCTATACTATTCAGGGTGATCGGCGCTTGAAAGGCGAGGATCACTGGTCTGATGCCGATGCCGGAACCAAGGGACACATCGTCCCTGAGTAATCAGCGGCGGCTATTCCGGCGAAATTCGGGCGAAATTCGGGCGTGGAACGCGTTCAACCCTTTCCGTCTCAAGGAGATAACGTGTATCGGTCGGAAGGTGTAACAGGACCGCATCGAAGGAGGCTGCCGTGCGCGAATCCAAGTGTGCCTGTGGCGGCGGTGTCTGGATGATCATCCCGACGCTGCCGGTGCGCTGGATGTATCGGTTCGCATCAACTAATGCGTTCTCCGAGCGCGGGTTGTACTTGAACCTCGGCTACTGGGCCGAGGCGCGGACGATCGACGAGGCCTGCGAAGCGATGGTCGAGTTGGTCGGCCGAACGGCCGGCCTCAGCAGTGCCGACGAGGTCGTGGATGTCGGCTTCGGGTTCGCGGAGCAGGATATTTACTGGACCCGGCGCTTTGCCCCGCGGCGGATCGTCGGCATCAACATCGCGCCTGAACAAGTGCGCGAGGCGCGGGCCCGCGTCCGCAAACTCGGCCTGGAGGAGCGGATCGATCTGCGCGAAGGCTCGGCCACCGCGACCGGACTGCCCGACGCTTGCTGCGACGTGGTCACCGCCGTCGAGTGTGCCTTCCATTTCGATACCCGCGAGCGCTTTTTCGCTGAGGCCGCCCGCCTGCTGCGGCCGGGCGGGCGCTTGGTGCTCGCCGACTCGATCCCGACCGGACCCGGTCCCGATCCATGGCGGCACCCGTTGCAGGCCTTGCTGGGCGACGTTGCCCGCGCCGCGCTCGCGGTGCCGCGCGCCAATATCTACCCGCGCGATATCTACGCCGCAAAACTCGCCGCCGCCGGGTTCGAGGCGGTGCAGGTGGAGTCGATCCGCGACCAGGTGTTCCCGGGCTGGCGTCGCGCCTTGGTTGAGGACGCCGGGTTGCGTCGGCGGCTTGGCATTGGGGGTTGGCTGCTTCGCAGCATTCCCGAGACGCTGTATGAACCGTTCGATTACGTCCTGGCCGCGGCGCGCCGGCAATCGACCGGGACGGTCAAATAGGCTCCGCGCCAATGCTTTACGATGGAGCGATTCGGCCGCGGCCGAACTCCCGATGGGATTCCTGTACCCGTCCATCAGGCTTGAATAAGAGTGTATGATTCCGGTTCCCGACACACCCTGAGGACCGGTCATGCCTACCCGATTGCGTTTCGCCCTGCTCGCTGCCCTGCTTCCGTCCGCGCTGATGGTCGCAGTTGCCGATGTCATTCCGCGACCCAACAACTGCCCCAGGGGTTACTATCCCGACGGCAACTACTGTGTGAGTAACTCCGACGCCCGACCCCCTTCGCGCGGCTATTACGGCAATCCCCAGGAGCACCAGCCGGGGCTTCACTCCGGCTACCCGGCCTACCAGGCGCCGCCGATCATCGAGAAGCACGGCAACTGTCCCGCCGGCTACCATTCCAATCAAAAGGGCAAGAAGTGCATCCGCGACGGCTATGAAGACTGAGGGAAGCCGACTGCTATTCCCGGCCTCAAACCCCGCCGCTGTGCACCATCTCGTAGTAGAGTTTCTCGAGTTCGGCCTTGTGCTTGGTCTCCTCGTTGGCCAGATAGACGAACATGTCCCGAATGGGGCCGGGCTCGGTTCCCTCGGCCAGTGACTGGTAGTGCTCCATGGCGATGTGCTCGCGCCCCATGGCGTACTGCAGCACCGCCTGGTCGTCCGGCTGGGGTCCCAGGTCGGGCAGGTGAATGGCGTCGGAAAACCGGGTGTTGTTGGCAGGCGTCTGGACCTCGACCGCGACCTGCTCGACGCTGTCCGGATGGTCCACGAGACCACGCAGCAAATCGTAGTGGCACTGCTCCTCGGCGGCCAGATCCTCCGCCAGCCAACGGATGTTCTTGCTGACCTTGGGGGCCAGGTCGAGATAGAAATCACGGGCGCTGGCTTCGAACGAACAGGCAAGCTCCAAGACCTCTTTCAGCGAGGTCTTGGATTTGATCCGATCGTAGCTGCCCTGGTGACCCTCGATCATGGTGCGTGCTCCTGAACGGATAGATAGGCATGAATGCTGTCCGCGACCCGGTGCCCGTCGGCAACGGCCGACACGACATCCGGACCGCGCACCATGTCGCCCGCGGCCCACAGCCACTCCAGATTGGTGCGACCCTGACCGTCGACCTGGAGGCGCCCGCGGTGCCATTGCAGCACTTCAGTCAGGGCCTCACCCAGCAGGGCCACATCCGCCGCCTGACCGATGGCCTCGACCACCATGTCACCCGCGTGAATCTGCTCATCGGCGGGCTCATAACTGGGAGCAAACCGACCCGCCCCATCAAATATGGAGCGCACGCCCCAGGTCCGCAACCCCGCGACCTGCCCCTCGCGCATCAGGATTTCCTGGGGCCCGCGGGCCTCCAGAATCTGCACGCCCTCCTCCCGCGCTTCCCTGATTTCATCCGCATCGGCCAGAAAGTGGTCCAGGTCTTCGAGCGCCGTCAGGGTGATTCTGACCTCGCCATAGCGCTGCTGCTGGAGCCGCGCCAGGGTGCGGGCGCTATCCATGGCCACGTTGCCGCCGCCGATGATCACCGCGGACTGGGGGACCTCGATCGCTTCACCTGCCGCCACCGCCCGCAGCAGATCCACGGCTCGTTTGACGCCGGCCTGATCGGCGCCCGGCACCCGGGTGGAACGGCCCATCCAGAGTCCGACGCCCAACACCACCGCGTCATACTCCGCCCGCAGCCGCTCCATGGTCAGGTCGACACCGACCCGGGTGTTGTACCGAATCTTCACACCCAGCGAGATGATGACATCCAGGTCGCGGTCAAGCCGGTCGGCCGGCATCCGATAGTCGGGGATGCCGTAGCGGACCATGCCGCCGCCTTGGGCCTGGGCTTCCAGCACGGTCACGTCATGCCCTTGCCGGACCAGGTCGAAGGCGGCGGTGAGTCCGGCCGGCCCGGCACCGACGATCGCGACCCGCTTGCCGGAGATGAAATCGGCCCGACCCTCGGCCGCGATCTGTTTGACCCGCGCGTGGTCCACCGCGTCCATGGCGTAACGCTTGAGCCAGCGAATGGCGATGGGGGCGCCGCGATGGCCCACCGAACAGGCGGTTTCGCAGCGATGGGTGCAGACCCGGCCGCAGGTGTGAGCGAAGGGATTGGTGCGGTAGATCTCACGCACCGCGCCTTCCAGATCGCCTTTCCAGATGGCGCGGATGTATTCGGGGGCATGCATGTGGGTCGGACAGGCGTCGTGGCACATACCGCACTGGACACAGCGCGATGCCTCGATGAGCGCCTGATGGGCGTCGTACCCGGCCACGATCTCGGAAAAATTGCCGATGCGCTCCGCCGGGGCCTGTTCGGTCATCGGCTGGCGATCGAGTGCGACCAAATCCGCGTCGGTCGACTTGGCCCAGCCCTTGGGATAGGGCGTGCCGTGGATTCCCCGGGCGTCGGGCAGAATGAAATAGCTGTCGAGTTCGCTGTCCAGACAGGTATGGACATATTCGCACGAGAGCGCGATCGACCCCGTGGGACACAGATCCACGCACAAAGCACACCAACAGCAACGGCCGTAGTCGATGGCCGGGCGCAGATTGCGGATGCCCTTGACCGGGTCCTCGGGCAGGCCGGGGACCTTGACCATGGTGATGGCGGCGTTGTCGCAGACCTTCTGGCAGGTGCTGCAACCGATGCACAGGTCCCAATCGTTCAGATGGAAGCCGCGGTAGTTCGCCGCGGCCGGGCGCGGCCCCAGGGGCTCGGTGATCGGCTGACGGGCAAAGAACGACAGGTTCTTGAGCGGACCGAGCAGACCGCCCCGGTCCTGGTGATCGATGTCGCGCATCAGCGATCCACCTCCGGGGGGCAGGCGTCGAGTGAGAACATGATCTGGGCGACATCCTCGATCCGGCACCCGATCGCAAGCTGTTCCAGCACCTGCACCGCGTGCATCTGGGAGGGTCCGCGGACATGGGTGCGGTAGGGCCGCTCGCCGCCGTCGGAGACCACGTACCAGGCGAGCTCACCCTTGGACGACTCGACCCTGGTATAGGTGGAACCGGCGGGCACATTCCAGGCCAGCGGGTTGGGGATGGGGCAGCGGATGGGTCCGGCGAGCGTCGGCAGCCGCGCCACGACCTGGCGAATGATCCGGATGCTTTCCTTGATCTCCCGGCGCCGCACCAGCGCCCGCGCCCAAGCGTCGCCCGGTTCCTCGGTGGGGATCTCGAATTCGAGCTGGTCATAAACCAGATAGGGATCATCGCGGCGTACGTCGAACTTCAGTCCGGTTGCGCGCAGATTCGGCCCGGTCACCCCCCACTCCAGTGCCTGCTGTTGACTGATCGGCCCGCAGCCCTGGGCCCGGTGGACGAACACCTGGTTGGTAAACAGCAGATTGTCATAGTCCGGCAGACGCGATTCGAGATAATCGAGCGTATTGGCGACCCGCTCGCCAAAACCGTCCGGCAGATCCCGGCGCACGCCGCCCGGAATGTTGTAGATGTGATAGACCCGCCCGCCGGTCATTTCCTCGAATAGATCCAGAATCAGATCGCGGTCGGCGATGCCCCAGAACATCGGGGTATACATGCCGGTAGTGGCCGCATGTCCGCCGAAGATAAAGAGATGCGCGGCGATGCGTGAGAGTTCGAGCTGCATCACGCGCAGCCATTGCGCCCGCTCCGGGACCACCAGTCCGCACAGGTCCTCGACCGCCAGACAATAGCTGACTTCCATGGGCACCGGGTCCGGCACGCAGATGCGCGGCGTGATGGCCAGGTTCTGAATCCACAGCCGGCCCTCCATCAGCTTCTCAAACCCGCGGTGCAGATAGCCGGCATCCGCCCGCCCGGCGATGACCCTGTCTCCATTCAGACGGAGCTTGAAGGCGTAATTACCCTCGATGCCCGGATGATTGGGACCGATATTGAGCTCATAGTCATAGCTCGGCGGCTGTCGCTGCGCTTCATAGTTTTCAGGTCTCATCGACAGTCCTCCGGCTGAAGCGCTGCTCGTCCGGCGGCACGGCGATGCCGCCGCCGCGCGCCTCCAGATCCTTGAGCCAGTCCGGATGATAGTCTTGCCAGTCGAAGTGTTGATTCACCCAGGCTTCCGAATCGAAATCCTTGCGCATGGGCGGCGGGCCGTCCCATTCGGTCAGGATGAATTTGCTCAGATCCGGACTGCCCTCGAACCAGACGCCGAACATCTCGTGGATATCCCGTTCGAAGAACGCGGCGGGCGTATAGATGTCATAGACGGAGATATAGACGCCCGGCTCGCGCGGGATGCGCGTATGCACCGAAACCAGGGACTGCGTCTCATAGGACCAGCAGTGATACACCAACTCGAACTGGCCGGCGTCAATCCAGTCGACACAACTGATGGCGGACAGGTGCACAAACGACGCGCGCCCGCGCAGCAATTCCAGCAGCGCCGGCAAGGCGTCGGACGCCACCTCCACCCGCAGCCGCCGGCGCGACGTGCGCCGGACGCTGATCCCGTCCAGTTCGGCCAGCAGGTTGTCGAGCCAGGTCGTCAGGTCGTTCGTCATTGCGCTGTTCCGCCCTGGTCCGCACGGCTCCGCCGCCGCATCAGCTCCGGAATCTCAATGCGCATCGCCAACGCCTCCAACGGACGCTGATGCTGTTCCAGCAGGGCGGTATGCGCACCCAGGGTCGCGGGTCCGAAGAGATCGTAATGACGTGCCTCGGCAATCACATCGGTCGGAGTCTGCCAGTCGGCACCGAACAGGCGCTGCTGATTGCCCAGATAATGGTCATAGCGTCGGTAGTAGTCCTTCCAGGCGTCGGCCCGACCGTTGCGGATGTTTTCGATCAGACCGCGCAACCCTTCGATCACCGCCTCCGGACGCGGCATGCAGCCGGCGATGTAAATGTCCACCGGCATGTAGTCATTGAGCTTCTTCGCGGTCGCATAGCTCTGCCAATACATGCCGCCGTTGACCGTGCAGGAGCAGATCCCGATCACATACTTGGGTGAGTTCATCTGCTCATAGGTCAGTATCACCCGCTTCAAGGTTTTCACCGAAACATAGCCGGTGATCAGCAGGATATCCGCCTGCCGCGGCGAGACCATCGGCTGAATACCCAGCCGCTCCATATCGAAGCGCGCGGTCATCGCCGGGGGCAGTTCGACCGCGCCGCAGCCGGTGCAGTAATGCAGCATGAACAGCGACCGGGACTGCGCAAAGCGCACCAGCTCGTCGAATACTTGGGCGAACGGGTTGGTGCGCTTCGCCCCCGGCGTCACGCCAATCTCAACCGGCAGCGGAGCGCCGGGTGTCGGAACCTGATCGATGTGGGTCACGCGTCACCTGCCAAGAAGGATGGGTCCGCAAATGAAGCCCATGAGCGGGACCTTCATCCACGGGGGAAACGTCAATTCATCACAAATGCGATGCCGAGCAGCCCGATCATCGTCGGCCACTTCCAGAACAGGCGCACCATGTCCTCGGTGCGATAGCGGGGAAACACCATGGCGATCGTCATGGGAATCGCCGTCACGACGAAGACCTTGAACAGGAAGGTCAGCCAATGCTCCCCGCCGCCCAGAAACAACGTCACGTAGAGCACGCCCGCCGTATACAGTTGAAAGCACTGCATCACGAAGAGCCCGCCCAGGAACTTGCCGCCCATCTCGACCATGGGACCGGTGGCGATCTCGGCCGGGGCGACATAGATCTCGAAGGGCTGCTTGCCCAACATACCCTGGAGCGCAAAGAGCCCGGCCAGGGCCAGCAGCGGCATCTGGACGATACCCCAGCTGGCGATACCGCCGGCCTGCTGAGCCGCGATCATGTGCACCAGATTCAGTGAGCCGAAGTGAAACGCCACGCCGAAGATCACGATGACCAGCGGCACATCATAAGCCAGCATCGCGGTGAGCGCCCGCGAGATACCAATAGAGCCGTTGGGGTTGGCGCACTGCCCGACCCCCAGGGCTAATCCCAGGGAGGGGATCATGGTCATGTACAGCAAGGCGATCAGGCCGCCCTGCTGCGCCAGACCGTTCATCCCCGGCACCGGCAGCAGGGTCACCGCGGCCACATAGCCGCCGATCGCCATAACGATGCCGATCTCGTGGATCAGTCCATGCGAGGTCTGCGTTTCCTTGGCGTGCAGCTTGATGATATCCCACAGCGGCTGCGACAGCGGCGGACCCACCCGGCGCTGGAGTCGCGCCGCGATCTTGCGCAACATCAGCACCAGGCCCAGGCCCACCACGAAAGCGATCAGGGGCATCAGGATCAGTTCCAGCACCAGGCCCAGCCAGCGGAAATCCACGGCCGCCAACCCATCCAGATTCACCGCACTCAACCAGTCCATCATTCGCTCCGTACTACAAGACCCAAGCCAGCATGGCCACCGCGGCAGCGAGCATCAACAGCGTCGGCTGCGCCAGCCGGTACAGCCCCTCGGCCCCGAAGGAGACCAGATCGAGGGTGGCGGCCAGGGAGCGCTCCAGCCACCGGAAGGCGCCGCGATACCAGGGGCCGATCAGATGCATCAGACCGGCATAGAAATTGTCGCTGTACTGGTAATGCACATCGGCCGTCAGGAAATGGCCGCCCGCATAGTTGTCGAGTTGGTGGACGCGTCTGGAGCGGCCGCCGAAGCCGTAGAAGACCAAGGCGCCGACGCCAAAGCCGGCCATCAGGATACCGACCAGCCAGATCATATCCAGGCCGCCGCGGGGGTCGACGATGCCGCCCAGCACCCAGGGCACGACCGGCAGACCGAGTTGCCCCTGGACCTGGGCGACCCAACTCAGCGCCGGCCCAGGGATGAACCCGGCCAGGAAGATGAGCGCCGACAACCCGAGCATGGGGATCAGCATCGACAGCGGCGCTTCCGCGACCTCCTGGTGCTCCACCCGCAACTGGCCCAAGAAGATATTGTGGATCAGCTTATAGACCGACAGGATGGTGCCCAGTGTGCCGACCACCGCGGTCACGAACAACAGCGGCATGCCCTCGGTGATCAACGAGCGGTAGACCATCCACTTGGAGACGAAGCCGGCCATGGGCGGCAGGCCCGCCAGGCTGATGATGCCGAACAGCAGCACCAGGAAGGTGAGCGGCATCCGGGTCACCAGACCGCCAAGCTGGTTGAGATCCGCCGTCCCGGTGCGGTGAACCACGGCAAAGACCGCCATCAGCAGGGCCGCCTGGGTGATCGCGTAATTGAAGCAATGCAGCAGACCCCCGGCGGAGCCGACCGCATCACCCACCATCAGACCGAGCAACATATAGCCGCCCTGCCCGATTCCGTGCCAGGCCAGCAGATAACGCGCATCATGCTGCTGCAAGGCCGTATAGGTGGGCACGATGATGGTGAGCGCCGCAATCCAGGCGATCAGCTCGCGGCTGCTCATAAAGGTGTAGGGAATCTCCAGGGTCATCAAACGGCTGACCCCGATCATCCCGACGATAAAGACGATGATGCCGAAAAGCCCCATGCGCGCCGAGATCGCGCCCAGGAAGACCGATCCGGCGCCTGGTGCCTCGGCATAGGCGGCCGCCTGCCAGAGGTGGAACGGCAGGAGGGCCAGTTTCACCGCGAAACCCCCGCCAAGCAACAGGAGCAGGGTCCAGACCTGCGCATCGGTCATGCCCCGGATGGCGGCGACGACCGCATCGTATTCGAATGATCCGCCGACACTGTAGAGCAGAGCGATGGCCCCCAGGATCAGCATGGCCCCGCTGATGGCATAGGCCAGATATTTCAGCGCGGCCTGAGCACCCAGCCCGCCGACCAGGGCCATCAGCAGAAAGCTGGCCCAACTCACCAGCTCCCAGCCCAGGAACAAGGACAGCAGGTCCGCGCTGCCGATCAGCAGCAGCATGCCGAAACAATTCAGGGCCAGGGCGACATGGAAGGCACGCGCGCTCCGGCCCGCCTCGCGATACCGGCGCATCCAGGACCCGGCGGCATACCAGGCGGTCACGAACCCGGCCCCGATGGTGAGCATGGCGAAGAACCAGGACAGGGCGTCGTAGGACCAGTGCAGCGACTGATCGGCGACCGTGATCCGGACCTCGGCGGCCAGCGGTGCACCGAACAGCGTGTCGGTCGACAGCAGGGCGGCGAACTGAGCCCCATAGAGCAGGACCGCCAGCACCCCGGCGCTGCGCAGCCGACCCAGGAGCAGCATCAGCAACAGGGTGAGCGCGCTCAGCATGAAGAGCCGATCCACCGGGTTCATGCCGATCAGCCATTCCAGGGACTGCCGGCCGTAGCGCGTCCAGCTCGCGGAGTTGGTCACCTGGGCCAGGGACTCCCGAATCACACCCGCAAACGCATCCAGGCCGTCCGGCAGGTGCAGCCCGGTGAGGAGTTGATCCATCACGGTCGTCGGGCTCGTCGCCATGGTCATTCCTTGTCGGCCAAGGGTTGGGGAAAGACGGTGTCGATATAGAGCAGCACGTCACCGGTCTGCTGTGCCAGCACGCGCAGGGCCTCGGTCGTCGGGGTGATCGCGACACTGATCACCACCAGACAGGCCCCCAGCAGATAGGCGACGCCGGTATCCCAGCGTGCCGGCGGGGCCAGGCGGAGCGCCCGATCCGGCACCGGCGGCTGATAGAGCCGCAGGGCGACGCGGAACAGGTAATGGGCCTCCACCGCGGTCGCCAGGAGGATCGCACCCAGCGCCAGCAGATCCAGCGGCGCGCCGCCCTGCACCAGCCCCACCATGATCAGCAGCTTGATCCAGAAACCCCAGAGCGGCGGCACGCCGATCAGGGACAGCGCGAAGAGCACAAAGAGTCCGGCCGCGCGGGGCGCGCCTTTGGCCGCCCCCGCCAACGCATCCAGCCCGCCGCTCCAGCGGTTGGCCAGCCCGAAGAGCGCGGACTTGACGATCAGATGGTGCAAAGCGACCGCGGTCCCGGCCAGGAGACCGGTGGTCCCGTCGATCGAAAAAGCGATGGCAACCAGACCGAGCTGGCCGATCGAGGAGAAGGCGAGCAGGCGCGGGAAATCCTGCGCACGCCAGGCCGAGAACTCGCCGGTGAGCACGCCGAGCACGCCCAGCACCAGCAGCAACTGGCTCGCCTCGGGTTGCTGGAAGACCAGGATCAGCAGCCGCACGATCACCAGGATGGCAAGTTTCGAGATCAGTCCGGCCAGCAGCGCGGAGACCCGTGCCGGCGCGGTGGCATAGACCTCGGGCACCCAGGCGTTGAGCGGAAAGAGCTCCGCCTTGACTCCGAAACCGATCAGCAACAGGGCGAAGGCAGCCAGACCGATAGGCCCCTGCAACGTCTCGGGGGCCACCTGCGCGAGCTGGGCCAAATTCAGAGTGCCGGTCTGCAAGTACAGGATCGCGATGCCGACCAGGGCCAGCACCGACCCGAAGGCGCTGATGAACAGATACCGCAGGGTGGCGATTCGGGCGCGTCCGCTGTCGTCGGCGCAGACCAAACCGAAAGAAGCCACCGCCGCCAATTCGTAGAAGACAAAAATATTGAACAGATCGCCGGAGAGTGCCAATCCGGTCGCGGCCGACGCCAACAGCAGCGCCAGCGCGTCGCGGCGCGGTGCCCGCTGCCGATCGGCCGCGGCCTCCGCCTTGGCGACAACACCCAGGCCGGGCCAGAACAGAAGCGTGAAGACCTGAACCGCCAGGGCGAACAGCAGCGCCAGTTGATCCGCGTAGAACACAATCCCCAGGGGCGCGGCGAAGCCGCCGATGGCCACGCTGAAGGGTGCCGGACCCACCTCCAGCCAGGTGTTGAGGATGATCCAGGCGCCCAGCGTCAACACCAGCGGCCCCAGCAGCCGGGCCAGCAGGCGCGACACCTGGGCCAGCGGCTGCATCAGAAAGGCGGCCAGCAGCGGCAGGACCACCGGCAGCACGATCGCGTTCGCGGTCATGACCCTGGTCAGATCAAGGTTCAGATCCAGGTTCAGACCAAAGAGCAGATCGACAGGCAGCTCAAGCGTCATGCGCCGCGCTCCCGAACGGGCGCGGAACGCCGCACCAATTCATAATCCGGAACCGGCGGCAGCGGGCGCTGACCGAGCGGCGCCTGGGCACTGCCGGGTGCCGCAATGCCCGCGGCGGCGGCGATCTCGCCCTCCATCCGCCGCCGCAAGTCGCGCATATCCAAGGTCCCATAAGACCGGTAGACCCGCACCAACACGGCGACCGCCAGCGCCTGCACGCCGACTCCGATGACGATGGCCGTCAGCACCAGCACCTGAGGCAGCGGGTCCACCAGCGGCGCCCCGGCCGGACCGTAGCCGATGATCGGCGCAATGGCCCCGTCGCGGAACCCTGTCAAGACCAGCAACAGATTTGCGCCCGACTCGGCCATCGCCAACGCCAGCAGCATACGGAACAGATGGTTGCAGATCACCAGCCCGAGGCCGCCGATGACCACCAGGCCAATGGCTCCCGCATAGCTTACCGTTTCCAGAGACCAGGGAATCATCGGTCGGGCGCCTCCGTATCGGCCAGGTGAGCCAGGAGCCCGGCCAGTTCGGCGCCGACCTTGAGCCCGATCGCCACCGAGAGCAGCGGCAAGGTTCCGGCCGAGACCAGTTCGCCCATGGTCCCGAGCGGCAGCAAGGGGGTCAGAAAGTGGCCATCCTCGACCAGGGTCCAGAGGCCGATCAGGATGAAGGCCGCACCCGCCAGCCCCTCGATCCAGCCAAGCAAGGCATGGTTGAGTGTGCGCGCCGGATTGGCCAGGAGCGCCACGAAAAAGGCCGCGGCCAGAATGACGCCGCCCTGGAACCCACCGCCCGGCGTGAGATGGCCATGCACCACAACAAAGATCCCGACCACCAGCAGCAGCGGAAACAGCAGATCAGCCCCGGCGCTCAGCACCAGCCCGCCGGGCGGATCGCGGCGGGCGTCCGCGCGCCGATGCCCCAGCACCAGGCTGGCGGCGGTCGCCGCGGCGAACAGAATGGACAGCTCACCCAGCGTATCGAAACCGCGATAGCCGGCAAGGATAGCGGTGACGATGTTGGCGGCGCCAAGCTCGGGACCGGCGATCCGCAGATACTCGGCCCCGACCCGCATATCCGGATAGCCGAGCGCCAGTTCGGCGCCGATCACCAGCAACAGGAAGAGCAGTCCGGCGCTGAAGACCAGGGAGGCGATGTTACGCATCGGCGTCGCCCCCCGGCCCCGCGCGCCCTGAATGGGGCTTCAGTCCAACCCCTTCGCCGTCATCCAGTTGCCACAATCCCAGCCGACGCAGGGCCAGGGCGAGGATGACACCGCTCAGCCCGGCGCCGACCGCCGCCTCGGTCATGGCCACATCCGGCGCCTGCAGCAGCACATAGAGCACGGACAACGCGAGCCCGACCACCGCGGTGGCCGCCACCGCGGCGACGAAACTGCGCAGCGTCAACACCAGCACCGCGGCGACCAGCATCACCACCACGATCACCAACGCAATTGAGGTGAGCATCGCCTTACCCCCGTGCGGTGCGATCGGCGTCGGCCAGACCGGGCGCCGCCTGCCAGGGCCGCACACCGGAACGGTAGAGCGCGCGGGCGATGGTGGACGAGGACACCGGACTGGTAAACAGGATGAAACCGGCGATGCAGACCAGCTTGGCCCACCACTGGGGCTGCAACAGACCGATCCCGATCAGCACGCCGATCGCCCCCAGGGTCGAGGCCTTGGTGCCGGCTTGGATGCGGTTGTAAACATCGGGCATGCGCAGAATGCCCAGCGCCCCGAGCAGGGTGAAGACAGCCCCGCCCAGCAACACCAGATCGGCGATGAACCGGATCATGAGCGATCTCCGTCGGCGCCGTCCCGGTCGTTGCGCGACCCACCGGTGCCGTCGATGGCGCGGGCGATCGCGACGATCGCGATGAATGACAGCACCCCGTAGACCAACGCTACATCCAGGAACAGCGGGTTGTCGAAAAGCAGCGCGAGCCCCGCAATGCCGGTGGTGGTGATCACCGTCAGGGTGTCGGAGGCCACCACCCGATCCGGCGCCCGCGGCCCCAGCACCAGCCGCACCAAGGCCAGCAGCAGCGCCAGCCCAAGCAGCACGAAGGCCGCCGTCTCCAGTGGATTCAGCGTGATGGCATACAGGGTCATTTCAGGAAACCGCGGATGTGCCGTTCAAATGATTCGGAGATGGCCGCCGTCGCCGCGGCAAGATCGGTACCGGGCGAGCAATCGATCCAATGGACCAGCAGCCGATCGCCGAGCACGTCGATCGTCAGGGTGCCGGGGGTCAGGGTGATGCTGTTGGCAAGCAGCATGCGCCCGAGCGACGACCGCAGCCGCGTCTGCACCTCGACCACCCCGGGGCGGATCGGCAGCGACGGCGACAGCACCCGGCGCGCAACATCCAGATTGGCATGGACCAAGGCCGCGAAGAACACCCAGAGATACCGGAGCAGATGCACCGGCGCGAGCGGCGCGAGGCGCACACCGCCGAGGATGGCGAGCCGCGGACCGGCGATCAGGGTCACCAGGAACGCCGTCACGCCGCCCGCGATCAGTTCATCCTGACGCAGGGTTCCCGCGAGCAGGACCCACAACAGAAAAAGCACGGCCATGGTAAAGAGATAATGGCCCAGTGTCGGACGCGGGTCGGCGCGGTGCTGTTCCACAGGGAGACCTCACAAGACCGGGTGAACCCCGGATCGGGCCACAACCATGGGGCGCCGGCGACTGCCAGGACCCCGACATGGCGGGGAGTATACCCGCGTCGGCCTTGATCGGCATCACGGCTACCGACGGTCCGGCCATCCTGTTATGGCGACTGCCGTTGCGCAGTTGCGTGAAGCACTTCGAGAGAAAAGTCGCTCACCAAGCCGAAGTGCTCGGTGAAAAGACCAGGGCTCAGCTTGGGCAGGTCCCAGCCCGGCAGGTAACAGTTAGTTGCCGATGAATCGTGTCGAGTTGTCTGGCCACCTCGGGGTTGCGCGCCTGCCCCTCCATCAACTCCTCCAGCACCTCGCCGCTGCTCAGCCCCAGCGCACGCGGTGCATGCCCCAGCAAGATGCCGTCGCGCGGCAACATCACCGATTCCGGCGCGAGCTCGCCGACGACCTGGGGGGAATGCGTGGTGATGATGAATTGGCAGTGGGGGAAGGCTCGCTCCAACGAGGCCACGACAGCCCGCTGCCATCTTGAACGCCGTCGTGCGCTGCGTGAAGTCAACGTCCAGCGTCTTGATACCACGGAAGTTCAGTAGATGAAGCGATTGGATCTTCAACACAGTTTGCCTCGCGCGGTCAGCTTTTCGGCCAGCGTCAGATGATGGTCGTTGATGCGCTCGCCCTTGAACGCCGCATACCAGAAGCAGGCTGGAAGAGAGTTGCATGGGGATCGCTACGGGGGGAGAGGTTCGTCCGCCGCGCGGAGCACTGCGCACCGAGTCGGATGGCTCAATCGAAAGCCCTGGCGTTGCAGCGCGTCGATCAAGGGCGTGACGGACGCAATAAATCCAGCACGTTTGGCATCCAGCAGAATTCCCAATGTGCCGGTGAGGCGAAGGCCCAGCAGGGTGGCGTGGCGACGGGCGAGCGCATCATCCAAGATCACCACCGGATCTCGACAGTCCAGCGCGAGTGCCAGAACCCCGGTTTCGCCGGAACCGAGGGCTGCAACCAGCCGGAGCACTCGCACATGGGGCGGCGGACGCAGGTCGATCCATCCCAGGGCTTCGGGTACCGGCCGATCGCAACCCAACCGTCGGCCTTCTTCCAACTCCTCAGCCACCGTGGTCGGGACGATGACCCGCCCCACCAGCCGCGGCAGCAGGTCCAGTTGCCCGATCTGATGCAGATATTGAAGCGGCGAGGTATTGCAGATGACCTCAGACAAGGGAAGCCTGCTCCGCGATCTCGGCATCAGAGAGCATGAAGGTATCGATTCCGTAATCCGCCAGGCGGTTCAAGAAGAGTGTGCGCGGGACTCCTGCCAGCCGGGCAGCCCCGCCCGATGACAAACGTCCCAGTTCAAAAAGCTTCATGGCAGCGGCCAGGCGGATCTCCATTGCGGCAGCGGCATTGGACAGCCGCAGCGACAGCAGCGTTTCGTCCGGGACATCCAGGATCAGTTGGCTCATGGTTGATGGTCCTATGTGAAGCAGGAGAAAACTCCAAGGTCATTGGACAGCGGCAGGGACAGGACGCTCATGCCGACTCGCCGCGGGCTGCGTCTTTTTCGGCCAGCGTCAGGTGGTGGTCGTTATCGAGCTTGTGGTAGTTCACCAGGACGCCTAAGCCATCCTTGAGCCCATCCCAGACGCGCCAGATGAAGGGGCGGTGCTGGAAGCGCTTGGCGTGCCGCTCGAAGAACTTGTCGCGCAGCCAGAGGTCCAGGCCCTTGCCGGCGCAGTACGCGTCGGCGAGCAGCAAGTGAAATCCATCTGGTGCTGCCTCATGCGTCTGGATGAGCAAGACAACCTGCACCACTTCGCCGCTGATAGTCTCGGAGGCACCCGGCCGCAAACGCGCCAACAGATTCCAATGCATCCGCCTGAGCAACGACTCCCGTTGCTTCCTGTAGCCGGTGAGCAACAGCCAGTTCTGCGGCATAACGATCTGCACGACGCCTTGCGCCTCCTCGCGACTGAGCTCCAGGCACCGCTCCAAGAAGACATTGGCCAAGCCGTTCTTGGCCTCGGGGCAATGCCTGGCGCAGTGGTCTTTGAGCGTATTATTCTGCTTGGGGCGCGCCAGATAAGGCACGTTCGTAATGACCACGTGGTAACGCCCATCCAGCAGGCGGGCGGCATCCAGCAGACCACGCGCGGTCACCGCCAAGTCCCGGGCATCGTCGCTCAACTCCAGCCCCGGCCCCGGCCCCGGCCCCCACAGCGTAGCCGGCATCTCGGTCGCCAAGGCAAGCTCCAGCAAATCCTTCAGATCGTCGAAACGAGACTTTAACAGGTCGTCCTTCAGGCCGCGAGCCGGGTCCGGCAGGCTGCCCAAAGGCGGCGTGCAGCAGGCGCAGTTTCTGCCGCAGCAGGGCGGCGTTGGGTTGCGAATCAGGGACCAGCGCCTCCCAGTCCTTGGCGCTGGCCGCCACCTTCAGACCGCAGCAGGCGATGTTGGGCACCGGCATGTCGGCCCGCACGCCCAGCGGGTCGCCGCGCTCGTCCGGGAAGCACCAGGCGGCCAAGGCCAGGGCGAAGACCGCGATCTCGACACCGCGGGCGTCCAGTTCCAGGCCATGCAGGCTGTCGGCCGGCACCGCGTCCGCCGCTTCCCGCGCGCTCAAGCCCTCGGCCGCCATGCGCATGGGCGGCAGCAGGAAGGCGGCGACCAGGAAGTGGCCCGTGCCGCAGCAGGGGTCGAGCAGCTTGAACTTGGTGAGGCCCAGTCGGGTCAGGAGTGCCTGTCGGTGGTCCGGCCCAGCGGCTGCTGTCACTCCCCAGGCACCCAATCGCCTTCAGCCACCACGCGCACGACTGCCGTGCAGAGCGTCTCCAGCTCGGCAGCGTCGATGACATAGGGCGGCATCAGATAGATGAGCCTGCCGAACGGCCGAATCCAGACGCCCAGCTCGACGAAGCGCTGCTGGATCGATCGCATCGGCACCGGGCTTGCGAGTTCCACCACACCGATGGCGCCGAGCACCCGCACCTCAACGACGCCGGGGAGGTCCCGACAGGGGGCGAGGCCCGCCTGGAGTGCCCGTTCGATGTGCCGGATACGCGCCTGCCAATCCGACTGAAGCAGCAGTTCGATACTGGCGTTGGCCACGGCGCAGGCCAGCGGATTACCCATGAAGGTCGGGCCGTGCATGAAGACGCCGGGGTCACCGGCGCTGATTCCCTGCGCCACACGCGCCGTCGCGAGGGTGGCGGCCAGGGTCATATAGCCCCCGGTGAGGGCCTTGCCGACGGTCATGATGTCCGGGCTGATCCCGGCGTGTTCGCAGGCGAACAGGGTCCCGGTCCGGCCGAAGCCGGTCGCGATCTCGTCGGCAATCAGCAGTACATCATGGCGGTCACAGAGGGCGCGGACCGCGCGCAGGTAATCGGGCGCGTAAAAGCGCATGCCGCCGGCGCCCTGGCAGATGGGCTCCAGGATCACCGCCGCCAGCTCGTCCTGGTGCCGGGCGATGAGCGCGGCGAAGGCGTCGATGTGACGGGTCTCCCAGGGCTCATCGAATCGACAGGCCGGGGCCGGGGCGAAGATCTGCCGCGGCAGGATCGCGCTGAACAGGTGGTGCATCCCGGTGACCGGATCGCAGACCGCCATGGCGCCGCAGGTGTCGCCATGGTAGCCGGAGCGGATGGTCATCAGCCGGTAGCGTCGCGGTTGTCCCTGCGCCTGCCGGAACTGGATGGCCATCTTGATCGCCACCTCGACCGCGACCGACCCGGAGTCACACAGAAAGACATACTGGAGCGGGGCCGGGGTCAAGTCGACCAGGTGTTCGATCAGCCGCACCGCGGGCGCATGGGTCAAGCCGCCGAACATGATGTGCGCCATGGCGGCGAGTTGATCGCGCACGGCCTGATTGAGTACCGGGTGGTTGTAGCCGTGAATCGCACACCACCAGGAGGACATGCCGTCGATCAGTTCGCGGCCGTCCGCCAGGCGGATGCGGCAGCCCTGCGCGGACTGGACCGGGTAGACCGGAGCGTCGGAGCCGGGCGCCGAATAGGGGTGCCAGGCGTGGTCCCGATCGATCGCAAGCAACTGCTCGGTGTCCATGGGCGTCGCGCTCGCCTCAGGTTCCTAAGCGTTGGCCGCGCAGTCGGTACAGACCCCGTAGATGACCAGCGAGTGATCCTCGATGTGGAATCCATGCTGGGCAGCGATGGCGCTCTGGCGCTCCTCGATCATCGGGTCCACGAACTCCACGACCCGGTTACAGCGCACACAGACGAGGTGGTCATGATGATCGCCGCTGTTCAGTTCGAAAACCGACTGGCCGGTCTCGAAATGGCGGCGGCACACCAGGCCCGCACCCTCGAACTGGGTCAGAACCCGATAGACCGTGGCCAGGCCGATGTCATCGCCGTTGGTCAGCAGTTCCTTGTAAACATCCTCGGCGCTCAGGTGTCGGCGCCCGCTGCGTTCGAGGATGCCCAGGATTTTCTCCCGTGGCCGGGTGACCTTCAGGCCCGCATCTTTGATCTGTTGATTATCCATAGGTCTCCCGCGTGGTGAGCCGCGCCGCCACGGCGTTCGATGATTAGGGGGCGGGGCTGCTGTATCATGCACAGGATTTCCCGCTCTTCTTCTATCATAGCAAGATGCGAAAGCTTCTCAGTTGTCTGTTTCTCTCCATGCTGTCACTCGGCACGCCGGTCTTGACCGGCTGTGCCGGTGAGACAAAACCAGACGTGTACCAGTCGTCACTGCTCGAAGACCTGCCGTTCGTGCATAAGATGACGGTTCAGCAGGGCAACATCATTACCAGCGAAGCGCTGGATCAGCTCCAACCCGGCATGAACAAACGTCAGGTGCGGTATCTGCTCGGCACCCCCTTGCTGACCGATTTCTTCAACAGCGACCGCTGGGACTATGTTTACACCATCCGGCGCGGCCATGAGCCCGAGGAGCAGCGCAAACTGACAGTGTTTTTCCAGGATGATGTCCTGGTCCGCACCGAGGGTAACCTGCAACCGAAACCAGGGGCGGCGACCGCTGATGCACCCAAGGAAATCGTCGTCTCGGTGCCGGATTACCATGAACGCAAAGGCTGGATCGGACGCGGACTGGAAGCGGTGGGCATCGGGCGTAACAAATAAGGCGTTTGCCGGCAATCGCCAAAGCTGCGCATTACTCACCCGCTTGGCGGAGCCGCTTGCCCTCCTCGGCCCGCCGCTTCCTCGCCTGCCTGGGGTCGGCGATCAGCGGGCGGTAGATTTCCGCACGCTCCCCATCCGCCAGGATCTGGTCCAGATCCGTGACCCGGCCGAAGACCCCGACTTGGTAAACCTGCAGGTCGATTTCCGGACACTTGGCCAGCACACCGGATTGCGTGATCGCCATGCGCAGCGTGGTTCCCTGCGTGACCTCCAGCGAACGCACGAACTGCTCAGTCGCCCCGACGTAGGCCACTGAGACCCGAATGCGCTCTCCAACCTGATGACCGCAACCCCTGGGCGGATGAGCCCCCGGTTCACCCATACAGGTCATCCGCGCGCTTGCAGAAGGCATCCACCAGCGTATTGGCGATTTGGTTGAAAACCGCGCCAAAAGCCTTGTCGATCAGCCGACCCGAGAATTCGAACTCCAATTCCAGCTCGACTTTGCAGGCATCCTCGCGCAGAGGCGTGAAGCGCCAGCCGCCGTGCAGCTTGCGGAAGGGCCCGTCGAGCAGCGAGATATCCATGCGCCGATCGCGCTCGAAGCGGTTGCAGGTGCTGAAAGTCTGGTGAATCCCCAGACGCGACACCTCGATCCGCCCGCAGATTTGCTCGGCCGTCTCGGAGATCACCGTCGTCCGTGCACACCAGGGTAAGAACTTTGGATAGGACCCGACGTCGTACACCAGATCGAACATACACTTAGCTGAGTGGGCGACCAATGCGCTTTTCTTGACGATGGCCACGATTCAGACCGACCCAGGTTGCTGGTCACGTACCACGGCCGCCAGACCCTCGGCGAGGCGCTGGACCTGGTCGCCGTCCGCACCTTCCACCATCACCCGCACCAGTGGCTCGGTTCCGGAGGACCGCAGCAGGACCCGACCGTGCCCAGCCAACTCCCGTTCGGCGACGAACACAGCATCCTGGACAGCCGGCAGGTTCACCAGATCCCGCGGCGCGTGCACGCGGATGTTGATCAGCACCTGCGGGTACAGCACCACTTCGGCGCACAGATCATCCAGGCTGCCTTGCAACCGCTCCAAGGCGGCCAGCACCTGCAAAGCCGACACGATGCCGTCCCCGGTACTGGTACGGTCACGGCAGATAAGGTGCCCCGAGGGCTCGCCGCCCAGGATGGCGTCGGTCCGCTTCATGTATTCCATGATGTAGCGGTCGCCGACCGCGGTGCGGGCAAAACCGACACCGATCCGATGCAGTGCGTGCTCGAACCCGAGATTACTCATCAGGGTCCCGACGACCTCCCCGCGCAGGGTTCCTTCATGCAGACGCGCACGCGCAATGATGTACAGGAGTTGGTCGCCGTCGACCAACGCGCCGCGGGAGTTGACCATCAGGACGCGATCACCGTCGCCGTCGAAGGCGATACCCAGGTCGGCACCTTCGCGGACCACGGCCTCGCACAGGGCCTGTGGCTTGGTGGATCCGACATTGTGGTTGATATTGAGTCCATCGGGCTCATTGCCCATGGAGACCACCGTAGCTCCCAACTCTTCAAAGACATAGGGGGCCGTGTTATAGGTTGCACCATGGGCGCAGTCCACCACGATCTTGAGCCCGCGGAAATCCATAGCGGTCGGGATGGTGCTCTTGCAGAACTCGATATAACGGCCGTTAGCGTCCTCGATGCGCTTGACTTTGCCAAGCGCTCCCGCGTCCACCGTCCGCAAGGGCTGTTCGAGCTCCGCCTCAATGGCCAGTTCGACGGCGTCCGGCAGCTTGTCGCCGTCGGCGGAGAAGAACTTGATGCCATTATCCTGATATGGATTGTGTGACGCGGTGATGACGATCCCCGCACAGGCACGGAAGGTGCGGGTGAGATAGGCCACGCCCGGAGTGGACATCGGACCCAAGAGCCGGATATTGACACCGGACGCGACCAAACCGGCCTCCAAGGCAGACTCGAACATATAACCCGAGATCCGGGTGTCTTTACCGATCAGGATCTTGGAGCCGGCACCGTGGCCGAGTACCCGGCCTGCGGCCCAGCCCAGCTTGAGCACGAAGTCAGGACTGATGTTAGCCTCACCGACCCGACCGCGAATCCCATCGGTACCGAAATATTTCCGCATGACTTCTCGCCTGAAGACAAATGGACAGGAGTGATACCCGTCGTTGTTGGTTGTTCGTTTAAACGAAAAAACGAAAACTTAAGAGCGTTCGGTAGCGATCGGATCAGCAGCGGCGCGCGTCGTGTCGCTGGTCTGCAGCCCGCGGGTACGTACGGCATCCCAAACCGCTACCGCGTCCCGAGTCTCGGCGACGTCATGCACCCGCAGGATCACGGCTCCGCGCTCCAGGGCCAGGACGGCGGCAGCGAGGCTCGCCGCCAGCCGTTCGCCCGGCGGGCGACCGGTCAGTGCACCAACCATGGATTTGCGCGACAAACCAACCAGAATCGGCACCCCCAGGTCGGCGAAGACCGCGAGGTGCGCCAGCAGGCTGAGATTATGTTCCAGTTTTTTGCCGAAACCGAAGCCCGGATCGATGATCAGGCGCTCCCGCGGGAGACCGGCGCGGACGCACTGATCGATGCGCTCGGCCAGAAAGCGGTAAACCTCGGCCACAACGTCGGCGTACGCAGGCGCCGCCTGCATCGACCGCGGCTCGCCAGCCATATGCATCAAACAGACCGGCACGCCGAGTTGGACCGCGGCGGCGAGCGCCTCGGGGGTCCGCAAGGCATACACGTCATTGATCAGACCAGCGCCCACGGCGACTGCCGCACGCATGACTTGCGGCTTGGAGGTATCCACTGAGATCGGCACCGGAAGCGACCCGGCCAAGGCCGTGATCACCGGGATCACCCGCTCCAGTTCCTCTTGGAGGCTCACCGGGTCGGCGCCGGGGCGAGTGGACTCACCACCCACGTCGATCAGATCCGCACCTGCCTCGACCATCGCCCAAGCGTGCGCGCAGGCGGCCCGGGGATCGGCAAAACACCCCCCATCCGAGAAGGAGTCAGGGGTCACATTGAGGATGCCCATAACCTGCGGCCGCGCAAGGTCGATCACCCGGCCGCCGCAATCGAGTTGGCGCATGTGCTGCCCGGGACGCCCGCTCAGTGCTCGCTGGCCGGGCGGCCCAGATGGGTATCATCGACCGTTCGGGCCCGGCCAAGGTCGTCGTCCACGCGCGTCGTCTGCCCGGAGCGGGTCGGCTCCTCATCATTCCAATCCTTGGGCGGGCGCGGCGCGCGCCCGGCCATGATGTCGTCGATCTGGTCCGCATCGATGGTCTCGAATTTGATCAGCGCGGCGGCCATGGCGTGGAGCTTATCGATGTTCTCGGTCAGCAGCGTCCGTGCCCGCTCATAATTGCGGTCGATGAAGCGGCGGATCTCGTCATCGATCAGATGCGTGGTCTCATCCGAGACGTTCTTGTGCTGGGTCACCGAATGGCCCAGGAAAACCTCCTGTTCCTCCTCACTGTAGGTCAGGGGTCCGAGACGATCCGACAGACCCCACTTGGTCACCATACTACGGGCGATATCGGTCGCCCGATGGATGTCATTTTGGGCACCAGTGGTCACACTGTCGGCCCCGAATACCAGTTCCTCCGCCACGCGCCCGCCGAACAGACTGGAGATACTGCTCTCCAAGCGTTGCTTGCTGTAGCTGAAACGGTCATCCTCGGGCAGGAACAGCGTCACGCCGAGCGCGCGCCCACGCGGGATGATGCTCACTTTGTGCACTGGATCGTGCTCCGGCACCAGCCGGCCAACGATCGCGTGACCGGACTCATGATAGGCAGTCAGGCGCTTCTCCTCATCGGACATGACCATCGAACGCCGTTCCGCGCCCATCATGATCTTATCCTTCGCCTTTTCCATATCCTCCATGTCGACCAGTTTCTTGTTGCCGCGGGCCGCGAACAGCGCGGCCTCGTTGATCAGATTCGCCAGATCGGCGCCCGAGAACCCAGGGGTGCCACGCGCCAGCACGGACGCCTTCACGTCCTCCGCGGCCGGAATTTTTCGCATGTGGACCTTGAGGATCTGCTCGCGCCCGCGCACGTCAGGCAGCGGCACGACCACCTGGCGATCGAAGCGTCCCGGCCGCAGCAAGGCCGGATCCAATACATCCGGGCGATTGGTGGCAGCGATGACGATGACGCCCTCGTTGCCCTCGAATCCATCCATTTCAACCAACAATTGGTTGAGAGTCTGCTCGCGCTCATCATGACCGCCGCCCAGGCCGGCTCCACGGTGCCGCCCGACCGCATCGATCTCATCAATGAAGATGATGCAGGGGGCGTGTTTCTTGGCTTGCTCGAACATGTCGCGCACGCGCGAGGCACCGACACCGACGAACATCTCGACGAAATCGGAGCCGGAGATGGTGAAGAAGGGCACCTTAGCCTCACCGGCAATGGCCCGGGCCAGCAGCGTCTTGCCGGTACCCGGCGGACCGACCATCAGGACGCCCTTGGGGATCTTGCCGCCGAGTTTCTGGAATTTGGACGGGTCGCGCAGGAAATCGACCATCTCCGAGACCTCGTCCTTGGCCTCCTCGGCACCGGCGACGTCCTGAAAGGTGACCTTGACCTGATCCTCGGAGAGCATCCGCGCCCGGCTCTTGCCGAACGACATGGCACCGCGCCCGCCGGCTCCGCCCTGCATCTGACGCATGAAAAAAATCCAGAGCCCGATGAGGATCACGAGCGGTAGCCAGTTGACCATCAGTTGCATCAGGATCGATGGCTTCTCAGGTGGCGCCGCTTTGATGATGACGTTGTTGTTCAGCAGATCGCCCACCAAACCGGCATCGCCCGGACTGTAGGTCGTGAACGACTGGCCCGCACCGTTGACGCCCTGAATGGTACGTCCCTGGATCGTGACCTCTTTCACCTCACCCTGCTTGACCTGTTCGATAAAATCGGAGTAGGTCAGACCGCGCGGCGCGGACCGGGTCGTCGTGAAATTGTTGAAGACGGACATCAGCACGACGGCGATGACCACCCACAGAATCAGATTCTTCGCCATATCGCTCACGGCATCTGGCCTCTAGTCAATAGGTGCCTGGGCAGCGGCACTCGGCTCGATTAAAGAAAAGTAACACCGTTGGGGTGTCGAAGAAAGGTGCCTGCCACCCGGCGGATTCTCAACTGACAGGCGCCTGGGGATTTCACCTAGACTTTGAAGCCCTTCCCAACCAGGTACAGCTCCCGGCTCGCGGGCCGCGAGGACTTGGGCTTGCGACTCGCAACCTGCCGAAAAATGACGCGAAAACGTCGCATCACCGCGTCGAAACCTTCACCCTGAAAGGCTTTGACCACCAAGCTCCCGCCCGGTTTCAGGCACTCCCGGGCGAACTCCAGGGCGAGCTCCACCAGATAGATCGTGCGGGGCTGATCGACAGCGGACGTCCCGGAAATGTTCGGCGACATGTCCGACAACACCAGGTCGACCGACGCGTCGCCCAAGCTGAGGCGCAGTTGCTCCAGCACTGCCGGCTCACGGAAATCTCCTTGGAGGAATTGCACGCCCGTCAGCGGCTCGATGTCGAGCAGATCGAGCGCGAACACCGTCCCGCGCCCACCCACCAGACGGGCCGCAATCTGCGACCAGCTCCCCGGTGCCGCGCCCAGATCGACAACGCGCATCCCAGCCGCCAGCACCCGATCCTTCTCCTGAATTTCCAGAAGCTTGTAGGCCGCGCGCGAACGGTAACCCTCCTGCTGGGCGCGCTTGACAAAGGGATCACTGAACTGGCGGTCGAGCCAGCGACGGCTGGATTTAGTGCGGGCCATGGGCGGCTGGAGCATCCTGTTGACAACAATTTGCGATGCCGCGGTTCAAATGTCGTGCACCCAGGAAAACCCGAAAACTTCAAGCAGCGTGCCCGCCACGGCACCGCCAAATAGACCGCCGAGCATAGCAAGCTGCAGATCGGGGTAGACCGCATTGCTGACCTCGACGGCCAGACCGGCGGACTCACCAAGCAGCGGGCCAGCCATGATCCAAATGCTGCCGGAGGCGATTCCGGCCAGGGTCGCCAATGCCAGCGACGCAACCAGTCTACAGGGTCCGCCCGTGCCGCCCAGCCGACGACTCAGCATGATCCACCAGCGCACGCCCGCCACGTACAAGATGCCATTCGCACTCACCAGGACAGCCAGGAGCGCGAATGGCGAAAACGCGGAGGGATGGAGCGGCTCCGCCCCCGCGAGCACGGCCCCGCAGAACGCACCCGTCGCCAGTCCGGCCATGACCTTGCCGGGAACCCGCCGGGTGCAGTGTTGCGGAACGGCCATCAGCAGCCCCAGCACGGTGGCCGCACCGGCAGCGACCAGGATGGAGGCTTCAAACGAGATCAGGTGCGACGCCGTGGTCAGTAACAGCAAACCGACAATGACGCCAACACCAGTGCCCACCAACGCGAGTTCGCGCGCTCCATACAGCGCCGCACCGGCCGCACCGGCCAAGGCCGCGGCCCCGACATAGGTCATGGGACCGGCACCGAGCCGTTCAAGGATCGCCACCAGGGCGAGGAACAGGGGCGCGTTGATCAGCCCGATGATGCCCCATACGATCCCGCGCACCAGGATCAAATTTCGCGTTTTCGTGTGCGCCTGCTGTCGGGTGTCGGGGTGATGAAGGTCCACGAGCGTGGGAGGTGGTGAACGCAGGACCGCTGCCTGCTGTGCGACGGTCATTGATAAGCCTCAAAAAAATAGGAAGCGGGGCGCGCGGGCCCCGCTTCGCGATCCTAGATAGTGGATCGCGGGATGCGTATTCAGCCGGCCTTCAAGGTCCAGGAAGAGCACCAGCCGTTGACATTGATCAGCTTGCCGGGGAACAGGCTGCAACCCTTCCAGTCACCCGAACCCTGATCGGCCTGCATGAACTGGCAGTTGCCACAGCGCTGCTCGGCCGCGGCCATACCGGGACGGGCGGCACCGGCACGGTCCGCCTTGGTGGCGTCCGCGCTGTACTTCAGGGCAACGGCGGTCGGATCATCAGCGGCGACGGCATTCGCCGGGGCATCAGCGGCGCGGACGCTGCCGACACCGATCAGGTTGATCACCGGGATGGCGACGGCAGTGCCGAGCATCATCTTGACGGCGTCGCGACGGCTCTTGCTCAGTGGCGTATCGGACATGTCTACAAGCTCCAGATGTTTTCGCGATAGGACTCGCGATGGCGTTGGGACTCTGCCCCGAGACAACCCCGGGACCGATGCCCATTCTGCAACATAGGATCGAAAAAGGCGAGCCATTCGGCTGGTCGGCCGGATCATTCACTCAAGATAAGTACCGGCGCCGAGATAACGCGCCTTCCAGTAGGGCGCACCCAGGCGGGCGTAGCCGACCTTGTGCTGGGATACCGACGCGTGCACGAAACGGTCCCCATCCACCATCAGCCCCACATGGTGCGAGCCCGGGCCGGTCTTGAAGAACACCATATCACCGGGACGCAGGGCCTTGGGGTTGACAGGCTTGGCGCCGCGCCGCTGGGCGAGCGACATGCGCGGAATGCGCAGTCCCGCGACGCCATGGGCGTAGTGGGTCAGGCCGCTGCAATCGAGCGCGCGTCCGGGCTCGTTACCGCCATAACGGTAGGGTGTACCCAACTGCGAGAGCGCGGCCGACACCACCTCGGCCCGCTTGCTGTCCGGTCCTGAACTGAGCCCCGCGCAGCCGCCCAGCAGGAACACAGCAAAACCTAAACCGAGCCCCACGGACAGCTCACGCCACTTCTTCATAAACTACCCCCGATTGACGCTTCAAGGCGCTGTTTTGGATAGTTCTAGACTGAAGACGTGCCGCTGTCAACCCGAGTATCGTCGTCGTTGGCACCGGAACGCTTTACGGGATTGTGCATAACCCTTACATTTGCGGATCGACTGAACTTACGGGCCGCCCGCCCGACGACGCGGTGCCCGTGGAAGAGGCCCGGCGCCGCCAGTCCCGGTCGTTTCCAGGGTCGATCCCCAAGGTCGATCCCCAGTATCGATCCACGGAGTAGATCTCATGAGCAACACCAAGCATTGCCGACTGCTGATCCTGGGGTCGGGACCGGCGGGCTATACGGCCGCCGTCTACGCCGCGCGGGCCAATCTGAGCCCCGTCCTGGTCACTGGCCTGGAGCAGGGAGGCCAACTGATGACCACGACCGACGTCGACAACTGGGCGGGTGACCCGGACGGCGTGCAGGGGCCGGACCTGATGGACCGGATGCGTCGTCACGCGGAGCGCTTCGAGACCGAGATCATCTTCGACCACATCAATCAATCCGACCTCAGCAAACCGCCCTTCAGGCTGACCGGCGACTCGGCGGTCTATACCTGCGACGCGTTGATCATCGCCACCGGCGCCAGTGCGCGCTACCTGGGCCTGCCCTCCGAGCAGGAGTTCCGCGGCCGCGGCGTCTCCGCCTGCGCGACCTGCGACGGCTTCTTCTTTCGCGGCCAGAAGGTCGCGGTGATCGGCGGCGGCAACACGGCGGTCGAGGAGGCGCTGTACCTGTCCAACATCGCCTCGGAAGTCACCCTGGTCCATCGCCGCGATTCCCTGCGCGCCGAGAAGATCCTGCAGAAGCAGCTGTTCGAGAAGGCCGAGCACGGCAACGTGCGGCTCGCCTGGAACAGCAACCTGGATGAGATCCTGGGTGATGCCACCGGTGTCACCGGCATCCGCATCAAGAGCACCCTGGACGAGACCACCCGCGACCTCGAGCTCCAGGGGGTCTTCATCGCGATCGGCCACCAACCCAATACCGAAATCTTCACCGGACAGCTCGCGATGGCCGGCGGCTACATCAAGGTTCACAGCGGCACCGACGGCAATGCCACGGCGACCTCGGTGCCTGGGATCTTCGCCGCCGGAGACGTCATGGACCATGTGTACCGCCAGGCCATCACCTCCGCCGGTACGGGCTGCATGGCGGCCCTGGATGCGGAAAAGTATCTGGATGCGCTGGCCGCTCAGGGCAAGTAAAGACGCACCGGCCGGCGCCGGGCGTTCCCAGGGGGCCGACCTGCCGGACCTGGCGCTAGGTCGTTGCGGCCCTTGAGCACACCAGGTTTTTCTCGGCACCGGCCGCCCGCATCTCTCCCGGTCATCGAGACGCCGAGCACCCGGGCCCATGTATACCCTCAGCACCCACGACGCCATCCGTGAAATTCCGGCAACCGACTGGAACCGGCTGGCGGGCAACGATTCACCCTTCCTGCGTCACGAGTTCCTGGCCGCCATGGAACGTCATGGCTGCGTCGGCGAGGCGCTCGGCTGGATCCCGCATCACCTGGCGTTGCGCGACGCCGCGGGTACCTTGGTTGCGGCGGCGCCCTGCTACATCAAGTTCAACTCTTACGGCGAACTGGTCTTCGATTGGGCCTGGGCCGACGCCTACCAACGCCAGGGACTCGCCTACTACCCCAAACTGGTCGTCGCCTCACCCTACACCCCCGCCACCGGCCCGCGACTGCTGACCGGCGAGACCCCCAAGCGGGAGGCGTACGCCCGCGCCCTGGCCGATGGCGCGGTACGGGTCGCCGAACGGCTGGGCGTGTCGTCGCTGCACTGGCTCTTCACCACCCGCCCGGAAACTGATTTACTGGAAACCCGCGGCCTGCTGCGCCGGGTCGGCTGCCAGTTTCACTGGACCAACCCGGGCTACCACACATTCGATGACTTCCTCGCGACCTTCACCGCCGAGAAACGCAAGAAAGTGAAACGGGAACGACGCCGGGTGCAGGAGGCTGGGGTCAGGATCGTGCGGCGGCGCGGGGACGCGGTCAGCGAGGCCGAATGGGTCAGATTCCACTGGTTGTACCGCGACACCTTCGACAAACGCGGCGGACTCCCGACCCTGACCTTGCCCTTCTTTCAGGAGATCGGCGAGACCATGGGTTCCGACCTGCTGCTGGTCTTCGCCTACCATGGTCAGACCCAGGGCAAGGACGCCATCGTCGCCGCCGCCTTCAACCTGATCGGCGCGCACGCGCTCTTCGGACGCCACTGGGGCTGCTCCAAGGAATTCCACAGCCTGCACTTCGAGGCTTGCTATTATCAGGGCCTCGACTATTGCATCGAGAACGGGCTGACACGCTTCGAGCCAGGCGCCCAGGGAGAACACAAGGTCAGCCGCGGCTTCCTGCCGACCCCCACCTGGTCGGCCCATTGGATTGCCGACCCGCGCTTTCGCGCGGCCATCGCCCGCTTTCTCACCAATGAAACCGCGGGAATGACCGAGTACCACGAGGAAATGCACGGCCACAGTCCCTACCGCGCGCCGCCTGCCCCGCCCGACCCGTCGGCGCTCGGAAAGCTGAATCCACGCCCATGATCCCGCTGCTCGCGCCCAACGATCCCCGCCCCTTTCCGGATGTGCGCCAGGCCCTGCGTGAGCCCAACGGTTTGCTGGCCGTCGGCGCGGACCTGAGCCCGGAGCGTCTGACCAGCGCCTACCGCCACGGCATCTTCCCCTGGTTCAATCCCGGCGATCCCATCCTTTGGTGGTCACCCGACCCACGCACCGTGCTCCTGCCGGACCAACTCCATCTCTCCCGCAGCCTGCGCAAGCGGTTACGAAGCCGGCAACTGGCGGTCACCATGGATCGGGACTTCAGCAGCGTCATTCGGGCCTGCGCGGCCCCGCGCGACGGTGCCGATGGCACCTGGATCGCACCGGAGATGATCGCCGCTTACACGGCGCTACATCGCCTTGGAATGGGCCACTCGGTGGAAGTCTGGGCTGGTGACCAACTCGTCGGCGGGCTCTATGGGGTCGCCCTCGGTCGGGCGTTCTTCGGCGAGTCCATGTTCAGCCGCACGGCCGACGCCTCCAAGGTCGCACTCGTCGCGCTCTGTCAACGACTTGCTGCTTGGGGCTTCGGGATGATCGATTGCCAGATGCGCACCGCGCACCTGATGCGGCTTGGCGCGGTGGAACTGCCGCGCAGTCGCTTCGTCGCCGCGCTCGCGCGCTACCGCGACGCCCCTGGGGTCACGGGAAGCTGGGATGACGGCACCCGCCATTACCCCGCGGCCCAACCCACTGACCCGTCACCCACCGGAACCGGCGGAGACCCCTCATGAACCCGGACGATGAGGCCAGCCGCGCGCGTCAACTCGCGCTCTATCTGACCGCCGAACACCCTTGTGCTTACCTGGAGGGGCGTAACGCCAGGACGCTCTTCGTCGACCCACTGGCACGCATGGACTCGAACACCTATCAGGCCCTGGTGAGTCAGGGCTTTCGACGCAGCGGCGCCCATGTCTACCGGCCAGCCTGCCGGAGCTGCGCCCGCTGCGTACCGGTGCGAATCCCGGTCGCTGCCTTCCGCCCGAACCGCTCCCAACGGCGCAATTGGGCACGCAATGTCGGGCAGGTGCAGGTCATCGATACGCCCGCAGCCTTCAATCCCGGCCATTTTACGCTCTACCTGCGTTATCTGGCGCGCCGTCATCCCGACGGAGCCATGGCGGGCGATACCAGCCTGGAAAGCTATCGACGCTTCCTGGTCGAACCCTGGGGCGGCGTGACACGCTTTCTGGAGCTGCGCCTGGACGGCCACTTGGCGGGAGTCGCGGTCACCGACCTGCTCCCTGACGGACTGTCCGCGGTCTACACCTTTTTTGACCCCGACCTATCCGGCCGCGGGCTGGGCACCTTCGCGGTGCTCACCCAGATTGAATGCGCCCGACGCCTGCGACAGCCCTATCTCTATCTGGGCTACTGGATCGAAGCATCGCGCAAAATGGCCTATAAGGCGCACTTCGCTCCGCTGGAGGCCTGGGATGGACGGCACTGGTCGAACCTGATGCCACAGATCGCGTCGACAGTCGACGAGACAGATGGGGAAAACTGAACCAGAGAGACTGACTGCCGTTTGACTCCGCAGCACGCTCTCTGCGGGATCGCCTGCCAATCCTGTGTTATACTTCCGGCGCTTCACGAGCCCCGGAGCTGTTTTTTTATATCTATGAACCATGTCTAAAGACGACGTTATCCAGATGGAAGGGACGGTCACGGAGACCTTGCCCAACACCGTGTTTCGAGTACAACTGGAGAATGGTCACACCGTGACCGCTCACATCTCCGGTAAGATGCGCAAGCACTACATCCGTATTTTGACCGGCGACAAAGTCACAGTTGAGCTGACCCCGTACGACCTGACGAAAGGACGTATCGTTTACCGCGCCCGCTAATGCCCAGGCCACGGCTTACGCCAACATGAGGTAACGCGCGCAATCGGTGTGCTTCGCTCAGTCTTAGCGAGACATCGGGATCACTGTCATGGAACCCCAAACCGGCAAGAGCCGGACCCCAGGCATTGGAGTTCGGTGTCGTGCCGGACGGTGTGCAAGCCCGTGCCGTTCAACCGGTCGCCACGCCCCGCTCAGGCGACTTCGGTTAAATCCTGTTCCGGCAATCACCTAATGGGGTGCCTTGGCCGCGTCGATCTCGAACGCCAGGGCGTCAGCCTCTACGTAAACGCGGACGCCCCCTCCTCCGGCCAGTGATCCGAACAGCAATTCGTTCGCCAGCGGCTTCTTGATGTGATCCTGAATGACCCGCGCCATGGGTCGTGCGCCCATCTTGGGATCGTAACCCTTCTCGGCGATCCAGGCGCGTGCCGCGGCTTCCACGGAAAGTGAAACTTTCTTATCCAACAGTTGCTGTTCGAGTTCAAAAATGAACTTGTCGACCACGCTCTTGATCGTTTCCGGCCCCAATGGACTGAACTGCACCACTGCATCCAGCCGGTTACGGAACTCGGGTGTAAAATAGCGCTTGAGCGCCTCCAACCCGTCTGTTGCGTGATCCTGCTCGGAAAAGCCCATGGAACGGCGTGCGGTCTCTGCCGCCCCCGCGTTCGTCGTCATCACCAGCACCACGCTGCGGAAGTCCGCCTTGCGGCCGTTGTTGTCGGTCAGAGTACCGTGATCCATTACTTGAAGCAGCAGGTTGAACACATCCGGATGGGCTTTCTCGACCTCGTCGAGCAGCAGCACGGCATGAGGATGCTTGTTGATCTCTTCGGTCAACAGACCGCCTTGATCGAAACCGACATAGCCCGGGGGCGCGCCGATCAGACGGGACACCGTGTGGCGCTCCATGTATTCGGACATGTCGAAGCGGATCAGTTCCATGCCCAGAACCCGGGCGAGCTGCCTGGTGACCTCGGTCTTGCCGACCCCGGTCGGACCGGTAAAGAGGAAGGAGCCGATCGGCTTTTCCTCGTGACCCAGACCCGAACGGTTCATGCGAATTGCGGCAGTCAGCGCGTCGATGGACGCATCCTGACCGAATACCACCATCTTCAGGTCGCGATCCAGGTTGCGCAAGGATTCGGTGTCGGACACCGAAACCTTTTTCGGCGGAATGCGCGCCATTTTGGCGACGATCGACTCCACGTCCGCCACGTCGATGCGCTTCTTGCGCTTGGACGGGCTCATGAGCTGCACATTGGCGCCGGCCTCGTCGATCACGTCGATCGCCTTGTCCGGCAGGTGCCGATCGTTGATGTAGCGGTTGGAGAGTTCCGCGGCCGCCCGCAACGCCGGATTGGTGTAGGTCACCTGATGGTGGGCTTCGAACCGTGATTTCAGTCCCTTGAGAATCTCGATGGTCTCCTCGACACTCGGCGCGTCGATGTCGATCTTTTGAAAGCGCCGGGCGAGCGCCCGGTCCTTCTCGAAAATACCGCGATACTCCTGATAGGTGGTTGAGCCGATGCAGCGCAAATCACCCGAGGCCAACACCGGTTTGATCAGGTTGGAAGCGTCCATCACCCCACCCGAGGCCGAACCGGCGCCGATGATGGTATGGATCTCGTCGATGAACAGGATCGCGTGAGGCTGACGCTTGAGCTGCGCAAGCACTGCCTTGAGTCGCTTCTCGAAATCACCGCGATACTTGGTGCCGGCCACCAGCCCGCCCAGATCGAGCGCATAGATCACCGCGTCGTTCAGCACCTCCGGGACCTCACGATCCACGATCTTCTTGGCCAGACCCTCGGCGATCGCGGTCTTGCCAACGCCGGCCTCACCCACGAACAGCGGGTTGTTCTTGCGCCGACGACACAGAATCTGAATTGTCCGCTCGACTTCCGCCGCGCGCCCGATCAACGGATCGATGCGCCCTTGGCGGGCCATCTCATTGAGGTTAGTCGCGAAACTCTCCAGCGGGCTGGCCCCCTCCCGCTCCTCCCCGCGCGCCTCCTCGACCTCGCCCTGACTCTCGTCCTCGGCAGTTTCACCCGGGACCTTCGAGATCCCGTGTGAGATGTAGTTGACGACATCCAGACGGCTGATGTCCTGCTGATTCAGCAGGTAGACCGCCTGGGAGTCCTGCTCACTGAACAGCGCCACCAGCACATTGGCGCCGGTGACTTCTTTCTTCCCGGCGGACTGCACGTGGAAGACCGCGCGTTGCAGCACCCGCTGGAAACCCAGGGTCGGCTGGGTATCGCGCTCCTCGTGGGCCGGGATCAGGGGCGTGGTCTCGTCGATAAAGGCCGTGATCTCACGGCGCAGGCGTTCGGCATCGGCTCCGCACGCGCGCAGCACCTTGACGGCCGCTGGATTGTCCAGAAGCGACAAGAGCATATGCTCCACGGTCATGTACTCGTGGTGCTTCTCGCGCGCCTCTTTGAAGGCGCGATTCAACGTGAACTCAAGCTCTTTACTCAGCATCGGACTTGTCCAAGCGGGGTTAGGGAAACCAAATGTATCTGCCTCGGCGCCGTCCGGCGCCGCGGTTGGGTCTCGCCCGAGCGAGGCGCGCTCAGTCTGACTCTCTGCATCACGCCTCCTCCATGGTACACATCAGGGGGTGCTGATGACTGCGGGCGAAATCGTTGACCTGTACCACCTTGGTCTCGGCAATGTCTTTCGTATAGACGCCGCAGACCCCCACACCCCGCGTATGCACATGAAGCATGATCTGTGTCGCCTTTTCCCGGTTCATCGCGAAAAAAGTCTCCAACACTTGGACCACGAACTCCATCGGGGTGTAGTCGTCGTTCAGCAACAACACCTTGAACATCGGAGGGCGGCGCAATTTCGGTCGCGCCTCCTGCACCGTCAGCCCGGATTCACGTTCCTCGTTGGGATTTGCGTTGCTCATGATTCGGAATTCTAGACAAATTTTGCCTGGGTGCGACGTGCATTATTGCTACGGTCACGCGCCGTGAAATCCGGGAAGCGCCCGGGCCCCGACCCGGACCGCGCGTCGACCCGCCTGCCGGACGCGCCATACTGGTGCAGGACGACTGGATGCGCATCCTGTTTGACCAACCAAATCAACTCACTATACTAGGGACGTATGGTGCCGCTCGCCGGATTCAAGGTATGGCGCCATGCCAAACAACAAAGATCACACCGAGCGAACCTCGGAAACCCCGGAGGAGTACGTTTCAATGATCACCGGTATTGTTAAGTGGTTCAACAATGCAAAGGGTTATGGGTTCGTCAAGCCCGACGGCCGCGAGGAAGACGTGTTCGTACACTTCTCCTCGATCGACATGGATGGTTACAAGACGCTGAGAGAAGGCCAAAAGGTCGAGTTCGAGGTCAGTCAAGGGCCAAAAGGTCTGCACGCTGCCGCGGTCCATCGCGTGAGCTGATCACCCGCACCCCGTCGGCTGTCTGACGACGCGGGGCCGCCGGACCAACGGGCGTGCCGCCTTTGCGGCACGCCCATTCTTCGCCAAGCGGTTCCTGCCCTTACATCTTGGCGACGACCGCTTCGCCGAATCCCGAGCAACTGAGCTTGGTGGCCCCAGGCATCAGCCGCTCGAGGTCATAGGTCACGCTCTTCGCGGCAATGGCGCCTTCCACACCCTTGATAATCAGATCGGCCGCTTCGACCCACCCCAGGTGCCGCAGCATCATCTCGGCTGACAACAGCAGGGAACTGGGGTTGACCTGATCCTTACCCGCGTACTTGGGAGCGGTTCCGTGCGTCGCCTCGAACATCGCCACCGAATCCGAGAGGTTGGCGCCGGGCGCCATGCCGATACCACCCACCTGAGCGGCGAGCGCGTCGGAAATGTAGTCGCCGTTGAGGTTGAGGGTCGCAATCACGGCATAGTCCTTGGGCCGCAACAGAATCTGCTGAAGGAAGGCATCCGCGATCACGTCCTTGATCACGATCTCCCGGCCGGTCTTGGGACTCTTGAACCGGCACCAGGGTCCGCCATCGATTTCCACCGCACCGAACTCGGACTGCGCCAGATCATAACCCCACTGTTTGAAGGCCCCTTCGGTGAACTTCATGATGTTGCCCTTGTGCACCAGGGTCACCGAGGCACGATCGTTGTCGATCGCGTACTGGATCGCCTTGCGCACCAGGCGCTCGGTCCCTTCACGCGAGACCGGTTTGACGCCGATGCCGGAGGTCGCCGGGAAGCGGATCTTGGTCACGCCCATCTCGCGCTGCAGGAAGTCGATGACTTTTTTAACCTCCGGCGTGCCCTCCTGCCACTCGATACCGGCGTAGATGTCCTCCGCGTTCTCGCGGAAGATCACCATGTCGGTGTGCTCGGGCTCCTTGAGCGGACTCGGCGTCCCCTTGAAATAGCGAACCGGCCGCAAGCAGACATAGAGGTCGAGCTGCTGACGCAAGGTGACGTTGAGCGAACGGATGCCGCCACCCACCGGAGTCGTCAGCGGCCCCTTGATCGAAACCACGAACTCCTTGACCGCCTGCAGGCTTTCGTCCGGCAGCCACACGTCTTCGCCGTAGGTGCGGGTGGACTTCTCGCCGGCGTAAATCTCCATCCAGTGGATGCGGCGCCGGCCCCCATAGGCTTTGTGTACGGCCGCGTCGGTCACCGCGATCATCACCGGGGTGATATCGATGCCGATGCCGTCGCCCTCGATGTAAGGGATGATGGGTTGGTCGGGAACCGACAAGGAAAAGTCTGAATTCACCTGGATCTTCGCGCCGTCCGCCGGGATTGTTATCTTCTCGTAGGCCATCGTCGGTACTCTCTCTGGGTCGCCGTAAACCTCAATCCTACCATCCCGGCGCGGTCAGCGGTGTTCGTCCGCACCCTACTTCTGTGAAGCACTCCTCAGCAGCCCGCCGGTACCCCGTGTCATAGTGCTACTGAGCCTGAGTATGGCGCCGCCCGCATCGCACCAACCAGGACGACGGCGCCCGCCATGGTCAAGTCGCTGTACGCGGACATCCAAGAAACCCCCTCTAAGAGTAGACGCGCATGATCTGGACCTTGTTCGCACTTTTCGCCGCTGTCGTCATCGGCGGCCTCCTGGCGATCCTCTGGTGGACCAGGGACGGTTTCGCGGCCACTTGGGACGAACCCTAAACCAACAACCGGGGCACCAACAACCGGACCTTCGCGACCTCCTGCGTCGATCGGCGGCCTGCTGGGGGCCACACGGCGCCGCGACACGGGCACTGCTGCCGCACCCACTGTGCTAGCATCCTGTGCTTGCGCGCGCCCGCGGTCGCGGCTGTTCATCCGGAGGATCGAGTGAAAATGCGTTCGTTCGCGACTATCAGCGTATTGGCACTCGGCGCCTGGTTATTGGCCGGGTGCGCCGGGACCATGGTTGCGGATGGCTTCGACACCAGCCATCGCCCGCAACTACTGATCTCCGGAGCCAGTCGTGACGAAGTCAAGGGGCTGGCCATGGGTTCCGCGCGCGCGAAAGGCTGGACCATCGTCAAATCCACGAATGACCTCCTGGTCGTTCAGCGGCCGGTGGACCCCGCCTCACCGACCGCCGCCGCATTCGGCGCGGCCGGCAGCGCAACCCCGCCCGTCATAGAGGTCAGCTCGGCCTTTACCGAACAGTCGGACGGGGTCAATGTCGCCCTGCGCGCCACCCTGGTCAGTCAGCCGCCGGGCGAGCGATCACCCCAACGCCTTGACTATACAGACAATTATCGGGATGCCTTGAAGCAATCGCTCGAGTCGCTGCGTGCGAACTGGGACGCCAACGGGCAACGCGTCACCAACGCCATCCCGCCGCACACGGCCGGCGCCAACAACCTCGCCGCCGATCCGGCCTCCACGCCCGCCGACAACCCGTTGGTCAAAGTTTGGGGCGAAACCCTAGCCGAAGAACCCGCGGCCGGACCGGGCACCGCTGGCGATACGGTCGCCACCCCGGCAGCGCCGCGCCCACTGGTCACCCCGACGCCGCCCGTGGCGAGCCCCGCCCCGCAATCGACCGAGACCACCCGCTCACCCGCCCCGGTGATTGACGGCAGCAGCGCGCTCACGGCCACCCGCCCGCTCACCCTGTCGGTGCCCATACCGGCGCCGACGCCCGCACCGCTCGCCCCCCAGGACAACATGCTGACGCTGAGCCAGGCCGGCGGCACCGGAACCTGGGCCTACTATGCCGAGCAGTACGCGCGCTTGCGCGGATGCACCGTCACGGATAGCGGGTCGCAATTGATCGAGACCCGCGCTGACGGTGAAATCCACAAGGTGTCCTGTGTCGACGCCGAGAGTTACCTGCTGAAATGCGAGAACGGGGTCTGCCGCGCATTGGAATGAACCCCAGACTGAACAGGCGTTCGCCGCACGGTCCCCGGCCATGACCCACCGCCCTCGCGTGGGCACCGGGCAACGCGCCCGGCAGCAGCGACTGTCGCGAACTGTGTCGACCGCAGCGTTGCGAGCAAGACCACGCCGCTTATCCTTACTCAGCGGGATACTGGCGCTCGGCGCCGTCACCCTGACCCAGGGTGCCGCACCCGAAGCGGGCATCGCCAAGGTCACCATTCGCACCGACGGCGGCACCGTCCGGGTGGAACTGACCGCCCCGGCCTTGACGCTCGTGGGGTTCGCCGGGGACCCCGGCAACGCGGCCCAACGCGATGACCTCACACTCGCGGCGGAGAACCTCCAGTCCGGAGACGCACTCGTGCGCTTCAACACCCAGGCGCGGTGCCTGCTGGAAAGCGCCAAGGTCGACGCCGATCCACGGGTGCGTCAAGGCACGGCCGACCTGGGGGCAAGTTACCGCTTCGGCTGCGCCGTGCCGGGCGAACTGCACTCCGCCGCCATCGGACTCTTTGTCGGCTTTCCGGCCCTGCGGCAGGTCCATGTCCACTACACGACGGCCCAAGGGCAAGGCGCGGCCATCGCGACCCCGAGCAACCCGACCGTCAACTTCATTCCCCTGCATTAAACCGCGCCCGGCGCGCTTTGTGATGTTTTTGGATGAGATCGACCCCGGCAGACGCGACGATTGCTGGAGCCGGCGCGGTTTAGTTTGCGGCGCTTGACCGCCACGCCTCCCGGACCTAGCGTGCCCGGAGTAAACATCAGGAGCAAACCATGGCCGCAGTCACCTTTGACACCTTACGCTTTGCCAAGAAACTGGAAGCGGCGGGGTTGCCGACACCCCAGGCCGAAGCGATTGCCGACGCCTTCCGCGAGGCCACCAGCGAGGAACTGGTGACCCGAGACTACCTGGATGCGCGTTTATCCGCCACTCAGGCCGATCTCGTGAAGTGGATGGCCGGGTTGCTGATCGCCCAGGCGGCGCTGATCGCGGCGCTGGTGAAGCTGCTGTGAGTTGACAACCCACCGCTGCGGGCCTAGGTTCCCGACGAGGACCACCTGGAGATACCGAGATGACCGCTGATGTTGACAACCTCGTGCTTGAGCACCTGCGCCTGCTGCGTTCCGACATCAAGGAGATGCGCACCGAGATGCAAAGCGGCTTTCACGATCTGAAAGACCGCATGGCGCGGCTGGAAACGGCCATGTTGCGCGTCAAGCGCGATGCGCTCGGCGCGGAGGAGAGTGTGCCTTCTGATCGACTCCACCGACCAGACGGATTATCCGCTCGGCATCGCTCTCGACTCGAAACAAGCAGGGAACCCCAAACGAAAAACCCCGGTTACGGGGTCCGTAACCGGGGTCTATTTCGCGTCTGAGTCATCGATTTGGTGGGTCGTGTAGGATTCGAACCTACGACCGATGGATTAAGAGTCCACTGCTCTACCAACTGAGCTAACGACCCGAATCATGCGAGCCACGCAGTTTACTGATTGAAATCAGGTTGTCAACCTGATTTGCCGACTGCGCGACACCTTGAATGGTGGGGTGGACGATGGGGATCGAACCCACGACCACAGGAGCCACAACCCTGCGCTCTACCAACTGAGCTACGTCCACCATTGACTGACCGACATCGGACTGAACGATCAGGGCACGCCCCTCGCCAGTCATCGAATTGGCGCGCCCGGCAGGACTCGAACCTGCGACCCACGGCTTAGAAGGCCGTTGCTCTATCCAGCTGAGCTACGGGCGCCTGCGAGACGTGGAAATCAGGCGTTTGGTCGGGGTAGAGGGATTCGAACCCCCGACATCCTGCTCCCAAAGCAGGCGCGCTACCAGACTGCGCTATACCCCGGATTTGGATACAGTTCCAAAAACGAAGACCCGGAAGAGTACGCGTTTTTTCCGGATCGGTCAACAGATATAGCCTTCGGACGTGACAACCGGACGTAGGGGCGGGCTTTCTCGTTCCCACGCTCCGCGTGGGAATGCCGGGCGGGCGCTCCGCGTCCGGTCTTGGCGCCGGACGCGGAGCGCCCGCACGTGCTCCCACGCGGGAGCGCAGGAGCGTGGGAGCCAGAATGAAAGCCTCGGTCATACCCCGGCCAGCGCCCGAGTGAGATCGGCGGCCAGATCGGCACAGGTCTCCAGTCCGACCGACAGCCGCACCAGGCCCTCGCTGATGCCGTGCCGGGCGCGCTCCTCCGGGGCGTAAGTGGCGTGGGTCATCGAGGCCGGGTGCTGCGCCAGGGTTTCGCAGTCGCCCAGGCTCACCGCCCGCGTCACCAGGTGCAGGCGGTCCATGAAACGCACGCCGGCCTCATAGCCGCCGCGCAGTTCCAGGGCGATCATGCCGCCAGCGCGCGACATCTGGCGGCGCGCCAGCTCACCCTGAGAAAAGGACGCAAGTCCCGGATACCAGACCTGGGTCACCGCCGGGTGCGCTTCCAGCAGTTCCGCGAGCGTCTGGGCCGAGGCGCAATGGCGCTCCATCCGCAGCTCCAGGGTCTTGAGCCCGCGCAGGACCAGATAGGCGTCCAGCGCCGAGATGCAGGCGCCGGTCATCTCCTTGACACCAAAGAAGCGAATCTGGTCGATCAGCTCACGCGTCCCGATCACCGCCCCGGCCAGCAAATCGCCATGGCCGCCCAGATACTTGGTCGCCGAGTGCACCACCAGATCCGCCCCCAGTTCCAGCGGGCGCTGCAGGCAAGGCGTGCAATAGGTGTTGTCGACGATGGTCAGTGCCCCGTGCCGCCGGGCGATGGCGCTGACCGCGGCAATATCCACCAGGCGCATGTTCGGGTTGGCGGGAGTCTCGAAAAAGACCACCCGGGTCTGCGCATCCAGCGCCGCGGACAACTCGGTTGGCCGGGTCAGGTCGGCGAAACGCACCGCGATGCCCAGTCGCGCGAGCCCGTGCTCGAGATAGCCGAAGGTGCAGCCGTACAGGGTCTGATCCGCGACGATGGTATCGCCTGCCTTCAGCAGGGTCCACAAGGCGGACGTGATGGCGCCCATCCCGGAGGCCGTGGCAAGCCCCGCCTCGCCCCCTTCCAGACTCGCCAGGCGGGTCTCCAGCACCGTGGCCGTGGGATTGCCGACCCTGGAATAAACATAGCCGGACGACTCACCGCGAAAGCGCCGCTGACCCTCGGCGATATCCGGGAAGGCAAAGGTGGAGTTGAGATAGACCGGGGGGTTCAGCGCCCCCTCGTGTTCCAGCGGGTCATAGCCCTGATGGATCGCGCGGGTGGCGAAGCCCAGCGTCTGTTCGTCGTTCATTGCTTGCTCGTCGTTCGTGAAGCCGGCACCCCGGCCTCTGGTGGCGTTCAACGAGGCTAAACGCAGTGGTGGACCGAGTTCAAGCTCAGGCTTCGGGTTCTCGGCGACAAACAGAACGGTTCGCGCTCGTCCGCCTGCGGGTGTTCTGCGACACAAGGACGTACCGCCTCATTCGGTGCCCTTTCCGAATAGCGTGTCATAACGGCGGTTGTCGCCGGGTTTGACCTCGTAGCATTCATCGACCAGATGCGGAGTGCCGGCGGCGATCAGCTCGCTGACGGTGACGAACCGGTAGCCGCGCTTGCGGATGGCGGGGATCAGCGTCGTGAGCGCCTCGGCGGTGTGCCGGCCGCGCCCGTTGCCGTGGGCGATGACGATGGCACCCGGCTTGAGGCTCGCCAGGACCCCCTTGACGATCTGCGCCGCGGACTGGCCGGCCGCGGGGTCGCCGGTGACGATGCTCCATTGCACCGGATAGAGACCGGCGGCGGCCACCGCATCGAGTGCGGCGGCACTGCAGGTCCCGTAGGGAAAGCGCAAGGTCCGCGGCAGAACAGGGATGCTGCCGTGCCCCTCGGCGGCGAACGGCTGGGCGCAGGGACGGGCGAGCAGGTCCTCGCGCAGCAATTCATATTGAGCCTGGGTCCACTGGATCTGGTCCTCCAGTTCCCGGCCCCCGAGCACGCGCAGATTGCCATGGGTCCAGGCGTGGTTGCCGAGTTCGAACAGGGGGTCCGCCATCAATTGCCGGGTGCGCTCGGGGTGCGAGCGCATCCATTTGCCCCCGGCGTAAAAGGTCGCCTTGACCTGCTCGGCGCGCAGGAGATCCACCAGTTCGCCGTCATAGCCGGTGACCTCGTCGGCCTGTTCGCACAGGTCGAAGGTCAGGGCGACCAACTGCTCGCCGTTGAAAGGTGCGACCGAGCGCAATGACCGGGCGAACGCAGGACCCAGCGCGCCATCGGGATGCTGAGGGATCAGCCGCTCCGGCGGGCGGTGGTCAGCGGGCCGCTGTTGCCGGATCTTACGCTCGCCGGGGCGCCCCTTGAGCTGCTCCGGCGTCCAGCAAGCACCGAGGAGTGCCGCCGACCCCGGTCCGGAGACGGGCTCAGCGGCAAAAGCGCTGTCCCCCGCGCCGTGCGGCAGCGGATCGGCCGGCGGCGCGGCCGGGGCCTCGACCGGGAGCATGGGCGCGGCGGGCTGGATGGTCAGGTCCAAGGACCGACCCGCACGCGGGGGCGGCGCCTCAATGAGCGGCGGTTCCAGCGCCGCAGGCATGGGCGCGACGGGCTCAGCCGCGACGCTCGGGACATCCGCCGCCGGAACGCTCCCCCACCCGAGGGCCAGGAACAGGATCAGCGTCCGCGTCAATGTGCTTGCCATGCTGATTGTTTCTCTCCTCATTGACGCTTCAGCCCGGCAAAACGCTCGATAGGCCAGACCCCGTCGCGCAGCACCATGGACACCAGACCACGATAGCGCTCGCGCTTGCCGTCTCTGGCGGTACCGGTCCAGTCGATCAGCAGTTGAGCCGTGCCGACCCTGTCGGCTCCAGTCGCGCCTCCTGCACGTCATTGAAGTCCAGAGCGTCGCGCTCGGCACGCACGCGCAACGTCTGGCCTGCTCCGCCTCGGCGCGATGGCCGCAGCCGGCGGCGGCACAGGTGTCGAGTTGCGATGGGGCAACAGCAACGGCGACCGTGCCGCCCGCTCGTGATAGCCGCAGTGCGGACAGAGGTGCACCCCGCCCTGATCCGCGAAACAACCCGGACAGAGTGCGTCGGGGATCGGACCCGCCGCGCCTATCCTCTTTTCTATTCGAGTCCGCGGGTGATTGTCGCTTGGTCCGTTTGTCGCCCGATCCTCGCGGGGCGTCGGCAGCAATTCTAAATGTCGGCGGCATCGCGTGGTCCCTGATCTCCAGTCTACCTGCGGCCGGAACCATGCCCAAGGCCCGCCCGCTGATGACCAGGCTCGGCTAAATGGTGTACCCTCTGCGGCCTGCTGGCAACCACGTTTCGGAGGAATTTGAATGACAGGCAACGGTAGCGCCCCGGTGCTCGGGATCATCGGCGGCAGCGGTGTCTATGACATCGAAGGGCTGACCAACAAACGCTGGGAGCGCATCGACTCGCCCTTCGGCGCACCCTCCGACGCATTGCTGTGCGGCGAACTGCACGGGCAGCCCATGGTGTTTCTGCCGCGCCATGGCCGCGGCCACCGGATTCCGCCGTCCGACATCAACTTCCGCGCCAACATCGACGCCCTCAAGCGCGCCGGGGCCACCGATGTGATCTCGGTCAGCGCCGTGGGTTCGTTGCGCGAGCATCTGCGGCCCGGCATGTTCGTCATCGTCGATCAGTTCATCGATCGCACCTTCGACCGCGTCAAGAGCTTTTTCGGCACCGGTCTGGTGGCCCATGTGTCGATGGCGCATCCCGTCTGCCACCGACTCGGTGACCATCTCGAGGCCGCGGCGCGTGAATCCGGCATCGAGGTAGCGCGCGGCGGCACCTATCTGGTGATGGAGGGGCCGCAGTTTTCCAGTCTGGCCGAGTCCGAACTCTACCGCAGTTGGAACTGCGACGTGATCGGCATGACCAACATGCCCGAGGCCAAACTGGCACGGGAGGCCGAACTCTGCTACGCCACGGTGGCCATGGTCACTGATTTCGATTGCTGGCATCCAAACCACGACGACGTCACCGTCGATGCCATCGTCAAGGTGCTGCTGGCCAATGCCGACAATGCCCGCGGCCTGGTGAAGAAGGTCGCGCCGCGCCTGCACGACGATGCCGACGCCGCCGCCTGCGGTTGCCGCCGCGCGCTCGAACATGCCCTGATCACACCGCCCGAGGCGCGCGATCCCGAGGTCGTCCGGCACCTGGATGCGGTGGCCGGCCGCGTGCTGAACCCCCGCTAACTGTTTTTCGGAAAAGATCCATGCCCATCAAGTCGCGTATTCGCACCGTTCCCCATTATCCCAAGCCGGGCGTGATGTTCCGCGACATCACGACGCTGCTCAAAGACCCGGTCGGCTTCCGCATCACCATCAATGAGCTGGTCAATCGCTACACCGCGGAGAAGATCGACCGGGTGGCCGGCATCGAGGCACGCGGCTTCATCATCGGCGCGGCGCTGGCGTACCAACTGGGTGTCGGCTTCGTGCCGATTCGCAAGAAGGGCAAACTGCCGGCGGAAACCGTCGGCCACGATTACGACCTCGAATACGGCACCGATCGCATCGAGATGCATGTCGACTCCGTGTCCCAAGGCGAGCGGGTACTGCTGGTCGATGACCTGATCGCCACCGGCGGCACCGCCACGGCGGCCTGCAAGTTGATCGAGAGCATGGGCGGCACCATCGTCGAATGTTGCTTCGTCATCGACCTGCCCGATCTGGGCGGGCGCAAGCGGCTCGAAAAGCATGGGCAGAAAGTGTTCGCGTTGTGCGAGTTTGAAGGCGATTGAACCGCCGGCCTTGGTCATCGTTCCGGCCCCTGAAGACCAGAGGCGGAGGCTTTAGGCGATTTCCGACAATTTGGATACCGGTGAGTGTAGGTGCGACTTCAGTCGCACCTGCGTCCGAGTCGCTGCGACTGAAGTCGCACCTACATCCGAGCTTCGTAGCCTCGTAGGGTGGACAAGCGTAGCGCAGTCCACCAGCGGCGACGCGGGATTCGGTGGACTGCGCTAACGCTTGTCCACCCTACGGCCGATACGACGATCACGGCCGCAACCGCGCCAACTTCGGCAAATCCCGCCCGTCGAGAAGCTGCATGACCCCGACGGCGATGAGGCCGCCGATGACGAGGGTGAGATAGAGGGCCGCCGCGGGCTGTTCCAGCAGGGCAAAGCCGAGCAGGCCGAGGCCGGCTGCGGCCTCGCTCACGCCATAGCGTCGGCGTTTGGCGGTTGCCACACCGGGAGCGGCGGATTTTGGCGTGCGCACGAACTCGCTGCGATACCCCACCAGGGCTTCCACACCGGCCCGGGCGTTCGAGATCAGGAGCCCGGTCGACAGGAACAGGGCGGCGACAATCTCCAGGGGCGCACCCGGGCGGTTCTCACGGGTGGTCCCCAGCAACAAAAATCCCACGGTCCCGAGGATGCCGACCAGGGAGGTCCACACCGCCGCCGCCGCCAGTGTCGGCCCGGCCACCACCGCGCCGGCGATATAGGGGAGTCCCAGCAGGGTGCAGGAGGCGCCGATGAGATAGGCCAGGGGTTGACCCATCTCCAGGGTCAGCATGAACTTATGCCGGAATGACAGGGCCCTGCTGCGCCAGACGCGGGGCGTCAGCTTGAGCGCGCACTGCACGAATCCTTTGGTCCAGCGAAACTGCTGCGCCCGCCAGGCCGGCGCGGAGGCCGGCAGGGCGCCGGGGACGGTCAGATCAACCAGGAAGGCCGAGCGCCACCCGCGCAGCCGCGCGCGCACGCTGAGGTCCAAATCCTCGGTCAGGGTGTCGCCCTGCCAGCCGCCGGCATCGTCGATGGCGGCCCGCCGCCACACCCCGCAGGTGCCGTTGAACGGCAGGAACAGGCCGAGCCGCCAGCGCGCCTCCTGCTCGACCCGGAAATGGGCATCCAGGAGCCGTGCCTGGATGCGGGTCAACAGATTCTCGGGCGCATTGAGGTGAGTCCAGCGGGCCTGGACGTAGGCCATCGCCGGGTTCGCCTCCAACACCGCCAGGGTACGCCGCAAAAAATCCGGCGGCGGGATGAAATCCGCATCGAAGATGGCGACATAGGGCGCGCCGCAGCGCTTCAGGCCAGCGGCGAGGGCGCCCGCCTTGAACGCCGTGCGGTGCGTCCGTTGCAGCAACTCAATGCGGAAACCCTGCCGCTTGAGGTCAGCGACCGCCTGACGACTCAGGGCGCAAGAACCGTCGGTGCTGTCATCAAGCACCTGAATCCGCAAGCGGTCGCGCGGCCAGTCGAAGGCGGCCACGGCGCCCAGGATGCGCCGGACCAGGGCTCCTTCGTTATAGAGCGGCACCTGCACCAGAACCTGCGGGAGCTCGGCACCGTCCAATCGGGCGTGCACGCTGCGCCGTTCGCCGGCCAGCAGCCGGGCGGCGGCGAGCACGACGAGGTTCAGTGACAGCGCGCTCAAGATGATCAGACCAACCGTAACCAGGTGATCCAAGGCAGGGACGGATACGAGCATGAAGAAACCCTTTGATTAACGACCAAGCGTCGAGCGGTGAACACGTTCGCGCCGGACGAAGACGATAAGAAGCGGCCGGAGCGACCAGCATATTCGCGTCAATCACTGGGCGGCCTTGGTCATAGTTGCGGCCAGCCGAGGGGCCGACCAACTGGAGTCCAAGGCTTCAGCCTTGGATCGGCATAGGCCAAGGCTGAAGCCTTGGACTCCAAATGCGCATCGCTGGGCGAAAAGAGGATCAAGGCCCTCGATCGATAGCCGGCAATCGCCTAACCCTCCCGGGACTCGGCGCCGGCAGCCGGGACGTCAGAAAACCGCATGGACGCGCTGACGAGCCGGGCACGCAGGGTATCCATCGCGGTCTCCAAGTCGATCCGGCCGCGAAAGCCTAACAGGATGCAGGCGTCGGCGCCAAGATGGGGCAGGCTGAACATCTTGAGGTGCGGGAACGCCTCCCCCAGGTCACGCATCAGCGGGATCAAAGCGCTTTCCGGCACTCCCAGCACCTGCACGGCCGACTCGCGCACCAGATCCGCGGTCCCGTAATGCGTTTCCAGCACCCATTCGGCCATGGGCCAGGCCATTTGCGGAAAACCCGGCAGAAACCAGTGTCCGGACATGGAGAATCCGGGGATCTGATTGAATGGATTAGGAACCAGCGCAGCGCCCGCCGGCAAATCAGCCATCAGGATGCGATGGGGGTAGGCCGCGTCTCCAAAGCGTGCTTCGATCAGGTCCCGCGCGCCCGGGTGGCGCACCAAAGGCACGCCGGCCGCCGCGGCGGCACAGGCGCGCGTGCGATCGTCCGGCGTAGCGCCGATCCCGCCGCAGACGAACACCGGGTCAGCCCGCCCCATGGACCAGCGCAAATGCGCTTCCAGCACTGCCGGGTCATCGGGCAGCAGCCAATGCCAGGCCAGTGCGTGTCCGCGCTGGCCCACCAGCGTCTTGAATGTCCGCAGATGCTGGTCCGTGCGCGCGCCGTTCAATACTTCGTCACCAATGACGATGAGACCGAAACCAACGGGCCCGAGGCTGGACCGATTTGTAATATCCATGGTTGAGGTGACCGCCAAGACGAAACTCCAGCACTTCCTTTCAGGTTCGATCGCGAAGATCGGATTGTCAGGTAATTCCAATTCTGTGAACTAGACCACAACTCCGACCTGGCCGCCGCACCATACTCTCCTGAGGTGTGCCAGGAGTTGGGACGCGACGCACCACAAACAAGCCCCAAGGCCCTTCGGGCGGGACGGCAACCGTGAACGACGCGCATCGCCAAGCCCTGTGTTTGCTCATCTCCCTGACCCTGTTGTGCGGGACCACCCAAGCCGCGACCCTGACCGTTGGCGCCGCGGCGCCGTATCAGACGCTTGCCGCGGCCTATGCGGCGGCCCAGCCGGGCGACGTGCTGGAGATCGCCGACGGGCGCACCTATAACGAGAGCCTCTCGATCTTCAAGGAGAATCTGACCCTGCGCGCCGCACCGGGCGCCGCACCCACCATCCGCGGCAAAGCGGCCAGCCATGGCGCGGCCATCTTCATCGCCGCCGATGGGGTCACCATCGAGGGGCTGACCCTTGACGGCATCGACCGCAGCGGCCGGGTGCTGTCCACCCTGGCGCCCACGCGGCTGATCATCCGCGACAACGTGATCCGCAACGGCGCCTACGGCATCTTCACACTCTACACCGCGGGGGACTCCCAGGGTTTCCGGATCGAGCGCAACGACCTCTATGACAACGCCTCGGACCTCTGGCTGCACAATGTCAGCGGCGCCTGGGTGGCGGACAACAGCGTTCATTCCAATTCCGGCTCCGGAATCGGCATCGGCGGCTACTCCTCGCACATCCAAGTGGTCGCCAATCAGGCTTACGCGGACCTGCCGCCCACGCAACTGCGCTCCCGTTACGGCATCCTGGTCTCCGGCGATGACAATCTGGTGTCACATAATGAGGTCCATGGCACGGTGCAGGGCATCTGTTTGAGCTGGAGCGCCGGCAATCAGGTGCTCCGCAACGTCGTGTACGACAATCTCCAACAGAACTTCGCGCTGATCGGCGCACTCGACAACCGGCTCGAGGGCAACCTCGACTTCTTCACCGGGACCCAATTCGCGGGTGGCATGTCGATTTATCTGGCCAACGCCAGCCACAACAGCATCAGCCAGCACTCCTCGATCGGCGCCGGGCGCGGCATCTGGTTCACGCAGAATTCCGGGGCCAGCCTCGACAACAGCGTGCTCGACTCGGTGTTCGTCGGCGACCCGGCCGTCGGCCGTTACGGCCTGGATGCCACCGCGGCTTCAGTGACCCAGGCGCAACTGAGCCATCTGGCGATCCACGGGTTTCGCGCGGCCTTGGGCGGGGGCCTGGCGGTCGCCAGTCTCTACCCGACCGACCCCCGCCTGACCACCGATTACCGGCTGAGCACCGACAGTTGGGCCTTGAGTGCCGGCAGCCTGGGGCAGCATCTGGGGGTCCATGGCGCCGGGCTGGACCGCATCGACCACGATCTGGACACGGTTGCGGACCTGGCCGCATTCACCCGCTTCAACACCCCGACCGCGGCCCTGGCCGCCGGCGGTCTGGAGATCGCCGATCCGCAAGACGGGGTGCAGCGCGACGCCGGTCTGCTGAGCCTTGCCGCGCTGTCCGGCAATTTGGACGTGATCGTGGAGTACCGCGACCATGCGCTCCTGAACACCGGCTATCAGGCCAAGCTGGCGCTGCTGCTCGCGGGACCGGACTACGACTGGGCGACCGACCAGCCGCTGGCCCGTCTCACCCATACGCTTCACGACAGCAGCAACTGGTCCTGGCACAGCTTCACGCAACCCGGCGGCCCCGGCTATAACTACAACCACAGCGGACGGCTGCAAAGCGGCTACCTGCGGCTCACCCGGCAGGAGGGGCTGATCCGCGCCTTCGTCTGGAACATGGATCACTGGCAGGCCCTGGCCGGCGAAGGATTGGGCGTGACCAGCGCGGCCCCGCTGCGGGTTGGCGTGCGCATGCTCAGCAATTGGAATGATGACTATTCGGTCCGGATCGAGCGCATCCAGATTCAGTCGGATACCGACGGCGACGGGCTCCTGGATGCCGAGGAAGAGGTGCTCGGCACCTTCCCGGACCTCGCCGACAGCGACGCGGACGGCGTCCCGGACGGCGCCGAGCTCGCCCCGCGCGACGCCAGTACCCAGTCCCCGACGCCGGCGCAACTGGCCGGCGACGCGGCCGTCCGGCTGCGCTGGTTCAGTGGCGCGCAACAACGACGCTTCATCCTGGCCCACAACCTGACCGGCGTCGAGGCCGCGGTCGCGTTCCCGGTGACGGGTCTCGCGGCCGTGCAAGTCCCGCTGGAGGGGATCGCGGTGCCGCCGAGCAACGGTCAGCTCAGCGACACGCTGCCGGCGTTCGCCCGTCGACTCTATCGGATCGCCGAGGATGCCTCCCTTCTCCTCCCGGCACCACCCGCGGCGCCCCTGGTGCAACCGCGCGACGGCCCCTGGACCCTGGATCTCAGCGCTTACGTGCTCGACCTCCACGGGGCTTCGCCGTTGACCTTCAGCCTGGTGTCGCTCGATCCGACCGCCCTCACCGGCACCCTGACCGGCGCCAGCCTCCAACTCACCCCGACCGCTGCCGCTTGCGGTCCGAGCAGCATCCGCTTCAAAGTCGCCAACGAGTTGGGCGATGAGGTTCTGGTGGACTTCGCCGTCCAGAGCCTGGGCAACGCCGGTCCCAACCTGCTGGCCAACGGCAACTTCGAACAGGTCGGCCCGGCCGGCGGACAGATTCCCGGGTGGATCTACAACATCTGGAGTGGGACCGCCGAGTTGGCGCAGGACGTCAACGCGCAGGAAGGTCAGCACGCCGCCCGCATCCAGGGCCTCGGCACCAGCAAGAGCGCGATCCGCCAAACCCTGACACTGAGCCCCGGGCGCTATCGGTTGAGCGCGCGGGTCGCCTCCTGGGACCTGCGGCCCGGCGAATTCAATCGCACCAGCGTGCTCTATGTGAGTGGAACCGGCGGCGCCGACCTGTGGCTGCCGCTGGTCGGCGGCGACAGTGACTGGACCGCCGCGGAGCTGATTCTCACGCTGACCGAAACCCGTAGCGTCACGTTCTATTTCTTCAATTACGGCTCGGGCTACCTGTGGGTGGACGACGTGCGACTGCAGACCCTCGAACCCTGTGCCGCCGATGCCGATAGCGCCCGGCTGACCGGCCCGACCGGCGACCCGCTCGGCTTCGTGCCGCCGGTCACCGCCGCCGACCTGCTGCTTGCCGGCTATTGCCCCGACCCGGGGATGGCCGACACCCTGATCTGCCGACGCCTGGCCGGGGTCGACCCGACGACGCTGACCACACCGCGCGCCGCCGGTCCACTCACCATCGCCGGCTTCGATCCCTGGCGCGCGGTCGGAGACACGGCCGGTTACCTCAACCTGGGCGCCGCGGTCACACTGCCGACCGACTGGAGCGGCCACGACTACCTGGAAATCCGTCTCACCAATCCGGGCCCCGCCACCCTGGACGGCATTGTAGAGATCCGCGACCGGGACACCAAAGACTACTGGTCGCGGGTCAACTGGTACACCCAGTTCGTCCCCGGCGAGCAGGTCATCCGCATCCCGCTCCAGGTCTTCGTCGGCGAAAAATCGGTGATACAGCAACGCCGCCGACTCGATCTGACGGCCATCACCCATCTGTTCGTCGACGTGCTGGAGCCTGGTCAGGTGTTCGTCCAGGACGCGCGGCTCACCCTGGAACCGCCCTATCAGCACGACTTCGCGCGCCTGATCAAGCTCGATCCGGGCACCGATACCAGCCCGATCATGCACGGCTTCACCGCGCTCACCCCGGCCTCGACCTATCGGCCGGAGTTCGGCTTCGGTTTGACCTCGGCCACCGGGTTACGCGCCGAGGATCGCCGACACCCGGACGAGTTGCTGCGCGACTGGGTCTCCATCCCGTTCGGCGACCTCAGCATCGCGCTGCCCAACGGCCGCTATCACGTCTGGATGATGCTGGAAGACCCCGGTTACTGGGAATACGTGCAGAGTTACAGCTGGCGCGCGGTCGCCGCCGAGGGCTTGCTCGAGTACAGCGACACCATGACCGCGGACCGTCTCTGGTCGCGTATCTTCGCGCACGCCGCCGCGGAAGACCTGCCGGGCGACGCGATCTGGCAGCGCTATATTCCGGACCGCTACCAGCCGGTGGAATTCACCGTCGACGTCGGAGACGGCAAATTGGATCTGAGCTTTACCTCGGGCAGCTATTACACCTATGCCAACACACTCTCCGCACTCCTGATCTGGCCTACCGCCGACGAGACCCGCGGCCAGGCCTTTGTCGCCGAGCTATGGCAGCGGCTGCACGCCCATTTCGACACCGAGTACGTTCAGACCCTGCCCGCGGCCAGCCCGCACCCGGTGCCTGCCGCAACCGCGGTACCCGGTCTCCTGATCTTCCAGCGTAACCCCGACGACGACATCCAGGCGCACGATTGGCCGACGGAAACCGAACTGGTCGAGGCACTCGACCTGAATCTCGCCCGCGATGAGTTTGAACCCCTAACGCTGGGACTCTTTGCCAAAACCAAACTGACCCTGACCCGGGCCGAGCTGACCCTGCCGGGGCTCGCCACCCAGGCGCTGAGCGTCCGCAACAAGATCCGCCGCACCGCGCCGGGCGGCGTGCGCTACAGCGCCCTGCCCCATCTGCTCGACGACCTGGAACTGCCGCTCGAACTCCCGGCCAATGCCGCGCGACGCTTGTGGTTCGTGGTCCAGGCACCCGCGGACACGCCCTTGACCCAGGTCGAGGGCACCCTGGCGTTGGGCTTCGCCAACGGCGCGTCGGTCACCCTGCCGGTCAGCGTGCGGATCAGCCCCTTCGTGCTGCCCGCGGCCGATATCCCCTTCGGCTACCTGGGAGTGCTTCCGAACTACCCGTCCAGCGCCTTCCCAAGCGCCGTGGACGCACGCGTCCTGGCCGACCTGGGACCCGCGGTCCAGTTGGTGAGCGACCATGCCATGACCTCATTCAGTGGCGGACGCGGCGGCCCGGCCTTCAGCGGCTACGGGGTCGGCGGCGTCCAGATCGACTGGGCGCGGTTCGACTCGGTGATGAGCGCGGCGACCGACGCCCTCCCCTTCGCCCCGCTGACCTATGGCGGACTGGCACCGAGCGGCGGACTCGGGTTCGAAACCTACGCGGTCACCGATACCCTGACCCGGTACGGCAAGCCCCACACTCAGGTGCTCACCGACGTCCTGGGCGCCGTGCGTACCCGCTGTGCGGCCCAGGGGTGGCCGGAGCCCATCTACACCGTCGGTGATGAACCCGGCGAGACCAGCCTGCCCCAGGTCACCGCCTTCGCGGACGCCATCCATGCCGCCGGGTCACGCACCGCGGTCTTCACCAGCTTCACCGCCGCCGACGCGCCTCGGGCGATCCTGGCGAACCATGTGGACCAGGTCTATCTCAGCCATCACAACGCGGCAGCCATGCAGCATATCCTGGCGCGCGGCCATGCCTGCGGAACCTACAACCTGGGCGGACGCTATGCCCGCGGGATTTACCAGTTCAAGCTGCGTCAACTGGGCTGCCGCGCCGGGTTCTACCAATTCGCCTTCGGCTCCAGTCACGGTGATATGTACTACGCCCTGGACGGCCGCGAGGACGATCTGGTCGCGGCCCTGCCGAGCACCGAGGCCGGCAAACTCATCCCCACCCTGGAGGTGGAGCGCTTCCGCGAGGCGGTCGACGACTACCGCTACCTGCTGGCCCTGGAACAGGCCATCGCGGCGCCGGTGAATCCGCAAGCCGCGGCAGCCGCCCGCGCCTGGCTGGACAACCTGATGGCGGACCTCACCGTCGACCACACTGAACTCGCGGACCCGCCGTTCGGCGCCGCGGATCTCGACGCCATTCGCGCTGTTGCGCGGCAGTTCATCGTTGAGGTTCTGGGGCTGGGGACGGAATAGAATAGACGGACGATGAACGCGCGCCGTAACCCGACATTCCGGCGCGGAACATCGGGTTACGCTGCGCGGTCTTGATCAATAGTCCGCCCGCCCCACGCCCGCGTGACACCGCTCCCGCGGTGTCACGCATGTCTTAGGCGCTCTGCGCCCCGGGTCGGCGGGCCGTATTATGATCAAGGCCCGCCGATCCAATCCTGAAAAGGCAGCGCCCCATGGGGTAGTTCGTCCGGCTAAGTGTAAGTAATGTGCCGAAATTTACGAGATGACTTCACACCACATTTTGATTGAAGAAGCCGGTGCAGCATTGCGGGCACCAGGCGCCCTCAATGACTGGGATGGCCTCTTGTCATGGTTTATGAAATACACAGAAAAACAGCCTTACTCACTTACAGATCCGTATGTCTTGTCTTGGTACAGAGCCGCTCACGATGCATATGGAAAGTAAAGATCCCGAGGGCGCATGCCTGCAAGATCCGTAGGAGGCAACTGTAGGGGCGAATTAATTCGCCCCTACACGCCGGCCTTGGTCATGAACCCGGCCACCGCGCGATCTGCACGGTCGTCGGTCCGCACAGCGGACCCTACAGGTCACGG
>JACDZG010000341.1 GCA_013426805.1 Chromatiaceae bacterium
GGGTCAGAGTAAAATTATATTTCCTTTTATCACGATCACCAAAGCAGGATGATTTATAAAGAATGCGGGATGGACTGAAACCTTCCATGGAAGTTGCCGGCACCTTTTTGGGCCCGAGAGGGGCAGGCTTGCCAGTTGACAAGTCAAAGATGGAAAAAAAGTATAAGGTACGTACGCGATCAGTTCCGCAAGACATCCATCCTGGGGATAAAAGGGATCAGAGTAAAATTATATTTCTTTTTTTCACGATCACCAAAGCAGGATGATCTGATAAGAGTTAAATCGGCTCTGACCCCTTTTTTACTACATTCACGCTTTGACAAGTGTATAGTGCGCTCTATAGCTGGAATTTTGCTGGATTCAATGGCTTTAAGTGGTTTATTTTCTGCGCCAACGCATAGCCTATTTTTTCTGCAAGCAAGACTGGCACAGCATTTCCAATTTGACGCATTGCCTCGCCCCATGCACCCTTGATTACATAGCAGTCGGGGAATGTTTGTATTCGTTTTGCTTCAAATGTTGTGAGATATCGGACGCTCCCATCAATAAAACGAATCATGTTCTCGCCACCGGGAACTCCGTGACCTCCGGCCTTGATGGTTTTTGACGGCCAATCAAAATCGCTTCCCGTATGCCCTGGATATGTGCGCGCTCCACCTCGATATACGTGGTCAATTATTCCGTGGTTTGACTGCGGGTCTGGAATATTAAACAAGGCATCTCTTACAGTTTTCCATGGTAGTAACTTTGGTTCAAACATCCCGTACTTATATCTTAGCCGATATATCTTTTCTTTGGTCGGGGTGTCTAAAGCTGGTAATAACGATTTTGAAACATTGTGCCGTTCCCAATATTCTCCCGTTACGTATATATCCCAAAGAAGTCTGTCTTCTGAATGTGTTTTGGCCGGAAATTGCCACGATAACGAAAGATCAGATCTTGTTCCTATGATAACAACTCGCTCCCGTGTTTGTGGCACACCATAATCAGCTGCGTTTATTAACTTGAAATTAACGTCGTATTTTTTACCCATGTAGGTGGACTTCTTAATCCTCCTAAGTTCGATAAGATGATTTTTCCAATCCGTATTTGTTTCTGCTGCAAAATCTGGGTAACTCAATCTAAGTATAATGTATTC
>JACDZG010000342.1 GCA_013426805.1 Chromatiaceae bacterium
GGGGATGGATGGAGAACATGGCAAGGCCGGGATTCCATCCCTTCCATACCTTTCAGGAGTCCCATGGCTTGTCTCCTGAGGATTAGAGGAGGAAGCCCGGAACCAGGAGGGCCAGTATCGGGATCAGGGCAAAAACAAGGCCCACCACAAAGCCGCCGATGACCGCTTTTCGGTCGAGGCTGCTGGTGTATTTGGGATGCTCAATTCCGAAGGACTGAAACAGGCTCCAGAAGCCGTGACTGATATGGAGCCCCAGGGCCAGGACTCCGATAATATAGAAAATGGCGTATCCCGGCTTTCGCAGGGTGTTGCGGACAACATCGGCGATGGGGAGTTCACGGCTGATAAAGTGGAAATTGAGCAGATGCACAACCACAAAAACCAGAATGATCACACCGGTGTAGATCATCGTCTTCGAGCCCAGGCTTCTGCCGCCCCGGCTGTTGACCACCGCGTACTGCTGGGGGCGAGCCTTGCGGTTTTCCAGGAGGAGAAGGAGGGCGAGGACTATATGGAAGGAGAAAACCGTGAGCATCGTCAGCTCAAAGATGGGGATGATAAACCCCAGTCTGTGCAGATGGTGGGCATAGGAGAGGAAGACCTCCCTGCCCAGGAAAGAGGTGCTGTTGCCGACAAGGTGGACCAGGATAAACAGTCCCAGAAAGGAACCGCTGGCCGCCATCAGCATTTTCTTGCCAATGGAAGACGAGAATGTACGCAAAATCAAGCCCATGATGATTTAATTCCTCCTTGCTATGGATTCGGCTCTATTGCCGGGTTCGATGCGGATGTGTGCATTTTTTTTCTGGTCGGGCATCATCGATGGCGAGCCCCTTTCCCCCCTGTCCCCGGTGATCAGCCATGGGCATGGCCGAGAAACCTGGAAATCCGATCCGGATGGAGAGGAAGAAAGCAGGAATAGCCGCCATCTCCTGGCTAGCGAACTAAATAAAAAGCCCGCATCTGTCAAGCAGTTTTCCCTTTTATAGGGGGAAACCTCCCCTTCAGTGGTCAGTTTTTCAGGGTTTTCCTTAATGCTTGAACGAACGCTGACCGGTGAACATCATCGCCACCTTGGGGTCGGCCTCGTTGCAGGCCTGGATGGTCTCGAAGTCGCGCATGGAGCCGCCGGCCT
>JACDZG010000166.1 GCA_013426805.1 Chromatiaceae bacterium
TGTAGACGGGTACTGCTGTATTTTATGCTACCTCATCAGTTTCGATCGCACCCGCGGCCACCACGTCGGTCGATGCCGGTACGATGCCGGCGCCAACGTCCGTCAGCAACCGCTGGAATTCAGGTGAGTCCATCAGGATGGTTCCCGCCGCCGCGCGCAGGCGATCGACCGCCATTTTGGATCGTCTGGCCGTCCCCGATCGCCTGCTTTTTCTGTTCTGCGCCGGCGCGCCGCGCCGCACGTCGGCAGGAGTAAAAACGCGCCGCCGCCGATCAGCAGGGTTCGCGCCGGGTTCGTCGTGGTCGCCCCCTCAGAGCCCCATGATCGCTCGCAGTTCAACGCTGGTGAGCACCTGACAATAGATCATGTTGATGATCTCCAACTCGCGTTGGTGCAGCGCAGCGGTGCCGGCGGCACAGCAATCCTCGATCACGATGACGTTGAAGCTCTCGTCGGCGAGGCTGCGCACCGTGGAGGAGACACATTGATCGGTAAAGATCCCGGTCAGGATGACGTTGCGAATGCCGAGGTTGGCGAGGATCAGGCGCAGATTGGTCCCGGTCAGGGCGCTGTCGGTGGTCTTGGTCACCACGATCTCGCCGGGGTGTGGTGCCAGCTCGGGGACCAGTTGACTCGCCGCGCTGTCCTTGGGCAAGAGCAGGGCGTTCCAGCCGGGCTTCTTCTGGCTGAGCGAGCGATCACGCCCGTCTTCGAGCAGGCCGGCGATGCGCGCGTGGATGACGTCCATCCCCTTGGCGCGAATAGCGTTCTGCAGGGCGCGGGTGGTCGGGATGACGATCTCGCGCATGCGCTGGTGGAAGGGCAACCAGCGTGCCGCCTCGTGCGGATCAGCCGGGGTCTCCAGGTAGAGGTTCTGCACGTCGATGCACAGCAGCGCCGTCTCGGCCGGATCCAACACCAAATCCGCGGGCTCCGGTGCCTGCGCGTAGTAAAAGGAGCGGTAGGCGGTCTTCCAACTCATCGGGGTCCTCCAAGTGAAGAGACAGGCAGGTGGGTCGCGCGGCCGAGCCGAGCACGGGCCGACCGCTGGGGCCGATGATCCACGCGAGCGTCGCCGCCGTCGAGATCCCGATCGACTGCGCACCGACCGCCCGGCCGGCACCGTTGCGCGCGCGACCTTGACGCGTCCGGCGTCGGCGTGTCCCAGATCCATGCCCGCAGCCAGGGGGACAGCCATCGCCTCTGGTAAGACCATGCTCACCGATGCGCAAGGGCGGCGCGCGTGGCAGCGCCACCGGTGTTCGTGTTTGTCCGCTATACTAAAGCATCCAGGACAAGCCATCGTATCGAACCATGTTGACCGACCGACTTCCCCGCGATGCCGCAACGCGCCTGACGCACTGCGTCCACGAGGCCCAGGCCCGCCTGGGTTCCCAGCCGGAGGCCGCGGCCCTGTTCGCCCGCGCCACCACGGCCTTCATGCGGGAGCTGCTCGGCATGTCCGAGGCGCTGGGCGCGGCTGGTCGGGATCTGGATCTGCTCGCCCAGGACGACCAGACCCTGCTGGCCGAACTCATGATGCGGGCGTTGCGCACCGACCCGCTGGCGTCCAAGGAGACCCGGCTGCGCCTGCGTGGGCAATTGGCCTTGCACCAATTGCTGGAGCGTGCGGGGGGCGTCTACACCGCCACCGAGGTCGCGGCGCTGCTTGGCATCACGCCGGACGCGGTGCGCAAGCGCGCCGCGCGCGGCAAATTGCTGGTGTTGCCGCAGGGCGAGCACGGGGTCTATCCGGCCTTTCAGTTCGATGCCGACGCCAACCGCAGCGTCACCGGGCTCGACACCGTGCTGGCGCTGCTCGACACCGCAAGCGCACCGGCCAAGGTCCGTTTCTTCCTGACTCCGGATCGGGACCTGGACGCGGTGCCGGGAGCGACCCCGATCGCCGCTCTGCGTACCGGCGACTCGGCGGTCGGCGCCCTGGTGGCGCGCAAGGCGCGCCAGTTCGGTATCCAGGTGGCGCGATGAGCCAGCCGGTCGCGGCCCCGGCCGGCGCGCCGTCGGGGATGCGATGAACGTCGGCCCGCCGCCCGTTGACGGTCATGGGAAGCTGAAGTCGCGCCGCCTGGCGGCCGGCACCGTCTGGTATCGCATCGGCCATCGCCGTTATGAGACGGCCCTGCACATCTGCACCGGTGCCGCTGCCCGCTGGAACGATCCGCTCGACAGGTACGGCGTGCTCTACCTCGCCGACGCCCCCGCGACCGCCTTCGCCGAAACCTTCGGCCACGACGTGTCGGAACATGATCCGCCGGCCACGGATAAATTCGTGACCGTGACTGAGCTGACCGAGCGCCACCTCTATCGCATCAAGACCGGCGCGGTGCTCCACCTGGGCCTGTTGCAGGGCGCCGGGCTGGCCGCGCTCAATTTAGATGTCAGGCGCTTGGCGACCGTCGATGATGCGCTCCCCCAGCGCTGGTCGCGCTGGGTCTATGACGCGCCGGCCGCGCTCGACGGCATCCTCTACCCCTCCCGATTGCTGCCGGACCATGAAAACACCGCGCTCTTTGATCGTTGCCGGGACCGCTTGGAGGAGGAGGACCTTGGCACCTTGGCGCAGTGGCGGTGCGGCGCGACCGGCCAAGACATCCTGGACATCCTCGACGCGCAGGGTTGGGGCCTCGTTTAAGCCAAGGCCGACTTCGCCCATCCAGCCGGCACCAACCGCCCCGTCTGGCCAGTGACCCTGAGGCGAATCCTGAAACCCCTGAAGCGCGTCCTACCACTGGAGGCGCGGAGCACCGTAGAATTCGGACAGTTGCACCTTACCGTACGGCAGTTTCTGAAGTGATGAGGGCAGGGCGATGCGGCGCTGGGTCCATCCCGAGAAGGCGCGGTACTACCAGGCCGACCTGGTCGAGGACCTGCTCGGCGGCTGGTCGGTGGTCACCGCCTGGGGCGGGCTTGGCTCACGGCGCGGCCGGATGCGGACGGCCTGGGTGGCGACGCGGGAGGAGGGGTTGGCGCGGCTGGCGGCGATCGAGAAGCGACGGCGGCAGCGGGGCTACTCCGGCTCCCACGCTCCAGCGTCAACGCCATTAAGTGAAGCGCCAACGACACGGCTTCTCGTTCCCACGCTCCGCGTGGGAATGCCGGGCGGGCGCTCCGCGTCCGGGTTTGGCGCCGGACGCGGAGCGCCCGCACGCGCTCCCACGCAGGAGCGTGGGAGCCGGAATGCGCTATCCAACGCTCCATCCGCCTGCCTGAGGGGACCGGTGAATTCGCCACCAGGGTCAGGCACGAACCGCATCGCAGGTCACGCGGGGGGTGATGCGGTTCGTGCCTCACCGCATCCTACGGCCCGCGGCGTCTTCGGCCAGCAGGTCCCGAATGATGGATTTGCGGTGCAATTCCGCGGCATCAATGGTCGGATTCTTGATCAGCGCCACCATCAGGTGTTCGATACGGGCATCAGGGGAACAAAGGGAGGGCATACCACGACAGGATCGTGCATAATTTTCCGACCCAACAAGGTCGATCCGATCGGACCGTCGAGATCGTGACGACGGACGGTGAACGCCACGGACCGGTTTGTCGGGAATTCAGCTAAACTGGTCGCGTCCGTTGGCGGTCAGCGGATCCGATCGTCGGGCAACGATGTCGATGGTGGAGATTGGATGATGTCGTCAGATGTAGAACTGATCTCGCTGGCGGAGCTGATCGCCCAGGTCAAGAGCGATCTGCTTGCGCCGGTCGATCCAGCGGACCGCGCATCCCCGCTACTGTTTGTCGATGGCGTCGAGGTCACCGCTCAGGTGGTCGCCAAGCGCGAAAAGGGCGAGGGCGGGAAGGCCGGTCTGAGTCTCTCAGTCCTGGGTTTCGGGGTCGATGCGGGCCTGGACTCCCGTACCGTGCTCACCCGCGACCTGACGCAAACGGTCACTGTCAGGCTGTCGCCGCTGCTCGGCAAGTCCGACTATCTCGCGGGACTGGCGCCGGAGGAGCGGAGGCGCCTGGACGCGACCTTGAGGAAAGGTGCGGTGCGCGGTGGTGGCGAGGTCACTGGCGAGGTCGCCTGAGTACGGCGCCGGACGCGACGAAATGGACTTCCGCATACGGCTCGATCTGCCCGACCCGCACGGGCTGCTCAGAGTTGAAGTCGTGGCCCCGTCCACCGGCGATGTCCCCACCAAGACGCTTCCGTTGCCGTTCACGGACGATGAGCTTGCGATCATTGCCCGCGCCCTTGATCTCAACACCAGCACCGAGGTCAAGCGCACCTTCAGCGCGGCCGAGGTCGCGCAGTTGTGCGCTTGGGGCCTGCTGATCGAGAACCCCAACCCGGTCGCGGAGATCACGCTTACGGGGCCGCAGATCCACCGCGAACTGCTGCGCGATACCGTTCGCGACCGACTCTACAAAGCGATCTTCAAGGAACTGCAAGGCCTGTTCGACACCGAGTTCGCGTCGCTGCGGACCGGATGCAACCAGGGCCAGGTGCTGCATGTTCGCCTGGAACTCTGGTCGGATCAGGTTCCGCTCTTCCAATTGCCCTGGGAGCTGCTGTCCGGGGATCCCAGGCTGCATGGCGAGATCGTCATCAGTCGCTCGATTCGCTACCGTCATCCCGTCCGCCGGATCACCCCGGCCGCGCGTCTGCGGCTCCTGGTCGTGCAGAGTGAGCCGACCGATCTGGAGGTCCTCGACCTGCGTGATTGGGATCAAATCACCACTGGGATCAATGCCTCTGCGTTGGTAACGGCCATCGCGTGCGAGCGACTGCCGACAGCCGACTTCCGCGGGCTCGTCGATCGGCTTGCCCGCGATCGGCAGGCGCCCACCATCGTGCATTTCGCCGGGCACGGTGCCTTCGGCTGGCGCTGCGAACAGTGCGGGTGCGTTGCGGAAGCGGCGGGTCACATCACATGCCGTGTATGCGAGCATCCCTTCCCGTCCGGTCGAAAGCCCTGCGGTTTTCTCGCCTTCACCGACCCCGAGACCGGCAAGCCCGACTGGATCAAGGCCGAGGAACTGCGTGTTGCCTTGAAGGACGCCAACGTCCAGTTGGTCGTCCTCAACGCCTGCAAGTCCGCACTCGGCCGGCGCGGCGGCGATGTGTTCAACGGGATCGCACAATGTCTGATGCACAGTGTGCCGGCGGTCATCGCCAGTCCCTATCCACTCGACAACCAGGGTGCCCTGGAGTTTGCGCGGTGTTTCTACGCCGAGTTGGGGACCGGCGACCCGCTGGTCGAGGTGCTCCATCACGTACGGACCCGCATGTTCCCCATCTTTCGCAATGAGTGGTACCGCCCCGTACTCTATCTGCACGCCGAGCACGCTGACGGCGGCCGTCTGCTCGACTGCCAAACCCTGCATCACGCGGCGCAGCAGACACCGGCAGCAAGGCACCGCACATCCGTGTCGCCGCCGGATGAGGCGATCTTCAGGATCGATTTTGCCGAGCAGGAAAGGGCATTCCGCCGCCAGGTGGAACAGCACCGCGGTCGCCATCCGCAGCGCGCGCGGCCGCTGGTGTTGATCGTGCCCGGTTGGACCGACGAGACCGCAGCCTTTGCCCTGCTGGAACGCCTGCGGCGCGATCTGGAACGGCAACTGCCGCGCTACGACGAGCGCTTCAAAGCGCTCGGCAACGCACCCATCCGCCAGGCGATCGAACTGCTGATTGATGGGACCGAGCCGCCACACTCCAGGGTCCCCGAGCAGCAGCCCCTGGAGTCGCGGTTGTTCGCGAGTATCGGGTCGCGTCTGTTTGAAGAGTACCCACTGCCGGCAGACGAACCGGCGGCGCGCGAGGCGATGCGTCGCTTCAACCACCGGCAACCGACGATCTTCTTCGCCCATGTCAAGGTCGGCGCGCTGCCCCGGCGTGACCCGGCCGCTTATCTGCGCGCCTTTTGCGAATTCTGGGGGCGCTGGGGTGACCAGGATCACCTGCTCCTGGTCTGCCTCTTCCTGGCCTACCCGGATTGCCCCGGCACCTGGCTGGGTCGGACGCTGCACCGTCTGCGCGGTGACGCCTGGCACCATCACTGCGTACAGCAACGGTTGGGTGACTTGGAGCCATCCCGGCTGGCCCCGATCGGGGGCGGCGTCCTGCCGACGGTGACACCGGTGCGCGCGGCCGAGATACATGCCTGGGCCAGGCAACTGAAGGATGACGGCCTGCTCGGCGACGGGCTGGCGCACTTGCGGTTGGTGGCACAGCTCGAGACCTTGTTGCAGTCGGGTGCGGGGCCACCGGCTGAGTGCCACCCCACGTTTGGCGAACTCGGGCGCTTTTGGATCACCTTCCTTGAACAGACCGCACCAGGTCAGGCGACATGACAGCCATCTACCGTGATGAACCGCTCCCCGCCGTCCACCGGACCCCGCCTGGGGACGACGCGCCTCCGCCTGAGGTCTACCTGCCCGACGAGGGTCTGGTGGCGGCGGTCGACGTGGCCCTGATGCTGGGGCGCCCGCTGTTGCTGACCGGTGAGCCCGGCTGCGGCAAGACCCGCCTGGCCTATCACCTGGCCGGCGAGTTGAAACTGGGTTGGCCCCTGCGCTTCGATACCAAGTCCGACAGCGCCGCCCGCGACCTCTTCTACAGCTACGATGCGATCGGGCACTTCCATGCCGCCCAGGTGCGCCGGGAACCCGACGCGCTGCCGCATCTGCGGCTCAATGCACTGGGTCTGGCGGTGCTGCGCACCCACTCGGCCGCGGCGCTCGAAAAGGCCGACCTCGCACCGCTCGCCGACGCCGGGCAAGGTACGACCCCGCGCCGCTCGGTCGTGCTGGTGGACGAGATCGACAAGGCCGCGCGCGACTTCCCCAACGACATCCTGAACGAGGTCGAGAACCTGAGTTTTCGCATGCCCGAGCTGGGTCGGCGCACGGCTGCGATCACCGTCGCTCCCGATCCCCGGTTGCGGCCGATCCTCATCCTCACCAGCAACTCGGAGAAGCACCTGCCGGACGCCTTCCTGCGCCGTTGCATCTATTACGACATCCCCTTTCCCGAACCGCCGCGGCTGTGGCAGATCATCGACGCCCATCTCGCGGACCTGGCAGCGGCGCGCCGTGCCCAGTTCAGCGAGGCGCTGGAGTTCTTTGCGGCGCTGCGGCGCACCGAGGCCGGCCTGAAGAAGCCCCCCGGCACCGCCGAACTGCTCGATTGGCTGCGCGTGCTCGAGCGGACCTGCGCCCCCGAACGCGCGCTCGGCGACCAGGCCCAAACCGTTGTGCACAGCCTGAACGCGCTCATCAAGAACCAGGAGGATCGGCAGGCGGCGCTGGACTGGTGGCGGAAACCTGGGCGATCTGCCGCGGCCGTGCCCACGGCCCCGCGGACCTGAGCGCGGGACGCCAGCGGCGGCGATGGCGCGGCACTGTCCCCAGCGGCTCCCGGCCGCGGCACCGGTGACCCGGCGATGACCGGTCCCGCCGCCATCGACCGGCAACTCCTGGAACTGGTCGAGCACCTGCGCCGGGACGGCTGGACCATCGGGTTGCGCCAGCATCTCGATGCGCAGCGACTCCTGGTGCACGGGCGCCTGCCGAGCGATGCGAGGCAACTGCAACTGCTGCTTGCCCCGGTGCTGTGCAGTTCGCGGCGCGAACAGGTCGCCTTTCCCCATCACTTCCTGCCCTGGGCGGCGACCGTGCTGGCGCCACCGCCCGCGGCGGCTCCGGCCCCGGCGCCGCCGAACCGTGCCGGTGCGGACCCTGCGACACCAGCCGCCGCCCGGCACCCCGTGAGCCGCTCGGCCCTCTGGTCCCGGCTGAAGACGCACCGGGCCTGGCTGCTCGGCACGCCGGCGTCCCTGTTGCTGCTCTGGGCCTGGTCGCGGGTCCCCGACTGGCCGTCGGCGGTGTGGCTGGCCGCGGCGGTGGTGCCCCTGGTGCTCGCGCTACCGGCCCTGCGGCGGTTTTGGGACGCCTTTCTGACCCGCCGCCCGGCCGACCGCGGCCTGGTGCCCGAGACCTTCAGCGCGGCCGGTCTCTCCGACCGGGGTCTCTACCATTCGATCGGCCTCGCCCACAGCGCACAACGGCTGCGCCGCCACCGCGAGCATCCGTCCCCGGCGCTCGATCTGCCCGCCACCGTCGAGCGGACCATCCGCGCGGGCAACTGGTTCACGCCGGTGCAGCGGCGCGTCAAGCGCATGCCGGAATACCTGGTCCTGATCGATCGGGCCGCCCTGCACGATCACCAGGCCCAACTCGCCGCGGCGTTGGTGCGGCACCTGCGGGACAGCGAATTGGTGGCGATCGACCTCTATTACTTCGACCGCGATCCCCGCTACTGCACCCCGGAGCGACACCCGCTGCAAGGCCGGACCCTGGCGGAACTCAGAGAGCGCCACGCCCGCCATCGGCTGCTGTTGTTCTCCGACGGCAGTGGCCTCTTCGACCCCTACACCGGTCAGCCGCAGGCGTGGCTCGACGCCCTGCACGACTGGGGTGCGCCGGTCCTCTTCAGCCTGGCGGCGCCGGGCCACTGGCCGACCCGCGAGCACCGTCTGATCGCCCAGGGCTTCCTGGTCTACAGCGCCGATGAATGCGGTCTGGCCGCCTTTGCCGAAAGCGCCGAGCACAGCGCCGCGCGTGCTCCGACCGGTGGGATGCCGGTGCCGCGACTGCCCGCCATGCTGTCGCGTCTGCCCCAGCGTTGGCTGGCGCGTGCGGCGCCGGACCGGGACACCCAGGATGAACTCCTGGCCGAACTGGATCGCTACCTCGACGCCGATGGTGTCCTCTGGCTGGCCGCCTGCGCGGTCTACCCCGAACTCCATTGGCCACTCACGCTCGAACTCGGCAAGCGGCTGGGCGTGCGCGCGCCCTTGCCCCTGCTCGCGCGGCTCGCCCCGCTGCCCTGGCTGCGCCAGGGCCGGATGCCGGACTGGTTGCGCGAGGTCCTGCTCGACGCCTTGGGTGGAGACGAGGCACGCGTGCGCCGCGAGGTTGAGGCACTGATCGCGCCCGGTACCACCGGCGGTCTGACGCTCGACATGGTTCCCGAACCATCCGAGCAGCCGGCCACCCTGCCCACCGCGCAGGCCCGACGGGACTCTGTGTTCCTGGATTTCATGGGCGGGCGCCTCTCCGTGCGCGTACCCCGGCTTAGGCGGCGCTTGGGCACGCGCTGGCGGCGCCTCGTGCGTCAGGTTCGGGCCGTGCTGCTTGATGCGCCGCGGCGGCTGCGCCGGCGCTGGCTCCAGCCGCTCGGGGAGCGCTTGTGGCAGGTCCGGGTCACGCTCGTGGAAGTCCTGCATCGGGTGGAACCTTGGCGCGCGGCCGTCCGCCGGGTACTGAACAGCGCCGCGACGGGCCGAGACGCGCAAGGGCATGGCGAGGGGGCGGTGTCCGACGCCTCACCACGCGCGTTTCAGGACCCATTCAAGGACGGCTCGGGTGAGGCCCCCGAGATGATCTGGCTCCCCGGCGGGACCTTCCGCATGGGCAGCCCCGCGGGCGTCGGTGGCGACGACGAGCGGCCGGTCCATGACGTGACCTTGAACCACTACGCGGTCGGCAAGTATCCGGTCACGGTCGGCGAGTTTCGCCGGTTCTGCGCGGCGACCGGTTACCGCACCGAGGCGGAGCAGGGGGAGGGTGCCTGGGTGCGGGACAAAGGGAACTGGGGCGAAAAAAAGGACGCGAACTGGCGCAACCCCTATTGTGCGCAGGACGACCGCCACCCCGTGGTCTGCATCAGT
>JACDZG010000343.1 GCA_013426805.1 Chromatiaceae bacterium
GCTGACCACTCGCCGCCCTATCCCTTCGCGTTGCGCGCATCATGGCAGAACTCACTGATTCGATCGACACTCATGCTGCGCTATCAGGAGGGCTGTGCCGACCGCCGCGACCGGGACGGGCGCGACACCGCGGCCTCAACCGACCGGCTGATCCCGCATTACACGATGTTTTCCGGAATTGCAGGATTCGGCATCCGCTGGGACATCACCCCCCATTGGATGGTCCGCGCCGACTACGAACGCCACCAGGGAACCTTCATCCTGTCGACGCGGAAGAATCGGGATCCGGGCCGGTTGGCGGAGCACTGGGATATGTTCGGCTTGCAACTGGTGTTTCGCTTCTGAGCTTGATTCGCTCACCTACATTGAGGTGGCGTGTCTGCGCTCCGAACGGGTGGTCCGGAGCGTCCGGCGCAATCCTCGACGGTCGGTTGTGTGGGTGCACCTTCATCCGGGCGTGATGCGGTATGCTGGGCGAATGCGTGATCACACCCCCTGGCATCGACTCTTCGGCATCGCCTTGACCGACCTGTTCACCGGCCGGCCGTGGCGCGTGGAGCTGGAGAAAGAGCTGGCGCTCAAGAGCCAGCGGCTGGATGTGCTGATCATCGAACGGCTGCCCGGCGCGGCGGCAGTCACCGATGCGGCGGCGCTGTCTGACCTCCCCGACGGGTTGGAGAACCTCACTGCCCACAATGTGCTCAGCTTTAAATCCAAACAGGAAGCACTCGACGGCTGGGCGATGGAAAAACTGATCGGCCACTACGTCACCTATCGCAAACTCGCCTCCATTCAGGCGGTGGCCGCCATCCCGCCAAGCTGTTCACCCAACTCGCGCCGGGTGCCCAGCACCCCACGGCCTGGCCTGGTGTGTACGATGTGGATTGGGGCAGTCGCCGTATCCGCCTGATCGTCCTGAACGCCCTGGCCGAGGACCCACGCAACGCCCCGTGGGAACTGTTCGCCAGCGAGCTGGATCGAATCCGCTATGGGCTGGCGCACTATCGGCCACGCAGCCCGACGGCACACCTGCTGCGTTTTCATCTGGCGAACGTCCATCGACTGGAGCTGCCCCAGCCCTTTAAAGGTGCTAGCAACATACTGTAATATAGAGAAATCTTCAACATCG
>JACDZG010000167.1 GCA_013426805.1 Chromatiaceae bacterium
ATCGGGAACTCAGGGGGCGTCGTGGCTGGTATCTGCATGGGCGTTTCGATTAGCCCGGTGTCAGCCCTGGCGCATGACCGCGCGACCTCAGTTACGGCGAGGGCTGGCGGGGTTAATGTTCGCACCAGGGGGTAAACACCGTGGCGGGCTTCCGGTCCCGCCCACCCCCTCCTTCAGCACGATGCCCAGGGGGCAAGAGCGCCGACACGGTCGTTGCCCCGAGCCGAGTCTCGCAATATGATATCAACAAGCATTGATATCAGACTTCGCTGATAGTTGCTCCCCGGTGTCGCGCAAGGCGGGCCAACCAACCGACTGAGGATAATCGCCATGTCGTTGCCGGACTGCGAGGGCTTGGAGCGTCCGCAGACGTTGCTGCCGCACTACGGCCAGGCGGCCCGCGGAGACAACCGTTGGCCGCGGCGGGACCTGGAGTGCCCCATCGCCCGCCTGCTGCTCTCGGGCAATAGTGTCAGTCTGTTCGGCCTGCGGCGCATCGGCAAGTCGAGCCTGCTGGTGGGCATCGAGAACCTGATCCGCGAGGCGGGTGCCGTACCGGTCACCCTGGAGTTGCAAGGGGCCAATCGCATCGAGACCCTGGTCGGGAAGCTGATCCAGGCCTGTGAGCAACAAGGCGAGCGCACCCTCGCGGACGGCATCCGGAGCCTGTATGCGAGTGCCGGCCTGCGACTACCCGCGGCGGTGCGCGCGGTCTACCGGCTCGTCACCGGCGGCGCCGGGGAGACCGCGGAATCCCAGGCCGGCCCAGGGGACGTGCTGGATTATCTGGAGGTTGCCCTGGGTCCACTCGCCGAGCGGCTGCAACAGAGTGAGCGCAAGGTCATCCTGATCCTCGACGAATTGCCGTTTTTTTGCCAGGACCTCCACGCCCAGGGCGGGGCCGAGCAGCGGCACGTCGCCGCCTTTCTGAGTGAACTGCGCCGCTGGCGGCGTGACGGCCTGACCATGCTGGTCGGCGGGTCCATCGGCGTCCACCGCCTGGAGCGGGACCTTGGCATCGACCCCAATCTATTCGGTGACTTGAATCACGAACAACTCCCCCCGCTGGGAGCAGCGGACGCGCTCGCGCTGGTTGCCGCCCTGGCCCGCGGCTGCGCCTTCGCCCCTTGGACCGATGAGCACGCCCGGGGCGTCCTCGATGCCGTCCCCGCCGCCTATCCCGCCTTCTTCCATTCCATCTTCCTGGAGTTGCAACGCGCCGCCCGCGCCCGCAACCTGACGCCGGAGCAGACTGGCAACATCGCCGCCGAGGCGACGGAAAAGCTCCTGCAATCCAATTTCTTTCCTCAGTTCGACCACCGACTGGCCTACTACGAGCCGGCCGAGGCCGAGGTCGCCATGCGGCTGTTCCGGACCTTGGGGCCGGTGACCACGGCCGTTTCCGCCACGGACCTGGGTCGGGAATTCCCGGAGGATTGGCCGCTGGTGCGCAAGACCAGCCTACTCACGGCCCTGAAACAGGACGATTTTCTTCAGAAGCTCCCCGGCAACCGCTTCGCCTTCGCCACCCCTCTGGTGGCCGCTTGGTGGAGCGAACGCGACGCGCTGCGCGGTTGAGTCCCATCATGCCTCCCACTTCGTCTCCGGTCGGTTCGCCTAAGATCGACGTCTTCAATCCGCGGCGCCTGTCCGATCGACAGGTCGAGGCCATCGCCACCGGCCGCGAGGCGATCCTGGCCGAGTTGGTGGACACCATCCAGCGTAACAGCCAGGGGGGCGCGATCCAGCACCTGGCTCTGGTCGCCCCCCGCGGTTACGGCAAGAGCTTCCTGCTGCGGCAACTGCGCCGCCGCGTCGAGGACCTGGCGGCGCAAGGCTGGCCGGTGGTCTACGCCCACCTGCCCGAAGAACTGCCCAATGTGTCCTCCGTGGCCGGACTGATCGATGAGATCCGCCGTTTCGCCGCCGGCGACCTGAGCGGCGGTATCTACCATTTCCGCGACGAGGCCCCCGCTGCGCTGGCGGCCGCCGAGGCGGCACTGGACCGGGCCATGGACGAGCGTTTCGGCCCCGGCAAGGGGCTGGTCGTGGCCGCCATCGAGAATTTCGACGAGCTGCTGGAGAAATTCGTCCGCAAGGCCGCCCGCACCGCCCGGCGCCGGGACGGCGGACAACCCAAGGGCAAGCGGCTGCCGCCCGGACTCACGGCGGGCGACCTGACCGTGGAGTTGGCACTGCGCGGTGTCCTGGAGCGCAAGTCCAATCGGCTCATGCTCGCCATCAGCGCCACCCGCAACATCCGCAACGACAAGCCGGCGCATCCACTGTTCCAGTGGATTGTGGAAAGGCCCTTGGCGCCCTGGACCCCGTTCGAGGTCCTCACCTATGCCCTGCGCCGACGGCGGCTCGCGAAGGGCCCGGACGCCCTGCTGTCGCCCCGGGAACAGACCAAGCTGAAGGTCCTGGCCGAATTCACCAGCGGCGCCCCGCGGATGATTGCCGTCTTGGTGGACCATCTGCTGGAGCAGGACCTGGACCACGCCGCGCTGAACCTGTCCGCCCTGATCGACGAGTTGACCCCCTATTACAAGCATCGCATGGACGATCTCGGCGACGAATGCCAGGAGGTCTTCGATGCACTGCTGCGCGGCGGTGAACCCGCCTCCCAGACCGAGGTCGCCGCGCGCTTCAGCGAAGATGCCTTGGGACAGGGCGCGGTCGCCGAGGCCTTCCGCAAGCTGCAAGCGGAGCGCCTGGTGGTCGGGGTACGCGAGGCCGGCGGCCGGCGCAAGGCCATCCTCTATCGCGCCGCCGATCGGGTGATGGCCTATTGGTACAAACAGCGCCAGGTGATCGGGCATGATCCGGCCAAGTGCGGGATCAGCCATTTCGAGGAGGCGGTGGAATTGCTGGTGGGTTGGTTTTCGCGGGACGAACTGCGCACGGAGGCCGCTAGTTTCGCGCGCGCCGGGCGCCGGGAGGAGGCCGCGTTCCTGCGTCATATCAGCCGGCACGGGGCTTTTCGGCCGGCGTTTCCGGGGGACGGGTCGACGCCCGGCCGTCACGGTCCGCGGCGGCATCTGTTATCCGGTTTCGTAGTGCGTTTGGAACTGCTGCTTCGTCTGCTGGAGCCGGCCGAGCAGGCGGCCGGGCGGGAGATTCTCGATGCGTTCAAGTCGGGCGGTTCGGAAGGGCTGATCGAACGCCTGGGTCGGGAATCGCGGGATGCGAGCGGGCGTTGGCGGGTGTTTCTGCTGTGTGCGCTGGCGGTGGCCCATGCGCTGCGGGGTGCGACCCTGGAACGGGAAGATGAGCGGGCGGAGGTGGCGCTGGTCGAAGCACTGCATGTTGCTGGATCGGATGGCGATGCGGGTATTCTGGTGCGATGTTTGTCCGCGAGCTTGCAGCAGTTGGTATTTGGCGACATTGAAGCAGGAATTCGCGAGGTCGAAGGCATGGACCTTGGCGATGGCTCTACGCTTGAAACGCGATTTCTCGCGCAGTTGAACGCAGCGTGGGCGAACTGGCACAAGAAGGACTATAAGACCTCGCTCCAGCGGTCGGAGGACGCCTTGGAATCGGCGCGGAAGCTAGCCCTGCCGGCCTATAACAGCCGGAGCCTGAAGTTCATAGCACTTGCGCTCCACGGATTGGGTCGCAGTGAGGAGGCATTGGAGCCCGCCCGCCAGGCGGTCCAACAGGCACGGCTTGCCCAGGATGTGGGGCAGGAGGCAGACACGCTGGATATGCTTTCCTGGTTGCAGTTTGAACTCGGCCGGCACCCAGAGTCTCTTGCAGAAGCCGAGCAGGCGGCTGACCGAGCACTGGCAGCAGAGGATTTCGGGACCGCTTCGTCAGCTTTCCTTCGTCAGAGTGATTGCCTGAATGCGCTGCAACGCCCGGAAGAAGCGCTGACCGCCGCCCGGAAGGCCGAAGAATTGGCGCGAACCGCCTGCGATCTCGGTCGGGAGAACCAAGCGGCGTTGGCTGTGGCTGCCAGCCTGGAGACACTTGGCCGTTACGACGAAACGCTTGCCACGGCGCAAGCAATCGTGACACGAACAGCCTCCTGCGGAGATACTGGCGTCCGAGCCGAGGCCCTGTCTCGCGCAGGGAGCGCCTTGGATTACCTGGACCGAAAATCCGAGGCCGTGGACGCATTGCGCCAAGCCCTGGAATTCGTGGGCGACAATGAGAATCTGCGGCGGGGGATCTTGGGCTTGCTAGGTTACTGCCTTGGTGAGCTGGGACGGCATGAGGAGGCCATTGAATCTCTCATAGATGCCACGGCCTTGGGCGCCCGCCAGGGGAGCGCCGAGACTCGCACGCCCGATCTTGGAAATATCCTGGTCTTCGCGCAACGAATGCCCGAAACTGCCGATTTCGCGGCCTGCGGCCCTAAGGTCCTGGCCGCCTTCAACGAATTGGCCGACCTGGACGCACCCAAGGCCCTGGGCTTCCTAACCGTCGTATTGCGTATCGCCAAAGCGCTGGGCGAATTCGAGCGACTTGAAGCCGGACTCCGCCGCGCGGGGCGGAAGGGGGTCATCCTTCCCGACACGCTCGCGGTCTTGGCGCGGGAGCTAGGCCGGATCGGTGAGACAACCGGCCGCGCACGGGGTTACGCGGCCATCGTGTCGGTGTTGAGCGCGCTGGAACCGGAGTCTGATGAGGCCGCGGCCGCCGCGGACCTCAGACCCGCCCTCGTCCGGGAACTGACCTTGCGCCTGAGCGATGTCGGCCTGCTGCGCGATCTGGCCGATTTCCTGGAAGCGCAGGACGGCGCGGCCTTTGGCACTCAGATCGAGGCCCTCAGGGGCCGCGGCCTGTACCTGGAAAGCGGCGGTGAATCAGCGGACGTCGAACGAATCGATCCCGATCTCGTCCGGCTGTATCAATCCATGTCCGAGATCGGCCCCCTGCCCACCCGGCTGCCCCAAGCGGAAGACCCCGATCTGGCGCTGCGGCCTTGTGTGGTCGCACCAGTCACCGCGACCAGCTTCGCGGGGCTGCCGTTGGAGGCGGCAAGCCCGCCGACCATCGCCCGATTCGATGAGCTTGCGCCGCGGCTCGGGATTGCTAACCTCAATGAATTCGCCAGCGCCAATCTTCGCGCTGCCGAACTTCCTTTCCTGTCTGGTGCCAGCCTGCTCCTGTTGCCTCATCTGAGCAATGGGATCGCGATTCCGTTCGTGCTCCATTCGGAAGGGCTGGTCTTAGCCGCACGGAAGGACACGTGGATTTACCAATTGATGGAGCCGCGCCCTCCCCTGGACCTTTCAAACGATGAGGCAGCCATTCGGGTCCTCACTACCTACATCCGGTTCTTTTTCACTGTTGTCAAGGGCTTGCTTGATGGCGTCGGATTCATGGAGCGGGCAAGTGAGATTCCCTGGCTGGCCGAGGCGACCGAGGCCGATCGGGAGCGAGTGGGTGCTCAGGTGAAACCCATGGTCAGGCTGGATGACGAAGGGGGCCATGCCGTCGTGCGGGCCACCGTGATGTTCAAGAACGCACTCTTCAGTACGCTGGTGCGAGTCCAACCTGATGGAATACTGGAACTTACCGACGAGGAATTGCTGGAGGAAAATCTGCCCATCAGGTGTGGGCCGGCAGAGGAACTGGTCATCTCCGGCTAGCGAAAACCTCGATAGCCGAATACAAATCCGCCTCCCGGATCCTTGGTTACCAAGCGGCTCCCAGAAATTCACCCATCGCCGGCACGGCGGCGCACGACCCCGGTCGCGCCGATCCAGTGCCGCCAACGCCGCTCGTCACGCGCCACCCGCCGCCGAGCGCGACCAGGCCCGTGTTTCGCCGGCTGGGTCGGCGGGGGCATCAAGAGTCCCGGCAAGCAGAGTTTCCAAGGCCGGAGTCACGGGGCTGGAGTTTCGTAACCAGATCAACCAGGCCGCAGGACTTGCGAGCAGGATCGCTGCACGGGCGATCTGGTCGGCGAAGGGGACCCGAATTGAGTAAGCTGTTCCCGGAACTCTTCTTTACAGGCGCCCTCGAACGGCTGATCATCAGCGCATCCGCTTTCGCCAGGGACATTGAAAGCGAAACGCGGGCGCTGGGTGTCCAACGCTCGATTTCACCCCCTGGGCCGGTTACGGCAACGTCGACATCAACTCGGTCACCCCCTCGGAACTGCTGGTCGGCGTCCACCGTGCGACCATACAGGCACGTCGCATCAAGCGATCGGCCTTCGTCGAATGGGTCCTGGCCGGCCTTCCGATCCTGGATTTCAACCATCGAAGCGCCGCGGGCCGGGCCTACCAAGCGCACACCCTCCCCGCGTATCGCGGGCTTGGGCGCGATCAATGACGATCTCATTGCGCCCGCGGTGGATGCGGAAGACTGGGAAGCGCTCCATTGATATTGCTCGACACCCACCTCTGGGTGCGGCGGCTGGTCCCAGTTCACGCCCTGCGGGCAGCCGTGGTCAGTCGCATCAAGGACGCGGATCGCGTCGCCGTGTCGGCCATCTCGTGTTGGGAGGTTGGTATGCTGGTAGCGTACCGACGTATCGACTTACCGCTCCCGCTGCCGGAGTGGATTGGCGAGGCCACGGTGGGCTCCGGTGTCGAGATTGTCCCGATCCAGTGCGACCCCGCTCGCTTGGCCGCGGCCCTGCCTCAACACCACCGAGATCCCGCGGACCGAATCATCATTTTCGCGACCTACGGGGTGCGCGAATGCGCCCGGCAGACCAGGGCCCTGCGGCTGAGTCCCCGGGCGTCGGCGGGCTCTAGAACCAGCACTTTGGTCGGTAGGGGGCGATGAGATTAGTCCGCTATTTCCGATGGCAGGCGCCCCGAGAGATCGGGTTTCACCTCCAGGTCGAGTGCCGCCCGGTGCGGCTCCGGGGTCGGCAGGCGGAGCAGGTACGCACCTCCCATCCCACCCCCAGACCGCCCAACTCAGCCAACAACCGCTTGCCCGGTGTCTTGAGCACGGCTAAGATCAGGGTCATAGCGGGTCTCGGGTGGTTGAATTTCCTATCCGTCCCGATCTTCGCGGACCCCACAGATTAGCCATGATGATGATCGCGCACCGAGTCGAGATCGACCTCCCCGAGGAGCCCCTGTTCAGCCTCAAGGAGACGCCCGAGCACTTCGCAAAGGAGATGAAGATGCTCGCCGCGGTGAAGCGCTTCGAACTCGGTCGCCTGTCTTCGGGGCGGGCCGCACAGCTTGCGGGCATTCCCCGCGTCGCTTTCCTGATGCGGCTTGCGGACTACCGCGTCGCCCCGTTCGATCTGACCCGCGAAGCGCTCGCCGAGAACGCCTGAATGCTCGGTGCGGGCGAGACCGAGACCATCGCGCTAGGTCTGGAGAATCCCGCTAGCTTGGTCATTCTGGACGACCAACTCGGCCGCCGAATCGCCCGCGCCGCCGGGCTGCGAATCACGGGGACCCTGGGCGTTGTACTCAAGGCCAAGCGCGTCGGGCTGCTGCCCAGCATCGCCACGACTGTCACCGATCTGCGTGCTGCGGGACTGTGGATCGGCGAAGAGTTGGCCGCCAACGTCATTGCGGAGGCGGGAGAAGGGCCGGTGCCTTGATTGCGTCAGGGCGCGAGCCACGGCGGGATGACGGAAGACCAGCGCGAAGCACCGGGCATCGGCGGCTCGGCGGTACGCCCGATTGTCACCACCCGATGGCGGGAGTGGTTCTCCGCGGTACGTGGGAATCGGCGATGAAGGGAGCGCGTCGCTTTCTCGGTATTTGGGGATTAAGTATACTATCCCCGGAATTTAGGCACCGCCCGCTACCACTGGGCGATCCTGCTCGCACGGCTGTTCACGGCCTTCCCACTGCTCTGCCTAAGTGCGGCGTCGAGCGGCGCCTGATCGCCTGCGTCACCGCGCCCGAGCCGGTGGCACCTATCCTGACGCATCCGGGCGAGCCCGCCCAGCCCCCACGGATCGCCCCGGCCCGCGGACCGCCCGCCTGGGATGATATGCGGAACTGAGTGGATGGTCCCCGTCGCGCTGCTACACTTGCGCCCATGGACACCCTTACGCCCTGGCACCGACTCTTCGGCATCGCCCTGACCGACCTCTTCACCGGCCGTCCCTGGCGGGTGGATGTCGAGAAGGAGTTGGCGCTCAAGAGTCAGCGGCTCGACATCCTGATGATCGAACGTCGGCTGGGTGCGGTGGCGGATGCCGGTCCTGCGGCGCTCGCCGGTCTGCCCGATGGGCTGGAGCGGCTCGCGGCTCACAATGTCCTGACCTAATTTTCCTTATCGTATCGAGGTACCCGACATGGCCTACACGATGGAGGAATTCGAGCACGACACCCGCCGCCTGTTCATCGAGCACCTGCATGAATTCGATCCGGACGAGATTCAGGCCATCGTGGAGCAGCTCCCGCTGGACGCGCGTCTGCGTGGGCTGGACCCCGAGGAACGGCTGCGCGGCCTGAACCCGGAAGAACGCCTGCGGGGCCTGGCCGCGGAGGAGCGGCTGCGCGGCCTGGCCGCGGAGGAGCGGTTGCGCGGCCTGGATGCAGAAGAACGACTCCGCGGCCTCGACCCCGCGGTCGTCGAGGCCTGGCTCAAGCGCCCCCGGCACTGATACCCGCGGCGCAAGCTTCACCGCGCACCCGCTGACCGCCCTGGACCGGCCACTTCGTTGCGGTACTGCAACTGAAAGCGCATTCGCCCCTGGTCGCCAAGCTCCAGTTTCGCGACCCCAGCCCGTGAAGCCCAGCTTCACGAGGCGCGCGGGGCATGGGCGGGCCCCGGCGTGAGGAGCACCATCGCCGAGCGCGACCAGGCCCGTGTTTCGCCGGATGGGGTCGGCGGGGGCATCAAGAGTCCCGGGAAGCAGAGTTTCCAAGGCCGGAGTCACGAGACAGAAGTTTCGTGACCAGATCAACTAGGCCCCAAGACCCGCGAGCAGGATCGCTGCACGGGCAATCTGGTCGGCGCAGGGGACCCGAATTGAGTAAACTGTCCCCCGAATTCGAATTCGCTTTTTGACCTCGGCGCTTCCCGGTTTGCCCTATTCGGAGAGTTCAATGCAGGCGACCAGACTCTATCTGACCACCGACAACGACGGGCGAATCCTGGGCCTGCCGCCGCTGCCGCCCAACGCGCACCTTGAAGCGATCCTCCTGGTCATCGAAGCGCCGCGGGCCGGGCCTACCAAGCGCAAACCCTCCCCGCGTATCGCTGGCTTGGGCGCGATCTATGACGATCTCATCGCGCCCGCGGCGGATGCGGACGATTGGGAAGCGCTCCATTGATATTGCTCGACACCCACATCTGGGTGCGGTGGCTGGTCCCAGTTCACCCCCCTGCCGGCAGCTGTGGTTGGCCGCATCGAGGATGCGGATCGCGTCGCCGTGTCGGCCATCTCTTGTTGGGAGGTTGGTATGCTGGTAGCGCACCGACGTATCGACTTACCGCTCCCGCTGCCGGAGTGGATTGGCGAGGCCACGGTGGGCTCCGGTGTCGAGATTGTCCCGATCCAGTGCGACCCCGCTCGCTTGGCCGCGGCCCTGCCTCAACACCACCGAGATCCCGCGGACCGAATCATCATTGCAACCGCGCAATATTTGGATGCCACACCAGCCCTTTAAAGGTGCTAGCAACATACTGTAATATAGAGAGATCTTCAACAT
>JACDZG010000168.1 GCA_013426805.1 Chromatiaceae bacterium
TTGATGTTGACTCCTACCCTAATCCTAGGGGCTAAGTCCGACAGGCTGCTAGGCCAGGGCATCCGCGGCTGGGAGATGGTCAACCCGCCGTATCGGATCCTCCCGGCACTGGCAATCACCTGGCTGGTGCGGCTATTTCCACCGCCCACGACAACACCGAATGGCTCGGTCGCGTCGAGCAGTCGACTTTGAAGGTCTGCGACCACGCCGGCGGCTCCGGTGAAACTCAATTCACTCGTGTGCGAACTGAATGACCAGCTTGCCGAAGTTCTTGCCCTGCAGCAGGCCGATGAAGGCCTCGGGTGCATTCTCCAGGCCGCAGACGATGTCCTCGCGGACCTTGACCTTGCCTTGCTGCACCCACGCGCCCATTGCGTGGGCGAACTCGCCCCAGCGCGGCCCGTAGTCGTCGAGTCGAAGCCCAGTTCGTCGACCACATAGCGGCACTTGTCCTCGCCGCCCGCGACGCCCACCACGGTGCAGCCCTTGATCTTGGCGATCTGGCCGACCACCGAACCGACCGCGCCGTCGGCAGCGGCGACGACCACGGTTTCACCGGCGACCGGGCGGCCGATGTCCAGCAGGCCCATGTAAGCGGTGAAGCCCGGCATACCCAGCACGCCCAGCGCGCGCGAGGGCTGTGGCTCGGCGGACGCGATCGCCGTCAGGTGCGGACCGGCGACCGTGCCGATCGCGCGGTGGCCGGGTTTATGATCAAGGCCTGCGCTCGTACCCGGCACGCTCAGCGCGGCCATGTGCCTGAGCGCCTGGTCGAGGCGGCGGCTTTTAAGTCACGCTTGCGGTCTCCGCCAGGCCGCCCCCGAGCGTCTGCCTGAGCCCTCAACCGTCTTGCCCGGCACCTTCTACGCAGCTAAGATGCGAGCCAAAACCGGTCTCGAATAGTGGGATTTCCTATCCGTATCCGTCCGGCGCATGAATTCGCAGAATACGCGGCCGGCAACGCCGCGAAGCACGAGTACCGACCGATTGCAAGGAGACCATGATGAGCGCAAGAACCATTGCCGCTGGCGTATGGCCGACCATGATCACCCCATTCAGTACCGACGGGTCGATCGACTACGGTACCCTCGAAACACTGATCGAGTGGTACATCGAGCGCGGCGTGACCGGCTTGTTCGCCGTTTGCCAGTCGAGCGAGATGTTCTTCCTGAGCCTGAAAGAGCGGCTCGCGTTGGCCCGGGCCTGCGTGAAGTACGCCGCCGGCCGGGTCGGCGTGATCGCCTCGGGGCACGTCGCGGACGAGCTCGCCGACCAGGCAGACGAGGCGAAGATGATGGCCGCCACCGGCGTCGACGCCGTTGTCCTCCTGACCAACCGCTTCGCGCGTGACCACGAGGGCGACGCTGTCTTCAGGAAAAACCTCGACCGGTTCATCAAGATGTTTCCTGAGGATGTCATGCTCGGATTCTACGAGTGCCCCGCGCCCTATAAGCGCCTGCTGTCGCCGGCCATGATGCAGTACGGCGTCGAATCGGGACGCTTCGGCTTCCTCAAGGACACGAGCTGCAGGATTGGCGACATCAAGGCCAAGCTCGAAATCGCCAAGGGTTCCAATTTCAAGCTATTCAACGCCAACACCGCGACCCTGCTGGAATCGCTGAAAGCCGGCGCCGCCGGCTACTCCGGTATCATGACGAATTTCCACGCCGACCTGTACACCTGGCTCTGTTCCAACTGGTCCAAAGACGCGGTCCAGGCGCAGGAACTCCAGGATTTCATCTGCCTGGCCTCGATGATCGAGTACCAGTTGTACCCGGTCAATGCGATGTACGCCCTCCAACTCGAAGGACTGCCGTTCAAGCTTGTCAGCCGCCGCGCCGATCCGGCGATGTTCACCGAATCGATGAGGAAGGAAGTGGAGCAAATGACGAGGCTTTCCCGCGTCTTCTCGGCCAGATATGGAAAGGCGCCCAACTAAACCGCGCCCAGCGCGGTATGCGATGTTTTTGGATTGGCTCAGCCCCGGCAGACTCGACGATTGATGGAGTTGGCGCGGTTTAAAGTTTTGAAATGGGATAAGGGGCCAGGCTCAATTAAATCCGGCATGCAGAGAAAAATTCAATTGAGCCTGGCCTCTTTTCCCTCGCGGCACTCCCTCCCGAAGCTCCGGCTTCGCGAGCGTGCCCAGCCGGTCGATATCGATCGGCTCGGCGCTCGCGAAGCTGGAGCTTCGCAGAAGCGTGACGAAGCGGCGCTTCGTCACCAGATGGCCAAGCCCGGCCCGCGTCGGCTGATGCGCCCCCGCGGGGCCTGACCGCCCGCGCCTCCCGCTCGCTGCCGGCTCGCTCCTTGCGCGGGCAGTCCGGCCCCGCTCCCTGCCCCTACTTGCCTGCCGCTGCCGACCCGAGCTCGGGACCTAGGGCAAGCCGGAAACCGCAGTAGAGGTAGCGGAGGCCGGGCGCGAGGCGGGCGCGGGACGCGGAGCGCAGGGACTGCGCGTCGTAGAGCCAACCGCCGCCACGCAGGACACGCCTCTCGCCCGAGGCATCCTCCCACGCACTGCCATCGGCGGGGGCACCCCGGTAATTACCGCCAGGTTGGTAACTGTCCTGCACCCATTCCCAGACATTTCCCGACATGTCGTAGAGCCCGAATGCGTTGGGTCGATAGCTGCCAACCGTGCTGGTGTGCGCCTCCCCGTCGTCGCACTGAAGATTGTCCCAGGAATATTGGTTCACTCGCTTGCCGGTCTCGTCGTAGCCATTGGCATAAGCACACCCCTGATTGGCGTCGTTGCCCCAGAAATACGCGGTGGCGGTCCCGGCCCGGGCGGCATACTCCCATTCGGCCTCGGTGGGCAGGCGCCAGGGCCGGCCGGTCTTGCGACTGAGCCAGGCGATATACTGCTGGGCATCGTCCCAAGAGACATCAATGACCGGGCGCTGACCCCGGCCCCAACCGTCATCGTTTGGTTTGTGGGTGCAGCCGCCATCGGCGACACAGGCGTCCCATTGGTCGAAGGTGACCTCGGTCTTGCCGAGTTCAAAGGCCGGGACCGCGACCTCATGTTGCGGGCCTTCGTCGCTCTCGTGCCCGGGCTCGTCCGCTGGCGAGCCCATGAGAAAGCGACCGGCGGGGATGCGCACCGTCTCGGGCTCAAAGGGCAGGCGGTCTTGGACCACGGGCGGGCTCGCGGGCGGCTGGGGGGTCGGCTGGGCCGCGGGCGTCGGCGGGGATGGCGGGGGCACGGCCGCGGCGACCGGGGGGGCTGGGGTTGGCGCCGTTGCAACCGGCGGCGCGGGTGCCGGGATCGGGGTCGGATCGCGCCAGAAGAGCCGGTAAGCGCCCAGCCCGATCGCCAACGCCACCGCGACGGCCGTCCAGACCCGCCTGTGCGAGCGGCCCTGGACCGTCCGCCGCTCCAGCTCGCCGATGCGGGCTCGCGCCTGCTCGGCATGGGCATGGAGCAGGTTGACAGTCTCCAGATAGCCTTGGTAGGCGGCGATATTGTCCTGGGACCGGGCCAGAGTCCAGGCCTGCTCGTCGCGGTGCTTGGCCGCCTCGGACTCGATGCGCTCGACGAGCGCTTGCGCCTCCCGGGCATGGATGCGGGGGAGGATCTCGTCCGCCAGATAGTCGCGCAGCGCGGCGACCGTGCCCCGGTGCCGCGCTTCCTGCCAGGCGCCGTCGTCGCGCTCGCGAAGGAGCAGCCCCTCGATGGCGGCCAGTGCCTCGTCGGTGTGGGCGCGCCAGGGCGACTCGGCGGCCAGGTAGGCGCGATAGTTGGCGACGCTGTCGGCCGAGCGCGCCTGCGTCCAGGCGGCGTCGTCGCGCTCGATCTCGGCCCGGTGGGACTCTTGCTGCCGGGCGTGCTCGGACTCCGCTCGCTTGAGCGTCTCGATCCGGGCGCGGGCCTGATCGGTGTGCCGCCGCACCGGTGCCGCGGCGGCGAGATAGGCCGAGTAGGCGGGGATGCCGGCGGCCGCTTCGGCGGCGGTCCAGGCCTCGGTGTCGCGCCGGACGGCGGCGCTCAGCGCTTCGACCAGTGCCGCGGCGCCGGCCCAGCGATCGTCCGGCCTGGAGCAGAGACATTTGGCCAGGATGTCGGCCAGCTCCGGGTCCTCGCGCTCCAGCGCGGTCCAGTGCTCGCGGCCGGGGCGGGACTCCAGACACAGACACCAGCTCAAGGTGGCGCCCAGGCTGTAGAGATCGGAGCGCGCATCGACCGGGGCGCCGCGCCGCTGCCCCCTGGCCTCGGGCGCGCTGAAGTCGTGGGTGCCGACCGGGGCGCCGGGGTCCGGGTCCTCCTGGGCCTGGGAGAGCTGGGCGGCGAGTCCGAAGTCGATCAGCTTCACCAGACAGTCGCCGCCGTCGCGGATCAGCACATTGGCGGGCTTCACGTCGCGATGCAGGATGCCCTGGGCGTGGGCCGCGGCGAGTGCGCCGGCGAGCGCGAGCCCCAGCTCGCGCACCCGCGCCGGGGTCAGGCACCCCTGGGTCTCGACATAGCGGTCCAAGCCTTGCGAGCCCTCGAAATATTCCATCACCAGATAGGGACGCCGGTCGCGCCAGGCATAGCGCACGTCCGTGACCCGGATGACGTTGGGGTGGTCGATGCCGGCGAGGAGCTGGCCCTCCCGCAGTGCGCGGCGATGCGGGTCGTTGTGCAGTGTCTTGATGACCGCCGGCTTGCCGATCAGCGGGCGGCAGAGGAAGGCGGCGCCGAAGCCGCCGGCACCCAGGATGCGCTCGGGCGGGTAGTCGTGGAACGAAAAGGGGGCGAAGCGGTCGGGGTCCAGCTCGGCGGCGCGGCGCAGGTGGTCCAGTGCGGCATCCCAATCCTTCGCCGCCAGGGCGGCCTCGTAGGCGTTATAGCGCGCCTCGGCCTCGGCACTGGTTTCTGCACCGGCACTGGCCCGGTCGGCCACCTCGACGAACAGTGCCTGGGCCTCACCGAAATCGCCGATGCCCTGGGCCAGCTTGCCGGCGTTGCCGATGAGTGCCAGATAGCGCTTGCGCTCCGGCTCGGGGAGGCGGCGGACCTGTTCGAGCAGCGAGTGCACGGCGGCCAGGTCCGCGGGGTCGCGGATAACGGAGGTCAGCCCGGAGCGCACCGGCCCCTGTGCGGCGCCATACTGCTTGAGCAGCGCAAGGATCCCGGTCTCGATGCGGGCGACCGCGGCGCCGATACCGGCCAGACCGGCGATCAGCGCGTCGAGTTGCTCGAACTGAAGCCCGCGGGCGAGATCGGGGTCTCCTTCGATGCGTCGGCGCAGACAGTAGGCGTAGGCCAGGACCAGCAGCGGCTGGTCCCTGGGCTGGGCGCGCAGCACGGCGGCGAGGTTGGGGCAGTCGCCCGCCAGTGCGTCGGCCAGCGCGGCCATGGCAGCCTGGGCCGCGGCGATCAGCGCCAGGGGATCGGCATAGCGGGCGATCCCCTGGAAGCGCTCAGGGCCGATCTCGGCCCGGTCGAGGGCCAGCAAGGCCTGGCCCGGGGCGGAGCGCAGCTCGGCCAAGGCTGCCCGGGCCTGGTCCGGGTCCGGGAGGATCAACGGCTGGGTGTCGAGGAAGTCGGCGATGGCGTTCGCGAGTGCGCGATGTTCGGCCTTGATCCTCAGGCGCCCGAGCCAACCCGCGGCGGGCGTGCCGACCTGTCGCTGGAGCGCCAGCTCAAGGACTTGGCGGGTGTCATCCGCGGCGCCGATCAGCGCTTCGGGCAGGCGCCCGGCCGGGTCGCCGAGCCAGTCCTGGACCAGCCCGGTCGCCAGCTCGCCGCCGCCCCAGAGGGTCGCGTTGACGACAACGGCGGCAAGACGATAGAAAAGGGCCATCAGTGCGACCTCTGGGGCGGTGTGCGACGCGGGGGATTATCTCCGGTTTGGGAAAGTTGGAGAAGGACGGCGCGGATAGTCGCCGCAGTCGGGTCCCGGTATGAGTCAACATAAAGGCTTTTTGTTGCTCCACAATTTAAGGTGATTTCCGCGAAAAACCCAACCCGTAGGAGCCCGCTTGCGGGCGACGGGTGGGGCACAATGACGCGATTCCGGCAGGTCACGTCGCCCGCAAGCGGGCTCCTACGGAGCTTGATTCTTGATAGCGTCTTATTCGGAAATCGCCTAAAGTCCGACAGGCTGCTAGGGGACCTGCCGTTGTGGAGTCATCGGCAAGCCCGTCGTCCCTCGGGAACGGGCCGTGCAGTGAGACGAGGGACTTTAATGACGGACGGGGCGTGCCCAGTCGCACGCCGTTGAAACAGCCAGTTATCCGCCTACTTCAACGCCTTGACCAACGCATCGAACTGCGTGTGGAGCGATTTGTCGTGCGCCGTCACCGGCGGAATCGGCTTGGTGATGCCCAGCAACTGGTACACCGCCATCTGCGCCGCCCGCACCGAGAACTCCACGGTGAAGACCGTGTCTTGCGGGATCTCGACGAACTGGCTGATGAAGGCGAAGTTTTTCGTGTCGGGCGGTACCGGCGGCGGCCGGTCGCCGGGTGCGCGCGGCATGAACTGGCTGGTGATGTAGGGCATGCGGCAGGGGATGCAGTTGGCCGTGGCAACGGTGTCCGGGTCGAAGCGCAGGTGCCCGCAGAGTTCCGCAAGCAATTCCGCTCCCGTACAGTCGGCCATCGCCTTGGGGACGAAGTTGCCGATGCGATCCGGGAACAGCCCGTACCCCCAGAACACCTGCACGTCGGCCGGTTGGTTGGCGAAATGCGGCTGGTGCGCCAGCACGATCGACATCAGCCAGTTCGAGTGAGCGACGGGATCGACTTGAACAGCGCCCAGGTGCATTCGTAGTTATCGGTGGTCAGCATCCGGCCGCCGCGCATGGCATAGCCGCGCTCGGCATCGCCGGCGCCGTCCAGGGCGCCGCCCATCGCCGGGCCCGCGTCGAGTATCGAGATGTTCGCGCCGGGCATGCCGCCATCGCGGATCAGGAAAGCGGCGGCAGCCAGCGAACCGATGCCGCCGCCGACGAGGTAGGCCTTGGGTGTTGTCGAAGTCATGGTCTCTGCTTCCTGGTGAGCACTGAACTTGATACGGGCACCGTACGACATCACCGAACGGGCCTTGATCAAGACTCCGACCACTTGGACTCGCCGGGTGCGTAGTCAGGCCATCCTGGCCTGACACCGTCAGGGCTGGAAGCCCTGACTACGCAGGCCGCTGGCCGGGATTACGATCAAGGCCACCGAACGCGATCAGGCGTCTGCTGGTTGAATGGCAACGCCGACCCAACAATGAACCCGGGCAGCCGTTGACGGCAGCCGCAAAGGTAGGGGACGGCGTCGCGGTGGTCTGTGCGGCAGACAACAGACAGGGCGACGCCGACTATTCCACCCTAGCGGCCTGACTCGGGAGACCCCACAATACAGGCCATCAAGGCGCTAGGAGCAAGACCATGTCCAAGCTGAATACCAAGGTAAGAGCCGCTGTCCCGAATGGACAATTTGCGTTTCCCGTCCAACGCAACGCGCTATTCGAAGACGCGAGCCCTGTGCGCAATGCGCTTGTGCGCTTCGATCACGTCACAGGCGGGAGCGACCGCGAACGCCGCGGACCCGCCGCCGCGATTGTCGCGGCCCTTTTTTCGGCACTCGCACTGTTCGCCATCCCCATGCCCAGCCACGCCACAGAAGAGCCCGACTACCAGATCGTCCGCAAACTCGACGGGATCGAGATCCGCGAGTACGCCGCCTACACGGTCGCCGAGGTGGTCGTGGCCGGCCCGGCCGGCAAAGCCGGCAGCCAGGCGTTCCCGATCCTGGCGGGCTACATCTTCGGCAAGAACAAAGGTGAGCGGAAACTTGCGATGACGGCACCGGTGACCCAGACGGCCGTTCCCGTGAAACTGGAGATGACGGCCCCCGTTACGCAGACCGCCGCGCCCGGCGGCTTTCTGGTCCAATTCGTGTTGCCCAAAGACGTGACCCTGGCCAGCGCACCCGAACCCCTGGACGCACGGATCACGTTGCGCGAGGTACCGCCCAGTCGCGTGGCGGTCATCCGCTATTCGGGTTTCTGGTCGGAGTCCAACTACAACGAACACCTGGAGAAGTTACAGGCTGGGTTGCGCGCCGCGAACCTGGCCTGGTCGGGGGAACCGGTCTATTCACGCTACAACCCACCGTTCACGCCATGGTTCATGCGGCGCAATGAGATTTGGCTGCACCTGACCGACAGCCGCTGATTAGCGCAGACCGCGGTCTTGCCCCCCGCGACGCCGGCCGCGCCTCTGGCGCCGGCCGACGAAGCCATGCTGGACGGCCTGCAGCGCGCCGCCTTCGACTATTTCGTCCGGCACACCAACCGCGACACCGGCCTGGTAGCCGATACCTCCCGGCCGGGCTCACACGCGAGCATCGCGGTCGTCGGCTTTGCCCTCTCGGCCTACCCGGTTGGCGTCGCGCGCGGCTGGATGACGCGCGCCGAGGCCCTGCAACGCAGCCTGGCCGCGCTGCGCTTCTTCCGGGACAGCGACCAGAGCGGCACGCCGGACTCGACCGGGTACCGCGGCTTTTACTTCCACTTCCTGCACCTGGACAGCGGCACCCGGGCCTGGCGTTGCGAGGTGTCGCTGATCGACACCGCGCTGCTCTTGGTCGGCATGCTCACGGCCGCGGCCTATTTCACCGCCGCCACCGCGGACGAGGCCGAGTTGCGCGAGTTGGCCGACACGCTTTACCGCCGCGTGGACTGGTGCTGGGCGCAGCGCAAAGGCGCTGCCGTCGTACTCGGCTGGAAATCCGAGCGCGGCTTTCTCAAGTACGACTGGCAGGGCTACAGCGAGGCCATCCTGCTCTACATCCTGGGCCTGGGCTCGCCGACCCATCCGCTGACCGCGGCCAGCTTCCCGGCCTGGACCGGCACCTACGAGTGGGAGCACCTCTACGGCATCGACTTCCTCTATGCCGGGCCGCTGTTCATCCACCAGTTTCCGCACGCCTGGATCGACTTCCGCGCTATCCGCGACGACTTTATGCGCGCGAAGCGCTGTGACTACTTCGAGAACAGCCGCCGCGCCACCTACGTGCAGCGCGCGTATGCCATCCGCAACCCGCGCGGCTTCGTCGGCTATGGGGAGGACCGTTGGGGCCTGTCGGCCGGCGACGGGCCCCGCGCCCCACGGCAACGCATCGCCGGGCGCCGCCAGTCGTTCTACGGCTATGCCGCGCGCGGCGTGCCCTACGGCCCCGATGACGGCACGCTCTCCGGCCCGTCGGTGCTGGCGTCGCTGGTCTTTGCACCCGAGATCGCGCTGCCGGCCATCCGGCGGATGCTCGCGCGGGGGGTCGCGACCGACGACCGCGCCGTGCGCGCCAGCGGCTTCAACGACACCGTGCACGGGGGCTGGGTCTCCGCCGGAAACTTCGGACTCGACCAGGGCCTGATCGTCCTGATGATCGAGAACTTTCGCTCCGGCCTGCTGTGGCGCCTGCTGCGCGGCTCAGTCCCGATCCGCACGGGCCTGCACCGCGCCGGCTTCCGCGGCGGATGGCTGGCTGAGGACGCCTGATAAGGGTTCTGGGTATCCACCGCGATGATCGGCCGGGGCGGATCGGCACCTAGCAGCCTGTCGGACTTTAGGCGATTTCCGAATAAGACGCTATCAAGAAT
>JACDZG010000344.1 GCA_013426805.1 Chromatiaceae bacterium
TCTGACTCCTTTTATTCCCATTTTCAATGACCAACTGGGCGGTCTCTTCCCGAAACTCTTTTGTGTACCGGCCATTTGGAATTCTTTCCTTGTTGAGACCGATATTTTCCAACCTACATCAAACAATCCGATAAAAACAATTCACTTGCCCATAAAATGCGCAATTTGAGGAATTGTAATGGCTGCAACGATTCCAATTAAAGCCAAAACGATGGTAATTATCGTCAAGATGCCGACGAATTTCCAGAATGATTTTTGATTTGATAGCGTTTTCTCCATTTCACTAGCTCCCCCTCCGTCGAGAAGGCGCCCAATTGAAGAAGCATATTTAAAAAGAAAGAGAGAGGGGAAAAAATACAGGAGGCCAAGCAAAAGGTTGCCTGCGCTACCAATTAAACCCATTGGAAGAGCAGGAGATTTATCAGGACCAAGCTTGGAAAAAGCAATCATGCTTATCACTCCATTAATAACCATAAAACCAATAGATATAAATCCAAGAATGGACAGCAGTCTCGCCCATGGTTTGGTTTGCCTTAGGGAACGCAGCATGGATTCAGTAATGGTGAAAGAATTTGGTGGATTGGGAGAGTTTACTGGAAATTCGTTTTGATTGATCACTTCTTCCTCCTTGTTATTTGTTGTTAAAATTTGAGAGATATCCTGATGGTAAATGCTCCTTGTTACCCCGTCCAACGCCCGGCGGATGAGCAGAGTTTGGCGATTTGTCTGCGGTATGGCGCTAAGCAAACCGGCTGTCAGTCCCATGGAGCACGGCTCAACTTCAGCCGCCGGGCGAAGATCGGTCGGCTGAAAGCTGCTCGTTGGACGAAGCCGCTACTGCGGCAGACAAGGCTCTAGCGGCAGCTTCGTTCATAAATAACACATTGTAATTTCATGACATAGTAATAAAAAGAGAGGGTCGAAACAAGTTTGATGCCGTTTCAATCATCTATTGCTACGGAGGTTACAATGAACACCAGCATGCCCCAAGATCCCCACTTCAACAAGCAGTATCAAAACCACCTGAAACACCTGAAACTTGGCGAACTACAGCCTAATTCTAGCTTGCATTCAAGTTGATTCTTTTTATCCACGGCCAGTTGGTTAAAC
>JACDZG010000169.1 GCA_013426805.1 Chromatiaceae bacterium
AATCTTATTGATATGTTTACTCTATCGATATAAATTATTAAGTAGGAGTACTTAGCAGCCAACGCAGAGCAATTGTCCAATTTCCTGGATACAGGAGCCAGGCAACGCATTGTTGTTGAGCTCTCTTTCTTTGTAGTTTATGAGAAAATATCATGGAGCGCTGGAAAACTGAGCTTCTTCGGGTCGTAGAGAATAGCCCTATCGTTATTCTGAGATTCGACGAATCAGAGTGGGACGCTATAAAGGAGTCGCGGCGAGGGATCACCGAATTCACATCCGCGTATTTTCACTCGGCGCTGGAAGACGTTCGAGTAAAGACCCCATGTTTGATCTGCGGCTCAAACGATTCACCTGATTGTCCCGTGCCGCCTGGCTATAGCGCAAACGAAGAACTGTATTTTGGATATATTAGCTCAAAGAGTCGTGTCACGACAATTGAATCGCGGGTCAAAGTCAAAAGAACGATACGGATATCACCAAGCTCTGAATCTGGACTCTCGGCGCTTCTCACCGACAATCGATATGCGAGTGACTTCAGAAAGCGTTTAGTTGGCCGACATAGATTAGTGAGGCTATCCCCCAAACTAAGTCGTCACATTATCGAACGGCTTTTGTCAATTCAGGGTAATGAAGCCGCGCTGCGTCACGTAGCGGAATCACTAAGCAAGCCGAGCACGACTCGAGGGCTCGCATCTTTGCAGGAAGACGCTGTGCGTACCGCTCTTATGGCTTTCGGAATACAGGCGGATTCGCAAGCGAGCGAGTTAGCTATCGTAGATGGGGCAGATACCGCTCTATCGACGGTAAGCATAAGGGAAGATACTGTTATCGAACATGACGCCCGCGCGATTCCAGGTTTTGATCTTGTGGAAAGCAACATCACCGGTCGAGCCGTCTTTGAAAGCGGTAACGAAAGACTTGAAGTCTATACAGCCAATAGACTTCCGCTCGAAGCGGTATTCGGTGTCGATCTCATTTACTTGAACTTGACGAAACGGAACATTGTCATGCTTCAGTACAAGATGCTGGAACCCGATCGTGCCGCCGGGCGGAACGATTGGGTATATCGGCCAGACAATAAGTTCCACGACCAGATAGGACGAATGAATGACTTTACGTCGACCAACGAACCTTCCCGCGAAGAATATCGCATCTGCTCAGACGTGTTCTATCTAAAATTTGTGCGACGGGACAGCACCCTGGGAAAGAGCGGAATTATCTTGCCTATCGATCACTTTCAAATGATCCGAGACGATCCGATGCTATCCGGCCCTCAGGGAGGTTTAAGGATTAGTTACGAAGCTCTTTCTGGACGATATCTTAGGCAATCACCCTTCGTAGATCTAATACGGTCCGGATATATCGGGGGCTATGCGGAGGACACACAGCACTTTCAAACCCTGATCAAAGCAATCTTGCAGGATGATAGGTCTGTGGTCGCAGCCATACAACAGCACCGAAAGAGCGACTGATGGAAGCTGCCTTTCCGGGTTAATCGCAATTCCGCCAATTCACGTCGCGGACCGGCCGGTTCATACCGGACGACGATTCGGTCGCCAGCGTCCTCCGGGACCAGCAACTTCGGCTTCGGTTTCGGCTACGCAGCAGCGGCGAATCAACCTGTTCAGTCGGGGTTGCCTGGGAGCCGACTGCCGGGATATTCTGGGCCAAGCGCCAAGCCCGTTTGGACCTGCAGGAGGGCGATAAAGATGCGGAACTCGGGCTCGACTTCCCTACCGGCCTTGAAGGTGCGGTCTGCATCGCCGGCCATCTGAACGCCGAAGACCTGGACGGCAATTCTTTCGTGCTCCCGTTCGCCTTTCAGGTCCAGATCGCCAGGGTCGGGCGGCCCTATGGCACCCTCAAAGACGCCCGCAAGCCGCTCGGTCGCAAGCGCTTCCTGCTGATGCTCGACGAGGCCGACTTGATTCCGGAGCGCCATCTGGGCGACCTGCTGCCGGGCTTCCTGCGCGCGCTGATGCAGGAGCCTCAATACCCGACGGTGCTGCTCTTCTGCGGCACCACCCGGCTCAAGGCGATGGGCCGGGAGTATTTCTCCATCCTGTTCAATACCGCCCAATTCCGCACGGTGAGCTATCTGACGGCGGGCGAATCCGCCGAGGTCCTGGAGAAGCCCGCGCGCGGCGTCCTGGAATACGCCCCAGCCATCCTGGCGGATGCCTGGCGGCTGACCCGCGGCCAGCCCTTGCTGCTGCAACTGATCGGGGCGAACCTGATCAACGCCTTCAATGAGCAGATGCGCCGCGGGGAGGAGCGCAGCGACGGCTTTGATCATCGTTCCGGCCGGCCGTGGACGGTCCGCACAGCGGACCCGACGGTAACACCGTGACCTGTAGGGTCCGCTGTGCGGACCGACGACCGTGCCGATCGCGCGGTGGCCGGGTGCTGCTTTCCCAGACGCTCGACGGTCACCCGGCTGCCACTGTGGTTCCCGGATTTCGCCTGAAGAATCGAGGCAAACACCAAAAGGTGGTGCTGATCACTGCCGCCGGCACCGTCCGCAGGCCAGGCCAAAGACCCGCTGCGCCCGCTCGATCGGGATCGCCGCGGCAACCCCGCCCGGACGTCGCGGCGGCCTGAGCGGTTGCGGATCGGGCGTTTTTGGATATCATTGGCAATATGATCCTGGCCCTGGACACCGATGTCATCGTCGCCGCGCTGCGCAGCCCCAGGGGCGCGTCGCGGCGCCTCCTTGGGCTGGTGCGCACCGGACAGGTCAAGGCCGTCGCCACCGTCGGCATGCTGATCGAGTACGAGGCCGTGCTCTCGCGTCCGGTGCAGTTGGCCGCCACCGGCCTGACCCTCGGCGAGGTCGGCAGCGTCCTCGACGCGCTTGCGGCCCTGGTCGTCCCGGTAACGCCCCATTTCCTATGGCGACCGCAACTGCGCGATCCGAACGACGAGATGGTCCTGGATGCCGCTGTCAATGGCGGCGCCGACTGCATCGCCACCTTCAACGTCGCCGACTATTTGCCCGCCGCGGCCCGTTTCGGCATCGCCGTGGAGCGGCCGGGCGACATTCTGAGGAGATTGCCATGACTGCCACCAGCAACTACGCTCTGCGGCTTCAGAAGTCCCTGCTTGATGAGGTCAGGCGCATCGCCGCCGAGGAAGGCACCACCATCAATCAGTTCATCAACGTCGCCGTCGCCGAGAAGACTGCGGCCCTGCGCACCGAGGCGTATTTCCGCACGCGTGCGCAACGCGCTGATCTGGCCGAATTCGACCGTATCCTGGCGAAGGCGGGAAGCGAGGAACCGCGCCCCGGGGATGAACTGCCCGCCGACCCGCCCGGTCGATAGTCTATCGGTCCAGCCGCAGCGCGGCGCCGACCGCAATCCTGCGGCGGGCGGCCTCGCCGCCCTTGATCTCCAGGATATACCGCACTGCCGCGGACGCGCTGGGGTAGATCGGACAGTTACGCACGCGACAGGGCGGCACCGCGGGGACGATCTCGAGCAAGGTTCCGTCGATGTCGAAATACAGCAGGTCCAGCGGGATCAGGGTGTTCTTCATCCAGAATTCGGCCCGCCCCGGCGGCTGAATGAACAACATCCCCTGGTCGGCCGGCAGGGTTTGGCGGTACATCAGGCCGCGTCGCCGTTCGTCCTCGCGCTGGACGACTTCGACCCGGAAATCCGCTCCGCCGACCTGAACGGTCGCCAGTTCAGCGGCCGGCAGGCAGCCGCTCATCGGCAGCAGTGCCACAAAGAGCCGGCAGACGAGCGGGATTGCACCTAGAAAGCGCATCATGACAATAACCCATTGTCTTTATTTATGATCTTTGTGCCTTCGTGGTACGAACTGCCGAATTTAGGATGAATGGTCCCCGTGGGAGCGGCGTCCCGCCGCGATGCGGTGCAGCGGTGACCGCGAACGCTGCGACTGCACGCCTGGCCCCATCGCGGCGGGACGCCGCTCCCACGGGGTCGTCGCTGCGCGACTTTTGCGGTAAAGCTTCGGCCTCCGGTCTTCCGGTGGGCAGAACGACGACCACGGCCATAACCTCGATTACGACAACGACAACGAGAATGCTTCAATGTTGGCATCGTGGGCAATAGAAGCTCGAGCGTTGCGCGATGCGCACCTGGCGCAACGGCGCGCCACAGCCTGGACAGGGTTCGCCGGTGCGGCCGTAGACGCGCAGCCAGCGGGCGAAATAGCCGGGGTTGCCGTCTTCCTGGACGAAGTCCCGCAGGGTGGTGCCGCCCTGGACGATGGAGGCATCGAGCACGGTCCGGATGGTCTGCGCCAGGCGTCGGTAGCGCTCCAGCCCGACGCGGTGACAGGCGCGTGATGGATGGATGCCGGCCAGAAAGAGCGATTCACTGGCGTAGATATTCCCCACGCCGACCACGACGCCGGCGTCCATGATGAATGATTTGACCGCGACCTGGCGCTTGCGGCTCAGCCGGTGCAGGTGGTCGCCGTCGAATCCGTCCTCCAGCGGCTCCGGGCCCAGGTCGCGCAGCAGGGCGTGCCGGGTTTCGGCCAGCGCGGGCGGGTCCGGTGTCCAGATCAGCAGCCCGAAACGGCGCGGGTCATGAAAGCGCAGGGCGCGGCCGTCGCAGAGTGCCAGGTCGACATGGTCATGTTTCAGCGGCGGGGTCTCGGCGGGCACCACGCGCAGGCTGCCCGACATGCCCAGATGCAGGATCAGGCTGCCGTCCTCGACCTGGATCAGAATGTACTTGGCCCGCCGCTGCAGCCCCAGAATCGCCTGACCGGTCAGGCGCAGCGCCAGGTCCGGCGGAATCGGCAGGCGCAGCCGCGGCTCGCGCACGATCATCCGCGCGATGCGCCGACCCAGCAGGTGCGGACGGATGCCGCGCAGGGTGGTCTCGACCTCGGGTAGTTCGGGCACCTCAGGGCCTCCGGGCGGGCGGCGCGAGCAACGGCTGCACCTGCCAGGCTCCGCCGGGGGTCTCGCCGGTTTCCGGCGCGGCGGCTTCGGGGTCGGGCGCGAAGGGGTCGACACCGAATCCGGTCGGCGGGTCCTTGTAGAGTTCATCCCCGAAGCCTGCCCGGCCTTCCCCCATGTCGTCCGGACTGAGCTTCACCGACGGCGGTGTCCCCACGCGATCCGTCGGCACCGGGGCGTCCGGGTCCGTCAGGGGTGCAACGGGGTCGGACGCCGCCGGAGCGGGCGCGAGCGCATCGCCGGTCAGGACTCCGGTATCCGCGGGCAGGATCAGGGACGGTGCTGCCGGGGCCTTGGGTCGCAGGTCCGCCGGCGGTGTCGGCGGGGTCGGATCAATGGCGGTGGGGTCCAGTTCCAGGAGCATGCCGTCGGTCAGGACATAGCGCAGTTGCAGATCCGGCCGACTCCAGCGGCGCCGATCTTCCGAGACCAGGAACCGCAAAGCGCTGCCATCCGCAAACTTGAACTGTACCGGTTCCCCGGACCAGTCGCCGGTCATGGGCTCGACCCGCTCAGCCGTCAGGCCGATGAGTGACTGCAGCGACTTGGCGGCCAGCGGCACCCCGTTGAGCGTGGCGAACAGCGGCGGCCGTGCGTGCGGCAGCAGTGCGCGTGAGCAGTAATCGATCGGCGGGGCGATCAGCAGGTGATGAAAGCGGTCATCGATCAGGTGCACCAGCCCGTCCGCCATGACGTAACGGTGCTGACCCAGGGGGTCCAGCCCGCCGAAGGCCAGCGTCAGACCGTCCAGGCGCAGGCGCAGCTTGACCGGGTCCAGACCCAGTTCATCGAGCGCCGCGGAGGGTGCCGGGAAGCTGCGCCGGACCGGGGCCTGCATGAGGGTGAGCAATTGGTCGAGCCGGCCCGGATCCGCATCCAGTGTCAAGGGTTCCAGCATGCGCCAGCCGTCGCCGGTGCGCTCCAGACGGATGCGGGGTTCGCCGGTGCGTTCCACCTCGATCAGGCGCAGGTCTGCCGCGTCGATTCCCGCCAGGGTCTGGGGGAGACGTGACACGGTCAGTTCGTGGTGGATGCCCAGCGCCAGGAGCCCGAGCATCGACGCGAGCAGCAGATTCGCGAGCCAGCGTGCCGCCATGACTCAACTCCTCGAACGCGCCCAGCGCATTGTCAGGCCCGCCGCCAGAAAAAGGCCGGGTAGCAGCAGCAGTGTCCCCGCACCCAGCAGCAGTCGCCGGTGGTGGTTCAGGGTGAGACCCGGCACGGGCTGCGGGTGCGGCGGCAGGGCCGGCAGTCCGTCCTCACCGCTGAGCCAGCGCAGCAACTGGAGTCCGAGTGCGCGGTTGCCGTAAGCGCCGAGTTGCGCGTTGCTCAGGAAATCCCCGTCGCCCACCACCAGCACCCGCTGCACCCGGCCGTCGTCCGGCAGGTTGCGGGTCAGGGCCAGGACCACCGGCAGCGGCCCCGCCTGCTCGCCGACCACCTCGTCGCGGAACACCGTGCCGGTCAGGCGTCCGGTCTCGTTCCAACTCTGCGCGCTGCTGCTCAGGAATCCGGCGAGGGTCCAGCCCGGCGCGGTGCGGGTCTCGAAGGCCACCGCACCGGGCAGCAGGGCGGGGGTGCTGAGACCCTCCGCCAGCGCATCGGCGGGGTACTCGGCGATCACGGCGACCGCCGGGGTCGCGGACTCGAACCGCGCCGCGTCGGCGTCCACCAGGGTGCCCGGCAGGATGCCGATCCCCAACTGATCGGCCAGTGCTTCAAGGCCGTTCGGTTCACCGGGGTCCAGCAGCCACAGCAGATTGCCGCCCTGATCGAGATAGCGGGCGAGCCGCTCCGTCTCGCCGGGAAAGAGCGCGATCTCCGGATGGGACACCAGGGCCAGATGGGTATTGACCGGGATCTCGGTCACTGTCGTCAGATCCAGGCTACGCAGCAGGTAGCCCCGTTCTTTCAGTTCCTGACCGAAGCGACCCAGGTCCGCCGCTCCCTCGCCGTCGATCTTACGTTCACCGTGTCCCTCCAGGACCGCGACCCAGGGCGCTCGCGTGGTCCCCAGCCGGGCGATGGCGGCGCTGATCTCGCGCTCGCCGAGCGTGCTCAGGGTTTCACGGCGCCCCCGGTACTCCAGCATGATCTGCCCGGCGATGGAGACCTTGGCGTCGCGGGCCTGTTCGGGAAAGCGCTGCGGGTCTATGAAACGCACTTCGAGGTCCGGCCGGGCATGGCGATAGCGGGCCAGCAGACGGTCGATGGTCTTGCCCAGGGGGTTCTGGGCGTCGCTGAACACGGTCATCCGCAGCGGAGCCTCGAGCCGCGCCAGGATGGCCGCGGACTCCGGCGTCAGGGTATTGCCGCGCGCACTGGTCCAATCCCAATACCGGTCGCCCTGAGCGATCAGCCAGCCGGCGGCGATCACCGTGGCGAACAGCAGCACGATGAAGAGCCCATCCACCAGGGGTCGCTCGATGCCTTTGAGTGCCGCCCGCGGCAGTGCGGTCAGGCGTTTCATGAGAGCCGCCGATTCGCCAATCGCCGCTGGGTCAAGGCGAGAAAGACCCCGGTGAACATCAAAAAATAGGCCAGGTCGCTGACGCGCACCGCCCCCAGCAGGAACCAGAACAGGTGTTCGTTCCAGGCCAGCCAACCGAACAGCGATAGCCCGGTGGAGGTCAGATCCTGTGCCCGGCCGATGACTGAGAACAGCAGCAGGATGCCGAAGGCGGCGAGCACGGCCGTTCCCGGCTGGGCGCTGAGGCTGGCGGCATAGAGCCCGACCGCGCCGAACAGCAGCGCGGCGAGCCAGAGCCCCAGGGTGGCCGCCGCGATGAGTCCCCAGTCCAGGTCGGCGGTGCCGGTCAGCAGAGCGAGGTTCAACGCCGGCAGCAGACACACCGGCGTGAGCAGGACCGCGATGCCCAGGAACTTGCCCAGCACTACGCTATAGAGATACACCGGTGCCGCGCCGAGCAGGTCGAAGCTCCCGTCCCGGAACTCGGCGCTGAGCATCCGCACGGCGATCAGCGGCGCGGCCAGCATCGCCACCACGGCGGCAATGCCGAAGAGATTGAGCGACAGCTCCTGCGACAGGCTCGCCACCCGCTCATCGGCGCCCAGACCGGTGAAGTCTTCGATCACCTTCAGAAAGATCCAGGCCAGGACCACCTGGCCGGCACCGAGCAGCACCCACAGCAGCGGCGTGAACAGACCGCCGCGCAGCTCACGGGCGGCGATGGTGCCGATCATGGTTGTTCCTCCACGCCGATCAGGTCGAAAAAGACCCGCTCCAGGTCACTGCGCTCCGCCCGCAATTCCCGTAAGCCCAGGCCCGCGGCCACCAGTTGCCGCGTCAGTTCCTCCGGGCCTTGATCGGGTGCGAGCATCACCCGAAAGCGATCCTCGCGCAACGGGTTCGCCTCGGCCACGCAGTCCAGGGCCGCGAGCGCCGCGGCGTCCGCCGGGGGTGCCAGGCGCAGGCGCCAGATCAGGGTCGGCGTGTCCGCCGCCAGCTGATCGCCGACCACCAGCCGTCCCTGATGCAGAATCGCTACCCGGTCGCAGACCGCCTGCACCTCGGGCAGCATGTGGCTGGAGAAGATCACCCCGCAGTCGCGCGCCAATTCACGCACCAGGCCGCGGACCTCGCGAATCTGCACCGGGTCCAGTCCGTCGGTGGGTTCGTCCAGGATCAACAGCCGCGGCCGGTGCAGGATCGCCTGGGCGATCCCGAGCCGCTGCCGGAACCCCTTGGACAGCCGCGCGATCGGCTGCCGCCCCAAATCCTCCAGGCCGCAGCGGCGCAGCGCCTCGGCCACCGCCGTCCCCACCTCGGCGCGCGGGACCCGATGCAGCCGGGCGCAGAACTGCAGATATTCGCCCACCCGCAGGTCCTGATAGAGCGGCGGGCGCTCCGGCAGATAGCCCAGCAGCCGTTTGGCGCCCACCGGGTCGCGCGTCAGATCGCGGCCCGCGATCTCCACCCGCCCGCTGCTCGGGGCCAGATTGCCGCTCAGGATGCGCAGACAGGTCGTCTTGCCTGCCCCGTTGGGGCCGAGCAACCCCAGCACCTCACCGCGCGCCAGCGTCAGGTCGACGCCCGCCAGGGCCGTGTGGCGGCCGAAGCGGCGAGTGAGGTCAGTGACGCGAACCAGGGTTTCCATAACCGACGCACGATAACGCCTGAAGAGCGATTTGCCAAAGGAAAGAATGGGACCGCGGAGAACCGCAAGAGCGTCGCGACCAGATGCTGATGATCGACGCGCGTAACCTCTCTTGCCATCGCCAGATCGTTTGGTTCTGAACCGTGTCGGGGCGAATTCATTCGCCCCTACGATCGACCAAATCCGCCGACAGGATCCCATGCCCAGCCCTTTTAACGTGCAGCCAACATGCTGTAAGATATAGCTAATTTAAGTTTTTT
>JACDZG010000170.1 GCA_013426805.1 Chromatiaceae bacterium
TTACTCAAATTATGTATATCTTTCATGACTTTAAATTTAACGAAGTAGAATTAACTCCGACGCAAGAATGATAGCTTCAGTCGCAACGACCGGCCCCGCTCCGGCGTAGGAGTAAGGGGCAGGTGCTGCACGTCCAGTACTCGGACCGACGCGGAGCCCCCCGCAATCCCACCCAGGGGAGATTGGGTAAGAATTCGAGTCTTTATTATCAGTTAGTTAGGGCGTAAGTGGGTGTCGTTTTTCAAGTGAAAAGCGCCGAAAAGGCGCCTACCGCCCGAATCTTCGCTCGAAAACCGATTATATCTCGCTGATTCTAAATGATAATAATGCCTGCGTACCCTCAGGGGCGTGGGAACGAGAGGTCCGCCTTGGGGGCCTCGATCATCGTACCGGCCGGGTGCGTCGGTTCGCTACGGTCAGACCGCGATCTCTGGGGTCCGCTGTGCGGACTAGCGGCCTCGCCGTCGGTGAGATGGTTGGGATTATGATCATGGCCACCGCGGGGAGCCGCGATGCGCTTTGCTTAACTGCATTGTTTTGGAACCCAACTCCGCAACACAGTTGACTCGACTATCTCGCCTGGCGGAATCGTCTAGCCCTCTGCGTTCCTGCGCTGCAGCATGAGCCAGACTAGGGGGGCTGACTAGCAACTCGCTTTCCAGACATTGTTTCTCATGGTGACGCCAATTAGAGAGGGAGGCATTCATTCAATGGCCGAGCGTAACCACGATATCGACCTAAAGGCAGCAATAAATGCAATATCAGACGTGGTGCAAAATCGCCCGCGTCCAATTCGCCAGATGGACCAGATCTATATGAAGACGGGGGACATGGTTCTGCAAAGTCACCTCGTAGCTCACTGGGCGAAAGACAAGCAGTTGGCCTTCATTGGGGACGGAGATGCAATAAGTGTTTGCGTGGCCTACCTAAGGGAGCGCGGCATCATCGAGTATGGTCCGTCCAGAATCGACGTTTACGACTTTGACGAACGTATTGTCGGTGCTGTCACCAGGTTTGCTGATAAGATGCGACTTGAGACTCTTCAGGCGCACCTTTATAATTGCCTTGATGCCTTTCCAGTCAATACAGTATACGATGCTTTCTATACTAATCCGCCTTGGGGCGCTAGCAATAACGGCGTTAGCGTGGAGGTATTCACGCAGCGAGGCATGGAAGCTATCGGATACGATGGAGAAGGAATGGTGGTGATTGCCGATGACGACGGGCTAGAATGGACCCAGCGCGTACTTGCGAATACTCAACGCTTCGCAATTGCATCTGGCTTTTACGTTAGCAAGATGATGCCCAGGCGTCATCTTTACCACCTTGATGATGATCCGGACCTTATGTCGTGCAACTTGTTGCTCAGGAGTTTGCCAGGAACCATTCCGCCAATGGCCAGCGAATCCATTACGGACCTATCCCGTCTTGAGCATTTCTATGGACGATCGCAGCACCTACGGGTACGCTACATTCGTGAGAAAAAACGGCTTGACTATGGAATGGCCCATGAGGACGAATATTGCTTTGAATTACTGGAGGAAAACCTGTGACTGTCATCGTTAAACCAGAACACGGCATCTTGTATATGAAGGTAGGCACGCATGCTCAAGAAACACTAGATAGTATCATTGCTAGAAAAACAAAAGAGATTGAGGACGCGGGTTACGCCATGTGGGGGTACGGCGGTAATACATGCCACCCCCAAACAATGGTTCAGCCGTTTGCTGAGACTGTGATCAGGCGGGGCGGCGCAATTTATCTGTGCATGCAAGAGGTAAATTCAAGGCATTTCGCCGAACAAATTCGTGCCGAACATTATAGCGTAAACGGAAGCAAGTGGGATCTGGTACCATCTGGCATTAATGTTCTCGGTTCGCGGTATGCGCTAGTCATCGATAACTTGCGAAAAGAGGAGTTCGAATTACCGCTAGATCGAACACGTGTCGCTGTCGGACGGAGCATGGGGCGCGTTGGATGCGCATATGTCAAGGGTCAAGTAGATAAGGCGTGTCTTGAGGTAATGCCAGCGAGTGGAGCCGCCGCAATGCATGAGGAGCGCCAGGTTCATATCGCGTTGGTTGCGGATCTGCGGACACCATTCGCCGTGTACCTGAAATGAACCTCAGCCATCGCAAAGCACCCGCGGCGCCATCCTCTTCAAATCGCGAATATAACTCTGCAAACCGTCAATGATGTCACTCGCGATCGTGTTACAGCCGGCGCAACCCATGACTACTCTAAGTGCAACATCGACTTCCCTTTCCGCGCAAACCGCGGAACGGATGCCATCGCCGTAGCCTAGGCCAATTGCGGCAGCCACAATCTGCTCAAGGCAAATAACCCGCCGACATAGCGCCGCTAAACTCAAATCCGATTTCAACATCTCGGAAATAGCAATAATGGCGTTCTTGTCACCCGTTGCCAATCGAGGTATCGCTCGACATAATAGAATAGCACAAAGTTGACTTTCTCCAACATCAAGGCGTAGCCTAGCACGTTGCGCCGCGTATTCCATCTCTGCCGCCAAGCGTTTTTCATCGTCGGACGGTTCCAATTCGTCGGCGATGCTGAAAAACCTCTCCAATCTCCCATAAACCACGTCTCTATCGCCATGCAGACGGGCACGTTTTACAGAGCGACGCACCACGTAGCGAGCGGCACCGAGAACCCCCACAGAATCCATGTCGGCTGGAATGCCGGCCAAGAACTCATCCAGTAGTCCAAAGCAAGCGCCCTTAAAGATAATATCATTATCAACGATCGCTTTCATTGATTTCTGACTGATTGATTACGGCCATAAAGAAAGCACGTGACTCCTCAGTTAGGACATTAAGCCTGAGTTCTCGCACCGCTAAGCGATTAACTTCTGACCATACAGCACGCGGCCTGTCATAGATGTGCGGTAGCGCTGCGCTTGCTCTCGCCCAATCTCCAGTGGCATGTCCTATACAAAGCGCAAGCGTTCCTGGTTCAACGCTAAGTTCTTTAGCCGCTGCCAGAGCGCTCCGTGCAAGTTCCCGCGAAGAAAAATTCGATGAACTAGGCAGGATCGTTGGGTCAGGATTTCCGGTCAGTAACTCAAGGGCGAAACGGTCGGCAGCGTATTCCTCTTCATCAGGCGCAACGTCCGGGTCGTCTACGCGGTCCATGTCGATGATGGCCGATCCGTCTGACAAATGCCCGAGCGCTATATGCCCAATTTCATGGGCAACATAGAACGCTATCCATGCAGGATATTGGGCATCCTTACCCAGCAAAATCGCGGAACTATTGCCCATGCGAACCGTCATAGCAGCCATACGCTTAGCGCACATGGGAAAAAGGCGCAGGTGAATAACGGGGTGACCAAGAGTCCAGCAAAGGCTCAATAAATCGACAAGTCGTACGAACGGTTGGTTAGCTAAGACACTTTGTCTTAGCGAAGCGGCAGTCATCCCTGCTATCGGCGTAGCAGGTGGGCAGGCGGCGACCAGCAGTCCTGCGATAGACATACCAAAGGAAGTTAGCGATGCCTGCGCCTTAGGATCTGCTGTTGCAAGATGCTTAAATCGTGCCTCATCGCACCAAACAAACCTCGGCGATGAATCTTCGTCGAAAAATGACCGGGGATCAAACCCCAGGTTTCGTGAAAGTGCGAACTGGAGTTCGGTCACCGCTGATGCCGAAGATTGCGCATCGTCTACCCACCAGCGCGGCCAAGCGGCGGTGATGACCGGATCTGAATATCCGGCATTTCGTAGTACTCTTCGCACGCCCGCGGGGTCGAGGTTCTTCATTGCACTTGCTCTCCGAGTAGGAGAATACGCACTGCGGTATTCGGCAGTCGACAATGCTGCGGCGTCGTGGTGACAGGAAACCTAATCGCCACTCGGGAGTCGTACGCCGACCCAGCGTCCCATGCTCTGGTTTCGCCAAAGTATAGCGGAAAACTCGTGATCACTAAAGATAGAACTGATCCTGAAACAGGCACGATAACTTGGGAAGGAAGTGCCTGCCCCACCTCAGCCGTTGAAGTGTTCGAGCGCATAGAGCAAAAACAACATTTACATCAATATGTTAGGCGTGTTATCCCGCGCGCCCGATAAGGCGTCAAGCCGGCAGTGTCCGCCATTCTGAAATCCCCCGCACTCGAAAGCGTTGCAGTGTCTGCCGAGTCAGTGCATTATTACCGTATGAACGAGATAGTATCTTCAAGTCTACCGCGTCAATTTGTTTGGACCCGCTACGGTACGGAAGCGGGTGAATCGATTGATCTGATCCTTTCTCGGAAGGATCTGGAGCGCTACCGCAACGGTGGAATATTTCTTTGGGGTATTGGAAACGCGGTAGGGAAGTCTATCCGCGAACTTGTGCGCGCAGAAGCGGAGCCGAGGGTGATTTTTAGCCCTATGCGGTCCCCCCCGAAGCCAATCGATATTGCCCCTAATTACATTGCGAAGTGGACTCGGGCGACGACTTTGATGGGTGCTGAATGGCTTATACCAGAGCATTCGATCGTCACGAGTCGGCTTTCGGAATCGAGGCGAAAACGTACGCACTATGCGCTTGTCTGCAAGTCCACTTCTGCTATTCAAGCGGAACGTAAAGATAGGAGCGTGGCAATAGGTAATCTTCGCAATTTGATAACGGGCAAACCAGTCGGCTCGTCTCAGGTTACAGCCGTCGTAGCCATATGCGATTACAAGCTGCCAGGGTCAGAATATGAAATCGGTTTCATCGCGGATCTTGTATTCCCGTTCTTCGTGGTCTTAAGCGAACCGGTGAAAATCCCGATGAATTGTCTCGTTACTGAGGAGACCTCTGGGAATAGAAAGTGTGACGCTCGAGATACAAGCGAGTCGCAGGAGCCGATGCAGGGGGTATTCTCATTATAGTAAGTTGATCCGTTATTTCCGGCGGTGTCGGTCATTACGAATAGTATTGCCTTCGGCAGCTACAAATCTCACTGGACACTCGGCCTTTTTTGCCGTCAGGCAAAGTCATCGCCCACCCACAAATACGCTACAGCGGTGCCATGCAAGCCGCTTAGGGTCCGGCCGCAGACCTTGGGTAATAGTAAAGTGCAGCATTTCACCATTGTGCTTCATTAGGTTGCGTCCAAAAGGCGATTCGTCCTCGAATTTTCCCGCAGCACCGCGCACAAAGTAAGCACTGTCCTGATAGTCTACCGTCCATAGTCCCCGATCAAACATCCAATGGGCGTCTGGCGTCAAGGCGAGCCCATTGCGTGGGTCGTTGTCTCCGCTTTCTGAATGACGGTGGATGTGTGCCGCCTCCACCAGATACTCGCCGCCGGTATTGATCCGGTAGCCGGTGAGAGCGCAGGTGAATTGGTAGCCAATGAGTACGTCGCTGCGGAATCTGGCGCTCCGGCCTTTGGTGAGACTCTTCTTGTACTCGGCGGCGTCGCGCTTGATGGTCGCTACCGCCTCGGTTGTCGGTTCGGGGATCTTAAGTCGAACGCAGAGTGCGATCTGTTCGTTCGCGTCGAAGTAGGCGGCGACCAGTTGGACGCGGGCGGCCCGACGGAAGTTGGGACCCTGCAGTTCGTCCCAGAGCGATTCGTCCATGTGGCACAGCATGGTGGTCTCCCTTGAGCGCGATGGTTGCCGGTCTTCCGTAAATCGTTCCCAGATGCGGTCTCGGTGCCCGCCCAAAGCATGGAACGGCAAGCGCATTTCAGGGCGGTTCCGTTGCCGGTCATAGACGATCTGCCAATAGCAACTGAACCGAAAGAACAACTCTGGCGAGTAGCTGATCCAGGGTCCGGTGAGCTTTCCTTCCTCGATCATGTCGATGATCGCGAGTAGCAGCAGCGGCTTATGGGGCGCGAGTCCGCGCCGCTCGGTCCGGGCGACGTTGAGGTTGGCGAGACGGTTGAGCCAGGTCGCGGGGGTTGTCATGGTCTGGTTCCCTTGCTCGAAATCCTGCCCTACCGAGCCGGTCGCTCTCAGGGCGCCGCCTTACTGTGGCCACTCTCACTCCGAACGCAAGCGGCGAGCATCCACTGCAACGCCGCCTGCGTCGATTCGTTCCCGTTGGCCTTCCTGCCTTCGACGACCAGGCTTTCCTGCCACCGGGGGTTGTCGCTCTGCCAGTCCAAGTCTGCTAAAGGGGCGGCACGACCCTTCCAGTCATTCGGTGATTCAAACAGTAAGCGTTCGCCGAGTAGCGCCAACCCGGCCAGTATGCTGTAGTGACCGAGCACGGTTCGCTCCCGTAGCTCTGGCGCGGTGATCAGTTTGGCTGCGAAGCGACGCCAGGGCGGCAGTAGGTCTCCGAGGTATTGCCACCAGGCGGCCAATAACTCCGCGGCGGGTTGCGCCGTGGGCGCGAGCGGGTCGGCGAGCAACGGGCGGCAGGCACGGGCAAAACCGGTGAAGCGGAAGAGCCGATCGGCACGGAGGGACCGAGAGGTGCTGCGGTCGATGGCGCGTTTCAGAAACGGGGAGCGCTCGATGCTGTCCCTAGCGATCTCGCGATCGATCGCGCGTTTCAGTCGAAGATCTATGCGTTTGCGGGTCTCGACCTTGACTGGATGGGTGATGGCGGCACGCCGCTCGGCGATCTCGGCAGGACTGCCGACCGGCGTGATGATGACCGGAACGCTGAGACCGGCGAGCCCTTTCGCTGGGATTTCCGCGCGGGACAGGGCGGCGACGCGGTGCAGGCCATCAAGGACCGCGATCTGGTTGGTGGGGTCCATACGGATAGCGCCGAAACGGGGTTGCAGCCCGTTGGGCAGGAACTCGATGGGACCGCAGACACCGAGCAGAATCGGTTGGTCGAATACCGGCGAGGGGTTGGCGGCGAAACGGTCGGACAGGTCCTTGATGAACCGGTGGTCGGTCGGTCCGTCCGCGAGGGTGCGGGTGAGCGATTCGTCGAGCATCCGCAGCAGCAGATTCAGGGACCACACGGCCGCGTATTGGGGACGGCCTGCCTGGGTGCCTTGGAGTCCTTGGAATTCGATGAATGTGGTTAGCGGCATGGCGTTCTCAGAAGTTAAGTTCGGGATCGCTGAGGATGCTTCTACGGACTCTGGTCTATGATCTGGGCATTGAGGTTTAAGTATCCGCCAAGAACCGGCCCTCGTCCATGCGTGGAGGACTCAATGCGCTTGCTGATGCTGCTCTGCGACGGTCTTGCGGTCTGCGGCCATCTTCCTCGCACGTTGTAGTGCGTCCTCGGGGTCATCATAGAAATGGCGCCTGAGTGCCTGTTCGATGCGCTGATTCTGGCCAACCCGGCGCGCGCTGTTGCGCTGCTGGTGGGTGATGCTCAGGAGTTCTCGGGTCAATTGGAAATGTAGTGTATCGTCGCCGCAGAGAGCGCGCAGGTCGTCAATGTCCTCGGGCGCGAGCGAGGGGGTGTCATCAAAGCGGCTACCGGGGTACCGTTCCCCCGTGACCTCCTGGTAGATGCGGGGTAGCGAGTCCTCAAGCTCGTGTTTCTCGATGATCCAGATACGCCGAATCTCTTGGAGTTCATCGGCGCCGATCAGTAAGAGGTTGCGGACCTCCGGCGGGCCAAGGCGGCGGATCTGGGTCTGGGCTTGCAGGAGTCTCCTGAGCCAGGTTTCGCGGGCTTCTTGGGTGTAGGGGCCGGGTATCGGCCGTCCGTCTTTCATGAGTTGGACCGCGCCGCTCATACGGCGAAAGTCGCGCAGATGCCGGTCGGTTTCACTGTGTCCCTGCGCGTCGACGGGGCCGCCTCGGAAGTCCAGGGCGTTGCGTAGATCCAGCAGCGGCATCATCCATTCCTTTTCCTCATCGTTCTGGATCATCGCGGCCATGGACTTGTCTTGCTCGACCAGGGTGCAGACCCAACAACCGAGGCGCGAGTCGCCGCAACTCGGGGTTGAGGTATCCACCACCAGCGGGCACTCGCCGTCCGCGGAGGCCCCGGCGTACATGCCGAGCAGTTCCCGGTTGTCGCAGCCCCAGGGGTTACGGATCTGCATCAGGTAGAACCAAACGTCGTCGTTCGACCAGTCCTCGATCGGCGAGTAGATCAGCGAGCCGGGGAGCGTGGCATTGGGGCTGAGGCGGTCGCGCTCACGCCCCTTCTCGTGCTTGCGCATGCTGGCCGCACGACGGGCACTCTCGGCCTTGCGGGTGCCTAGGGCGAGGATGGTCGAGCCATTGACCGAGACGACGCTTTGGATGAATTTGTTCGCCGGCGTAATCTTGAGCCGTTCGGTGCACCAGCGGAATTTGTGCCGCGGTGCCGGATAGCCTCGTCCGATCAGGTTGACCCAGAAGCGGTCCCGCAGCTTGGGTCTGAGCAGTTGAGACTCAAACGGTATGCCCTGTTCAGTAGCCGCCTGACGCATGACCTCGATGGAGTTTCCGACCCAGGCGGAGACAATGGGGTTCTCAACCAGGGTATCGGTGGAAATCACATGAACGGTCTTACGCGTGCTGTCGGGGGGCAGGGCAGCGATGGCCGTCCAGATCAGTTGCAAGGTGGCGGTGGAGTCCTTTCCGCCGGAGTAACCGATGATCCAGGGCACGTTGTCCGCGGTGTAGAGCACGCGGATTTCCTCCTGGAGTTCGGCGATGGTCTTGCGAAAGCCCAGTGCGTCGAAGGCGGAGCGGCGAGGTTTGGCCGCCGATGCGGGTTGAGTTTGGTCAGCCGGCAGGTCGGGTGGATTGGGGTGCGACGCATTCACTGGGAATCCTTCAAGACATGCAACCGTCGATTGCGAAGTATACCTTGGTTCTCAATGCATCGACTCGAGCGCGGCCGGGGGCCGCGACGAGTGCCGGTTTGGGTCTGGTCGGATTAATGATCAACGCCTTGGAGCCGGTGTAACCCGGCTGGCGGCGATCCTGGGCTATCCTCAGGTGGTGGCGGGGCTCAGTCCGACGGGCGGCGTATCATGATCGCCAGGCGTAACTTGCCAACGGTTTCGAACATGATCGGGCATGATCAGGAGCGCCAAATGAACACCTTGACGATTGAACTCCCGCTAGAGGGGCTGCCCTCGCCAGCCGAGTTGCCGGACAACTTTGCCGAGGAGGCGCGTTTTTTGCTGGCACTCAAGCTCTTCGAACAGGGCCGCATTTCCTCGGGGAAAGCCGGTCGATTGTGCGGCATGGGTCGGGTCGAATTTCTGTTAACCGCCAGTCGCGCCGGGGTCCCGGTTGTTGATTTGACGGTTGAAGATCTTGCGGAAGAGTTCGCCGGATGTTGGCGGAACGCACCGTGATCGAGAGCGCTTGCGCAGCGGCTAAGTGAAGGTTCACTAACAAGTTACTCAATTTAGCTCAGACGGTCTCTGTCTGGTGG
>JACDZG010000038.1 GCA_013426805.1 Chromatiaceae bacterium
CGCAGGTGCATCGGCAACCGCTAATATTAGCATTGCTTGATGCGATTGCCCTGGCCGCCCTTCGGAGCAATAAAGTGCCACGGAAACTTCGCAATCTGCTAAGGGATCTGAGAGGCGCTTTGTTGAAATAAATACTCGGCGCAGGCAAAGGGTCGCGCCGAAAACTTGTTCACCCGAAGTTTTCCGGTGCGGTCACCGTCAGCGGAGAATCGGGGATGATGGGCAAAAGGGGCCAGGCTCAATTGCACATTAGGAATCGTCACGGAAAAATGTTGGGCTAAGACAATGACTATCGAAAAGCGACTATTGGAAACTCTGCACCAGCTCCCGAGTTTCGGGGACAGTATACTGAATTCGAGCGGCCACAAAGCAAAGCCTAACAAAGTGTTGGAAGTCGCGGCAACTCCGACCTTGGCATTGTCTCCCAGGCCCAAAAATGTTGGGGACGGGGTTTCAAACCTCATCCCGGCTCCGGTCTCATCGGCAAAGGTTCGGGAGACAATAAATGGCACGAGCGCACCTTTGGCCGGACTGGTGGGAGTGGGAGATCGACCTCACCCCTCACCTGCTTAAACGTATGGAGGATCGGGATTTCAGCGAGGTCGACCTCCGGGAGATGCTACAACGCGCCAAAGCCTACCGGAAAGACGTTGTAGAAGAGCGGTGGGTCATTGTTACCCGCCTCCGTATGCAGCGCTGGGAGGTCATCGTCGAGCCCGACCCGATCGAGCGGCTGCTCGTCGTCATCACAGCCTATCCAGTCTCAGGGTGAATCACATGAAATGGCCGTATCTTGAAGTGACCTTTCGGCACGGGCGTCCATTGGCCGCCTATCTGTATCTGTCCCGCTCCCCCGGCGACCGGAGCCGACGCACGATACCGGCTGGGGTCGGAATGATCATCGACTACACCGAAGCGGGAAAACCGATCGGTATCGAAATCACGGCGCCGGGAAAGGTAACGATCGCGGACATCAATGCAGTCCTCGCGAGTGTCAACGCGCCCACACTGACAGCCGAGGACATTGCCCCGCTACGGGCCGCCTGATGCGCGAGTTCCGGGGACCGAGTTCCCGAGTTCCGGGGACAGTTTACTCAATTCGGCATCTGTAGACTGCGGCGCGATTAACAAAACGCCCCCGGATCTCCCGCCCCAAACTCCCGCATCGTTGCCGGATGCGAGTGAAGCCAAATCGAGGTCGGCCGAGCCGGGTGCATGCAATGCTCAACCCGCGGGGTTCTGTGCCTTGGCCGATGCCGGCAGCCGTCACAACCGTTCGCTCCGCCACACACGAACGCGGCAAACGCGCTACGCGTCGAGACGATAGACGATCCGGAAAGGAGGGTGGATCAACTCGCGCAGGAAGTTTTGGCCGAACTCCGGAACGATACGCCCGATGCTCGGGTGGTCGGCGAGCACCTCCACGCGTTCAAAGATTTCAGCGACAAGCCGGTCGCCAACCTCCGGCACCCCTTCGTCGGCGTACCACTCCTGGATGCCCGTCAAGTCGCCGAGTGCGGACTCGGCGAAGCTTACCCTGGCGACAGTCACGCCCCTAAGCCACGCCGAACCTGGCCTTGGCCTCGGCGAGAGAGACCTCGCGGCCCGTGTCTAAGTCGGCCAATCCCGCGACCACGGCACGCATGAAGGCGCGCTCCTCGGCGGCCTGCTCGTAGTCGGCCACGGACTGCATGACGGCGACCCCGCGCCCGCGGCTGGTGAGTAGCACGGACCGATGGGCCTCGGCCGCGTGCTTGACCACGCGACCAGGATTGACCTTGAGGTCCGCTAACGGGACCACGTCTTCGGAGAATTTCACGCGCATGGGCGCCTGTCGCTGGGCTTGGTTGGTGCGGACAGTAGCACCTGTCAAGTGGTCTGCCAACCCGGCTTCTCGATCCGAGCCGGCCCGGCTAAGATGACCATGCCGGTGGTCATCGCACCACACCCCTAGCCCGCGGAGGGTGACTCCAAGTGACCGAGATCTCAGTTGCCGAGGCCAAGACGCGACTGACCGGCCTGATCGATCGGGTCGAGGGCGGCGAGGTCGTGCATCTCACGCGCCACGGTAAATCGGTGGCCGTGCTCATGTCGGAGTCTGACGATGCCGCCATGCACCCCAACCAGACGCGGCCGGGTCTGTGGGAGGCCATTGTCGACTGGCGCACCCAGGCCGCTTTCGACTGGCCGAACCTGACGCCGCAGGAGGTCGACGGCTGGCGCGATCCCTCCCCGGGGAGGGTCTTCGATTGGACCGACTGAGGTTCCTGCTCGACACCAACATCCTGTCCGTGGTGATCGGGCACCAGACCGAAGCAGGAAAACCGATCGGTATCGAAATCACGGCACCGGGAAAGGTAACGATCGCGGACATCAATGCAGTCCTCGCGAGTGTCGACGCGCCCGTACTGACAGCCGAGGACATTGCCCCGCTGCGGGCCGCCTGATGTGCGTAGTCAGGGCTTCCAGCCCTGACGGTGTCAGGCCAGGATGGCCTGACGACGCACCCTGGGACGTCGCGACCTGAGACGCGAACCCGCTCAGGCGCGGCGAATAGTCATCGACGCCTGGTGACTACCGACGATCTCGCAGAGTTGCCACTGCCCGTTGCCGACGCCGCTGAGCGTGAAGATGGTCTCGTGACCGCACAGCCGGCCCAAGGCCCGCCATTCGTTGTTGCCGGTCTGCGTGATGGTGGCGTGAGAATCAAACCCGCCGATGTTGCCGGCCAAGCGCCACTGCTTGTTGCCGATCCGCGAGATTTCGGCGAAGGACTCGTGGCCGGCGATGTGGCCGTTGGCCTTGTACTTGCCCTTCACCGTCTCCTGGATGACGGCGTAGGACTCCTGCCCGCCGACCCAGCCGGCTGCCTTGAACATCTGCGCAATCCTCGCCGCGGGGTCAGGTCCGCGGCCGTTATGGTTGTCTGGCTTAGGTGATTTACCATCATTATTGCACCAACATTGGCGACGCGTTGCCACAACTCGGGCAGACTCCTCGCCGATTGTGCCCCTATCTGTCGCGCCCGCCCGGTCGCACCGGCGACGCCGACCGGATACACTCACCAGACCTTGGCACGGGCTCACCCTTGGTTGCGATGTCACCACATTCACGCTTTCTGTCCCTGTTGGCCGTCACCCTGGCGCTGACCAGTCTCCTGTGCTGCGATCCGGCCACGGCGGCGACCGCCTGCCGGCCAGGCGATCAGGCGCGGGTCTGGACCGCTCCGCTGCGGCCCGCGGCCGGGGAGCCGTTCGAGGTCCTGGCGGTCGCGACCGATGGGGCCTTGGATCAACTCCTGGTCACTGACCCGGCGGGCAGCCGGACCACCCTGCGCGGGGTCCGTTACGGCGGACCGCCTTGGGGGCTGCATGGCGGTGTATTTCGGCCCAAGACCGGAACCTATCGGGTCGAGGCGACGCGCGGCGGCCGGGGTGTCGCCTGTGCCGAGATCAAGGTCGGCGGCGGTGCCGCGGAGCAGGGAACCGGGGACTGGGACCTGGCGACCCAGGGCCTCTATGCCGTGTGGATCGAACGCTTGTTCGACGGCCCGCCGGAACAGTCACTGAGTTTCGACTCGCTGGCCCCGGTGCTGCGTGACCCGGAGCGTAATTTCCTGCACGGTTATCTCGGCACGGCTGAGGACAACCGTCTGCCCGCCGAACCGGACTGCGCGGACCTGCCCTATTTCCTGCGCGCCTATTTCGCCTGGAAGCTCGGTCTGCCGATCGCCTATCGACCCTGCAACCGCGGCAGCCGCAACGGTGCGCCACGCTGCGAAGGTCCGAACATCGACAGCGCTTTCACCGGCGCGCCGGCATCGGCAAAAGCATTCGGCGGAGTCACGCGGCGGATCATGGATACGGTCCACTCGGGCAGCGGGCGCACCGGCTTGCGCGACGAGGCGACCGACTTCTACCCGGTCCCGCTGGAACGTTCCGCGCTCTGGCCCGGAACCGTCTACGCGGACCCCTACGGACATGTCATGGTCCTGACCAAGTGGATCGCTCAACAGCCGGGGCAGCCGGGGCTGCTGCTCGCGGTCGACGCTCAGCCGGACAACTCGGTCGCCCGCAAACGCTTCTGGGAAGGCACCTTCCTGTTCGCCCAGACGCCGAGCGCCGGCCCCGGCTTCAAGCAATTCCGGCCGCTGGTGCGCACCGGCGCCGCCCAGGGAAGTGCGCGGCTGCTGTCCAACGATGCGCTCACCGGCCGCGACGGCCTGCCGCCCTATTCCACCGAGCAGGCGGGACTCACACCCGCGGACTTCTACGCCCGTATGGAGCGGCTCATCAACCCGGACGGACTCGCGCCGGAAGCCGCCTACGCGTCCACCCTGGCGGCCCTGATGGAGCAACTGCAAACCCGGGTGGACTCGGTGGACAAGGGCGAGGCCTATCTGCGCGCCCACCCCGGCACCGTCATCCCCATGCCCAGCGGCCCCGCCATCTTCGAGACCACCGGCCCCTGGGAGGACTTTGCCACCCCGTCGCGTGACATGCGCCTGTTGATCGCCATGAATGTGCTGGCGGGACTGCCCGAGCGCATCCGCCGCTATCCGGACCTCTATGTCCTGCGCGGTGACAGCGCGTCCGGCGCCGCCGCGCGGATCGCGCAGGTCCACGACCGCCGCCTCGACGCGCAGTTCACCACCTACACCCGCGGTGACGGCAGCCCCTGGCGGCTCAGTCTGCGCGACATCTACGCCCGCCGCGCGGGGCTCGAAGTCGCATACAACCCCAACGACTGCATCGAACGACGCTGGGGCGCTTCGCCGCAGACCCCGGACTATGCCACCTGCCGTCGTCAGGCGCCCGCCGAGCAACGGGCGCGGATGGAGGAGTACCGGCCCTGGTTCCACGAGGCCCGCCGGCCGCCGCGCTAGCGTTCACCGCCACTGCCCGGCGCTTCACCTGCCGCGTCCTTCAACGCACCCGAAGTCTCGGCATTACTCAACAGGAGTGTTCTCGTGCCGATCCCAACCACCGCCCAGATCCGGCCCAAGCTGGCCGCGGTCCTGGTCTTCAGTCTGCTCCTGGCTGCTTGCGGAGCCCCTCCCCAGCGGTCCGACGGCGGTGACGCCGGGACCTGGAACGGACGCCGCATCGGCGTTCCGCCGCGCGCCAACCCGGCGCTGCGGCAATCGATCATCGCACGCGCGACCCGCGAGTGGGACTATTTCAATCGTCAAACCGTGTTGTTGCGCGGAAGCGAGGAGAGCATCCCACATGTCGGCACCTGGGAGGACGACGATACCAGCAGCAGCGAACGGGTCGCCGCTTACTGGCGTGCCGCCGGCAAAGGCGGGTTGAACGGGATGGATTGCAAACAGCCCTGGTCCGCCGCCTTTCTCAGTTTTGTCATGCAGAACGCCGGTGTCCCGGAAGCCCAATTCCGCCGCGATTCCGCGCACTGGGTCTACCTGGCCAGTATGATCGACGAGGCCGACTTTCCGGGCCGCTGGTTCGTCCCCCGGCGGATCGCGGATTACAGCCCCCGACCGGGCGATCTGGTCTGCGCCTCACGGGGCTTCACACGTCCGGCGACGATCGGCGGCTACACCAGTGCGCGCGCGCTCGAGGGCGCCAACCTGCATTGTGACCTGGCCGTCAGCCGCGGCGGCCAGACCCTGGACGTCATCGGCGGCAACGTCCGCAATTCGGTGTCCAGGACGACCCTGGAACTGGACGGCCAAGGCCGCTTGCAGCCGGTGCCCCGACGCCCGTGGTTTCTGATCATGGAAAACCGACTTTAGGTGATTTCCGGAGCACCGGATACCACTCACGGCCTTGATCATCGTTTCGGCCGTAGGGTGGACAAGCGCAGCGCAGTCCACCGAATCCCGCGCCTCCTCTACCTCCAGTGACCCGGGCGACGCGACCGGAGGCCGACGCTTTAGCGGGCGGCGGTGCCGCGTCCGGCTGAAGCCTCGACCTCCGGTCTGTTGTGTGGGCGCAGCAAGATCCGCAGGGGGGGCTGTAGGGGCGACTAAAGTCGCCCCTACCCGTCGGTAGATCATTTCTCGGAAATCACCTTAGCCCCCCAGCGCGGCCGCAGGCCGCTCCCAGGCGGTTGCCGTGCGCCCAGGCCGCGTGCATGATGGCGCAGCAGACCACCCCACGATCCGGACGGAGAAAATCAGCATGCAAGTCGAACCCTATTTGTTCTTCGAGGGCCGTTGCGAGGAGGCGCTCGCGTTCTACGGCCAGGCGCTTGGTGCCGAGGTGACGATGCTCCTGCGGTACGAGGAAAGCCCTGAACCCGAGATGTGCTCGCCCGGGACCGAGAAGAACGTGATGCACGCCAACTTTCGCATCGGCAGCGCCCGGCTGATGGCCTCCGATGGCGCCTGCACCGGGCCAGCCGCTTTCCAAGGTTTTTCGCTCTCGCTCACGTTTACCGACGTGGCCGAAGCCGAGCGGATATTCAACGCGTTGGCAGCTGGCGGGCAGGTGCAGATGCCCCTGGCCAAAACCTTCTGGTCCCCCTGTTTCGGCATGGTCGCCGATCGGTTCGGCGTCTCCTGGATGGTCAGCGTCAGTACCGATTAACGGAGCGCCGACCGGCGCATCGCGCAAGGCCGGCGAGCAGACGACGGAGGTCGGAGCGGGTCTGGCTGAAATCGGCAACAGCGGCTGGATCGGCCCCGCCAACTCACGCAAACCTTGACCACTGATCGCTGCGCGAGACCGCGATGGTAGGCCGCTTCCTACACGTCGGCAGGGCGGTTTCCTACGCGTCCGAGCGATTGAACGTCACCGGATCGGGGCGTAATATCTTGGTCGACGGCGTTGTACTTGACCCCTATGAGCAACGCGTCACAGTCGGCGCATCCGATCAGCCACCAGGGGCACACAACCGCGTAACTGCGGTTACACTTGCGGGATTACACAAGGCAGGTGCGTGACGTTACGCCTGCCGCGCACCGGCACTGGGGTCATCTTCTCCAAACATGAGCACTATTGACATCGAGTCGTTGCTTGGACCGGTCTCCGCGGCGCAGCCCGCGGGGGAAGACCTGGAATACGATCCGGATTTCCGTGCCCTCACCGAGGCGGCCACCGGTACCCCCGAGCAGCAAATGGGCGGCACCCTGGTGCCGGCCGGCGAGCCGGACTGGCGCCAGGTCCTGGCCTTGGGTAAGACCCTGCTGCTGCGCTCCAAGAACCTGCGGGTTGCCGTCCTCATGACTCGCGGCTTGCTTGACAAGGACGGGTTGCCGGGACTGAACGCCGGGCTTGAACTCATTCAGGGACTGGTCGCCCGCTTCTGGGCGGATCTCTACCCGGCACTGGATGCCAGCGACAATAATGACCCGATGGAACGGATGAACGCGGTGGCGGATCTCGCCCACCCGGACACCCTGCTGTCCCAGCTGCGCGCCGCCCCGCTGATTCGCTCACGCGTCTTCGGCCCGATCACCTGGCGGGACATCGAGGTCGCGGAGGGTCGCGCCAAGGCCCGGCCCAATACCAAACCGCTGGACACGACCGCGATCGACGGTGCCTTTCAGGAATGCGACCTCGCCGAATTGGCCGCGGTGACTGCGGCGGCCGACGCGGCCCGAGCGACGTTGCGCGCGCTGAACCAGGAACTGGCCGCACAGGTCGACGCCTCGCAGACTCCCGATCTGACGCCGCTTGCCGGTCTGCTGACGCAGATCCACACCGTTCTGCAAACGCACTTGGCACCTCGCCAGCCGGCCGCGGAGGCGGCGGCACCGGCGCAGATCAATCCCGACGGTCCGGCTCCCGCAGGCACGGCGACACCGGCGGCACGCGCACCGGGGCAGATCGGCAACCGCGACGATGTCGTGCGCACGCTTGACCTCATTTGCGACTACTATTCACGTTGCGAGCCGTCGAGTCCGGTGCCGTTTTTGCTCAAGCGGGCACGGCGACTGGCGACCGGGAACTTCGTGGACATTTTGCGCGATCTCGCTCCCGATGCGCTGCCACAGATCGAGAAGGTATGCGGGATCGCCGATAAGCCGTAACCAGCGCGACAAACCGGGTCGCCCGCGCGGTGACCACGCCCCTTGAGACAACCTTCAGAGGAGATGCCCAGTGGCGAAAGAGAGCAGTCAAAAGTTCATCGCCCGCAACCGCGCCCCGCGGGTGCAGATCGAGTACGACGTCGAGCTCTACGGAGCTGAAAAAAAGGTGCAGCTTCCGTTCGTAATGGGGGTGTTGGCGGACCTCTCGGGCAAGCCCGCGGAGCCGCTGCCGCCGGTGGCTGACCGCAAGATGCTCGAAATCGATGTCGACAACTTCGATGACCGGCTCAAATCAATGAAACCGCGCGTCGCTTTTCAGGTACCTAACAGCCTGACCGGCGAGGGTAATCTCAACGTCGAACTGACTTTCGAGTCGATGGAAGACTTCGCCCCCGCGGCGGTGGCACGCAAGGTCGACTCACTGAACAAACTTCTCCAGGCACGCGGTCAGTTATCCAATCTGCTCACTTACATGGACGGCAAAAGCGGCGCCGAAGAACTGATCGCCAAGGTGCTGAAAGACCCGACCTTACTGCAGGCCCTGGCGGCGGCACCCAAACCGACCGAGGCCGCGGGCACGGCATCCGCACAGCCGACGGCGGAGGGCTAATCCGATGGCCGAGACCGACACCCAAACCGCGGGCGGCGCCCAAGGCCAGACCGGCACCATTGAGGTCGACAGTTTCGCCTCGCTGCTCAATCAGGAATTCAAACCCCGCACCGACCGCGCCCGCGAAGCCGTCGAAGGCGCGGTCGCCACCCTCGCCTCCCAGGCGTTGGCACAGACCGCGCTCATTTCAGACGATGCGGTTCGCACCATCCAATCGATGATCGCGGCAATCGACCAGAAGCTCACCGAACAGGTTAACCTGATCCTGCACCACGCCGATTTCCAGCAGCTCGAGGGAGCCTGGCGCGGCCTGCACTATCTGGTCAATAACACCGAAACCGACGAGATGCTGAAAATCCGGGTCATGAACATCTCCAAGCAGGAGGTGCACAAGACCCTGAAGAAGTTCAAGGGCACTGCCTGGGATCAAAGCCCGCTTTTCAAAAAGCTCTATGAAGAGGAGTACGGGCAGTTCGGCGGCGAGCCTTTCGGCTGTCTGGTCGGCGACTACTATTTCGACCAAAGCCCCCCCGATGTGGAACTGCTCGGGGAACTCGCCAAGGTCTCCGCGGCCATCCATGCCCCCTTCATCTCCGCCGCTTCACCCACCGTCATGCAGATGGACAGTTGGCAGGAGCTGGCCAATCCGCGCGACCTCACCAAGATCTTCCAGACACCGGATTACGCGGCCTGGCGCTCACTGCGCGAGTCCGACGATGCGCGCTACATCGGCTTGACCATGCCGCGCTTTTTGTCCCGTTTGCCCTACGGTGCCAAGACCAATCCGGTGGACGAGTTCGATTTCGAGGAAGACACCGCGGGCGCTCAGCATAGCAAGTATACTTGGGCCAACTCGGCCTACGCGATGGCGGTCAACATCAACCGGTCCTTCAAACTGTACGGCTGGTGCTCGCGCATCCGCGGCATCGAGTCCGGCGGCGCGGTGGAAGGACTGCCCAGCCATACCTTCCCCACGGATGACGGCGGCGTCGATATGAAGTGCCCGACCGAGATCGCCATCAGCGATCGACGCGAGGCCGAACTGGCGAAGAACGGCTTCATGCCGCTGGTGCACAAGAAAAACACCGATTTCGCCGCCTTTATCGGCGCCCAATCGCTGCAGAAGCCGTTCGAGTACGACGATCCGGACGCCAGTGCCAACGCCAACCTGGCGGCGCGTTTGCCCTATCTGTTTTCGACCTGCCGTTTTGCTCACTATCTCAAGTGCATCGTGCGGGACAAGGTCGGATCCTTCAAGGAACGCGAGGACATGCAGCGGTGGCTCAATAGCTGGATCCTCAAATATGTGGATGGCGATCCGGCACATTCGAGTGAAAACACCAAAGCCAAGTGTCCGCTGGCCGCGGCAGAGGTCGTGGTCGAGGAAGTGGAAGGAAACCCCGGCTACTATACGTCCAAGTTCTTCCTGCGCCCGCACTACCAGCTTGAAGGCCTGACCGTCTCGTTGCGGTTGGTCTCCAAGCTGCCGTCGGCGAAGGGCGGTTAGGCGAAATTCCGTCATCGGCTCGTACGATGTGATGACGGCTCGGCGGTTGGCGGACCCGCGAGCGGCGGGTGCGCGGTTCGATCATGCAACTGATAGAGGAGCTAGCATATGGCTGTCGACATGTTTCTCAAGCTCGAAGGCGTCAAGGGTGAGTCCCAAGACTCCAAGCATCCGGATGAGATCGACGTACTCGCCTGGTCCTGGGGCATGAGCCAGTCCGGCACGATGCACACTGGCGGCGGCGGCGGTGGGGGCAAGGTCTCGATTCAAGACCTGTCAATCACCAAATACATCGACAAGTCCTCGACGGTGCTGATGCAGTACTGCTCCAGCGGCAAGCAGTTCAAAGAGGGCTTGCTGACCGTACGCAAGGCCGGCGGCGACAGCCCCGTGGAGTACGTGTTGATCAAGATGACCGAGGTGATCGTGACCTCCTACAGCACGGGCGGCTCGGGCGGTCAGGACCTGCTGACCGAGAACGTCAGCCTCAACTTCGCCGAAGTCGATGTGGACTACACTCCGCAGAAGCAGGATGGCTCCGCGGAAGCCGCGATCAAGTACGGCTGGGACATCGCGAAGAACGTCAAGAAATAACCGCGGGGCACGGCCTGCCCCAATGCGACGATCCGTGCCGCGTTCGCGAAGTTTCGCGGGCGCGGCGGATCGTCGGTCGACCGACGCACCGACCGGGAGAGAACACGATGCTGGCCGAAGATCTGTGGCGCGAGGGCGACCCGGAGGCGTCCTTGCGTCAACTTCAGGAGCAGGTGCGCAAAGCGCCGGCAAACGCGAGCTATCGCGTCTTCCTCTTCCAACTTCTGGCGCTCACTGGGCAATGGGAGCGGGCGCTGAATCAGCTCACGGTTGCCGGCGAATTGGACGCCGCCAACTTGGCGATGGTACAGACCTACCGTGAAGCCCTGCACTGTGAGGTGCTGCGCGGCGAGATTTTCGCCGGCCGCCGATCACCGCTGGTGTTCGGCCAACCCGACCCCTGGTTCGCACTCCTGATCGAGGCGGCACGCTTGGCCGCCCACGGGGCCGGCGCCCAGGCCAAAGACGTGCGCGAGCGTGCCCTGGAAGGCGCCCCGAGCACGCCCGGACAGCTCGACGGCGTGCCTTTCGACTGGATCATGGACGGCGATAGCCGTCTGGGACCGGTGATCGAGGCCATCGTCAATGGACGTTACTACTGGATTCCTTTCCAACATGTTCAGGCGATTCGCATGGACAAGCCGGAAGACCTGCGCGATCTGGTCTGGACCCCGGCCTACTTTACCTGGGCCAATGGCGGCGAGTCGGTGGGTCTGATCCCAACGCGCTATCCCGGCTCGGAGGCCTCGCCGGACCCGGCACTGCGCCTTGGCCGCAAGACCGACTGGCTGGAGCAACCCGGCGAGACCTATTTCGGCCAGGGGCAGCGCATGTTCTATACCGACGGTGGTGAGTATCCGCTGCTGGATGTGCGCAACATCGTCTTCGCATCCGACGCGGCGGATGCCGACGGCGTCGCGGACGCAGACAGCACCCTTGGCTGAGCTGTCGCACAAAGAGCGGCTGCAGCCCTCGTTGCTCGACCGGCTCACCGACCTCGATCCCGCAAAGACGCAGGAGTCACGAGAGCAGCGCGTCTTCGGGCAGTCGCGACTGCGCGAGGCGGTGTTGCGCGATCTGGGGTGGCTGCTCAACACCACGAACCTGGCGGCTGGGCAGGACCTCAATCGCTACCCCCAGGTCAGCAGCTCGGTACTGAACTTCGGCATGCCGGACCTGTCGGGCCTGACGCTGTCCGGGACCGACGTCGGCGCGCTCGAACGGACGCTGCGCCAGGCGATCATCGACTTCGAACCGCGCATCCTGCGCCATACACTCAAAGTCCGCCTGGAGGTCAACGAGCAGCAAATGAGCCATAACGCCATGACCTTCCTCATCGAGGGCGATCTGTGGGCGCAGCCGGTCCCGCTGCGGCTCTTTCTCAAGACCGAGATCGACCTCGACATCGGTGACATTCGGGTCATAAGCTACAGCGGCTAGGGCAAGGATCATGGACCCACGTCTGCTCGAATTCTATAACCGCGAACTGCGCTTCATGCGCGAGATGGGCGGCGAATTCGCCCGTGAATTCCCCAAGATCGCCGGGCGACTCGGACTCGAAAGTTTCGAGTGTGCCGACCCCTATGTCGAACGACTGCTGGAAGGTTTCGCCTTCCTTGCGGCACGGGTCCAACTCAAGATCGATGCCGAGTTCCCCACCTTCACCCAGCACCTGCTGGAAGTCATCTATCCGCATTATCTGGCCCCGACCCCGTCGATGACCGTGGTCGAGCTGCAACCCGACCTGAACGAAGGGTCACTCGTCGAAGGGTTCGACGTCCCGCGCGACACGGTGTTGCGCGGCAACCTCGGCAAAGGTGAGCAGACGCCGTGCGAGTACCGGACCGCCCACGCGGTGCGGCTGTGGCCGATGGAGATCACAGCAGCCGAGTATTTCAGCCACACCGGACCCGTCGCCCGCTCCGACCTCGCCGTGCTCAAGCGCAGCAAGGCCGGCATCCGGCTGCGCCTGTGCACCACTGGCAATCTGACCTTCTCCCAGTTAGCCCCCGGCCGGCCGGAACGGTTCAGGCTGGTGTTGTTTTTGCAGGGATCCGACCGCTTACCTTTTGAACTCTACGCGCAGATGCTCGGCGACACGGTTGGGGTGCTGGTGCAGCCGACCGCGCGACCGGTACCCTGGATCGAGACTCTACCGGCCAGCGTACTGAACCCGCTGGGCTTCGCGGAAAGCGAGGCGCTGCTCCCCTGCGCCCCGGCGTCGTTCCAGGGATATCGCCACCTCCACGAATATTTCGCCTTTCCGCAACGCTTCTTGTGCGTCGCGGTGGACGGCTTGGGACCTACCCTGGCGCGCGTCACCGCACCGGAGATCGACCTGATCCTGCTGCTGGGCGAGCGCTCCGCGGTGCTCGACGGGGTGTTGGATGCCACCAACTTCGCCCTGCACTGCACGCCGGCGATCAACCTCTTCCCCAAACGGTTCGACCGGATTCATCTCAACGATCAGGGTCCCGACTTTCACGTGGTTCCGGACCGCACGCGCCCCAGGGACTTTGAAGTCTATCGGGTGGACAGCGTCACTGGATTCGGATCGAACACAACCGTCGAGCGAGAGTTCAAGCCTTTTTACGCACCCGCCGAACTCGGTCCGACCGGCGAGCGACCGGCTTACTACAGCATCCAGCGTGTCCCGCGGCGTCAATCATCCACGCCCCAACACCAGCGGCCGCGCTCCAGTTATATCGGCAGCGAGATCTTTTTGAACCTGACCGACGCGGCGACGGCCCCGTGGTCTGCCGAGTTGCGGCAGCTCGCCTTGACCGGACTCTGCACCAATCGGGACCTGCCGCTGTACTTGACGATCGGGTCCGGCAAGACCGACTTCACGCTGGAGTCCGGTGCACCGGTGCGGGCCGTGCGCGTCCGCGCCGGCCCTACCCCGCCGCGCCATTCACACGCCCATGCCGACACGGCGTGGCGGCTGATCGACCACCTGTCGCTCAATTACCTGTCGATCGCCGACTCCGACGGCGGCAAGGGCGCGGCCGCCCTGCGTGAACTGCTGACCCTGTATGGTGATTTCGCCAGCGCCGAGGGACGCAAGCAGGTGGAAGGTATCCGCCGGGTCTCATCCCAGGGCATTGTCCGGCGCCTGCCCGGCGTGCGCCCGGTGACCTATGCGCGGGGGCTGGAGATTACCCTGGACTGCGATGAAGCCGCCTTTGAAGGCACCGGCGCCTTCCTGCTCGGGGCAGTGCTGGAGCGCTTCTTCGCCCGCTACTGCACCATCAACGGATTCACCGAGACCGTCCTGCGCGCTGACCGCGGGGAGTTGATGCGCTGGCCAGCGACCATCGGCCGCCGCCCGATTCTATGAGCGAACCGGACGCCGGTCCCATGATCGACGGGGCGACTGAACCCGCGTCCGCACCGGCGCCGGTGCCTGATCCGGTGGCGCAGCGGCAGGCGCGTCAGCGCGCTGAACTGCTTGCCGGCCTGGCCGAGACGCCATGGGATTATGGGTTCTGTCACACCTTGCGTCGGCTCGACAGCCTCCAGCCGGATCGCCCGCGCATCGGGGCCTCGCCGCGCGCCGCCGATGACCCCGTACGCCTGGGGCAGCAGCCCTCGCTGCGCTTCGCACCGGCCGAACTCGCCGCGCTGCACCCATCAGCGGGTGGACACCCACCGCGTCTGTTGGTCTATTTCATGGGCCTGCTGGGACCCAACGGTCCGCTGCCCCTGCACCTGACGGAGTACGTGCGCGAGCGGCAGCGCCATGCCGCCGATCCGACGCTGGCGCGCTTTCTGGACACCTTCAATCACCGGATGCTCGCTCTGCTCTACCGGGCCTGGGCGCAAGCCCAGCCGGCCGTCAGTTTCGACCGTCCGCACGCGGACCGCTTCGGCTTTTATTTGGGGACTCTGAGCGGCACCGCCCTGCCAGCCTGTCGCGACCGCGACGCCATGCCGGATTTGGCCAAGCGCCATTTCGCCGGTCACCTATCCTGCCAGACCCGCCACGCGGAGGGGCTGCGGTCCATCCTGGGCGTGCTCTTGGGCCTGCCGGTGCGCATTGATGAGTGGATCGGGCATTGGTTGACACTGCCCGACAACTGTCGGCTCCGGTTGGGTGAGACGCCGGACAGCGCCGCGCTGGGCCAGACCACGACCCTCGGCGGACGCGTCTGGGACCATCAGTCGAAATTTCGTGTCCGCATCGGTCCGCTGCGGCTCGCCGCCTACCTGAGCCTGCTGCCTGGCGGGGCCGCCCTGGCGCGGGTCAAGGCCGCGGTCCGCAATTACGCGGGCGACACACTCGTATGGGACCTCAACCCCGTGCTGGCGCAATCCGAGGTACCGCCATTGCGGCTCGGCGTCGGCAGCCGCCTGGGCTGGACCACCTGGCTCACCAGCGGTGCGCTCGGCCGCGACGGGGACGATCTCAAACTCGATCCGCAGGCCCAGCGACCGGAGTCCGGATTGTAGGGTCCGCTGCGCGGACCGATGGTCGCTGTAAAACTCGCACTGTGGACCGATGATCGCAGTTTAAGGTGATTTCCAGGAAAGGATCTACCGCCGGGTAGGGGCGAATTAATTCGCCCCTACAACCCAACAGGCTTTCTGCACATGCGCAGTCGGGATGTCTATGCACGGAAATCGCCTAAGCTCAACGCTCTAGCACCACACCAACGCCCCAGGAGCCAACCCATGTCCGAGATCAACCGCGCGGCACTGTTCGGAAAGCTCAACCCACTCGCCTATAAGGCGATCGAAAGCGCCACGGTTTTCTGCAAGATGCGCGGTAACCCCTACGTGGAGCTGGTGCACTGGCTGAATCAAATCCTGCAGGGCCAGGACTCGGACCTGCACCGGATCATCCGCCGCTTCCAACTGGACCCGGCGGGCCTGGCGCGTGACTTCACCGAGTCCCTGGACCGCCTGCCGCGGGGCTCCCGCTCCATCTCGGACCTGTCCTCCGACGTGGAAGAGGCGGCCGAGCGCGCCTGGACCTACGCCACGCTGCTCCTCAACGAATCGCAGGTGCGCACCGGGCACCTGATGGTGGGCATCCTCAAGACCAAGGGGCTGCGCAGCGGTCTGCTCGGCATCTCCCGCCAATTCGAGAAGGTGCAGGCCGACGCACTCACCGACGGCTTTGCCGAGATCTGCGCGGGCTCCCCGGAAGAGCGCATGGCCGCCAGCGACGGCTTTCACCTGGGCGGCGGTGCCGCTCCGGGTGAGTCGAGCGACGCCATGGCCCCGGCCCAGCTGGGCAAACAGCAAGCACTCAAGCAGTTCTCGGTGGATCTCACCGAGCGCGCCCGCAAGGGGGAACTGGACCCCATCGTGGGACGTGACGAGGAAATCCGCCAGCTCATCGATATCCTTATGCGCCGCCGTCAGAACAACCCCATCCTCACCGGCGAGGCCGGTGTCGGCAAGACCGCGGTGGTCGAAGGCTTTGCGCTGCGCATCGCCGCCGGGGATGTGCCCCCGCCGCTCAAGGAGGTCTCGCTGCGCACCCTCGACGTGGGCCTGCTTCAGGCCGGCGCCAGCATGAAGGGTGAGTTCGAGAACCGGCTGCGCCAGGTCATCGAAGAAGTCCAGGCGTCGCCCAAGCCGATCATCCTCTTCATCGACGAGGCCCACACCCTGGTCGGCGCCGGCGGCAGCGCCGGTACCGGCGACGCGGCCAACCTGCTCAAGCCCGCGCTCGCCCGCGGGACCCTGCGCACCGTCGCCGCCACCACCTGGGCCGAGTACAAAAAATACATCGAGAAGGACCCGGCGCTCACCCGCCGCTTCCAGGTCGTCCAGGTCGACGAGCCGAGCGAGGAGAAAGCGATCCTCATGGTCCGTGGCATCGCCTCGACGCTGGAGAAGCACCATCAGGTCCAACTCTTGGACGAGGGCCTGGAGGCCGCGGTACGCCTCTCCCACCGCTACATCCCGGCGCGCCAACTGCCGGACAAGGCGGTGAGCCTGCTCGATACGGCTTGTGCCCGGGTCGCCATCAGTCAGTCCGCCGAACCCCCGGAGGTCGAGGACTGCCGCCGCCGCATCGAGGGCTTGACGACCGAACTCGCCATCATCGGCCGCGAGGCCGCGGTGGGTGTGGTAACCGCGGAGCGCGAGCAGGCCGTCAACGAAAAGCTGGCCGTCGAGCGCGAGCGCCTGCTGGGGCTCAATGCCCGCTGGGAGTCCGAGAAGGGCCTGGTGACCCGGATCCTGGAACTGCGCGGACGACTGCGCGGCACCACTGCCCCGGTCGAAGGGACCGGGAGCGACCTGGAACAGGCGGCCGGGACCGGCGCGACGCCCGCCTCCACCGCTCCCGCCGCCCTCAGCGAGCCCGAGCGCGCCGCGGCATTGGAACAGATGCGCATCCTCCAGGCCGAGTTGGCGGACCTGCAGGGCGAACGCCCCCTGATCCTGCCGAGCGTCGACGCCCAGGCGGTCGCCTCCGTGGTCGCCGACTGGACCGGCATCCCGCTGGGCCGCATGGTCAAGGACGAAGTGAAAGCGGTGCTGAACCTCGCCGAGACCCTCAACAAGCGCGTCGTCGGCCAGCGTCATGCACTCGATGCCATCGCCGCCCGCATTCAGACCTCCCGCGCCAAGCTCGACAACCCCAACAAACCGATTGGCGTCTTCATGCTCGCCGGCCCCTCCGGGGTGGGCAAGACCGAGACCGGGCTCGCACTCGCCGAGGCACTCTACGGTGGCGAACAGAACATCATCACCATCAATATGAGCGAGTTCCAGGAGGCCCATTCGGTCTCCACCCTCAAGGGCTCGCCCCCCGGCTATGTCGGCTATGGCGAAGGCGGTATTCTCACCGAGGCCGTCCGCCGCAAGCCCTATAGCGTGGTCCTGCTGGACGAGGTGGAAAAAGCCCACCCCGACGTGCATGAGATCTTCTTCCAGGTCTTCGACAAAGGCTGGATGGAAGACGCCGAGGGCCGCTATATCGACTTCCACAACACCGTCATCCTGCTCACCAGCAACGCCGGCACGGATCTGATCATGAGCATATGCAAGGATCCGGACCTGATGCCGGATGTCGAAGGACTGGCCCAGGCGTTGCGCGCACCGCTGCTCAAGACCTTCCCCCCTGCCCTGCTGGGGCGCATCGTCACCATTCCCTATTACCCGCTGAGCGATGCGATCCTGGGGACCATCATCCGGCTCCAGCTCGACCGGGTGGTGCGGCGGATTGCCGACAACCATCGTGCCGTACTGACTTACGACGACGCGGTGGTGGACCTGATCGCCAAGCGCTGTGCGGAGGTGGAGAGTGGGGCTCGGGTGGTGGATGCCATATTGACCAATACGGTCTTGCCGGCGATTAGTCGGGAGATATTGAACCGGACCATGGAGGGGAAGAAGATCGAGCGAATTGCCATCGGGGTGGCGGATGCGGGGTTCAGCTACGGGTTCGACGCTTGAAACGGACCGGCTACTTCGACGCCATGCGCACCCGCCCGGACCGGGCGGGGATCGCCGAAGCGTGGATACAGCGGGTGATCGAGCATCCTGAGCGCGAACCGATCCAAGCCGACGGCCGTATCCGGCGCGGGTCGTCCTGCTCGAGGATGGGGAGACGGTCCATAACGCATTCTTCGATCGGAGCTTCAAGGCATGAAGATCAAATACTTCCAGGACACGGACACCCTCTATATAGAACTGCGCCCGGCCGTGGTGGCCGAGACGCGCGACCTTGACGAGAACACCTTGGTCGAGTTGGATGAAGCTGGCGGACTCTGCGCCATCACCGTCGAACATGCCAGCGAACGGGCGGGGTGGCCGTCGTTCTCGTTTGAGCAGATTGCGGCCTGAGTACCGGCGAAGTGAGCAAGGCGGAGTTTGCAAGAAAATATCTTGAATCGACCTTGCAAACACATGGGCATGGTCTATACTCAGGAACGTTATCTTTTTCGCAGTTGTGGGTTCCCTTACGGGGCGCCCCGCTGCAAGAAGAGTGACGATTGGGGAGTGGGAGCGACCGTCGATGGCCGCGGATAGATTGAATCCACTTCTGAGCGTTGCTGGGCGGCAAGATGACCGGCATTACGGGGCGGCGAGGGCTTTAGCTCGGACAAGTATTTGAGCCTGACCCCTTTTCTCCCTTTTCCCCCGCTTGATTGGAGGGTATGAGGAATGGCACACGCAGGTATTTACGCAGTAATGCTGCCATTTGTTATAGATCTGAGTCTAGAGTCTCATAAAGAAGTGAAGGATATCGCGGAAACCCTCCTCAGGCGAATCAAGCGAAAGAAGACGAGAACGGTTCATAATACGGTATTGCAGCTTGGTGTCACGCAGGGGCAGCAATCGCCATCTTCTGTGAAATGGGTCGACGATTCCGTTCTATACATCACGTGCCATGGGAATTCCACTGTAATCGGGCCAATTACCGGAGATGTTAACATAACACCTGAGCAGTTAGCCAGCGCTATGGTTGGCAAGATTCCTAAATCGCTCAGCCATCTGAAGATTATGACCTGTCATTCGGGTTCGGATTATTTAACAGCTAGTTCTTTCGTTTCAAAGCTATGCACGTCCCTCCACAGTTCTGGTTTTGATCAATTAACCGTCTACGGATATTGTGGCTTTACCGGCGAAATCGGAAAAAAACCGAAGCACTCATACGTCACAGAAAAAAAAGAAGATTCCAGAAAATATCGCGCTAAACAGGCGCGAGTTGCGGTTAAAGGAGCGGAAGGAAAGGCTATAGCAGTGCCGACCGCGAAACTGTTTACCGAGGAAGAAGATTGACTGGGTCCGAAAAGGGGTCAGAGCCCTTTTTATGGAGGAGGTCTTCCTGGCTTTTCCCGACCAAGTTATTTCGAGATGGTGGATCGTCCTCGTGAACCGCTACACTGTTGGACCATTTCCCTTCCCTGCCGGCATCGCGCTTGGTGTCATGTCCGGCGCCTCGCGTCAGCTCGCATAAGGGCATTCTGATCGAGGCCGTGCGCCGCAAGCCCTTAGCGTGGTCCTCTTTTGGTCGAGGTGGAAAAGGCCCATCCCGACGCGCAGATCCACAGGAAAAGGGGTCAGAGCCCTTTTCTATGCTATACTTGAGGAATGGCTCCCCACAGGTCCATTCCCATGCCCCGCAAGCCCCGGTTTTTCCTCCCCGACATCCCCGCGCATATCGTCCAACGCGGCAACAACCGCCAAGCCGTCTTTTTTACCGATAACGATTATCGCGTCTATCTCGGCTGGCTGGGCGAGGCCGCCGAATGCAACGATTGCGCCATCCACGCCTATGTGTTGATGACCAATCATGTGCACCTGCTCGTCACGCCGAAGGACGCCTCCGCTATCAGCCGCATGATGCAGTCGGTCGGACAGCGCTATGCCCTAAGTCAACCATGAGTACCGACGCAGCGGGACGCTCTGGGAAGGACGCTTCAATAGGGAAAAGGGGCCAGGCTCGAAGGGCACTGACTTAAGGAGCAAGCATCACAGAAACAATTGGTTGCGATGCAGTGAAGCGAGCGAAAAACCGTTGAGGACCAGGCAAGGGCCAGGAAACACCGCGGAAAATGCCGCTTCCACTCAATTCACTGCTTGTGGATTTAACTGTAAGCCGCTGATTTATTTATGCCGCAGCTTAAGTCAGTGCCATTCGGGCCAGGCTCAATTAGATCCTTTTTCCGACTGCCGGGCGGTGCTGCCGGAAAGGTGGCCGGGATCATGGGGGTGCTGTGATTACAGAGTCTTGGGTGTCCGGAATGCTGTCTGGAAATTTCCTGGTAGCGCTTCCAGCTGGAGCTTTTTTGTTTGCTGACTTTGTACTTTATGTGGTACATTATACCTCGTGAGGTGCACACATGCCGGACAATCAGAAACGCGTCCCGGTCGCGTTCTATCGAACGGGACTCGGCAGGGAACCGGTCAGGGAGTGGCTCAAGGAACTGGGGCCGGATGACCGCCGGATCTTAGGGAACGATCTCCAGACCCTGGAATATGGTTGGCCAATCGGAATGCCGTTATGCCGGGCGCTCCACTCCCACAAGGGCCTGTGGGAAGTTCGCAGCAATCTGTCCTCGGGACGGATTGCGCGCGTTCTCTTCTGCATGGCCGGAGGGCGGATGGTTTTGCTGCACGCCTTCATCAAGAAGACGCAGAAGACGCCGGATCATGAGTTGAATATCGCCGTGAGACGGATGAAAGATGAGCAAGATGATTGAGGAAGAAAACATCGGTTCCAGTCTGGAGGACTTCCTCCAAGAGGAAGGGCGACTGGCCGAGGCACGGCAGATCGCCGCCAAGCGGGTGCTGGCATGGCAACTCCAGCAAGCGATGGAAAGCCAGCATCTGAACAAGGTGGAAATGGCAAAGCGGATGCAGACCAGCCGCTCGCAACTGGACCGCTTGCTCGACCCCGACAACGACAAGGTGCGGCTTGACACGCTGAATCGGGCCGCGGCCATTGTCGGCAAGCACGTTAAGATCGAGTTGGTCGATAATACCCAGCAGTGATCGGAAAAGGGGTCAGAGCCCTTTTCTATGCTATACTTGAGGCGTGGCTCCCAACAGGTCCATTCCCATGCCCCGCAAGCCCAGGTTCTTCCTCCCCGACATCCCCGCGCATCTCGTCCAACGCGGCAACAACCGCCAAGCCGTCTTTTTTGCCGAAAACGACTATCGCGTCTATCTCGGCTGGCTGGGCGAGGCCGCCGAACGCAACGATTGCGCCATCCACGCCTATGTGTTGATGACCAATCATGTGCACCTGCTCGTCACGCCGAAGGACGCCGCCGCCATCAGCCGCATGATGCAGTCGGTCGGACAGCGCTATGTGCCCTACGTCAACCATGAATACGGACGCAGCGGGACGCTCTGGGAGGGACGCTTCAAGGCCAGCCTGGTGCAAGCGCAGTCCTACCTGCTCGCCTGCTACCGGTATATCGAGTTCAACCCGGTCCGCGCGGGCATGGTCGCTGCACCGGGGGACTATCCGTGGTCGAGCTACCGATGCAACGCACTCGGCGAGCGCAACCCGCTTATCGCCACCCATCCGGACTATCGGGCGCTTGGCGACTCGGCGACAGAGCGACAGGCGGCCTATCGGGATCTGTTCACCGCTCATCTCGATCCGATCCTGCTCGAGCAAATGCACGCCTGCCTGCAGACCGGAACCCCTTTCGGCAACGACCGCTTCCGCGAGCAGATTGAGCGAACGCTCGGTTGCGACTTGGGTTACGCTCGGCGCGGTCGACCGAGGCGAGTGGTAACCGTCGATTCCAAAGCCGATCTTCACCGGGACCAGCGTTCGATCGAGGGATTGTGATCGACATGGAGACAACCGCGTGCGCGTCGGTTACGAGGGCTAGGATTAGTTACGACTATCAGGGATTGAAACCGGGTGGGTCTTGATCATCGTTCCGGCCAGCGATGCTAACTTGGAGTCCAAGGCTTCAGCCTTGGCCTGCCGATCCAAGGCTGAAGCCTTGGACTCCAGCCGTCCGGCGCCTCGGCTGGCCGGAACGATGATCAAGGCCGCTTACGATGAAGAGGAAGAACGCGACGTGCAGGAGTCCTATATCACAAGACTGATTCAAGGCGCGGACGAAAACAGCTTGCTCGTTGAAAATGAGACCCGCGAGACTTACCTGCTAAATCTTAGAAGCCTTGAAAGCTCTCAGGTGACGGGGCAATGAATGAATCGTCCTATCGGAAACTTTTGAGAGCCGAGACCGTGGTCGGGGTCAGGTCATCAGGTGGTCGAGGTCAGGTCTCGCTTTGCACGTGGTCGGGGTCAGGTCTCGCTTTGTAACATTCCACGGCACGCGCTAGACTGGGGCAGAACTAGGTCGTTGCGCATCGAGTTTGCTGGAGCCCTTTACCACATCACCTCCCGCGGTGATCGGCGTGAGGCGATCTTTGAGGACGACGCGGATCGAACGGCGTTTCTTGATGTGCGGGAAGAGGTTGTGGAACGCTGCAACTGGATCTGCCATGCCTTCTGCCTCATAACCAACCACTATCATCTCGTGATCGAGACGGTGGAGGCTAATCTGTCGCACGGGATGCGTCAGTTGAACGGGGTCTATACCCAGGCGTCAAATCGACGACACAGCCGCCTTGGACACCTTTTCCAAGGACGCTTCAAGGCAATTTTGGTCGACCAGGATGCGTATCTGCTAGAACTGAGCCGATACGTTCTGCTCAACCCGGTTCGTGCGCGGATGGTCGTACGGCCTGAGGATTGGCCTTGGAGTAGTTACCGAGCGATGACCGGGGAAGCGCCGGTCCCGACGTGGCTGGCAGTTGACGGATTGCTGAGCCAGTTCGGCTCGGACCGTGCGGAGGGTTGCGAGTATTATCGACAATTTGTGTTGAATGGTGTGGAGCGAGACCTCTGGGACGGGTTGCGCCAGCAGATCTATCTCGGTGACGACGCGTTCGTCGAACGGATGCAGATCGAGACCAGAATTCGGGGCGACGTGCTGACTGTCCCCCGGGCTCAGCGCCGCCCCCCGGCCCCCGCCCTGGCGGCTATCGCGGCCGGCTATCAGGAGCGCAATGCCGCGATCGTGGCGGCCTACACGACAGGCGCCTATAGTTACAGAGAGATAGCGGAGTACTTCGGCGTCCACTTGGCGACGGTGTGCCGCATCGCTCGGCGATCAATGCAACAATGCGGGAACTGACCCCGCTACCCCTCCCACCGACAGCACCGATGCATGCGGTTTCTTCAACGTGCTGACGGGGCCGAAACTGCTTGACCAGGTTGTGACCCTGCTGCAAGCGCATCGTGAGCGGCGGTTTCCCCAGGCCGAGACGCTGGCCATATTCATGGCTCAGGCGTTCTCGGCCGACGGTAGTTGCCGCCAGGTGGTCAACGTCGCCGCGGTCAAGCGACTGATTGCCGCGCTCGTTCCCGCAGTACTTGCGCCAGCGCCTAATGCCAGGCAAGCGCCCGGCTGTCGATGGCCTGTTTGAGCAGCATGGGGCGCGCAGGCGCAGCACCGACGTTCGCCTCTCCCAGCGGCTCGGGGTGCGCGATCATTTCATCGTTCTCACCAAGCCCGCGCGGCCCGTGCGAAGGCTGTCGCAATGCCGAGGACCCGCCGCGCCGCGCCGCAGCCCAGATCACTCGCCCGCGACACCCCTGGCGATGATCGCCCGAATTTCGGCCTCCTGGGCCTCGATGGACGCGACCAGCGCAAACTGGATGACGGCTTTGTGCAGGTTCTGACCCGGATAGGTAACTCGAAAATAGCGGTCGCGTTCCAGGTGATCGTTGAGAAAGCGCAGGCCCAGCTCGAAGGGCATGAGGCGGATGCTGTCGTAGCACAGCGCCAGGTCGGCGGCGGTGAGAAAGCCGCGCGTCTCCGCGAAATAGGCACCGAGGATCTGCTCGCAGATGTCCAGATCGAAACGCACCGCGCCGGTGGCACCGGACGGGCCGGACTCGCCGCGGCGGTTGCAGCAGGAGCGCAGACAGTCGCCAAGATCATGCTGGATCAGACCAGGCTGGACCGTATCCAGGTCGATCAGCGCCAGGGCCCGACCATCCACCCGGTGGAATAGGATGTTGTCGATCTTCGGATCGCCATGGGTGACCCGCAACGGGACACGACCGGCCGCCAGGGCCTCCTCCAACACCCAGGCCAAGGCGGCGCGGGCGTCGATGAAGGCGGTGCAGGTCGATACCGCCTCGTCGTCGGCAGCCCAGGTGGCCTGCCCGCGCAGGGCCAGGTGGCGGAACATATAGTCGGGTGTCTGATGAAAACCGGGCAGCGTGAACTCCAGGCGGTCCGTGGCCAAATCCTGGGTCAGACGATGAAAGCGCCCCAGGGCGCGGCCGACTTGAGCGGCCTGCGCCGCGGTGCCGATCCGCTCCAGGGTGACCGCGTCCGCAATCAGTTCCATCAGCCGCCAGAGATCGCCGGCGGCTGTGCGCAGGTAAGGTCGGCCGTCAGCGGCGGGGATCAGGGCCGGCACCCGCAGCCCATCCGTGCCCGCGGCATGAGCGGCGAGCACGGACAAATTGGTCATGATCCGCTCGGCGCGCGGGAAGACCTGCTGGTTGACGCATTGGAGCACATAGCGACCGCTGTCGGTCGTCACCGCGAAGGTGTCGTTGATCAGCCCTTTACCCAGGGGCAGGATCGGACCGATCGGAGCGCCGACGGTGAAGCCCGCAACGATCCCGCTGAGATCCGGCCGGGCGGGTGAGTCCGCAACCGGAACCGCATCAATGCTCTCCGTGATGGCCATGGTCATTGACCCGAATGAGGCCGCAGGGTCAGGGTCTCCCCGCGCTGGATCAGTTCCAGTTGTTTCAGATAACTCATCCCCAGCAGGACCTCATCACCAGGCATGTTGGGCAACACGCTGGCTCGCACGTTACGGGCCACCAGGCCCCCAAGGTCGACGGTCGCAAGGCGCGTACTCCAGGTCTCGACAGTCCCGTTGGCGGTCTGGCTGATACCGCCGGGGCGCAGCGCCAGACCCAACCGGCGGGCCAGCGACAGCGGCAGGGCCACGTCGGTGGCACCGGTATCCACCAGGAACACGACGGGCTGACCATTGATCCGTCCGCCGGCCACGTAATGACCGGCCCGGTTGCGGCGCAACACGACCTGAGGCACGCCGGTTTGCGCCGTACCGGCAACCGGATCGGGATTGGGGTTGCGCTGGCGCTCGATGACCCCGTTGAAGAACAGGACCAGGAGCGCCAGGCCCAGGACCCAGGCCGCGAACAGCATGGCGCGACCCAGCCGCGAGGGGCTGTCGTCGCCGTTCAGGGTTGGGTCTTTCATGCGGCTGAAGGCCGACTCAGCGGCCCACCGCCTGGCCTTGTCCAGCCGTCCGCTGGAACTGCCCGCGATAGTACGAAGCGACGCTGCGCCCATTGGCGATCACGTCATAGACCTTCCAGGCCTGACCAGCCTGACCGGATTGATACATGCGAAACTCCAAGCGCGACGGATAGACGCCCGGACGCATGATCCCGACGTTCACGCTCACCGCGCCGCGGGCTCCCAGACGCGGGCGCATCATCCGCACCTGCTGCCCCTGATAGCCGGCCAGTTGACCGCCCAGGGCGGTGAGGAAACTCGACTCGATGCGGCCGGCCAGGGCTTTGCGCTCCTGCTCGCTCAACTGTGCATAGCCGGGGCCGGCAGCCCATTTGGCCATAGAGTCGAAATCGAAGTAAGGCGCGATCTCCCGGTCGAGAAAGGCGGCGACCTGAAGCTTGTTCGGCAGATCCGGCTGACCCAGGAAGGCACGCAGCTTATCGATCCCCTCCTTGAGCGTGAGGGTCGCCTGCATGAGCGGACCGCTGACGCGTTCGGTCGGGGGGACCTGACCGGGTGCCGACGGCTGAGATGCAGGAACCGACCAGGAGGCGGGGGCCGCGGGCGGGGCGACGCCGGGGACCTGTGCCGCCAGGCCGCCGGCCAGTCCAAGCAGAAGGACGGGCGAGAACCGGTAACGACGCTTCATAGGAGTCCTCAATTTTCTGATGTTGCGGGCTGAGCTCAGGGATGCGTGGGGAGGGTGCCAATGACCCACGCAAATTGCAATCCTGAATCGCCCCGATCCGGCGTCAGGCAACGGCCGCGCCAAGAACCGATCGGATTAAACCGCGTCCAGCGTGAAAAGCGTAATTTTCATGGTGTGTTCGGCCTTGAGGATTTCACCAACCTAGGTGGAGGCGCGGTTTAGTAGAAACCGATCTCCGCGATCCAGAGTTTGAAACGTGTGGCCCGGCCGATGGCGACGACGCCAAGGCGCAGCAGGCGGGACCGGGCGAGCGGCACGGCCACCCGGTAGGGAACGAACGCGGTAAAGGGAAACCGCAGTTCCTGCCAGGCGGGCGGCGCGGAAAACCCCGCCCGATACGACTGCCAGGGAAGGTCGGTGTCCGCTGACTTGAGGTGCAGACCGTAGGTCTGATCATCGCCCTGCACCAGTACCCGCACGCCGCTATATGCGCTCGCATCGAACCGGCCCGCTGGTGCCAGGGCCAGATTCGCCTGCACAAAGCCGCCGTTGTTCTCCAGGCTCAGTTCACCGGTCAACCCGAGAGCGGATCGGCCGTCACGCGGCGCGCGAACCAACTGACCCCGCGACACACCGCCCATCACCTGATCGGTGATCAATCGCCAGGGTGTACCGAGTCGGGAGAGGTTACCCTCGCCACGAAAGTCGTCGATCAGCCCGACGTCCGCGCGCTCGGGGTCAGTAGTGACCATTAGGATGGGTTCGCTCGCAAATGATAAATCCGTAGAAGAATACCCTAAGGCGATTTCCGAAAATTTGGATACCGGTAAGTGTAGGTGCGACTTCAGTCGCACCCGCGTCCGAATCGGTGCGACTGAAGTCGCACCTACATCCGGAGTGGTCTCCGGTGTTCCGGGAATCACCTACACCGTTGCCTGCCCAGACCATCGCTCCGGCCGGTCGAAAGCCGGAGGTCGAGGCTTTAGCCGGTCGATCCCGCGTCCAGGCCGCCCTCGTCCGGCTAAGACCTCCAATGCGGGGCGCGCCCAACCTTCGGCCGGAACGATGCCTAAGAAGCCATCGGCCGGTCATCATCCGCAGGCCCGAGACACTGCTCGGACTCATACCACATTACATTGATGACGCCGAAGGCCAAAGCCAACAGGACGCCCAGCAGCCAGGCGAAGTACCACATGGATGTTTCTCCGGTCGATGCTTCAGTAGGCCAGGTGGTCTTGTGCTTTGATCTCGGCCACGGTCACCCGCCGCCACATTTTGGTGTAGGTCCAGGTGGTATACATGAGGATCAGCGGCACGAAGATCATCGCCGCCCAGAACATCACCGTCAGCGTCAAATGACTGGACACGGCGTCCCAGGCGATCAGACTGGAGTTGGGGTTGGTACTGGAGGGCATGATGAACGGGAACATGGTCGCCCCCGCGGTCATGATGACTCCGGTCAAACCCAGGCTGCTGACCGCGAGCCCCAGACCGGGACGATCTTTCATCGACAGCAGGACGGCCCCGCCCAGTCCGGCGAATCCCAGGAGCGGAAACACCAGGGTCCAGGGATATTGCTGGTAGTTGGCGAGCCAGGCCCCGGACTCCTGCACGACTTCCTTGGTCAGCGGGTTCGGGGTTGCGCCGAGTTCCGGCATCGAGACTACCCGGAAACCGTCGATCCCCAGACTGAGCCAGACGCCGGCTAAGGCAAAGGCGGCAATCGTCAGGATCCCGGTCCGCTTGGCCCAGACCTTGGCCCGACCGACGATCGGCTCCTCGGTGCGCAGTTGCAGCCAGATCGCCCCGTGCATGGTCAGCATCCCCAGGCTGATCACCCCGGCGAGCAGGGCGAAGGGATTCAGCAGACCAAAGAAACTGCCGGTGTACCAGGGCCGCAGGAACTCATCCAGATGAAAAGGGACGCCCTGAATCAGGTTGCCGAAGGCGATGCCGAACACCAGCGCGGGCACCGCCCCACCCACGAAGAGCCCCCAGTCCCAGGCACTGCGCCAGGTCGGATTCTCGATCTTGCTGCGGTAGTCGAAGCCGACCGGCCGGAAGAACAAGGCGAACAGCGCCAGCAGCATGGCAAAATAGAAGCCCGAGAAGGCACTGGCATAGACCAGCGGCCAGGCGGCGAAGATCGCCCCGCCGGCGGTGATCAGCCACACCTGATTGCCGTCCCAGTGCGGCCCCACGGTGTTGATGATGACCCGCCGCTCCAAGTCGTTCTTACCCAGGAAGGGCAGCAAGGTGCCGACCCCCATGTCCATCCCATCAGTCACGGCAAAACCGATGAGCAGGACGCCCACCAGTATCCACCAGACGAACTTCAACGTTTCGTAGTCAAGGATCATGATGGCGTGTCCTCTACGGTACTTGGTCGTGCGGTGCGGTGGCCGGGGTGGCACCGCCGCCATGGGCCGGCGGCGCTTCCCGGCGGCACTCGTGATGATACTTTCCGGTGTGCAGGGCGCTCGGACCCATGCGCCCGAACTTAAACATCAGGAACATCTCGATGAGGAACAAAATGCTGTAGAAGACGATGAAGCCGGTCAGGCTGATCCGCAAGTCGGTCGCGGTCAGGCTGGAGGCGGCGATGCCGGTCGGCAGCACCTCACCGATCGCCCACGGCTGACGGCCGAACTCGGCGACGAACCAGCCGGTCTCGGCCGCGAGCCAGGGCACCGGGATGCTGAAGACGAACAGCCAGAGCAGGAAGCGGCGATCCTGAATCACGCGACGGGCGTTGAAATAGAAGCCCAGGACGATCAGCAGTAACATCCAGACCCCCGCCCCCACCATCACCCGGAAGGCCCAGAACACGGGTGCGACCTCCGGGATCGAGTCCTTGGCCGCCTGCTTGATCTGCTCCTCGGTGGCGGTGGCGGGGTTCTCGGTGTAGCGCTTGAGCAGCAGGCCGTAGCCCAGATCCGCCTTGTGGTCCTCAAAGCTGGCCCGGTTGCCGGGGGTATCCTCGCCATTGCGCAGCCGCTGGAGATATTCATAGGCGATCATGCCGCTGCGGATACGCACCTCGTGCTCGCGCTTCAGATCCTTCAGGCCAACCACTTGCGTGTCCAGCGACCGGGTGGCGATCAGCCCCAGCAGATAGGGAATCTTGACCGCATCGTGGGTCTCTTCATCGGCGTTGCTCGGGAAGCCGTACGCGGTGAAGGCGGCCGGGGCCGGTTCGGTCTCCCATTCCGCCTCGATGGCGGCGAGCTTGACCCGCTGGACATCACCCACCTCGTAGCCGGATTCGTCTCCCAGCAGGATGACCGAGAGGATGGACGCCAGCCCGAAGCCGACAGCGACCGAGAATGACCGCTTGGCGAAGGCCAGGTCGCGGCCCTTGAGCATGTACCAGGCGCTGATGCCGAGCACGAACATGGAGGCGGTGACATAGCCGGCCGCCACCGTATGGACGAACTTGACTTGGGCCACCGGGTTCAGCAGCAGTTCGGTGAAGCTGGTCATCTCCATGCGCATGGTCTCGTAACTGAACTCGGAACCCACCGGGTTCTGCATCCAGCCGTTGGCGATCAGAATCCACAGCGCCGAGAGGTTGGAGGCCAGCGCGGTGAGGAAGGTCACCGTGAGATGCTGGAGCTTGCTGAGCCGCTCCCAGCCGAGGAAGAACAAGCCGATAAAGGTCGACTCCAGGAAGAAGGCCATCAGTCCCTCGATGGCCAGGGGCGCGCCAAAGACATCGCCGACATAGTGGCTGTAATAGGCCCAGTTCGTGCCGAACTGGAACTCCATGGTCAGCCCGGTGGTGACACCCAGCGCGAAGTTGATGCCGAACAGCTTGCCCCAGAACTTGGTCATGTCCCGGTAGATCTCGCGCCCGGTCATGACATAGACCGTCTCCATGATCACGAGGATCCAGGCGAGACCCAGGGTCAGGGGCACAAACAGAAAGTGATACATCGCGGTGGCGGCGAACTGCCAGCGCGAGAGTTCGATCATGGTGCTGTCGAGCATGGCGAATGTCCCGAGGGTCGAGGCCAATAGTCAGCGAAACCGGCGGTGGTGCCGGCAGGTCCCCGCGTACGCCGGGCGCCACGGATGGCCGGGCAGCGTCGCGCGATGATGTTCCCCAGCCTACCCGTAATCCAGAAAAGTCGACATGGCGATTAGGCTGATGCCCTGATAAGTGGGGTTGATGCGCATGCCAACAGCATCGACGGGCGCCGCAGTGCCGTTGGCTCAGGGCTCCTGGATTTGAACGAGCTCCGGACCGTGATCATGGTCGTGGGGTAAGGCCGCGGCAAGCGGCACTCCGGCCGCGACCCGCGCGACCGCCGGCAGCGGGTCGGACTCACTGGTCGCGTAGACGGTAATGCCATGGCGGCCCATCCGCTGCACGAAGCCCTGCCCTGCCCCCTGGGTCACCAGCGCCGCGAGCCCCAATTGGAACAGCGGGTGATCCTCGCCGTGGTACGCGTGGACGGACATTTCTTTGGGCAGGTCAAGCCGCTGCCGTTCCACGGGATCAGGCCCACCGTCCGTCTCGTAGATCAGGAAGCGACGGGCCTTGCCGGCGTGGCCGGTGATGGTCTTGAAGTTCTGGCTGGTCACGGCGATACGCATGCAGTGGCTCCGGAGCGGTTGATTCGTGGCTGGAGGATTGGTTACCGGACTCGGGGGCGGGGTTAACACCCGCCCCGATACCGAGGGTCTACCGGGATCGCGGGCAAAGGCGAGCGCGGTTCAAGATCACACAGCCCCCTGGCCCAGTCCTCGACGACGCCATTGGCGACGGGCATGGGAGCCTCCATGAAGGTCACCAGGAAGCCATCCTCAGTTTCGGCGACGCCGATGGAGCGTGGACGTACCGCCAACACCTCAGGTTCCGGCAGGGCGATGCCGAAACAGTAGACAACATTCTTGGCGGCGCGGATGCCCTCGCCGATGCGTCCCTCGCCTAAGGCACTGGTGTGCGCGAAGTGGTCGAACTCGGCGATGAAAACCGCGCAGGGGTGCGCTTCGATCCGTGCCCGAAAATAGGCGCAGATGGCATCGACCGATTGCAGGGTCGTCTCCTCGCGACCGAACTTCAAGATAAAAACCGGAAACGTCTCTTGCCGCACGGTCTGTTGCAAGACTGTAACTCCTGATGATCAGTCACCGGGACCCCCGCCGGGCGCGACACCTACGATCGCCGCGATGGGAGGTCACTCAATAACTCAGGTTAAGCAGCGGCAGGGACGATCACATTAACAAAGGTCAATGCGCTGGTCGGGCCTGGCCGCCTCAGTCTTCGGCAATGCGGGTGAGATTCGGTACATCCAGCAGGAACAGGTTCGGTGCGGTTTCCACCAGCAAGCTCTGCCGCTTGAACTCCGCGATGGTCCGGCTCGCCGTCTCGGTGGTGACGCCGAGCATGGCGCCCATGTCCTCGCGGCCGAACAGATAGCACTCACTGGACTCGCGGTCGCGCACCAGGCGCAGCAACAGCCGCGCCACCCGCTGCCGCGCCGATCCGGTGGACAGCTCGGTCAGCCAGGCATCGGCCTCGGCCAGGGCGCGCTGCCAACGCGCCATCAGCTCCCGGTGCAGCGCCGGGCTGTCCTGCCCGAGATCACGCACCAGCCGGGCCGGGAAGCGACACACCTCGGTCGCGTGCAGGGCCACGGCCTCGTGCTGATAACGCTCATCGAGCAGCGCCTCGAGCCCCAGAACGTCGGTCGTGCGCACGATGCGCACGATGCGCTGGCTGCCGTCGGGCAGGTACTGGACCAGTTTCAGCGAGCCGCTGCGCACGGTGAAAAGAAATTCAGCCCGATCCCCGGCGTGGTACAGGACATTACCGGGTTTGAGCGTGAACTGATCAATGGGCTCGTGGATTCGCTCGAACGCCTGCTCCTGCAGGCCGGCGAACAGCACCGAGGTCCGCAGCGAGCAGTTGCGGCAATCGGCCTCGCCGGACCAAGCCTCGCGCAATGTGACACTCTTGACCATTGGCCTCGTGCAACTCCTCTGTTCATCCGCCCGTCAGGGCTGCAATACCGGAGTCCGCCCGGGTTCGACGATCACCGCGGTGATCGATCGCTCCCGGTCGCCCCGCGCTGTCTGAGCCGACGGGGTGACCGTGCCCCCGATCCAAAAAGTCGCGCCGGTCTCGCGACCATCACCAACCGGTACGCAGCCCGGTGCTGTCGATGCTGAGCGCCGCGGCGCCGGACTCCGAAGGCTCGGGCGTTGCCGTGATCGTGAAGCTGTCATCGTCGACAGCGCTCAGCGCGATGCTGTAGTAAGTTTCATTACCGTCGATCGGTGACTTGGTAAACGGCAAGATCGTAGCCGTGTCGGTGCCGCAGGGGTTTTTATCGTAGCAGCCATTCTCGGTGTAGCGCCGCTCCATGTACTGGGCGGCCTGCATCAGTACCGCCTGGGCATCCCCCCGCCGGGTCTTGCGGATTTGGGACTGATAGGACGGATAGGCAATGGCGGCCAGGATGGCCACGATGCCGACGACGATCATCAGTTCGATCAGGGTGAATCCTGGCTGGAACCGAGCCCGACCGAACGGCCGTGGCCTGTGTAAACGGACAGAAGGTGACGACAGCATGAAAAGATCCTCTGTACCCGACGTGCCTCGGCGATAGGTTAGCATGATCAGCGGGCTGTGTCCGGACCGCAAACAAGCTTTTCACGCGGCCCGCGCATGTCGGGGGTCGAGGCTTACCATAAGCGTCGCGTAGCGGCCCGGTGGGAGCGGCGTCCCGCCGCGACGGGGCCGGACGCGTCGCCGCAGCGTTCGAGGTCACCGCGGCACCGCATCGCGGCGGGACGCCGCTCCCACGGGAGACGCGCATCTGCCGTTCCAAGCGGGTCGAGGCAACCCTATAACCACTTGGCCGCTCAGCCGGTCAGCGCCGCGAAAACAGCCGGCAGCCGCTCGGGGAGGCGCTCCACCTGATCGACGATCGAGTAATTGTTCTCGCCGAAGATGCGCGCCACGTAACGATCGGCCTGCGGGTCCAGGGTCAGACAGTAGGTGTGAACACCCTGCATGCGCAGATCCTCGACCGCTTTCTTGGCGTCATGGCGCAGGGTCTGGGGATCGCGCTCATCAATATCGGCAGGCTCCCCGTCAGTGATGACCAGCACCAGCCGCTTGCTCGCCGACTGCCGGGTCAGATGCCAGCCGGCATGGCGCAGGGCCGCGCCCATGCGGGTCGACAGCCCGCCCTTCATACCGGCCATCCGCGACTTGGGTCCGTCGTCGTAGGGCTGGTCGAAGTCTTTGAACCGGAAATACTGCACGTCGTGACGGCCATCGGAGGCGAACCCATGGACGGCGAAGGTGTCGCCGATGGAGTCGATGGCCCAGGCCAGCAGTCCGGTCGCCTCGCGGGTCAAACTCAGAATACTCGGGGTGTGCGGATACGCCGGGTCGGATTTATCGAGACCGCCGATCTTCTCGTTCGTGGACTCCGACAGATCCATCAGGACGACCAGGGCGAGATCACGGACATGACGGCTGATCCGAATGTTGATGCGCGGATCGGGCATGACCCCGCGGCGGATGTCGATCATCGCCCGCACGGCCGCGCTCAGGTCCAGTTCCTCCCCTTCCTCATAGCCGCGCCGCCGCACGATCCCTTGCGGCTGCAGCGCATCGATGAGGTGGCGGATGCGACTGGCCACCGGCTTGTACTTGGTGAGAATGTCGTCCATCACCTGCGGATCGGCGCGCCCTTGACGGCGCTCGATGACCGTCACCCAATCCGGACGGTAGAGTTGGGCATGGTAATCCCACTCGTGGTAATAAAAGGGCTCGGAAACCGGCTCCTTGCCTTCCAGTGCGTTGAACGAAACCCCACGATCTTCATAGGGAAAAAACTCCGTGGAGCAGACCCAGACCTCTTGCGCATCATCGCCCGCGGTTTCCACATCCACCTCGTTGGCCAGTGCCATGGCGGAAACCCGGCGGCGCACCTGCTGCCGACTGGCCGGCAAATAGTCGATCCCGTGAGACAGGAACAAATTTTCATCGAACGCCCAGCAGTACCGGTTGTCGTCCCGATAGGGAATCGGCACGTTTTCCAAAACACGCAGGTTCGGCAGATGACACTGGGCAACCGCCCGGTTAAAAAAGTCGATTCCGGCATCCCAACTGATCCGGTTGTCTTCGCCGCGCCGCGCGCAGGTGTCATGAAACGCGGCGGCCGTTTCATTGATCATGCCCAACGGATCCTGATAGTCCGGATCGAGCAGTGCCTGCGCCATGCGCATCATGAGATCCACCATCGGATGCAGCTCGACCGCTTCATCCTTGGCCGTCAGCGGCGCGGTCATGATGCCGAGCCAGAGCTTACGCAGCCCAGGGAAAGCGCGAATGGCGAGGGACTCCACGCGCGCGTCCTCGAACAAGTCGATGAACCGCATCTGGGCCGGGGTCAATTGCTCCGCGCTGAGCGGGGCCGTCGTATAGACCATGTGCGCGGCACAATGGGCCGCGGCGGCACGGTAGACCGTGACTCCGGAAATGCCGCGAAAACTATCGAATGCGTCCGGCAGGTGGATCTGGAAATCCTCGATGAAGGGCCGCAAGCCCAGCCGCGACTCATAATCTCCGGAGGTCGGGCGCATAAAAAAAGCGCGCGCCCACAGCGCCCGCAGATAAAAATTCAGCTTGCGCTGATTGTCCACGAACAGGGTGCCGCGCCGCTCCTTCTGGAGCACCGCCCGGGAAGATTCGGTCTGCAGGCCGAAATAGGCCAGTTGGCCATCCAGATCGCGGGCATGGGCCTGGGCGCCCCACATGGCCCAGCGGCGCAGACCGCCGAGTGTGAGCTTGCCGAGCAACTCGTCCATGTTCTCCATCATCGGCCGCAATCCGCGCGGCGCCTTGCCGGCCAACTGATGCAGCAGGTTGAGATAGCCCCGCACGACTTCCGCGTCACCCAATCGGCTCGCGGCCAGCGGCATGTTCGCCATGATCAGCGTGATGACGGTACCCGAGGTGTGGGAAGCCAGCTTCATCAAGGCCCCCACCAGATCCGGGGTGATGTCCTCGCCGACCTCTTTGACCACCGCCGGCAGGTGTTGAACATAGGTCAGGATCAAATCCTCCCCCTTGTTCAGACTGCACAGGGCCTTCATGCCGGTCAGGTAATGTTCGAGTCCCTGAGTGGACATGACCCGCGCGGCCTCGTGATAGCTCGCTTCCAGCGCCTGCTTGTGCGGGTGCTCCGGGTCGGTTTTCAGACAGGAGACGTAGTCGGAGAAGTCGATGGTCATGCCGGGAGCCTCCAGCGGTCGCCTAAAAGAAGGTACCGACCGCCGCGTCCAGCGTATCGCGCATATCCGGATCGTCGGTGAGCGGCCGCACCAGGGCCATGCGGCAGGCGGACTGGGGATCGACGCCCTTGCCGATGAGCTGGGCGGCATAGACCAGGAGGCGGGTCGACATCCCCTCATCCAGCCCGTGCCCTTTGAGGTTGCGGCTGCGTTGCGCGATCTGCACCAGCTTCTCCGCCACCGCGCTGTCCACCAGGCCCTCGTGGGTCACGATCTCGGCTTCGATCTCCGCACTGGGATAGTCGAAGTCCAGGGCGCCGAAACGCTGCTTCGTGGATTGCTTCAGATCCTTCATCAGGCTCTGGTAGCCAGGGTTGTAGGAAATCACGATCTGAAAGTCCGGGTGCGCATTGACCAGCTCACCCTTCTTCTCCAGCGGCAGGTTGCGGCGGTGATCGGTCAGCGGATGGATGACGACCGTGGTGTCCTGACGGGCTTCGACCACTTCATCCAGGTAACAGATGGCACCGATGCGCGCCGCCACGGTCAGCGGACCGTCCTGCCATTTGGTGCCATTGATGTCGAGCAGAAAGCGTCCGACCAGGTCGGAGGCGGTCATGTCCTCATTACAGGCAACCGTGATCAGCGGCTTCTTCAGCCGCCAGGCCATATACTCCACGAAACGGGATTTACCGCATCCGGTCGGACCCTTGAGCATGACCGGCATCCGCGCCGCATAGGCGGCCTCGTACAGCGCTACCTCGTTGGTCACCGGGCGGTAATAGGGCTCGGTCTTGATCAGATATTGTTCGCGGTCGACTTCACTCATCACTATTGCCCTGGTTCTAATTCTGGCTCCCACGCTCCAGCGTGGGAGCACGTGGCGACGCTCCAGCGTCGCGTCCAGGCTCCGGCCGCTGGAGCGGCCACGACTGTCTTCCCATGCGGAACTTGGAAACGAGAGTTAGCGAGCATCTGCCCCGCCGGGCGAAACAGGAGCCCTCGTTTCCGCCTTCAAACAGCGTTTTTCGCGCGAGCGAGAAACGACTAGACCGGCTTGCCCCGATAAATCACCATGGCCGCGCCCTGGGACTGGGCATAGTTGTCATAGCCGACCAGCCGCACATGATTGTTGGGGTGGGCCTTATGACAGGCCGCGGCTTCCTCGAGAATACGGTCGGCGTCGGTCTCACCGAACATCGGCAGCTTCCACATATACCAGTAGTGGTCGAAGGCGTTTTCCGGCTCGGTATGCTCGATCGCCGGGTTCCAACCCTTGCGGACCAGGTATTCTACCTGCTTGCGGATACCTTCCGGCTCCATGGGCGGCAGATAAGAGAAGGTTTCGAACTTACGGCTGTTGACGTCTTCGAGACTGGAACGGTAGTCCTGCATGTCGCTCATCAGATGTATCCTCGGATTCAGGTTGTTCGGAGTTCAGTCGGAATTCACGGTGCGACCTCGGCATCCAGCAGCCGCCGGCCGGCACTGCTTGTCGGCGGCTGACCACTGGTTGGCGACAGCCTATTTATGCGCAACGTCGAGTTTGTCGACCGTGTCGAACTCGAACTTGATTTCTTTCCAGGTCTCCATGGCGACCTTGAGTTCGGGGCTATGCTTCGCCGCCTTGGTCAGCACGCTCTTGCCCTCCTTCTCGATGGCGATGCCCTCGTTGCGGGCCTGGACACAGGCTTCCAGAGCGACCCGGTTGGCCGCGGCGCCGGCCGCGTTGCCCCAGGGGTGGCCCAGGGTGCCGCCGCCGAACTGAAGGCAGGCGTCGTCGCCGAAGATGGTCACCAGCGCGGGCATGTGCCAGACGTGGATGCCGCCGGAGGCTACCGGGAAGACGCCGGGCATCGAGCCCCAGTCCTGATCGAAGAAGATGCCGCGGCTGCGGTCTTCCTTGATGAACTTGTCGCGCATGATGTCGATCCAGCCGAGGGTGGCCTCGCGATCACCCTCCAGCTTGCCCACCACGGTGCCGGAGTGCAGGTGATCGCCCCCGGACAGGCGCAGAATCTTGGCCAGCACCCGGAAGTGAATACCATGGTGCGGATTGCGGTCGAGCACGGCATGCATGGCGCGGTGAATGTGCAGCAGGATGCCGTTATCGCGACACCAGTTGGCCAGACCCGTGTTGGCGCAGAAGCCGCCGGTGATGTAGTCGTGCATGATGATGGGCGCGCCGATCTCCTTGGCGTGCTCGGCGCGCTTGTACATCTCTTCCGGGGTCGGCGCGGTGACGTTCAGATAGTGCCCCTTGCGCTCGCCGGTCTCCCGCTCGGCCTTGTCGATAGCGTCCATCACGAAATCGAAACGCTGACGCCAGCGCATGAAGGGCTGTGAGTTGACGTTCTCGTCGTCCTTAGTCAGGTCCAGACCGCCGCGCAGGCACTCGTAGACCGCCCGACCATAGTTCTTGGCGGACAGACCGAGCTTGGGCTTGATGGTGCAACCCAGCAGCGGGCGGCCGTACTTGTTGAGCATGTCGCGCTCGACCTGAATGCCGTGGGGCGGGCCGCCGCAGGTCATGACATAGGCGATGGGGAAGCGCACGTCTTCCAGGCGCAGGGCACGCACGGCCTTGAAACCGAAGACGTTACCGACCAGCGAAGTGAACACGTTGACGACCGAACCTTCCTCGAACAGGTCGATCGGGTAGGCGATGAAGGCGTAGTAGCAGGAGTCGTCGCCCGGCACGTCTTCGATGGCGTAAGCGCGACCCTTGTAGTAGTCCAGGTCGGTCAGCAGGTCGGTCCAGACAGTGGTCCAGGTGCCGGTCGACGACTCGGCGGCCACCGCGGCGGCGGCCTCCTCACGGGGCACGCCCGGCTGCGGGGTGATCTTGAAGCACGCCAGAATATCGGTGTCCTTGGGAGTGTAGTCCGGCATCCAGTAGGTCTCGCGGTACTCTTTCACACCCGCGCTGTAACTCTTCGCCATGTTCAGTCCTCGTGGAATGTCATCTTAAAGTGGAAGCAGTCGCCCCACGGGTCGACCGCCGACATCGAACCGACAAGGGTTGCCGGAAATAACCAAGCAATCTTGTCTGAGGACTAGTTTAGCGATCGGATAAATAAAGAAAACTCAATATTTTTGATATCCACCATATAAAAAAGCTTATAGATGGTCAGGGTGACGCCCCGGGGTCGCTCAGTCGGCTGCTCGGTCAATTTAGGGTATCCAGCGAGACCGCATACGTCGGATCGGCGAGGATGGGCTCGGCTGCCGACGGATCAACCGTAATCCAGACACCGCCAACCACGGGCGATCCGGGCACCTCGATCCGCACCAGGCGCTCGAAGGGTGTACCGCGCACCGGGTCGATCAGCGGCCGGTCGTGCCGAAAGCGGTGGGTGTCGCCATGCAACACCAGCACCGGACCGGCAAAGCGCTCCATCGCGGCGACGAGTTGCTGCTTGAAGCCGCGAAAGCCCGACGGCCCCTGTCCCCGATCGAACAGCGGATTCGCCTGGATCATCAGCACCAGGGCCTGAATATTCCTGACCTTGGCGGACTCCAGAACCCGGTTCAGGAAAGCCGTGTGCGCAGCCTCACGCGCCGCGAAATCGGCCGCGGCGGTGAGATCATTGTCGCTAAATCCATTGTTACTGCCAACGATATGTAACGAGATAAAGGCGACCGCGTCGATCTGAAAGGCGTAGATTTCCGGAAACGCCTTCGCTGCCGGGACCGCGCCCAAGGCGGCCAGCCGCAGTACCGTTGGATCACCGAAGAACACCGCACGCACCCGCGCCAACCGCACACGCGGATCCAGCCCCCCGGCGGCGGGACGGTGACAATCGGTCCACTCGTTGTCTCCGGGCGTGTAGGCGACCGGAACCGGCAGCGCACGGAAGATCCCGGCGATCTCGTGCAGGTTGGCGTCGGTACAAGGGGTGCTGCCGGCTTTGATGTCACCAAGATGAGCGATGAAGGGCGGATGCAGGGCCGCGGCAGCGTCCAGGAGTGCCTTGAAGGGACCGACCTCGGATGGTCCATAGGGCAAGTCGCCGACGGCGAAGAAGCGCACCGACGGCGGTCCGCCGGGCGCGCCGGCGCGTGATCCGCTGGCGGCACCCTCGCCGTCCGCCGCCGCGAGGCCGGCAAGCAGCAGGACCCCGATCGCCGCGGCACGAGCGACGGCGCCAATGCCCCTGAAACGCGACCTACTGCGCCCACGCGACCGGCGGCGAACGGCACTTTTCAGGATAAGCCAATGCGGTCGGCACATCGGATTGGTAGCCCACTTGGCGGGACGATCATGGTCGGGGAGTTGACTGAGACGCCCCGGGAGGCACCTGCCGCGCGCATCATGCCCGGACCTGTCGCAAGGGGCAAATCCCGGGTGACGGAGACCATCCGTCGGGCCGAGCAGCGCATCGACAGGCACCCAGGCAGTGATCCCGGCTAGAATGCCACCTATGAACGACTTGAATCCCACACCTTACGCCGATCTCAGTCCGGATCTGATCTTGGATGCCGTGGAGTCCATCGGTCTGCCCACGGACGGCCACCTGCTGGCGCTCAACAGCTATGAGAATCGGGTCTATCAGGTCGGCATCGACGAGGCCGAGCCGGTGATCGCCAAGTTCTACCGGCCGGATCGCTGGAGCGACGCCGCCATCTTGGAGGAGCACGCCTTCACCCTGGATTTGGCCGACGCGGAAATCCCGGCAGTCCCGCCCTTCGCGACGCTGGGTCGGACCCTGCACGCGCATCGCGGCTACCGCTTCAGCCTGAGCCCGCGCTACGGCGGCCGCTCACCGGAGTTGGACGACGCGCGGGTCCTGGAGTGGATCGGCCGCCTGATCGGCCGCATCCACGCCATCGGCGCGGTCAGCCCCTTCGCGCATCGCCCGTGCCTGGACATCGCCTCCTTCGGCACCGGCCCGCGCGATCTGCTGCTCGCCGGCGGCTGGATCCCGCGCGACCTGCTCCCGGCCTATGAATCCGTCGTCGAGATGGCACTGGTCGGCGTGCACGCCTGCTTCGCGCGAGCGGGCGACTTCGCCATGATCCGGTTGCACGGCGACTGTCACCGCGGCAATCTGCTGTGGACCGACGCCGGTCCGCACTTCGTCGATTTCGACGATGCCCGCATGGGACCCGCGGTGCAGGACCTGTGGATGCTGCTCTCCGGGGACCGCGCCGACATGAGCCGTCAGTTGGCGGACGTGCTGGCCGGCTACGAGGACTTTCAGGAGTTCGACCATCGCGAACTGCACCTGATCGAGGCCCTGCGCACCCTGCGCCAGATCCACTATGCCGCCTGGCTCGCCACCCGCTGGGAAGACCCCGCCTTCCCCGGCGCCTTTCCCTGGTTCAACACCCAGCACTACTGGCAGGATCACATCCTGGCCCTGCGCGAGCAGATCGCGGCGATGGAGGAAGGCCCGCTGTGGTCTGCCTGAGCATCCTCGGATCGGCATGCCGCGAATTAACAAAACGGCTGCGTAACAACCCATGACAAGACCGTCAAGTACCGGTAACGTTCGCGATCTTTTCACCGACGTTTCTACCGTATCATTCAGGGAACAGTTGATTGAGCGGCAAAACTCACTGTGGCATTCGCTGCGTCTTGCGGGAAACCACCCGCGCAGCCACCTGTCTCCCCGCACCACCTATGTCCTCGCGGACGCCATCGAATGGCTCTCCGGGCTTCCGGAAAACAACTTACATGCCGTAGTGACCGATCCGCCTTACGGCCTGATTGAATATAGTCGCAAGCACCACGACAAACTCAAGAGTGGCAGCGGAGGGGTATGGCGCATTCCACCCTCATTCGATGGCGCCAAGCGCAAACCCTTGCCGAGGTTTACCGTTCTTTCGCCGGATGAGGTCGTCGGTCTCGATCGTTTTTTTGGCAATCTGGCTGACGCCCTGCTGCGAGTATTGGTGCCGGGCGGGCATCTGCTGATTGCCTCCAATCCGCTGCTCTCGACTCTGACCTCTGACCTTTCATGCCATACAGCGCTCCGGGTTTGAAAAGCGTGGTGAGATCATCCGCCTGGTACAGACACTGCGGGGCGGTGATCGCCCGAAAGGCGCCGAGGACGAATTCCCCGAGGTCTGTATGATGGCCCGCTCCTGCTGGGAACCCTGGGGCGTTTTCCGCAAACCATTCTCGGGTACCGCCGCCGAGAATCTGCGTCAGTGGGGTACCGGGGGACTACGGCGGATTTCCGGAGACGAGCCGTTCAAGGACGTGATCGTCTGCTCACCTACGCGCGGGCGCGAGCGCGAGATCGCGCCGCACCCGTCGCTGAAGCCGCAGCGATTCATGCGGCAGGTGGTCCGGGCCGCCCTCCCGCTAGGCGTCGGCATTGTCTACGACCCGTTTGCCGGGAGCGGCTCAACACTCGCGGCGGCCGAGGCACTCGGCTATATCGCGATCGGCACGGATCGCGACGATAACTATCACGCCCTGGCCCGGAAGGCATTCGGACCGCTCTCCTCTTTATCGGTTGGCGACTCATGACGCCGAAATGCTTGTTCGATGAATTCGTCGTGGGTTTCCCAGACCGCCGCTTTTCCGCCGGTCTGCTGCTGGCGTTCATCGACCTCTACACTGAACTGGAGATCCCGGATTCGGAGGTTTCCAGCTATGCCGCGATCGTCGGACGGTTCCCGCGTAAAACAATGACCGGTGCCGGTAAACGTGCTAATACGCTCATTCTCACGAAACCCGACGGCAAGTCACTGAGTTTACGTCCTTTTTACGACCGTGCCGAACGGTTTTTCCGCGCTGAGCATAAGCGATTCGATTATCCATCCTGTGCACCGCATGCGACCCAGGCGTGGGCGGACTACGTTCCGTGGTTAGACGCCTTGGCGACCTATAGCCGAACGGAATTGGCCGTACTTCGTGAACAGGTTGCCAACCACGTATTGACGACACTCAAGAACCAGGCCTTCGACCCGGCATCCATCCGGATTGATCCGCCGCTGTTCCGTTTAGTTCTGGAAGGTTTTGATATCACCGCGCGCAAAGGGGAGCCGACCGGGGCTTCGTACCAAGGCATTGTATTCGGACTGGTTTACTACGCCCATCATGTCGAGAAGAACTCGTCTTTGTCCGAGCGCATCGATACCTTCTTGAGGACAGCGAGCGGGAGCAGTCTGCTCGCAACGTGACGAATCGTTGCCGTATCGCCTGCAACGCCGTCTTCGCTATGACGCGATCAAGACCCACAACGCGCCCGCAACTGCCCGCAACCGCCGTCGATCGACTGTCCGACCGAGTTGCGCAGGCGGGTGACGATCCCCGCTTGCTGTAACCGGGTGGCCATCGCCGACGCGTGCTCCCATGAGGGTCGACTGAAACCGAGTCCCTCGTTCGCGTTGTAAGGGATGAAGTTCATCATCGCGTATTTCCCGGTAAGGAGCCGGATGATGCCGTTCAGCTCTTCGTCGCTGTCGTTGACGCCGGCAAGCAAGGTCCACTGGTATTGAGTCGGACAGCCGGTCGCGCGGGCGTAGCGCTCAGCCAGATCGACCAGGGCTTCCGGATCGATCAACGGCGCCTTGGGCAACAGCCGAGCGCGCAATTCCGCACGCGTGCTGTGCAGTGAAAGGGCCAGCGCCGGTTTCACCGGACCTTGCGATAGACGCTCAAAAACGCGCCGGTCGCCGACCGTGGAAAAGACCAGATGCTTGTGCCCGATCGCCCCGACGGTGCCGAGCAGTTCGATGGCGTCGAGCACGTTATCGAGGTTATGCGCCGGTTCACCCATGCCCATGAACAAGACCCGCTCGACCGGGCGGCGCGTGCGGGCGAGCGCCACCTGGGCCACGATCTCGGCACTGCCGAGTTGGCGCAGCAGGCCGGAGCGCCCGGTCATGCAAAAGCGGCAACCGACCGCGCAGCCAACCTGGGTGGATACGCACAGGCCATTGCGCGGCAACAAGACGCTCTCGATCAACTGACCGTCGGCCAACGCGACCAAGAGCCGGGCGGAACCGTCGGCATCGGGATGCTCGGACTGCAGCCGGGCCAGACCCTGCAATTCGCCCATCAAGGCCGGCAGTACCGCGCGCACCCGCAGCGGCAGAAAATCTTCGGCGCGGCGGTGACGGGTATCGACGGACAGATCGCGTACCCAGGCCTGCAACACCCGCTGTTCATGACAGTGCTTCGCGCCCTGGGCCCGCAGGCGCTGGCGAATGGAGTCGATACGCATCGGTCAGCCTGCTGCCAACACCGCCCCGCCGCGAACACCGCGCTGTTTGAGCACCGTCACCCGCCGGCCGTCAGCGATCCGCTCGACTTGCAGGCGTAGCGGAGCAGGCGAGGGACTGCGGCAGGCCGCCGGATCACGAAACAAAAAAGCCAGCGCGCCGCCGGTCTCAGCGGCCAACTGGAGCCGGCGCAGACGCGTATGATCCCAAGGTCCACCACCCCATAGCAGCACCGCCGCACAGGCGCCGGAGCGTAGTCCCTGCTCGGCGGCCCAGGTGCACCGCGTACCGGCATTGACGACCACCAACTGTTCGAGCATCAGACCGTGGGCAGCCAGGGCCGGTGCGAAGGGTTGCCAGGGCGGGTCAACCAGCAGTAGCCAGCGCGGCTCGGCACTGAGCCGCGCCAGGGCCGGCAGGACCAGCCCGAATCCGTCGCCCATCCGCGCACCGAGCAGTTCGCTTAGACTACCGGGCGGCCAACCGCCCCAGACCAGTTCCTGATCCAATGCCGCATGCCCGGTGGGCACTCCCGCCGGGATCTGCTCCAGCGCCACCCGGCCGCGCCACAAGTTGGGGTGCCGATCGAGGATCTGTTGGATGGACATGGCGGAAAATGTTGGATCGAAAAGCCTGAAATAAGCGGTTAGCCGTCGGTCTGAAGGTCGACCTGCAGGAGCGCGGCCAACCCCAGGCGCAGCACCCCCACGGCGATGCCTTCAATGACCAGTTCCTGCTCCCGCAGGTCCACCACGATCGGCGGAAACGCCGGATTCTCCGCCAGGAGTTGCACGCGATGCTCCCAACGGGCATGACGGCGCAGCCGCTTGACCGTCACCTCATCGGCAAGCCGCGCGACGACGATCTGACCGTTCTGCGCCTCCGCAGAGGCATGCACGGCAAGCAAATCACCGTCCAGGATGCCTACGTCGCGCATACTGCTGCCGCGCACCCGCAGTAGGTAGTCCGCCCGCGGACGGAACAAATCGGGGCTGATCCGATGACGGTCCTCGACATGCTCCGCGGCCAGAATCGGACTGCCGGCGGCCACCCTCCCGATCACCGGCAGGTCTGCAGCCGCGCCGAACCCGCCCGCCGCGCCGGGGCGCGGATCCGCATTCACGCTCCCCTCGACCGCCCCATCCGCAATCAATCGAATCCCCCGCGAGCGCCCGCGCGTGAGTTCGATGACACCATGCCGGGCCAGCGCGCGCAGGTGGTCCTCCGCGGCATTGACGGAGCGGAATCCCAGGATGCGGGCAATTTCGGCCCGGGTCGGCGGCACGCCGGTCACGCGGATATGACGCCGGATCAAATCCAGTATCTGGCGCTGACGATCGGTGAGTTGGTCAGTCACCGTGCTTGGCCTCCGATGGCGCGGTCGACCCGGAAAAAAACCATATCTTTACCCATATCGCGAGCAAAGAATTGCTCTCACGGAGATCATGTTTGCCATTGCCGGATCTCGCGACTCTTTGCAATATACTGTCTGGCTGGATAATCGCGCTTATCCGCCGGCAGAACAATCGCACTCTTGATGCCTTTGCGAAATGCCGCTAGGCCACCCACCAAACCGCTTTCGCTGAGTCGCATGATCGCCGTAGCGCTGACTTCGATACGATAGGTTTCATCGAAGCTGATCAGATTCTGATCGTAAGCGCAGTGGTGCAGCGCGCACAAAGCGACACCATTACGCGTTTCGTCCGTACTTGCATCTGCAGCTAGTGGAATGATATGGGCAGCCTCGACCAACCTTAGTTGTATACCACAAAAAGCACAGGTTGCCGCGTAGGCGTTTACAACACGACGGCGGAAATCATACTCACGATATTTTCTCTTGATAGTGACGATGACCTCGCGCCGCTCGAAATTGGCGATCCTGGTCGCAACGTCACGCTCATTCAACGTATCGATCGTATTCAGCATCCCTAACGCTTCATCATCAGCCGTAAAACCGTGAAGCGTGGCCAGGTTCGTGCAATATTCGACGAGGAACTCGGGACGAAAACTAATCGCGATTTCCCCATTTGCTCGATCATATGCGGAGAATGCCCGGTTGTGCGCATTGAGCAATGCTGCCTCCTTGACTTGAATGGAGGGAGAAGCCGATGCTTGGCCATCATGTCGACGCATGTCGAACCCGACGAAGACACCGTAACCCTCATGCCAACCAAGTAATAAAGTTATCTCCCCCCTTTCAGCCTTCGGGACCGCACCAGTGATCTGCACACGGAACTCGTCGGCCGGACGATTCCTGCCGCCTGGTGTACAGTTCCAAATGTAGATGCGAAGACTGATAAAATCCGTGTCTTCACGTCTGAACAAGCGCAAACCAAACGGCTGTAATCGATGAACGACAAGCGCCTGCCAACCACTGGCGTAGACCCCGAAAAGAACCCGCTCCAACAGGTCTTGCTTGCGCAGTGGTGCGCTCATTTTTTATCCGGAAACAGTGACATCTGAAAGTTTTCTTTCGCCACTGCACGCGTTGCCCGCTTCGCGAGTTTAACCGGCAGATCTTTATCTATGAAGCGAAATTTACTGCCCCGCAAATATTCTTCGGAGAGTTCGGTCGCCAGCCACCGGCGCGCCAATTTCTCGGCAACGAATCCGGTAGTATTGGAGCCAGCGAAGATGTCGTATACCAAGGCGCCTTCATCGGTCAGAAACTTGATAAAAAACTCGGCGAACTGCGGCGGAAAGCGCGCCGGATGAACCTTGATGCCATGTTCGCGGCACAGTTGCTGGTAGCGGCCGTTACTGTCGGTATTGGCCAATTCAAGCAGGTTCGGAGGGATCGCGCCGCCGTTGTCACGCGAAAATTTCTCCGAGATATCATGTCCGCTCGGCCGCAGTTTCGCCTTGTAGCCGTTCTTCAACAAGCTTTGCATACTGTCGCTGTAAGGCCGCAACACCTGCCGGTTATCGGCCTTGGGATTCGGTGTCTTGGATAACCACCAGACAACATTCACCGAATCCTTGACCCGCACGCGACGCACATTGACCCACTCGGCCGGTGCCGGCAGGCGTGCCGGGTTATAGTGGTAAAACTCCTGCGCGAGATAAAACCCGGTCTCCTTGACCAGTCGCACCAACAACTCGAACTGGTAAATGGAGCGTACGGGGAACCCCGGTTTATAGGCCCCGCCCAGATCGAGAACAAAGGAACCCTCGGCTTTGAGAATCCGATACAACTGCGGGGCGAAGGACATGAACCAGTCGCAGTATTTGTCTTCTTCCTCATTGCCGTACTCTTTCTTGCGTTTGAGCGCGAAGGGCGGCGAGGTGAGGATCAGGTCCACGGACGCATCACGCAGAAAAGGCAAAAACTCCAGGGTATCGCACAGAAAGGCTTCTCCCAAGGCACTGGTATAGTAGGGGTAATATGGGGAATTCCGTTTAAGATACATGGAGTTGCTCCGAGTTTCCCAGGGCGGGACCGGTCTGATGTCGGGCGATGTCCGTCAGATCCTTTAAAAATGGGGTCCTTGATAGCTGTATTTTTATCCAGATTCAGCCATTTTGCAAGCACGCAGCCAAGTGGGGATCGTGCGCGGGACTTGGCACGCGGTGACGGACGCCTTATCTTCCAGTCATGATGAACGACACCAAACGCCGCCGGATCTTCGAGCGCCTGCGTGCTGCCAACCCGGCACCGACCACCGAACTGGCGTATCAAAGCCCCTTCGAACTGCTGATCGCCGTCATCCTCTCCGCCCAAGCGACCGACAAGGCGGTCAACCAGGCCACCGCCCGGCTCTTCCCGGTGGCCAACACACCCCAAGCGATCCTGAACCTGGGCGAGGAGGGGCTGAAATCCCATATCCGCACCATCGGCCTCTTCAATAGCAAGGCACACAACATCATCAAGACCTGCGAGCACTTGCTGACCACCCACGGCGGCGCAGTGCCCCGCACGCGCGAGTTGCTGGAAGCGCTGCCCGGCGTGGGCCGCAAGACCGCCAACGTGGTGCTCAATACCGCCTTCGGTGAGCCGACGATGGCGGTCGACACTCACATCTTTCGCGTTGGTAACCGCACCCGTATCGCCCCGGGCGCGACACCTCTGGCGGTAGAGCATAAGCTCCTGCGCCACACCCCCCGCGAGTTCCTCCAGAACGCCCACCACTGGCTGATTCTGCACGGTCGTTACTGCTGCGTGGCACGCACCCCCAAGTGTCCCACCTGTCCCATCGCCGACCTGTGCGAGTTTCCGGACAAGACTCCGGCGCCGAACGAAGAGAAAAATTCGCACATGAACGCAACTAAACCTGAGTAAACGAGGCCCATCGTGTTTTCATCAGACCGCCAGACCCACCGTCGCGCTTTCGTCGACGCTTGGGCCAAGGCCCGATCAGGTCAGCCCCTCGATCCGGTGGAGGCGCAGATCGTCCAGATCATCCACATGCACCCGCACTATCAGAGCGCGCTCACCGACCCGGAGCGCGTTCTCCAACGGGACTTCGAGCCCGCGTCGGGTGATGAGAATCCGTTCCTGCACATGGGCCTGCACATCGTCATCCTGGAGCAATTGAGCACCGATCGGCCCGTGGGCATCCGCCGCCTGCATCAGACGCTGAGCGCCGTCACCGGGGATCCGCATACCGCCGATCACCGCATGATGGATTGCCTGGCCGCTGGACTTTGGCGCGTCCAACACGAGCGCAAGCCATTTGACGATAAGGATTATTTTACTTGCATCCAGCACGCGGCCGGAGGTCGGTGAGCACATGACTGAGGCCGCCGGGGCGGACACTCCCCACCGGGAATACGCCGGCGCCGAACTGGCTCCGGCGATCAAGGCGTGGGGTCTGGAACTCGGTTTCCAGCAGATCGGTATTACCGACGCGGACCTGAGCCTCGCCGAGCGGCGCCTGCACGACTGGCTCGCGGCCGGCCGCCACGGCACCATGGACTATATGGCTCGCCATGGCACCCGGCGCTCGCGCCCGGCGGAACTGGTCCCAGGAACCCGCAGCGTGATCGCAGCGCGCCTGGACTACCTGCCGGAGCCCCACCCGGACATGGAGCGGGCTTTGACGGATCCGGCCCGCGCCTTCATCGCCCGTTATGCCCTGGGCCGTGACTACCACAAGCTGCTGCGCCGGCGCTTGCAGCAGCTGGCCGAGCGCATCAGCGCGCAAATCGGCCCGTTCGGCTACCGGGTCTTCACGGATTCGGCTCCGGTCATGGAAAAGCCGCTGGCCGAACGCGCCGGGCTTGGCTGGATCGGCAAACACACCAATCTGATCAACCGGCGCGCCGGGTCGTGGTTCTTCCTTGGCGAGATCTACACTGACCTCGACCTGCCATACGACCGCCCGGCCCGCGCACATTGTGGTCGCTGCACGGCGTGCCTGGACGTCTGCCCGACCCGAGCCATCGTCGCGCCTTTTGAACTCGACGCCCGCCGCTGTATCGCCTATCTCACGATCGAACATCACGGCGGCATTCCCGTAGGGTTGCGCCCGCTGCTCGGCAACCGCATCTTCGGTTGTGACGATTGTCAGCTCGTGTGTCCCTGGAACCGCTTCGCACAACTGACCTCGCAGCCCGATCTGCTGCCGCGCAACGGACTCGATCAGGCGACCCTGGTACAGCTCTTTAGCTGGGACGAAGCAACCTTTCTGGCCCGGACGCTGGGGTCGGCGATCCGCCGCCTCGGCCACGAACGCTGGCTACGCAACCTTGCCGTCGCGCTCGGCAACGCGCCCGGATCGCCCGCAGTGCGCGCCGCGCTGGCGGCGCGCGCGGACCATCCCAGCGCGTTGGTTCGCGACCATGTCGGCTGGTCCTTGACGCGCCACCGCGACCTTGAATCGGCCCCGACACGGATCCCGAGCGCAGATCCGCAACACAGTACAATGATGGCTCCGGGCCAGGATTGAGCTACACTCACAACTCCGTGTTTTGGCGATTCAGTCACCATGCCCTATTTTGTCTACAAAATCGCACCGCCGCTCGAGCTGACACACATCGTTACACTGACGCAGTACCAGGAAGCACGCGCACAGGTGCGCGCACTGCGGCAAACAGGCGAGTCCGGCGTCGAGTACCGGATGATCTTTGCCAACCAAGCAGGCGAGGCAGAAAAGCTCCTTGCAACGCCCCGTGACGAGCGCGTCATCGGCGAGGACTGAGCGCGTTGGCGCTCGTTATACGCCAAGCCGGCAGGCTGTCGGCGCAGGACGGCCACGGTGTAAACATCCAAACGCCAGTCAAGATGTCTAATAACACCATCACTCGATCAGGGAACCGGCGGCAGTACGACGCCGTCATGGACCAATGCCGAGACACTGTCTTGGTTTTTTTCGATACTCAATTGGCAGATCTGTTCCAAAACGCGGGGGCCGCCCTGCTGGACTTCGCGGAGCGCGCGGAGAGCAATGCGGTCCAAAGCCGGTTCTTCGAAGCGATGGGCCAGCTGACGCGCCGCCGCAGCGACATTGAGCACATCTTCCGTCAGGAGATCAATCTCGGGTTCGACGTGCTGGGGAAATCGAAACCCCAACCCTCCGAAGCGTCCGAATCAGGCGAGGGATTCGGGGTGGAGCTTTCGCTCGTCGAACCCGACGAGATGGAAGAGTCGGTCGCGGCCGAGAACCTGATCTTACGTGCCAATGCCAGTTATTTTCCGGAACTCTACGCGCTGAGCCAACGCCTCGGCGCGGTCATCGGCGGGCGCAAACTCAAGGATTTCGAGATCCCCGCGGGACCTCACCATGTGGTGAATTCCTTCCGCCGCGCCCTTGACGGCCTGGATGTTGAGGTACGCGTCAAGATCATCCTCTACGCCCTGTTCGATAAGTTCGTGCTGAAGAAAGCGCGCGCGGCCTACGTCGAGTATAACGCGACTCTGATCGCCGCCGGCATCCTCCCGAACCTCAAACCGGTACACATCCGCAATGCGACAGGCAGGGACGCGGCGGAGCATGGCGACGGGGGAAAACCCGAGTCCGAATCCGAGAAGACCGCGGGTGCCGATCAGATGGAACCCCAGGCCTTGGGGGCCGAATTATTCGACTCGATCCTCGAACTGATGTCGACCAAACGCAACGGACGACGCGGCGGCCGATCGGGCGGTCCGATGGCCGCTGCATCCCCTACGGAAGCCCAAGCGCAAACGCGCGAGCTGCTAAGCGCAATCAATAGCTTACAGTCAGGCCACAGGACCGGGCAGTGGCCAACGCCGGTGGCCGAGACGGCCGCATTTCCCAATATCGAGGTCGATTCGAGCTTCATCAACCGCGTCAAAGAGGCACTTAGCCTCGAACGCGAGAAGGTTTTGAGCTCCGTCGACCGCAACAAGCTCTCGCCTATCGATGCGGACCTGATCGACCTGATCGGCATGCTGTTCGAGTACATGCTCAACGACCCGGTGTTGCCAAACGTCGCCAAAGCCCTGTTGAGCCATTTGCACACCCCTTACCTCAAGGTCGCTCTGATCGATCGTCGGCTGCTCGTCGACAGTCGGCACCCGGCCCGCCGCTTGCTGGATCAAATGGTCGAGGCCGGCAGCCAGTGGGTGGAAGAAGGCAACCCGAGCCGCGGCATGTTTCCCGCCTTGCAGCAGATCGTCGATCGGGTGCTGCAGGAATTTGCCGACGACGTCGGTCTGTTCGATGAGCTCCTGCACTTCTTCGACGAGAAGATGCGCGATCAGCAGCGGCGCAGCGACACCATGGAACAGCGCACCCAGGAGGCGGTCCGTGGGCGCGAAAAACTGACCTTGGCGAAGCAGCGTGCCGCCCGCGAAATTCAGGGTCTGTTCGGACTCTACCCGGTGCCGCAGCCGGTGGCCGGGTTCCTGTCGAAGACCTGGATGGATCATCTGGTGTTCATCCTGCTGCGCGACGAGGAGCAGGAGCGCGGCCCCACCTGGAAGCACGCCGTCGCGGTCGCCGAACAATTGGTCGCTTTGTTCGATCCGCGCACCTCGGCTGAGATGCGCCGGGCACGCATCGACACGATTCCCAAACTGCGCGAAACGATCGTCAACACGGCCGCGCGCGTCGGCGGCTTCAACACCGCCGCTATCGACGCCTTGATCGCCCTGCTGGACGCCCCCCAGAACTGGCCGTTACAAACACTGGAACGGCCGGCGATCCCCTTGCCGGGAATGCTCGGCCAGTCGAGCGCCGCCACCCCGCCGCCCACCCTGGAGACCAGCATCAGCGATGACGAGGACCTCTCGGAACCCGAACGGCAGATGGTGGAGCGCCTGCGCCGCATGCGCTTTGGCACCTGGTTCGAGTTCAGCGGCGACCCGGGGACGCCGGTCCGGCGCATCAAGTTGTCTTGGATGAGCCCCTTGACCGCCACCTGCATGTTTGTGGACAGGTCCGGGATGCAGGCGGAAATCAAGAGCCTGCGCGATCTAGCACAGGAGATCTTGGCCGGCCGGGCGCGCGTCATCCCGCGTCCGAAACACCCGTTCATCGACCGGGCTTTGGTGTCAATTCGCAAAATGCTGCAAGGCAGCGACGCCAATGCGCCGCCGGCCGCCGCCGCCGCGGTCCTACCGCCGGCACCCTAGCCTAAAGCATCCGGCGTTGATTCCCCGTCGCAAAGCTCCATTTCAGACCAGGCGTAAGACATGTGTTCTACATAGGTATCCAGGAGATGTTGCAATGACTGACGTATTGAGTGTGCCGTTGGATGGAGAGGGTTTCCTGGTGAACCGGGACGACTGGAGTGAGGAGATCGCGGTGCAACTGGCCCGCGGCGATGATTTTGAGATGACCGGACAGGTCATGGAATTCATCAATAAGGCCCGCGCGATGTATGACGAGGACGGCGTGGTCCCACCAATCCGGATCTTTGCCAAGAAGCAGGGAGTGAGCACCAAGGAACTCTACGATATCTTCAAGAAAGGGCCCATGAAACTGATCTGTAAGTGGGGCGGCCTGCCGAAACCCACGGGTTGCGTCTGAGCCCATGTCCTCCCCCACCACCCACTGACCTGCCGTGAATCAGGCCACGCCCATGAGCATCGCGCCACCATTCGCATGGGCCGTCGGCCTCGGTCTGTATACCATGGCCGTGCTCTTCGTCACCTTGATTCCCTACCGGGCTATGGTCGCGCGCGGGATGGAGCCGATCCGCGCGGTTTACTATAACCGCAAGATCGTCCACATGATGGCCGGCGGCGTGGGCTCACTGATGGTACCCCTGGTTTTCACCGACCCCTGGTATCCCTTGACTGCCGGTCTCCTGCTGACCCTGTTCACCTACCTGGCGCACCGCTCCGGCCTGCGCATGTACTGGTTCCAGACCCCGGATAACACCAACGACGTCAAGTTCGCACTCATGTGGGCAGCCTCGGTGTCGGCGCTGTGGTGGCTGCTCGGCGACCCCTGGCTCGCGGTCTTGCCGGCGCTGTACATGGCGTTCGGTGACGGCGTGACCGGCATCGCCCGCAATGCACTGATCAGACGCCGTTCCAAGGACCCGATCGGCAATGTTTTCATGCTGATCGTTTGCGTACCGATGGGCTGGGTCATCGGCGGGCACGCCGACCCTGCGATCCCCGAATGGGGAGTAATCTCGGCCGTCGTCGCGACCATTGTGGAACGCTACGAACTTGGTCCCATCGACGATAACGTGCTGATCACGCTCAGTGCGAGCGCCGTACTGCTCGTGGGCACCCTGGTCGGACCGCTCGCCTAGGCGCTGTTATAGCGCACGAACATCCCCCACGTTTGAATAATCGCGTCGCGGCGCCTCGCGCCTTGAGCGGCCGTAAGACCCCAGGTCACAGGAGGAGAACTACCATGTCAGAGAAAGCACAAATTTCCAATATTGCGGCACATGCACATTACGCGGCGAGTTTCGAGGCGGAATCCGAGGATGAGGTTTACGACCTGAAGAAAGAGGCCTTGGTGCGCTCACTGCTGACCGAGATCGGAGAGAATCCGGAGCGGGAGGGTCTGCGCCGCACCCCCTTGCGGGTCGCGAAGGCCCTGGATTTTCTGACCAGCGGCTACGACCTCTCGGCCGAGGAGATCATCAAGAAAGCGCTCTTTGCCGAAGATGTCAAAGAGATGGTGGTGGTTCGCGACATCGAGTTCTACTCCATGTGCGAGCACCACATGCTCCCATTTTTTGGCCACGCTCACGTCGGTTACCTGCCCAACGGCCGCGTGGTCGGATTATCGAAGGTCGCACGGGTGGTAGACTGCTTCGCACGACGACTCCAGGTGCAGGAACGGCTGACCAATCAGGTGGCGGACGCTTTGATGGCGCACCTGGGGGCGCACGGGGTGGCGGTCGTGATGGAAGCGAGCCACACCTGCATGATGATGCGCGGCGTGCAAAAGCAGCGCAGCACGACGGTCTCCAGCGCCATGCGCGGAACCTTCGAAACCGACCCGGCGACTCGCTCTGAGTTCATGTCCTTCATCAAGACCTGATCCGGCGCGACCCGGTGCCGCCTGACCGAGGAACATGAGTTGCCGGCAATCGCCTGATCGGCCGGCCTGGAGACGAGGAACATCGGCTTTCGTTCAGCGACGCATTAGAATGCACGCTTCCGACTCGCCGCCTTGGAATCCGCCCGCTTGTGAATCCCCTGAAGCAACTCGCCTCCCAGACCGCCGTTTACGGCATGAGCAGCGTGCTGGGACGCTTTCTCAACTACCTGCTGGTCCCGCTCTTCACTTACACCTTCGCGCCGGTGGAGTACGGCGTCGTGGCGGAATTCTACGCGTACATGGGATTCCTGGCGGTCCTGCTGGTCTTCGGCCTGGAGACCGGCTATTTCCGGTTCCGCTCGGGCGGCGAACGCCCGGCGCCGGTGGTCTTCGCCACGGTGCTGCGCGTCCTGGTGCTGGCCAACCTCGCCTTCTTCATCCTGGCCTTTGCGTTTCGCCAACCGGTGGCCGACCTGCTGCGCCACCCCGGACATCCCGAGTACATCTGGTGGTGCGCCGCCATCCTCGCCCTGGACTCCGTCGGCGCGGCGGCCTTCGCCCGGCTGCGGGCGGAGAACCGGGCGGGCCGTTTCGCCGTGGTGAAGCTGATCGAGATCGCCATCAACATCGGCCTGAACCTCTTTTTCATCCTGGGCTGCCGCGCGGCCTTTGACGCGGATCCGCAGTCATTCCTTGGCCGGCTGTGGGATCCGGGCATCGGGATCGGCTATGTCTTCATCGCCAACCTGGCGGCGAGTGCAATCAAGCTCCTGATGCTGGCGCCCCAGTTCAACGGCGGGCTGCGTGGATTCGATCGACCGCTCTTCGCCCGCCTGATCCGCTACTCACTGCCGATGGTGGTCATCGGCATGGCCGGGATCGTGAACGAAATGCTGGACCGGGCAGCGCTCAAGTACCTCCTGCCCTACGACGACGCCACCAACATGGCGCAGCTCGGCATCTACAGCGCCTGCTACAAACTGTCGATCCTGATGACCTTGTTCATTCAGGCGTTTCGCTATGCCGGCGAACCCTTTTTCTTCGCCTATGCCAAGCGGGCCGATGCCGGACGCGTCTACGCCATCGTGCTCAATTGGTTCGTGATTTTTTGCGTGTTCATCTTTCTCCTGGTCACCCTCTTCCTCGATGTCTTTCAGTACTTCGTCGGGGCGGCCTACCGCGAGGGGCTCTCGGTAGTGCCGGTTCTGCTGCTGGCCAACTTACTGCTCGGCATCTATGTGAACCTGTCGATCTGGTACAAACTGACCGACCGCACCCTGATGGGCGCCTGGGTGTCGCTCCTGGGTGCCGCGATTACCGTCATCATGCTGATCACCCTGATCCCGACCTGGGGCTATGCCGGCGCCGCTTGGGCACATCTGGCCTGCTACAGCGCGATGGTGGTGGTTTCCTATGCCCTGGGTCGGCGCTACTACCCCGTGCCCTATGACCTCAAGCGGGTATTCGGCTACCTGGCCCTGGGCCTGGTGCTGTTCGGAGCAAGCAGGTTGCTGGTGAGTGTGCTCGGCTGGCAAGCCCCGCTGGTCGGAGGCGCATTGCTCGTTCTGTTCCTGGTGCTGGTGTTCTTCGCGGATGGGCGGGCACTGGTTCGTCCGCGGGGTGGCGGTAATTTGAACTAAGGACTGACGTATAGAGGTTATGGAAACTGCGAGGAAACCAGGCGCTTAGCGTTAAGCCTTCTCGATAGGTCTTGCCCGGTTCTGGGCAACCCGCGCCCCTTAACGCCTCGGAAAAAACCCGACACTCCAAGTACAAACTGACGTACCGTTATCAGAATGGCGTAATTAGAAATGTACGTTGACGCTCAAGATTGGCAAACCAATGTTCAGAAGTGGCTAATTAATCGGCGCACAATCAACAATGATCTTTCCGACGATATGGTGAGATTTTTTCAAGAGGCTTTTGAGAATACAAAGTATCCCAATAAATCATGGTTTGGGTTACACAAATCAGGCATCAGCCTGGTTATTGGTGGAATCTATTTAGCTGCGATACATTTAGCTGGAGACGACCAAGGCATTTGGCTTTTAGTAGAGAAAGACCATCCGCAATTGACCGACATTGAATTTCTTCCCGTCAAGTCAACAAGGCGATCAGAGCAGTTTTTAGTTTGGGCTCACTCTCCAAAATTTTTATCCGTTAAATCTTTTCTTAGCAGTCAGGATATCTGGAAGTCATATTCCGCTGCATCAGGAAAAATTCAATCATTTCCTATTGCAAAAGACAGAGACTCTGTTCAACAAATAAGAAATAAAAGAAAGCTTAGTGATATATATACGATCAATCGCATAGCACAAATCGAAAAAGATTTTAGCGATGCAGTAGTAAACTCCATGCGAATCTCCACAGAAGAGCGAAGGAAGCGGCTTAGTGATGCACCAATAATTCCAAAAAGGATCGAAGTAAAAACTATTGTATTTGAAAGAAATCCAGATGTTGTAGCTGAAGTTCTCTTGAGAGCCAAAGGATTTTGTGAAAGTTGCGACAATCCAGCGCCGTTCTTAAGGCGTTCCGACAATACGCCTTACCTGGAAGTCCACCATAAAAAGCCATTAGCGCTTGGCGGTGGAGACGCAGTTGATAATGCAATAGCACTTTGCCCTAACTGTCATCGTAAAGCACATCATGCTTAAAAGAAAACCAGGGCCGGGACAAAAGCGCTTCGAGTTCCGTTGACAGTTTACTTAATTCCGCGTTAATCTCGTTCCGGCCAGACCGTCCGCAGACGCCCTAGGGCGGAAATTTTATCCATAGATATCGCATACCAACAAAGTTTGCCCTGATATGCCGAATCCGTGGGTGAAGCGTAACATTTTGAGATCCTTGTTAGGAACGGAGAAACTGTGGATAATTTAGAAATTCAAATATCGGGCAGAATTCAGAATAGCAATTTTCCGGTCTGGAAGAATGCGCTTCTGAACCAAATTGGCCTCATTAATCTGAAGTTAATTACGGACAACGACTTTGCCGCCGCAACAGAAGATGCAAAATTACTGAAAAGAGCGGAAAAGGCGATTCTGGAAGCAAAAATCAGAGCGATTGAACAAACCGAAGAAATTCAGCTATTGTTTAATGCGCTTGATGAAATATCAGAGCAGGCCAGGCAAGCCACAGGGCTATCGCATCAACGTATTAGCTAATACTGTTTGATAGCCGACTCAGCCAC
>JACDZG010000039.1 GCA_013426805.1 Chromatiaceae bacterium
TCGCAAGATGCTGAAATATAAGTATATCACAACCTACTGAGATCCCGAAGAGCCTTCACGCGTAAGAACGACCAGCGCGAAAACCTATTACGCCCGGCGTTGTTGGGGAGGAACACCGCCCCGGCGTAAAATGCCCGCGCGGACCCGGAAGATGTCGGGTACGTCGATCTTGCCGTTCTTGCGCACATCCATCACGCCGATGTCTTGCAGGAGTTTGAGGAGGGAGGCCATTTGACCATCATCCGTCTCAAACATATTCGCCAAAACGAGATCGATTGGCGCACGGGTACCGGTATATCGGTCAAGAATCTCCTTCACTACACCGGCTGACCGCCAACGACTGTAGATCTCGTCTTTCAACGCGGGCACCGAGGCACCATGCAAGGGTTCCAATGCCTGGGACACCCAGGGATAATCCTCTTGTAATTCCGCCAGACGATGATCGGAAGCGACGCGGACGCCGTTATTGATGTCGTTGAAGTCGATAGCCGACGCAGTGGGGGCGTGCGCATGATCCGCGGCGGCCTTGAGTGCCTTCAGGAAGGTCCTCGGCGATACCTCGCCGCGCGCGTCGCTCAGGTGCAGAGGCATCGAGGTATAGGGAACACCGCGGTTTTTTCCCCTCCCCATAAACGCCCCGGCAATCACTTCGAACACCCGCCGCTGCTGATCTTCGCTGGTAACCAAGTCCTGAGGTAATCTGGACGGATGGTTCGATCTGGGGACAATCCCGAAACCCCGACAAACCGCCCGCATCGCCTTGGTTGATACGGGGGATCGCAGCAATTCAAAGTACAACAAGCCATATAAGTCGGTGGGATGCCACCGTAGACGCAGGGCCTCACCCCGGATCTTCGAGCCGTCAGGAAATTGGAAGAGTGAGGCATTCTCGAATTGGTCAGGGCGCATGAAGATCTTGAGCCGGATCGCCTTGTAGCTCTTCATTGCCAATGCGGTCTGTAGCAACCCTTTGGTCAACTCGTTGATGCGACTCCAATCGTCAGCCATCTGCTCCAGTTGATCAAAGAGAATCAGCACGCGCTCTTTCTTTTCACTCAATACGCGGTCCGCGTTCCGAAACAGCGCCTGCTGATCGTCCGGGTTGTCCTTGATCCAGGCGATGAGGTCGTTGAATTTGGCAGGTATCGCATGATCGATAATCGGGGCCAGGCAGCGAACGACGGCGGCGCGCCACAGGAGTAGCGGCAGCGTTTTTGACTTCATACCCGTGATGTGAGCGCTGCTGATCAGTGCATTGCCGCCACCCTCCCCACCGGAGAAACCAAAACGAATCGTCAAACCATCGAGTCGGCGCTGATCACGGTATTCGCGATAGCCCTCGGCGATGGCGGAACGCGCCTCGTCGACCGCCAGCGCACTGGCCCAAAAACTCTTGCCCACGCCGCGATTGCCTACCACCAGGGCAACATCCGGATTGAGCGCGGCATCATGACCGTACGGAAAGAAGATCTGATCAGGCTCGACCGGGTCCCCGGCGACATGATGTGCGAGGTCAGGCAGTGCTGCCAGACCCGCCCGGATCGCGGTGAGGTCGCCTGACGAAGCGGCAGTCACGTCCGGCCGTCCCGACTCAACCCGAGCAAGTCCCAGGCCCGATTCAGGAAATCACCGAATGGTCCGCGATACACGTCAGGGTCCAGGGGCGTGCTATCGGAGGGTGGATCGAACGCCATGTAATCCGGGTGAAAAGCGACGAACAAGGCGTCATGCGGAACGCCGCGCCCGGTATCAGCGACACCAAAATTGAAGTCAGCAACCTGGACCGATCCATCAGCAGCCAAGCTTTCCTTATCGTAGAGAAATTCGGCGCAGAGGTCATGCAACTGATCGCGGAAGTCAATCCGCTGCTGGGCCGATGAGGGCGCTTTTGCCTGGACGAACGACAGGTGCCCGCGCCAATCCCGGTAGCCACCAGGGCCAGTTCCGAAGCAATGCAGGAGATGGGCGAACAGATAACGATAACTCTGGAAGGTTTGGGGTTGATCAGCGCCGAAGAACAGGATCTCCGCACCTAGCGCCAGCAATGCCGGCGCACTGGATTCCGCAAGTCCGGCCCGCGCATCGATCAGGATCACGTCATATTCGGCACGTGCGGCAAACCGGTCGACCATGTCGCGGACTTGATGGGTAAACGAGATCGGCCCACGGCGGTCCGCATCCTCGACATGCGCTCGGGAGAGCTTCGCCAGCATGTGCTCCGGGTGCTGGTCGGTCACCCGTCCGACCACCGGTACCACATCAACCGAGCCATCAGTGAACGGGCTGACACCGACGAAATCGAAGAGGTCCTCGTCGGCCACACCGCCCAAGCCGTTCTCAACGAGATAGTCCAATACGCCATAGTTGGGGCGCCGATCCTGCGCCGGGTCCGCTGATGCATCCAGCAGCATGAATCCGATGCCGGGGGCCTCCAAGTCCAGATCAATAGCGAGCGCCTTGAGTCCATGTCGCGCCAGATCCGCGGCCAACACTGCCAGGGCCGTCGAGCGTCCAACGCCGCCCTTGAGAGAACTGAACACCAACCTCGGGGGGCCAGCCTGCGGCACCGGTTCCGGAGGAACCATCCAGTCCGCACCGACGAAACGGCGGTCCACCATACGGATGTTCCGCGGCCCCTCTGCCGGACGGCCAGGCAGCGCGACAGGAATCTCGCGGGCCGCTTGATCCTTGACCAAGGCGGCCGCCATCCGCCCATCAATAACCGGCCGCATGGACGCATAGGCACCCAAGGTCTTGCGCAAGCTGGCTGCGAGGGCCTGTGCATCGGGCAGCGACTCACGGGCGACCATCAGGCGGCCTTCCCCATCGCGCAAGAAGACCGTCGCGTCGTCGAGCGGAACCCCTGCCGCCTCGACCTCAGCCACCAGGCGCCCCAGGCTTTCGTGAAATCGCAATGTCACCAGGGTATCCTCAGACCATCAGCACGAGCCGCCGCAGGAACAGGTCGGCATCCTGCGCCCAGCGCGCGCAATCAGCGGGGTCCACCGGGGTGCATTGGTCATCGGCGTAGCGGATGCCGCTCGGCCGCGACACTGTATCGCTCGGTCATGTGCTTTCCCCGAATGGCGGACACGAAACGCGCCCGCGGCAAAACATCGATACTCAGTGATCTCGGCGTAACCACGGCTTCAGGGGAAACCGCATCCGATACACCCGAGTCAGCTCGGAAGTATCCGGACTGTCGATCGTCCGGTCAACTTTGCTGATTTCCGTGCGGACCGATCAAGATAACGAAGTTGCGGCAGATGGATCGCTTGCGCGAGCCGAATCTTGAGGTGCCGGCCAGCAGCTCTAGGCGGAAGCGGGTACTAAGATGCAGACCCGCCAGGCAGACGCCCGACAAAGACATAGTAAGGAACGCGCAGCCCCGGCAAATAGGGCACCGCCGCACGGTGTTCCGACAACTGATGGTCGGGCAGCAACCCGCGCAGGGCGCGCAGGTGGTCCGGCGTGGGCCGCACCCCGTCGTGCGCGAACCAGCGCGGCCAGAACCAGCGGGTCAAGGCGCCGTGCCGCACCAGCCCCGGCGCGGGCGCGACATCCGAGCAGTAGAAGTCGACGACGCCCAGGGCGCCGCCCGGCTTGAGCATGGCAAGCGCGTTGCGCAGCGCGGCCGCCCAGTCCGGGATCATGGTCAGCGAATAGGAGAAGTAAACCAGATCGACCGGCGCCGCCGGGCGATAGGTGCAGGCATCGGCCTCCACCACCCGCACATTGGGCAGACCGCGGGTCCGCCGCCGCGCCTGCTCCAGCAGTGCCGGGCACAGGTCGACCAGCGTAACCGACCCCAGGGTCGCCAGGCGCTCGCCCAGAAATCCCAGATTGCGCCCGGTGCCGGCACCCAGTTCGACCACCGCCGCGCCGGGTTCGGGAGCCAACCGCTCCATCAACTCCGCCCGGCCGTGCAGAAGCCGTTCACGAAACGCGTCATAGTGCGCGGCCTGGGGACCGTAGAAGCCTTGCAGCCGTTCAGCCAGGGTGCCGCGACGGGGCTGGCCGCGCACCAGCCGCCACAGGACCTGGGCATCGCTGACGCCCATGGTCAGGCCCCGGCCAGGTCGGCGACATGGAAACCGGCATAGGTGTGCACCCGGTCCTGACGCTGCAGATCGCGGGCCATGGCGTCGTGGAAGACCAGGCGTTCGCGCAGTCGCGTGCGTTGTGCGCCAAGTTCGATCAGGTCCAGATAGGCCGGAGCCGCATGGGCGCTGCGGAAGATCACCCGCGCCCCCGGCGCGGCGCGGTCCAGGATGGCGGTCCACTCCTCCGCCAGCGCCTCCGGGTAATAGGAACTCATCCAGTCCATGTGATCGAGCAGCACGAACTTGGAAATGCGCTCAGGGGTCGACTGGAGAAAGGCGGTCACGGTACAGGTATGAGGCTCCACCCGAGCGGCGAGACCCGCTTTGAGGGCCTGGAAATTGTCGCGCTTCAGGTACTCCGGACAGCAGCTTTGCGTGTAATGCCCATTGATGTAGACAGTCCAGAAATAGTTGGTCCAGACCGGCAACTCGCGGAACACATACTCGACCGCCTCGCGGATGAAACCCGCCACCCCGCGGTGATGCTGCGCCTGGACCTGGCGACGCTGGGCATAGGGCACCCCCAGCATACTCATGGTCAGTTGACGCGACAGGGTCCAATTCATTCCCGGTCCCCACATCAGCGGCTGGACCCGGGTGTCATAGATGGTCCGCTGATCCTCCAGGCTGTCGGCCTGAAACAGCTCCCCGACGCTCGCGGCCAGGCGCGGGCGGACCTTGAGGTAGGTGTGAAAGGCGCGGGCCACGGTGCCGGCCAGCCCCTGGAAATAGAAGCTCCCCTGCCGGCGACTGAACCAATGCAGCCGATCGTCCCAAAACTGTTGGGCGAACGGCGAGAGATCGGCACGCAGGCTGTCATGATAGACCTCGCGGAAACCGTCGTGGACGCCGCTGCCGAACAAGGCAAAGAAGTCATCGAAGGCGAGGCGCCGGATACCCGACAATTTGAGTTCCAGCAGCGCCGTCTGCCGCGGATTGGCGTCCACCGCGTGGATACGCCGCGGCCCAGCCAAAGCATAATCGAGCACGTTACACCCGGCGCTGGTGATCACCAACAGGGTATCATCCGGCCGCAGGTCCAGCGCGATGCGGTCCACCGCGGGATCCTCCCAGCAGGTGTTGTACACCAGTGACCTGGCATAGATGGCGTTGAAGACGGCCTGGTCGATACGATCACGAAGGGTAAGGGCTGCTTTCACGGCAAGTCTCTGGATGAGGTCGTGGGGATCGGCTGGGGCGCAAGTCGGAAGAGTGTACCGACCGCAAGTGACCTGGCGATGACTCCCTGATGACCGTGATGTGACCCCGTTCCACTCTGGATGCCGGGGCACCGTGGTCATCGAACCGTAACCCGTTGTACATAGAATCCCGGCTTGCACCCGCCCCGGCGCACATCGGGGCGACCCCGTGTCGCCACGAACCAGGTGACGCCACCGAAACACCACTGAGACGACACCCCGACTATCGCAGGACCGCAGCACCATGACCACCATCCTTGTCGTCGACGATGAACCGGACATCCGCGAGGTGATCCGCTTTACACTGGAAAACGCGGGCTTCGACGTGATCGAAGCCGGACACGCGGACGAGGCACGCAAACAACTGACGATCGAGAACCCGGATCTGATCCTGCTGGACTGGATGCTCCCCGGCCGCTCCGGACTGGAGTTGGCCCAACAACTCAAACAAAGCCCCAAGACCCGCACGCTGCCGATCATTATGGTCAGCGCGCGCGGCGAGGAAGAGGACCGCGTCAAAGGGCTGGATACCGGCGCCGACGACTATATTTCAAAGCCTTTCTCGCCGCGCGAAATGGTCGCCCGCATCAACGCCGTGCTGCGCCGCGCCCGGCCGGATGAGTGCGCCGAGGAGATCGAGATCGGCGGACTGCGCATCGACAATGTGAGTCACCGGGTCAGTGCCGAAGGCACTCCGGTCGAAGTCGCACCCACCGAGTATCGGCTGCTGCACTTCCTGATGACCCACACCGACCGCGCCTTCAGCCGTTCCCAGTTACTCGATCAGGTCTGGGGCGATCAGGTTTATGTGGAGGAACGGACGGTCGACGTGCATGTGCGGCGCCTGCGCAAGGCGCTGGAGCCGACCGGACATGACCGACTCCTGCAAACCGTGCGCGGCGTCGGCTACCGCCTGTCCGATAAGACCTGACCGTGAACTTCGAGCTGGGCCTCCTGGCGCTTGCCGCCGCACTGGGTGTAACGCTGCTCCTGTTCGGTGTCCCGCCGGACTGGGTCTGGCCGCTGGTGCTGCTGCCCTATGCCGCGCGCCATCTGTATCACCTGCTGCGGCTGGTCCGCTTGATCCGTCGCCAGCACCGCCTGGTGCCGCCCTTCCCGCGCGGCCCCTGGGGCGACATCTATCGCGGCATCGCCCAGCATCAGCAGCGCGGGCGCAAGCGGCGCAAGCGCCAGATCCGCTCGAGCCGCCGTTTCCGCGAGGCCGCGGACGCGGTGCCCGACGCCCTGGTGACGCTGAACAAACTGCAGCAGATCGACTGGGCCAACCCGGCTGCCGCCGAACTGCTCGATATCCATTGGCCGCGCGACGACGGCCGCCGACTCGTCGATCGCATCGACCATCCGGAACTGGTGACCTTCATCGAAACCGGCGAGTACATGCGCCCGCTCGACATCACCCCCGCGCATAACCGCGCCCTGACCTTGTCGCTGCGGATCGCGCCTTTCGGCGAACGCAAACGCCAGCGGCTCGTGGTCGCCCGCGACATTACCAAGGTCTATCACCTCGATATGATCCGACGGGACTTCGTGGCCAACGCCTCCCATGAACTGCGTACCCCGCTGACGGTGATTACCGGGTTCCTGGAAAACCTGGCGGACGCCCCGGCCACCCCGCCCGCGCACCGTCGACCGCTCACCCTGATGCAGCACCAGGCCGAGCGCATGCGTTCCATCATCGACGACCTGCTGACGCTGTCGCGGCTCGAGATGGACGACCAGGACACCAAACAGGTGCCGGTCGACGTCGCCCTGGATCTAGCCCACATCGTCCATGAATCCGAGACCCTGAGCGTTGGCCGACACCACTTCAGGGTCGCCGTGGACGCGAGCCTGCTGCTGATCGGCAATCCGGTCGAACTGCGCAGCGTTTTCGCCAATCTGATTCACAACGCGGTGCGCCATACGCCCGACAGCACCACCATCGATATCCGCTGGACCGCGGAGGCGGACGGTCCGCTGTTCACGGTGACGGACGACGGCGAGGGCATCCCGGCGGAGCACCTGCCGCGACTCACCGAGCGCTTCTACCGCGTGGACCGCGGTCGCTCGCGCGCCTCCGGCGGCACCGGGCTCGGGCTTGCGATCGTCAAGCACGTGCTCAAACGGCACGGCGGCCGGCTCCTGATCGCCAGCACCCTGGGCGTCGGCTCCCGGTTCGCCTGCCAGTTCCCCCCGGCGCGGGGAATGGTGCGGCAGCAAACCGAACAGGACCTGGAGTGTATTCGCCGCGTCACCACGCCTGAGGCGGAGCGCGACTGTTCTTGAGCCCGGACAGCCGCTCGCCCGGCGTTCACGGCGTCGACCTGGTACGCAACGCCACGGCTGAAGTCGTGGACTCCAGCGGTTATAGTCCCGGTTCCGGTTGTCTCGACCCGCCAGGACTGGCAGAATCAAGAAGGCTGAAGCCTTGGACTCCGGGCGTCTTGGGTCGCGTGCCGCCTGATTCATGGACCCCGTGTGGCTGCCGATACCAATCGACTGACGACTCGACTGATCGCTTCCCTTAGGAACGCGCACCCCGACGCCCTGCCGCGCCTCACGGACCGTCGGCAGCCATGCTTCCAGGTTCGGGTTCATCCGCCGCGTCAGGCCAGCAGTGTCACCCGCCTGACCCACCATCTGGACCACACCCATTGCAACCGCTCAGCCCGTACCGTCTACTGCCGCTCTTCACCGAACTGCCCGCCATTCGCCGTGTTCGGGCCTGGCTGGACCATTGGACGGTGCATACCACGACCTTCACCAAGATCGCCATCGGCTACTGTCTGATGGACTTCACGACCTATGTCGCCTATTTACTGACCGGTCAGTTGCCGTCGTTGAGCGCCACCTACATCGAATGGCCCGCGGTCTTCTGGCTCTATGTCGCCGGGGTCGCGGTCGCCGCCATTTACGGGCGACGGGCGCATCACCGAATCGCGCGGGTCGGCAAATCATTCATTCCCGATACGCCGGGCGGCGACCGCCTGTCCGTTTTCTATCCGGCCCTGCGCGTCTTTTCCGACCCGATCCGCTATGCCAATCGCAACCCCCGCTATCTGAATCGGCTCGCCTACCTGATGATCGGGTTCGCGCTGCTGGTGCTGTTTCGCGTGCTGTTCTTTCTCGAAACGGTACCGGCCGACGGTGCCCATGCCATGGAGCTGATGACCTTACTCACGATCCCGATCTTCTGCCTGATCGTGCTGTTCGAGGAATATTATCGCGGCTACCTGTTCCAACTGCGTTATGTCCGTCGGCTCAATGCCCGGACCAAAGTGGCCGAGCAGGCCATTCACGACGCCGACATGCTGCGGGTCAAGAATAAGGAACAGGAGGATGTCATGGCCCTGGTCGCGCACAAATTCCGCGGCTCGCTGGACCGCATCATCTATAATACAGACCATGAGAACAGCCCCTGGGTGCATCGCGAGGCGGTCAGCACCATGCGCGGTCTGCTCGATATTTTCGGCCTGATCTCGACCGATACCGAACTGCTGCGCCGCAAGCTGCAACAGGACCATACCGGCGACTCCAGCCTGGAGCAGGTCGCCATCCGCTCCCTGGGGCTCGCACTCGGACAACTGCTCTCCCGGCGCGGGAGCGAACGTATCCAGCAACATTTCCTGAGCTACGCGCGTGACAACGCGCTGGTCCCGGAGACCACCCGGCTGCGCGATTGGCATGAGCGGCACCTGCGCCTTGGCGAACAGTTGCGCGGCGAGTGGGAGCAGTCACTGATGGAACTACTCCCGCGGGCGGACCTGCCGCTGCTCTGCGAGTGGGTCGGTGCCCACTGTTTTCCGCTGCACGCCCACGGGTTCGCGGACGCACTCATCCGCTTCACCCCCTACGGCACCACGGAATCCTTCTTGACCATCCTGCTGACCGAGTCATTCACCAACCTCTTCAAATACTCGGCCTGCTCGGATCATGCGCCGGCGCGCGCCTGGTGCGACGTCGCCGCCGGCCACGTCGAACTGGGCTTCAGCAACCCGACCACGCCGAGCGCCGCCGCGATGGTCAAGGGGAGCGGACGCGGCCATGATTTCTTACGCTTACTCACTGAGAAGCTGGACGGGACGGTCAACGCCGCCGCCGCCGGCCATCAATTCACCCTGGTCTTGCAGTTACCTGCAAACCTGTTCCTGGAGTAGGGCCAATGAGCCATTTTCTGTGGATCGAAGACTTTGAAAGCGATATCCAGGCCACCGTCGATCAGGTCTTCGGCCTGGCCGACGCGCCGACTGCCGTGCAGGACCTCAAAGAATGGCTGGAGGACCGCGGCGTCACCCTCAAGACAACCTTCTTTGCCGCCTTGCGTTTCGTTCGTGATCCCATGCGCTTGAGCGAAATCGACTATGTGGTCATCGATATCGACCTGAAGCCCTATGAGGATTACGACCTGGATGACCCGGCCTGTGTCGCCGAGATCGACAGCTTTCTGCGGGAGAAAGGCTATCTGCGGGAGCAGCGGGGCGATAGTCAACCCCTGGGACCGGTATGGCGTGCCGCCGTCAATGAATTGAAGAAAGTGGCAGGCTATCACATCTTCACCGAACTGCTGATCGAAGCCGGGTTCCCGAAGCGGCACATCCTGTTCTGCTCGAATCACGGGGATCAGCTCACTTCCATTACGCAGGCGTTTGCCGCGGCGAAACTGCACCCCCCGGTCATCCATACCAAACGGGATGCCGAGGTCAATCGCTGGATCCTTGATAAGCGCGCGGACGAATATTCGGTCTTGCGCCGCGGGATACTGCGCGGTTGTGCCGCCGCGGAGGCGATGATGGACCAAGGTGACGGGGCCGCTTTGGTCTTCGCGCTCTTCTTCAAGCGGGAGGACGAACCGGAATGGCCGCCGGGACCGGCCTGTCCCGTCTATGTGCGCGACTATTTGGGCAGCCTGACCGCCCTGCTGCCCTTGACCGCACCGCGGCCGGCGGAACAGCGCAAGCAGCGTTATCGGATCTTCCTGCACGCCCTGAGCCGGGAATGGGACAATCGCGCCAAGGTCAATCACCTGCAGGACAAGGGCACCTACATGGCCGCCTACGGCACCATCTTGAAGGAAGTCCGTAATTGGACCTCGCATACCCAACTGCTCGATGATCTGAGCGAGGCCGATGTGGCCTTCATCTTCATGGCGAATCTGCGGGCCATGTTCGCCTTCCCGCCGGAATTGCAGCCGCATGAGCGGCTGCTGCTCGACCTGCTCGGCCGCGCCTATGGGGAGGTGAGTGAAGACCTGGCCCGTGAACTGATCGGCGAGGATGCGCCGGGACGCAAACTTCCGCTGGACCGCGTCTATTTCGAGACCAAGCGCATGCTCGGCGAGCGGCGCAGCGCCGACGACAACGATCCCTATTACGATCAACTGATTCGGGAACTGGAAAAGGACACCTCGAATCGCGTCGATGAACGTGACCGGCACTTCTTCCTGCAAAGCCTTTATCGCATGTTCTGGTTCTATCCCAGCCGCATGAAGCGCGTGAAATACGGCTGGGCTCCATCGAGTGATTCCGGGACCACGACCCTGTTCCGCTATTTCGATTATTCACGCAACCAGCAACACAGTTTTGCCTTCCACCTGGCACGGCATATCCTGATCCGCAGCTTCCCGGAGACATTTGCGCGGCTGCGCGACGAGGACCGTGATCAGCATGTCGGCCACAGCGATCATCCTGATTTATCCACAGATGCCACAGATGTTCACAGATGAAGAAAGGCATCTGTATTCATCTGTGAATCAGACTTCCGACCTGGTACCCCATGCCAACTTCAGTTGCTACGTCATTCCGGCAGGATGCCGGAATCCAGTGCCATGGATGGTACTTCGCAGCGAGCACGGACCTGCAAGATAAGATGGAACGCCCTACCAGGACCTCGGCCGGAGTTGGCCGGAGCGATCATCGATGCCGGAGCGAGAATGAAAAAATGACGACTTCATCCCATATCGCTATCGCTATCGACAGCCAGACCCTGACCCTCTTTGCGGGAGAACGGGTGCACGCCCGCTATCCGGTCTCGACCGCCTTGAACGGCGTGGGAGAATTGAACGGGAGTGGCTGCACACCGCGCGGACTGCACCGGGTGCGGCTGCGCATCGGCGCCGGCTGTCCCGTCGGCACCGTGTTCCGTGCCCGCCGCCCGACCGGCGAGATCTATGGACCTGAACTGGCGGCGGCCTACCCGGAACGTGACTGGATCTTGACCCGCATCCTGTGGCTGACCGGATGCGAATCAGGCATCAACCGCGGCGGCGGTGTCGACACGCTCCGCCGCTTCATTTATATCCACGGCTGCCCGGACTGCGTGCCTTTGGGAGAACCCCGCTCCCATGGTTGCATCCGGATGCACAGCGCGGAGCTGGTGGACTTGTTCGATGCCACTCCGGTGGGGACGCCGGTACAGATCCGCACTCGCGATTACGATCTTACTCCCCATAGCCTCCACGCCCGGTCCCGCGAATATCACGGGCGAAATAGCTGACGCGGCCTGCGGGAATCACGGTCACACCGCCCGGCGTTACCGTATAACGCTGACGGTCCTTTTCCGCATCGAAACCGATTCGCTCGCCCGCTTCGATAAGGTTATGACGGTCCACGATCACGTTGCGCAGATGCGCTCCGCGGGAGACCCGCACATAGTCCATGACGATACAGTTCTCCAGGACCACGTCATCCTCGATCACCGTCTCGCGCCGGATGATGGAGTTGGTGATACGCGTCCCCTCATGGATCACGGTGGCGGCACCGAGCAGACTGTTGCGGATTTCGCCACCCTGGATGCGCGCGACCGGCCCCTGGTAACCGCTGGAGAATACGGGCCACTCGGGGTTGAACATATCGAACGTCGGCTGCGCGCCCAACACGTCTTTATGGGCATCGAAGTAGGCGTCGATGTTACCCACATCGCGCCAATAGACACGGTCCTCGTAATCCTTGATACCGGGAATGATGTTGGTGGCAAAATCATAGGCGAACAGCCGATGGGTTTGCAGCAGCCGCGGCAGCACATGGTGACCAAAATCGGTTTCGCCGGCCTCCTGGGTCTCGCGCAGCGCCTGGAGCAGCACATCGGTGTTGAAGACGTAGTTGCCCATGGAGGCATAGGCCTGGGTGGGGTCGGTGGCCAAAGGCGTGGGATGGGCCGGCTTCTCTTCGAACGCGCTGATCTGCCCCTGGGCATTGGCGGCAATGACACCGAACGAGGAGGCATCCCGCAGCGGCACCGGCAGGGCGGCAATGGTCACATCGGCCTGGCGCTCTTTGTGGAAGTCCACCATCTGCCGGATATCCATCCGGTAGATATGATCCGCCCCGAACACCACCACCAGGTCGGGCCGATGCTCCTCGATCAGGTTGATGTTCTGGTGAACGGCATCCGCGGTCCCCTGGAACCAATGATCGCCGGCGCGCATCTGCGGCGGCACCACGGTGACGAACTGACTCTGCAGCAAGGGCGAGATGGTCCAGGCTTTGCGGACATGCTCGATCAATGACTGTGACTTGTATTGCACCAGCAGATAGATGGTCTGGATCTGGGAATTGACCAGATTGCTGAGCACGAAATCGACGATACGGTAGCGGGAACCGAAGGGCACCGAAGGCTTGGAGCGGGCTGAGGTCAGCGGTTGGAGCCGGGCGCCTTGGCCGCCGGCCATGACGAAGGCAATGATTCGATCGTTATTCATGATTCCTCCACGTGCCCGTGGTCTGGGCCATCAGTGATGTTGCCGCCCGCAACGAGGGCGGTGGCGCTCCCCGAGATGCGCGTCATCCCGGGCGGCGACCATGGTGTACCCGCTTCGCCCGCCTCACGGCGGCGCGGGCGCCTGATCAACCCTCGTCCTGCCCTGGGCCGCCCGATGCCCGCCAACGGCTGCTGCGCCGCCGCGTCCACCCGGCTCCTTCGCCCGCGTCCTTGCCCGACCTTAAGAGTAGGCATGGTACGGCAGAAATGCCCAAGTTTCTTGCTCTACCGACCAAGGGCCCCGACCTTTTTCGTTGAGCGGTAGGGCGCGCGGCCTTGCTGATCGCTCCGGCCGACCGACCGTGCTCGGTTCGCGCCGCGGACCCGCCGGGCGGTCCGCGATCCATAGGTCCGCTGCCAATCGCCTGAGTCTAGGTCGGATGGCTGATGAGATCGGCGGGCTAGGTAGACTGATTCTGGCGCGTCGACTTATGCTACGCTTTGTAGGCACACATATGCGAGCCATTCCATGGAAACACTTGATGTCTTCTCCGTCCGGGATCTCCGCACCCGCTCCGGCGACCTGCTGAAGGACGCCGAGCTCGGCCAGATATCACTCATCACGAAACACGGCCGTCCCGCCATCCTCGCCGTGCCGTTCGACCGACGACTGCTGGACCAAGGCGTCCACCGCGCCTTGGCACTGAGTCTGTTCGAGCGCCGGCAACTGACCCTGGCGCAAGCGGCCAAGGTTGCCGGGCTGTCCTTGGGCGAATTTATCGACCTGCTCGGGTCGCTCGGCCTGGCTGCGGTGGATTATCCGGTGGAGGAATTAGCGGGCGAATTGGATGCCGCACTCTGACCGTATCCTTGCGAACAAGGTCGTCGTCGCGGACGCGGGACCATTGATCGGCCTGGGCCGCATCGACCGTCTGTCACTGCTGACCTCCCTTTGCGGGTCCGTGCTGGTTCCCGAAATCGTTCTGGCCGAGCTGTGCCTGGATTCGGACCGACCGGGAACACGGGTGTTGTCGTCGGCCCATGCCGCGGGCGCAATACAACCGCGACCGCTTGCCCAAAGCGACGACCCGGAGCATGGCCGTCTGTGTCTGTCGCTGGACCGCGGGGAGGCATCGGCGATTCTGCTGGCCGAGCAAACCCGCTGTCGCTTCCTACTGATCGATGAGCACCGCGGCCGGGAGATCGCCAGGCGCCGCAGGCTCCCGGTGGTGGGCCTGGCCGGGGTGCTGTTGGCCGCCAAACGGTCTGCTCTGCTTGACCGCGTCGCGCCGGTCTTGACGGAGCTATCGCGGCAAGGCTATCGGTTAGCGGACGGGCTGGTCACCGAGGTCTTGCGTCTGGCCGGCGAGGCGGGTCCTGGCCGCTGACGAGCCAAGGACACATCGGCCGGACGGAATGACCTCGTGCGTGCGGACCGACCACCGTGCAGATCGCGCGATAGCCGGGTTGATGACCAAGGCCCCAGGGTTTACAGGTCCCAGCGCCCCAGCACCGCCTTGGTCGCGGCATCCACGACCAGCACCCGCACGCGATTCGTGGGGGTGATGCCGAGCACGGCGACCGCGGGGCTGCCGTTGAGGTCAGGCAGCACCGCCAGGTCGTACGGCGTCAAGCGCTCCAGCCCGAGATTGTCGACCAGCGCACCGCTCAGCGGGTCGCGCAGCTCGAGCTTGGTCGCCCCGGCGGCGTCGCGGCTCAGCACCCCGACCTCGTCGACGCCGTTGCCGTCGAGGTCGGGCAGTGCCGCCACGCGCCGCGGCTGGAAGTCCGGGTGGTACCAGACCTGCCCGAGCGGCGCGCCGCCGACCGCCGCGAGCGTGGTCACCCCCCCGCGCAGGTTGCGCTGCTCCAGCACCGCCGGTACCGGGGCGCCGGAGACGCTCACCTCGACCAGACCGAGCGGGCTCGCACCCGCCGCCAGCCGGACATCCGCGATCACGGCGCCGCCGCGGCTGTCGCGCCGCTCGAACCGGGTGCGCGGGGGCCGTGTCGCGGGATCGCCGCTGCCGAGCACCGCCAGCTCGGCGGCGCCGTTGCCGTCGGCGTCCGCCAACGCGGCGAAGTCGAGCGGCCGGTTGGCGGGGTCGAAGGCGACCGTGCCGAGCGCCGCACCGCTGCGCGCGTCGTACAGCGCCGCCGTGACCGCCTCCAGGCCGGAGCGTTCGGCGTTCTCGCGCGTGCTCAGTACCGCCAGCACCACCTCGGTGCCCGTCGGATCGGCCAGCACCGCGAGCCGCTCCGGGGTGTCGGCGGCATCGAGCGCGAGTGCCCGCAGCCGCGCCCCATCCAGACCGTCGAGGATCTCGAGCTGAACGGCGTCGGCGCGGCGCGTGCGACTCAGCAACGCCAACTCCGCGGCCCCGTTGCCGTTGAGATCCGGCAGCGCGGCCAGCGCGATCGACTCGTAGGCGGGAGCGAAGGCGAGGCTGCGCAGCACTGTCCCGGTGCCGTCCAGGATGCGGGCGGTCGGTGCCCCCGCCCCGTCCTCGGTCAGGACCGCCAGGCGCGCGGTGTCCGCCCCGTCGCCGACGGCGAGTGCCGCCAAGGCCACCGGTCGCATCCGTACATCAATGATTTTGGCGATGAAGGCATCCCAGCCCCCCCCGGAGTCGGGCTGCAGCGCGTGGCGGGTCGGGAAATCGCTGCAATTCGTGTATCCCGTCACGTACGCCTGCCCGGCCGCGTCGACGGCGATGCCGTGGCCTACGTCCTCGGCGCCGCAGTCTTCGGTCGGGGTGCCGCCGAGGGTGGTCGAGTAGACCAGCGTGCTGCCGTCGGCGCTGAGCTTGGTGACGAAGGCATCGCCCTCGTAAAGTACGCCGTCGAGCTGCAACGCCTGGTGGGTCGGGAAGTCGTTGGAGTACGTGGTTCCCGTCACGTACGCCTGCCCGCCCGCGTCGACGGCGATACCGGAGCCGCCGTCCCCGCCGCCGCCGCCAAGGTAGGTCGAATAGACCAGCGCCGAGCCGTCGGCGGCGAGCTTGGCGACGAAGGCATCGCTGTACCCGCGGTGCTTCGGCTGCAGCGCCAGACGGGTCGGGAAGTCGTTGGAGGACGTGGTTCCCGTCACGTACGCCTGCTCGGTCGCGTCGACGGCGATACCGGAACCGGCGTCCCGGCGGCTGCCGCCGAGGTAGGTCGAATAGACCAGCGTGCTGCCGTCGGCGCTGAGCTTGGCGATGAAGGCATCGTCATGCCTTCTGCCGAAGCTGCCGAAGTCGGGCTGCAGGGCGTTGCTGGTCGGGAAGTCCCTGGAGTTCGTGGATCCCGTCACGTACGCTTGCCCGGTCGCGTCGACAGCCATGCCTGCGCCGCTATCGGAGTCCCTGCCGCCGAGGTAGGTCGCGTAGACGAGCGTGCTGCCGTCGGCGGCGAGCTTGGCGACAAAGGCGTCTTCGTATCCTCCGCCGAAGTCGGGCTGCAGCGCTTGGTGGGTCGGGAAGTCGGTGGACTGGGTCACTCCCGTCACGTAGGCCTGCCCGGTCGCGTCGACGGCAATGCCGGAGCTGAAGAAGTGGCTGGATTCCCCGCCGGTACCGCCGAGGTAGGTCGAGTACACCAAGGTGCTGCCATTGGCGGCGAGCTTGGCGACGAAGGCGTCGTTTTCTCCTCCGCCGAAGTGGGGCTGTAGGGCGTGGCGGGTCGGGAAATTGCGGGAATTGGTCCGTCCCGTCACATACGCCTGCCCGGTCGCGTCGACGGCGATGCCGAAGCCGGAGTCCCAGCCGGTGCCGCCGAGGTAGGTCGCGTACACCAGCGTGCGGCCGTCGGCGGCGAGCTTGGCGACGAAGACATCAATGCCGTAGTCCGAACCAGAGATGTCGGGCTGCAGCCCGTGGCGGGTCGGGAAGTTGCGGGAATTGGTCAGCCCCGTCACATACGCCTGCCCGGCCGCGTCGACGGCGATGCCGTAGCCGGGGTCGGCGTCGTTGGAGTCGTTGTAGCCGCTGCCCCCCAGATAGGTCGAATACTCCAACACCGGATCGATCACCAGCGGACGGGTCCGGTCGTAGTCCTCAAGCGCCAGCGTCACCTGCCGGTTGTCCGCCAGCACATAACGGGTCGCAATCGGCGTGCGCGTGCCGTCGGTCTCCTGATAGACCACCGGGCGGTGTTGGATCACCTGCTGCGCGCCGAGGCTCAGCACCAGATCGCCGGAGTCGTCCAGGGTCATGTGATCCGCGCCCTCGAAAGCGAGCCGGATCACCCCGGGGTCCGCCTCCGGGCGCAGCACCAGGTCGTACTCAAGCTGCCCGCCGCGGCCGTAGTAGACCAGGTCGATGCCGGGGTAGACGCCGTGATAGCGCACCTTGGCGTAGGTCGCCACTCCGGTGCGCCAAGCCGCCGGATCGTCGCCGAGCAGATAGTTGACCGTGCCCGACAGGGTCTCCTCGCCCTGGATGAGCGGGTCGGGATTGGCCCCGACCAGACTCAGACGCAGCACCGCCGGGGGCGTCGCCAGCGCGGCGTCGGCCGGCGGCTCGCCGGCGGCGGTTGCGGCCGGAGTCGGATCGCTCGATCGCGCATCCACGGCGGCGGTCCCGGCCGCGGCCGGGCCGCCCGCGGCGACCGCACCCGCAGCCGCATCGCCCGCCGTCGGCGCGGCAGCCGGATCGCGCGGGCGCCGCGCGGCAGCGGCCGGCGCGGGACCGGACTGCAGCGCCAGCACCGCCTCACCGGGGGTCAGGAACAGGGTGTAGCCGGGGCCGCGGGCAAGGAACTTGACCGCGGCATCGGCCTGGCCGCCGTTGGCCTCGAAGGTGTAGGGCAGCTTGCCGTAGTCTTTTTGAATCGGCGACTTAGCCTGGGCGGCTGGGGCGGCCATCGCGCTGGCCGGCGGTGCGGCTGGTTGGATCAGCGCCACCGCGAGCGCGGTGACGCCCGCCCCGCCGGTGGGCGGGATAGGGTCGGGTGCGGCGGCGGCCAGCAGGCCGCTGCCCAGCGCCAGCACGGCGGGTAACAAACGCAGGCGTGGCAGGATCTCAAACATGACCAAGCTCCTTGGGTGAACAAACGGCATGACTTTACTGATGCGTGCAAAAGTTTGATCAGCTTCACACTTTGTGAAAGCAGATGATACGATCCCGGTCAACGCCCGGCAAACCCCTGTTGGTCGCTCGTCAACCTGGTGGTGGATATCAAACGGATTCGCGCCGGCTGGAAGCCGGCGCGACCGCTGGCTAGAAGTCCAGCCGACTGACCTCCTCCTGGGTCGTGCTGTCCTTGATCAGGATCTGGACCCCACCCGCCGCCGGCAGACCGAGCACGGCCACTTCCGGACTGCCGTTGCCGTTCAGATCAGGCAGCACCGCCAGGTCCAGCGGGGCGAGCTGATCAAACCAGAGGTTACGCACCAGCGCACCGGTCACGGCATCACGCAGTTCGGTCTTGAGCTGACCAGCGGCGTCGCGGCACAGCACCGCCAGTTCGGCCACCCCATTGGCGTTGCGGTCAGGCAGCGCGGCCACCTGGTGCGGCGTGAAGTTCCGGTTGTAGTAGACGAACCCGAGTTGAACCGCCGTGCCCGCGTCCGCCGTCTTGACCAGAACCACTCCCCCGCGACTCTGCCCCAGCACCGCGACCTCCGGGGTGGCGTTGCCGTTGGCGTCCGGCACCTCGGCCAGGTTCAGCGGGGTCGTCCAGTTCGGCGACCACAGGACCTTGACCAAGGCGGCGCTGCTGCTGTCACGCAGTTCGACCCGCGGTTGACCGGCGGCATTGACCCCGAGCACGGCGAGTTCCGCGGACCCGTTGCCGTTGGCGTCGGCCACCGCGGCGAAATCCACGGGTTGGAAGGTCGTGGCGAAAAACACCTGCCCCAGCCCGGCGCCGGTAGCGGCATCCTTGATCGCGGCAGCGATCGCGCCGTTACTGGCGTTGATGCCGAGCACCGCCAGTTCCGCCGCGCCGTTGCCGTTGCGATCGGGCAGCACCGCCAGCCGCTGGGGCGCGAAGGCGGGGTTGAAGGCGACCGCGGTCAAGCGCTCGCCGGTGCGGGTGTCGCGCACGTCGACCTGGACGCTGCCGTTCGCGGCATGGCGGCCCAGCAGGGCCAATTCTGGGGCGCCGTTGCCGTTCTGGTCGGAGACCACGGCGAGGTCCAGGGGCGCATACCCCTGATCAAAGACGAAGGTCTGGATTAGGGTCCCAGTGACGGCCTGCTTGATCTGGGCGGTTACCGTTCCCGCCGCGGTATCGGCGAATAGGACCGCGAGGTGTTGGGAACCGTCGCCCGTCAGGTCGCCGAGGGCGGCGAGCCAGGGCAAGGCTGCCGCGGGTGCGGTCGGCAGGTCCGCGATTTTTGCGACAAAGGCATCGGAGCCTTCACCGCCGAAATCAGGCTGCAGGGCGTTGACGGTCGGGAAGTCGGTGGACCCTGTCGATCCCGTTACATAGACCTGCCCGGCCGCGTCGACGGCGATTCCGGAGCCTATCTCGTAGTCAATACCGCCGAGGTAGGTCGAGTAAAGCAGCGCGGAACCATCGGCGGCGAGTTTCGCGACAAAGGCATCCTCGTTGGCCCCGCTGGGTCCGCTGTGGTCGAGCTGCAGGGCATTGCAGGTCGGGAAGTCGTCGGACGAAGTCGATCCCGTCACGGAGGCCTGCCCAGCCCCATCGACATCGATGCCGTAGCCTATCTCGGACGAGCTGCCGCCGAGGTAGGTCGAGTAGAGCAGCGCGCTGCCATCTGCGGCAATGTGGGCCACGAAGGCATCGGACACTCCGCCGTAGCCGAGCTGTAGCGCGTGACGGGTCGGGAAGTCGACGGAAGCCGTCACTCCCGTGAGATAGGCATCCCCGGCCGCGTCGATGGCGATGCCACGACCGACATCGGCCGAGACCCCGCCGAGGTAGGTGGCGTAGATCAGCGCAGCACCGTCGGCGGCGAGCTTGGCGACAAACGCATCGGAGTATCCGCCGCCGTAATCTGGCTGCAGGGCGTGTCGGGTTGGAAAATTGTTGGACCGAGTGTTTCCGGTCACGGACGCCTGACCGGCCGCGTCGACGGCGATGCCGAAGCCTAACTCTCCCCTTCGGCCGCCGAGTAAGGTCGAGTATGTTAACGCGCTGCCATCGGCTGTGAACTTGGCGACGAAGGCATCGCGGTCCCCGCCGGAGTCGGGCTGCAGCGCTTGGCAGGTCGGGAAGTCCGTGGACTCGGTATATCCCGTCGCGTACGCCTGCCCGGCCGCGTCGGCGGCGATGCCGATGCCTTCCTCGTCGTCGCTACCGCCGAGGTAGGTCGAGTAAAGCAGCGCGGAGCCGTCGGCGGCGAGGCGAGCGACAAACGCATCGTATCGCCCCCCCCGGAAGTCGGGCTGTAGCGCGTTGAGGATAGGAAAGTCGGTGGACTCGGTGGACCCCGTCACATAGGCATATCCGGCCGCGTCGACGGCGATGCCAGTTCCATAATCGTCGCTACTGCCGCCGATGTAGGTTGCGTAGACCAGCGTGCCGCCATCTGCGCTGAGCTTGGCGACAAAAACATCGTAGGATCCGCCGATGTCAGACTGCAGGGCATCGCGTGTCGGGAAATCGATGGAGTAGGTCGATCCCGTCAGGTAGGCATTCCCGGCGCTGTCTGCGGCGATGGCGCCGCCGACTTCGGCGCTGCTGCCGCCGAGGTAAGTGGAATACACCAACACCGGATCGATCACCAGCGTCCGCCGGGCGTCATAGTCGCCAATGGCCAGACTCACCTGCCGGTTGTCCGCCAGCACATAGCGGGTCGGAACCGGCGTGCGCTCGCCGTTGCGCTCCTGATAGACCCGCGGGCTGTGCTGGATGACCTGCTGCTCGCCCAGTGTCAGCACCAGATTACCGGTGTCATCAAGCCGCATCCGATCCGCCCCCGCAAAGGCCAGCCGGATGACCGTGGGGTCCGCCCCCGGGGCCAGCACCAGGTCATATTCCAGTTGCCCCTGGGTGCCGTAATAGACCAGATCGACACCGGGATAGACACCTTCATAGCGGACCTTGGCATAGGTGGACAACCCGGTGCGCCAGGCCGCGGGGTCCTTGCCGCGCAGGTAGTTGACCTTGCCCGGCAGAGCGGCTTCGCCGCGCATGACCGGCTCGGGATTGGCGCCGACCAGGCTCAGACGCAGCGCCGCCGGGGGAGTCGCCGCGGCGGTCGGTTCGGACGCGGCGGCCGACGTCGGCGCGGGCACCGGCTCCGGCCGGGCACCGGGCCGGGGCCGCGCCGCCTTATTCGGTTGGCGGGTGTTCAGCGCGAGCACCGCCTCGCCGGGCGTCAGGAACAGGCTGTAGCCGGGACCGCGGGCGAGGAACTTCACCGCGGCATCGGCCTGGCCGCCGTTGGCCTCAAACGTATAGGGCAGCTTGCCGTAGTCGGCCTGAATCCGCGCCTGAGCCGGAGCGGCTGGGGTGGTCGCCGCACTGGCCGGCGGTGCGGCTGGTTGGATCAGCGGCACCGCCAGAGCGGTGACGCCCGCCCCGCTGGTGGGCACGATGGGGTCCGGTGCGGCGGCAGCCGGCAGGCCGCTGCCGAGCGCCAGCAGGGCGGGGAACAGGCGCAGTCGTGGGGGGATGCTGAACATACAGAGGCTCCTTGGGTGAGAGGGACGAAGCTCAATCAGGCAATTGCGCGCTTAAAGAGACGAAGATTTGAAGGGGCGACTGAAGTCGCCCCTACAGTCGCCCCTACAGTCGCCCTGACAGGCGCCCCTACGGATGTCGCCGATGGCTGCCGACTCAGAAGGTTTCCCGAGACAACTGTGATGCGCGTCACAGTTTTCAAAATTGCACTGTAACGCCCCGATCGTCGCGAGAATAGCCCCATTGATCACCCGTCAACCACCGTACGGCGGAAATGTTCAGGGAAAACTTTCCACCACCCCGGCGCTCCGACCCACTAAACTACTAACCTTTGTGCCGGACCCGCCCGGACCGGCCGCGCCACCCGTCGACCGATCCACCCACCAAACACATCGAGCAAGACCATGAGTGACCAGACGACAATGGTCCCGCGCCGACCGGTGATCCTGATCATCCTGGACGGCTTCGGACTCAATCCGAGCAAGGCCAACAACGCCATCGCCATCGCCGATACACCGAAGTTCGACGATTATTTCGCCCACTATCCCCACTGTGCCCTGCAGGCATCGGGGCTGGCGGTCGGTCTGCCGGACGGGCAGATGGGCAACTCGGAGGTGGGGCACATGTCCCTGGGCTCCGGCTGTGTGGTCAAACAGGACCTGGTGCTGATCGACGCCGCCATCGCCGACGGCAGTTTCTACGAGAACCCGGTGCTGACCGCTGCCGCGCGCGCCGCCGCGGCCCAGGGCCGGCCGGTGCACCTGATGGGTCTGGTCTCTGACGGTGGGGTGCACAGCCATGTGACCCAGCTCGTCGCCCTCATCGAGCTGTGTCGGCGCGAAGGCGCACGGCCCATGGTCCATGTGTTCACCGACGGGCGCGACACCCCGCCGCGCTCGGCCAAAGCCTTCCTCCCGCCGGTGGAAGAGGCCCTGGCGGCGGCCGGCGGGCAGATCGCCACCGTCATCGGGCGCTATTACGCCATGGATCGGGACCAGCGCTGGGAGCGCACCGAGATCGCCTGGCGCGGCCTGGTCGACGGCGAGGGTCGGCATGCCGCCACCGCCACCGCGGGCATCGACCTGGCCTATGCCGCGGGCGAGGATGACGAGTTCATCCGCCCCACCATCATCGCCGGCGCCGAATTGATCAAGGACGGCGATCATGTCATCCATTTCAACTTCCGCAAGGACCGCCCGCGGCAGATGGTCGAGGCTTTCTTCCAGCCGGACTTCAAGCCCTTCCATCGCCACGGCGTCACCGGCGTGCAGGTTACCTGCATCATGGAATACGACGACACCTACGGCCTGCCCTTCGCCTTCGACCACGACATCCCGCACGTCACGCTGGGCCAAATCCTGAGTGACGCCGGAATCGCGCAGTTCCACTGTGCCGAGACCGAGAAATTCGCCCACGTCACCTTCTTCTTCAACGGCGGACGCGGCGACCCCTTCCCCGGCGAGGAGCGGGTGCTGATCCCCTCGCCCAAGGTCGCCACCTATGACCTGCAGCCCGAGATGAGCGCAAGCGCGGTAGCCGACGCCGTCATCACCGCACTCGACAGCCGCGCCTTCCCCTTCATCGTGGTCAACTTCGCCAACGGCGACATGGTCGGCCACACCGCCGTACGCGAGTCGGTCATCGAGGCGGTCCGCACGCTGGACCGCGAGGCCGGTCGCGTCATGGACGCCGCCAAGGCCCAGGGTTACTCGATCATCCTCACCGCCGACCACGGCAATTGCGATGAGATGATCGACCCGGCCAGCGGCGAGCCGCACACCCAGCACACCGTCTACCCGGTGCCCTGTCTGGTCGCCGACGAAATCCAGTGGCGGCTGTCCACCGGCGGCGGCCTCGCTGACATTGCGCCGACCGTCCTGCAGCTCATGGGGCTGCCGAAACCCAAGCAGATGCAGGGCCGCTCGCTGCTGCTGGGGCCGGCGACGGTGTAGGATGCGGTGAGGCACGAACCGCATCATTTGAGATGCAACACCTACTCTGGCTCCCACGCTCCAGCGCTCCAGCGTGGGAGCAGGTGCGGGCGCTCTGCGTCCAGTGCGCAGACCGGACGCGGAGCGCCCGCACGACACTCCCACGCTGAAGCGTGGGAGCGAGCGAGGGCAGCACGAGTTTCAGCAGGTGCAAAGCACCGGATTGGGGCGCATGGGTTGGATCAAGACGGCGTGATTTCCAACACGGAAGGGCTTTTGTGACTGGATAACATCGAGTACGGTGCCTCTCATTTTCTTCTTGTATTCGGCATCCGAAAGTTGAGATGCGTTAAATGGATCCGCAACCAGCCACGCTTGAACCGATGAGACAGCATTGTTTTCCTGACATGCGCAACCACAGATACCTGACAGCTCGGGATGTTGCGCGATAGCATCAAGCATGGCTGGTAACCAAGTCGGATTTTTCTATAAAAAGCGATTCTGATGTATCGACGAAATTCTCGTCGTCGATACCATAAGCGATAAGCGTCGATCGCGAGCCGCTTACCGACGCTGCCGTGAGTTTCCATGCGGAACAGCGTTGCAGCGACTTTAGCCGGGGAGAGCTTCCCTGCGATAACCAAATTACTCGCCTTGTTGAAAACAAAGTTACTGTGCGACGTAATAACCACTTTTACGCCTAACTTCGTCAGCGCCGCAAATTGCTCAACGAGCTTGACTTGCACTTTCGGGTGAAGATGCGCTTCGGGCTCTTCGATAATGATGAGCGATTGGAGGATCGTTTCTCGCTTGCGTGACGCCACCGATCGCCTGGTCGGCTCGGTAAGAATGTAGCGCAAATACGTAACGATCGGGGAAAGCTCGGATACCATTGAGGAAGTAACCGATAAGTCCAGCCGCAAGGTGGTCTTTCCCGGTCGGAACATAATCCGCTTGGTCTTGGAATCGAATTCGACTTTACCCTCGAGGATATCGTCCTCGATTCCGCTGGCGATATCATCCAGTTTTGAATCAGCGAATCGTCGTGTTTGAACCATGATATTGGAGAGTTTCAGGAAATAATCACTCAGCGGCTCCGAGATGTTCGGCAGATCGATGCGCCGGGTGATGAATGCGCGACTCTTGGAAAGTTCAGCGACAATTTGACCGAACGCGCTCAGTGCCTGGTATAACCCGGAACGAGACGCGGGCAAATAGTGAATCGTTGCACATCGCTCGAATACCTCATCGGCCACCTCGCTCAGCAGCCTGATGATTTCGTCGGCAAAGTTAAATCTGATAAAGTCCGGAGAATCAAGATTGTGGTAGATGGTTCGGCCGGCCCTCGTCGTCGTTGGAGACCGGTTTGTTCCTTCTGATAAGGAACCGGCTTTGACTGCCCCGTCAAAAAAAACGGAGGTGACATTGTGCGATTCAACGGACAAAAACCCTTTAACAATAAGATAAACCAGTGTGATGGCATAAGACTTACCCACGCTGTTTTCACCGACGATCAGGTGAAAATCCTTATCCAGATCGAACTCGTAATGGTAGATAGGGCCAAAGCAATGAATGCAGATCTTCATGCGTGGGTACCTGTTCTACGGACACTGCGTGGGCGTCCGGATTGCATAACGGATGAGCGACCGACAGTACCAGTCGCCGATTGTAGCCATCGCTATTTTTTGTTTCGGCGCCTAGAATAGCATGGCGGGCCTGCGGTGCGTCCGTGTCATCGGCACCGAGAACCAGGGGCGCCACTTGCCCCCTGACCTATTCCGCCGAAAGAGACTCGTTGAGCCAACCGATGCGCCACTACCTGGACCTGCTGCAAGACGTGATCGACCACGGCAGCGACAAGCCTGACCGGACCGGGGTCGGCACGCGCTCGGTGTTCGGACGCCAGGTGCGGTTCGATCTCAGCCAGGGCTTCCCACTGGTCACGACCAAGCGCATCCATCTCAAGAGCGTCATTCACGAACTCTTGTGGTTCCTGTCCGGCTCCACCGACAACCGTGACCTCCAGGCCCGCGGGGTCAGTATCTGGGACGAGTGGGCGGCGCCCTCCGGTGACCTGGGGCCGATCTACGGCGCCCAGTGGCGCAGTTGGGCCTGCCCGGACGGGCGCACCATCGATCAACTCGGCGAACTCATCGCGACCATCCGCACCCGCCCGGACTCGCGCCGCCTGGTGGTCTCGGCCTGGAACCCCGCCGACCTGCCGGACGAGACGCAGCCCCCTCAGGCCAATGCGGCGGCCGGGCGCATGGCGCTCGCCCCTTGTCATTGTCTGTTTCAGTTCTATGTCGCGGATGGACGGTTATCCTGCCAACTCTATCAGCGCAGTGCCGATCTCTTTCTCGGCGTTCCCTTCAATATCGCGGCTTATGCGCTGCTGACTCACCTGGTGGCACAGCAGTGCGACCTGGAAGTCGGCGACTTCGTGCACAGCTTCGGTGATCTTCACCTCTACCGGAACCACCTGACCGATGACATCGTGTTCGCCCAACTCGCCCGCGCACCCCGCGCGCTGCCGCGGCTGCAGCTCGCGCGGCGCCCGCCCAGTCTGTTCGACTACCAGTTCGAGGACATCCGGATCCTGGACTATGACCCCCATCCGGCCATCCGCGCACCCATCGCGGTCTGAACGCGCCGCCGCCGCGGGAGGCGCGCGATGACCGACGTGCTGCTCCAGTACGGCCTGTTCCTGGCCAAGACGCTGACGGTCGTGGTGGCCATTGCGCTGTTGATGATGGTCGCCGTGCGTGCCCGCCGGGGGATGGGCGGCAGCGACGACGGTGATCGTCTGGAGATTCTGGACCTGAACGAGCGCTATAAGAGCCTGGAGCAGGCGCTCAAGGAATCCTGCCTGTCCAAGAAGGCGTACCGCGCCTATCTCAAGGCCGAGCGCAAACGGCGCAAGGCCCGCGACAAGGCTCAAACCGAGGAACGCCAACGGCTGTTCGTGATCGACTTCAACGGCGACCTGCGGGCCACCGAAGTCGCCGCACTGCGGGTGCTGGTCACCACCATCCTGCTCGATCGGCGCGATGGCGATCAGGTGCTGGTGCGGATCGAGAACGCCGGCGGAACCGTCCACGAGCACGGACTGGCGGCCTCGCAGCTTGCCCGACTGCGTGCCAAAGGCATCCACCTGACGGTCGCGGTCGACAAGGTCGCGGCCAGCGGGGGCTATCTCATGGCCTGCGTGGCGGACCGCATCGTCGCCGCCCCCTTCGCGGTCATCGGCTCCATCGGTGTCCTGGCGGAACTGCCCAACTTCCACCGCCTATTGGAGCGCCACGGGGTGGACTTCGAGTTGCATACCGCCGGTGAGTACAAACGCACCCTGACCCTGTTCGGTGAGAACACCGACGCGGCGCGGGAGAAGCTCAAAGGGCAGTTGGAAGACACCCACGGCCTGTTCAAGGATTTCATCCGCGAATACCGCCCGGCCCTGGACCTGGAGCAAGTCGCCACCGGCGAGTATTGGCACGGCAGCCAGGCGGTCGCCTTGGGTCTGATCGACGCCATCCAGACCAGTGACGACCTGCTGCTCACCGCGAGCGAGACCACCGACCTGCTGCAACTCAAATACAGCGCGCACAAGAAGCCGATCGAACGGCTGCTGGCGAGTCTGCACAGTGCGTTGGCGGGACGGCTGGCGGCCTGGGTGGGGCGCTGAGGCGCGGACCATTGCCGCGGAGGACGTATTTGCCGAAGCCGGACGTCTTTGTGAGTGAGATCGGCCCGCTGTCGCTCATTTCCGCCGGAAGCCCGCTTATTGGCGCGGTCGCCAAGATAACGGTTAAGGTGATTTCCGACAATTTGGATACCGGTCAATGTAGGTGCGACTTCAGTCGCACCCGCGTCCGAGTCGGTGCGACTGAAGTCGCACCTACATCCGGTCCGATGGTGGGTGGTATCCCGTGTTCCGGAAATCGCCTAATTCCTCATCGATTGGTAGAGACAAGGATCGGCCTGAATACCGTCAAAAGTAATCCCTCGACCGGATCACCAGCCCGCCGAGCAGGGCTGAATGATCCACCAGCCGCCGGGCGATCAGGTGCGTGACCCCGGCCTCGCGCTGAATCTCGCCATAGACCCCCAGCAGCCGTGCACCCAGAAGCACCGCGCGCTGACGCTCGGCGATCCGCTTCCAGACCACCAGATTGACCTGACCGGTCTCGTCTTCCAGGGTCACGAAGGTCACGTCATGGGCCGACCCCGGACGCTGGCGGTTGATCACCAGACCGGCGGTCGCGACCCGCGCGCCCGGCGGCACCACCGCCACCGCGTCGGCGGTCAGCAGGTGCCGCTCGGCCAGCTGCGGACGCAGCAAGGCCAGGGGATGACGGCGCAGACTCAGCCCCAGGCTCCCGTAATCGGCGACGATCTCCGCGCCCTCGGTGGGCGGGGCGAGCAAGGCCGGATCGACGGGATCCGCGGGCGGCGGCGGGAGGGCCAAGGCCGCCTGACCGGCACGCGGATCACTACGCGGCGCGGCACTCAGACCGGAAACCGACCAGGCCGCCCGGTGGCGATGCCCCGCCAGCGGCTGCAGTGCATCCGCCTGGGCCAGCGCCTTCAGATCCCCCCGATCGAGCGCGGCGCGCGCGATCAGGTCGGTGAGATCCAACCAGGGCGCGGCATCCCGCGCCTGGACCAGCCGCCCGGCGCCCGTCCGCGACAGCCCCTTGACCAACCGCAAACCCAAGCGCAGAGCCGGCTGTTCAGGTCCGACCCCGCCCCGCCCGCCATTGGCGGACACGGCGCCTTGGCCCGCTGGTCCGCCATCGGCAGGCTCCAGCGTACAGTCCCAGGCACTCGCGGTGACCGCGACCGGCCGCACCTCCACCCCCTGCCGACGCGCCTCCCGAATCAACTGGGCCGGCGCATAAAAGCCCATCGGCTGACTGTTGATCAGGGCGGCAAAGAAGGCGGCCGGCGCATGGTGCTTGAGCCAGGCGGAGACATAGACCAACAGCGCGAAACTGGCGGCGTGCGACTCGGGGAAGCCGTATTCGCCAAAACCCAGGATTTGATGATAGATCTGCTCGGCGAAGGCGCGCTCATAGCCGCGCTCCACCATGCCGCCGATCAGCCGCCCCTTGAGCGACTCCAGCCCGCCGCGGCGGCGCCAGGCGGCCATGGAACGGCGCACCTGATCGGCCTCGCCGGGCGAGAAGCCCGCCGCCACCGTCGCGACCTTGATCACCTGCTCCTGAAAGATCGGCACCCCCAGGGTGCGTCCCAGCACCTCCTTGACCGCCGCCGACGGATAGCTCACCGGCTCCAGCCCCTGCCGACGGCGCAGATAGGGATGCACCATGTCACCCTGGATGGGACCCGGCCGGACGATGGCGACCTCGATCACCAGATCATAAAAACAGGCGGGCTTGAGCCGCGGCAGCATGGCCATCTGCGCCCGTGACTCGATCTGGAAGACCCCGGTGGTCTCGCCGCGCTGGATCATTTGGTAAACCGCCGGGTCTTCCGGCGGGATGTCGGCCAGCGTCAGCCGGCTGCCGCGACAGCCATTGATCAGCTCCAGGGCGCGGCGGATGGCGGAGAGCATCCCCAGCGCCAGGCAGTCCACTTTGAGCAGCCCCAGTGTATCGAGGTCATCCTTGTCCCACTGAATCACGGTGCGCCCGTCCATGGCCGCATTCTCCACCGGCACCAGCCGGGACAGTTCACCGCGGGAGATGACGAAACCGCCGACATGCTGAGACAGATGGCGCGGACAGCCCAGGATCTCATGCACCAGGCGCATGACCTTCAATACCAGTGGGTTGTAGGGATCGAGCCCGACCTCCTGCAGGCGCTCCGGAAGCACCGCCTGCCCGTCCCACCAGTTGAGGTTGCGGGCCAGGCGGTCCACCTGATCCGGGTCCATCCCCAGCGCCTTGCCGACATCGCGCACCGCGCTCTTGGGCCGGTAGCTGATCACCGTCGCGGCCAGGGCGGCGCGCTCCCGGCCGTACTTGGCATAAATGTACTGGATCACCTCTTCGCGGCGCTGGTGCTCGAAGTCCACGTCGATGTCCGGCGGTTCGCCGCGCTCCCGCGAGATGAAGCGCTCGAACAACATCTCCATGCGCGCCGGGTCCACTTCCGTGATCCCCAGACAAAAACAGACTGCCGAGTTGGCGGCTGAACCGCGGCCCTGACACAGAATGCCGCGGGAGCGGGCGAAACGCACGATATCGTGAACCGTGAGGAAATAGGGTTCGTACTTCAGTTCAGCGATCAGGGCCAGTTCGTGCTCGATCTGGCCGCGCACCCGCGGCGGCATCCCGTCCGGCCAGCGCACCACAGCGCCCGCCTCCGTCAGCCGGCGCAAATGAGCCGCCGCCGTGGTACCGGCCGGCACCAGTTCATCCGGGTATTCGTAGCGCAGTTCATCCAACGAAAAGCGGCAGGCCGCGGCCAGCACCAGCGTCTGCGCCAACAGATCGGGCGGATAAAAGCGCGCCAATTCGGCCCGATCGCGCAGATGGTGCTCCCGATTCTGCGCCAGCGCGGCACCCAGTTGATCGACCCGCACCCCGAGCCGGATCGCGGTGAGTGTATCCAGCAGCGGACGCCGACTCCCGACATGCATGGCCGCCGCCCCGCAGGCGGTGAGCGGCAGCCCCAAATCCGCACCCAGCCCGCACAGCCGGGCCAGCCAGGCCAGATCGCCGCCGCGCCGGTGCGCCACCACACCGATCCACAGCCGTCCGGCACCCAACCGCCGCAGCCAGTCGCCCTGCTCCCGCAGCTCCGCCGCGCTGTCCTGCGCGCCCGGCAGCCAGATCAGCAGACAGCCCGGCAGCCCGTCGGCCACGTCCTCCGCCGTCACGCGCGCCTCCCCCTTGGGCGTGCGCCGCCGCGCCCGCGTGATCAGTTGCGCGAGATTGCCGTAACCCGCCCGATCCATCGCCAGGGCCGCCAGGCGCGGACCGGCCTCCACCGTCAATTCCGCGCCGATGATCAGGTGCAGCCCCAGGGTACGCGCCTCCCCGTGCGCCCGCACCACTCCGGCCAGCGAACAGAGGTCGGTCAGGGCGAGCGCCGCATAGCCCAGGTCATGGGCGCGCCGGACCAGTTCCTCCGGGTGCGAGGCCCCTTGGAGAAAGGTGAAGTTGGAACGGCACAGCAGTTCGGCATAGGCCGGAATCGAGGCATGGAGCACGGTTGTCGGCACCTGGCGGAAGACTGTATAAATATACAGTATCTGCCGGATCTCGGCTCGCTGCCTCACCGCAAAAAAGAAATTCTCCCGTGGGAGCGGCTTCCGGCCGCGACGGGGTGCCGCGGTGCGTGCCGCTATCCCGCGAGGCCCCATCGCGGCCGGAGGCCGCTCCCACCGGGTCGCCGGGTGACTTTCACGGTAACATCTGCGCCTTGCGAGGCTGACGGATGATCAGGACCCAAGGCCGCTCAAGACTCCACCGACACAGGCAATTCCACATGACGGCGAATCAAACAATAGCAGCGTCCATGGCCCGACCCCGGCAAACCCGGCTGGGGCCTGAGCGCGACGCGGGGCAACCATGAGCGCCGCCACGGGCGACCGGGCCGACCACCCGCGGTCTCAGCCGAAATCCCCGCCAAGCGGCGACACGCAGTGGTCGGTACCGCAAGCGAACGTCATCGAACAGCGGGTGTTGCGGCGCTCGATCTGGGGGGTGGTAGTGGTCGGGCTCGGGAGCGTCGCCTACGGTCTGTTTCTGGAATCCGAAGTCGTCATCCTCAACGGCATCTTCTCCGTGCTCAGCCTGGTCGCCGGGGGCTTGAGCCTGCTGGCCGCCAAGTTGATCGTCAAACCGGCGGACAAGCGCTTTCCCTATGGCTATTCCCATGTGGAACCGCTGGTTCAGTCGGTCAACGGATTCCTCGTCCTGGTGATCTGCATCTATTCGTTCATCAACGGCATCAATGGCATCCGCGAGGGCGGCACCGCGGTCGATGCGGCGGGTGTCATCTGGTTCAGCGTGGTCAGCGCCGCGATCTGTCTGGGCTTCTGGATCTACCTGTCGCTGCTGGCACGGCGCCTCGACTCCCAACTCGTCGCCACCGATGCCAAGGAATGGGGCATGGACTTTGCGTTCAGCATGGTGACTTTGATCGGTTTTGCGGTGCTGCCCGCGCTTGCGGAACCCTACCGCACCGCTTGGGCGAGCTATGCCGACCCGGCCCTGGTCGCGACCATGTCGCTGCTGCTGCTACCCGTACCGCTGGGGATCCTCAATCGCAATCTGCGCGAGGTTCTGCTGATGGTGGACGTAAACGATGCGCTGATCGGACGCCTCGATGCCATTATGAAAACGCTCAGTGCCGAGCATGCGATCGAGAAGTATGTCCATCACGTGGTCAAAACCGGCAGAACCTATTTCATCGAAATCGACATCGTCGTCGGACCAGGATTCGCATTGCAAACCATCGCGCAGCAGGATCAATTGCGGGAACTGATCTGGACCGCCATGGATGTATCGGTCGACGAGGCCTGGCTGTCGATTTGCCTGACGGCTGATCCGCGGTGGGTCTAGCCGACCGCGCTCGCCCGATGCGATAAGATGCGCTCACAAAGACACCAAGACACGAAGAAGAAGAAAGCGATAAGAAGCCATGAAAGGCTTCTCTATCTTTGTGTCTTTGTGTCTTTGTGAGAGGATTTCTTTTCTTTCTTCCGCGTCTTCGTGAAAAACCCTTGATCGGGCTCCCAGGCTCAAGCGCGTAGGATGGGCAGAGCGAGCGCGATGCCCATCCGGCCACCGCGACGCTTGAAGATGGGCATCGCTCTCGCTCTGCCCATCCTACCGGAAGGTCCGGCCCCATCACGTCTGATCACACCGGTCTAGCCGACAGCGCTTGCCACGTGCGGTACTTTGGTCGTTGTGCGGGCCTTGATCAGCGTTCCGGCTCGACCCGTCCGTCCGGCCGCGATGGAACACGAATGCGCAACCATGCTTGTGTCCGCCCGCACCGGCTCAACCATTCCCACCAAAAGGAAATCCACATGATGCTTGAACTGCTCCGACGCCATCCGGAGCCGTGCGGACAACGCCCGGCGCTTATTCTCTTATGTTTGATACTGGTCCTGCGTCTGGCCCTGGGCCAGGCCGCGGCCGGGCTGACGGTACCCGGCGGCGTGGCGGCGAACGGCGCCGACGCGCTGCGCGCGCAGGTGGCCGCCGCTGGCTGGGTCACCGTGCGGGTGGAACTGCGCGCGCCCGCGGCGGTCGCGGCGGCGGATGACCTGGAGCGGACCGCGCAGGACCTGCTGTTCGCCTTGCCGGCCGGGTCCTATGACGGGGTCGAGCGGGCCGCTGGTTCAGCCAGCCTGAAGCTGCGGGTGGATGCGGCCGGGCTGGATGCGCTGCTGGGCTCGCCCTGGGCGGCGAGCGTTGCCGCGATTGGCAATCCGGAGATGCAACGGCTGGCCGCCGGCCAATATCACAGCCTGGCCCTCAAGCCCGATGGCAGCCTCTGGGCCTGGGGACAGAATGGACCCAGCTCGGCGACAGCACCAACACTGATCGATTGACGCCCGTCCAGGTTCTTACCGGGGTCGCGGCCGTCACGGCCGGCATGAATCACAGCTTGGCGATCAAGGCCGACGGTAGCCTCTGGGCTTGGGGATGGAACAGCGACGGCCAGCTCGGCGACGGCACCAGGACAGATTGCTGGACGCCGGTCCAAGTCCTTACCGGGGTGACGGCCGTATCGAGTGGGTGGGGTCACTCGCTGGCTCTCAAGACCGACAACAGCCTGTGGGCCTGGGGGTTCGCCTGGGGTGGCACAGGAGATCCCAGCGGCCAGAGTTCTAAGCCTATTCAAGTCCTGACCGAGGTCGCGGCCGTAGCGGCTGGCTGGGAATACAGCCTGGCCCGCAAGACCGACGGCAGCCTCTGGGCCTGGGGATATAACGCGTATGGCCAAGTCGGCGACGGCACCACCACGGGTCGCCTGAGTCCGGTGCCAGTAGTCGGGTTCGGGGCACCGCCCACCTCCACCGCCGACTTCACCGTCACCAACATCACCCTGAACCCAAGCGCCCCACTCGCCGGCGGCACCTTCAACGCCTCGATCACCGTCAAGAATCGGGGCACCCAGGCCGGGAGCCCTGGGACCCTGCGCGTCTGGGCCAACCAACGCGCGACCCAAGACTGCGCGGCCCCAGGGGATGCCGACATCAGCCTGACGAACCTGCCGGCGGGCGCCACCCAGACGGTGCGCATCACCCTGCCGGCCGGCACCGCCGGGTACCGGACCCTGCGGACCTTCGTCGACAGCCAGTGCCTGACCGCGGAACCCGATGAGACCAACAACCAGACCAGCAAGAGCTACCAGGTCGTTGCCCAGTCGATCGCGGACTTCGCGGTCACCAGCGTCGTGCTCAGACCCAACCGCCCCACCGCCGGCGGGACCTTCAGCGCCGACGTGACGGTGAAGAACCGCGGCACCGCCCCCGGCGATGCCGACACCCTCGCCCTCTGGGTCGATCAGCCGGGCGTCCCCGCCTGCGGCACCGCGGGCAACGCCGCGCTGCCCGTCGGCAACCTGGCCGCCGGTGCCAGCCGCACCCTGACCCTCGACGGCCTCCCCGCCGGGGCGGCCGCCGCCAAGTCTCTGCGCGCTTTCATCGACGCCGCCTGTCTCAGCGCGGAGGCCAACGACGGCAACAACCAATGGGTGAAGCCTTACACGGTCGTGCCCTGAACCGCCCTCCGGCGGTTGTCCGCGCAACAGGTCAGCGCGTCGGATGAACCGCCATCCATACCGAGGCGGTCGTGGACTATGCTTTGAGCAGCACTAGCCTTCGTGCCTGATATCCAGACAGACCTTTGGTGTAGGGGCGGGTTTGAAACCCGCCCCTACGTCCGAATTATGCCCTTACGCCCTACGCGCATTGACAATAGGGGATACCGATGCTTGAAGACATACGAGTTGAATGTCCCTACTGCGGTGAGGACTTCGATACGGTGGTGGACTGTTCCGCCGGCAGCCAGCGCTACATCGAGGACTGCGCCGTCTGCTGCCGGCCCATCGAATTCCAAGCCGAAGTCGACGACGCGGGGAATCTGTTCAGCGTGACAGCCCACCGCGACGACGATTGATCGTCAGCCAATCGACCGCATCAACGTCTGCGACATCCACGATCCAGAAACCAAACGCCTTGCCGGACGGATCTCGCCTTGACCGGCGAGCCCGTTCGGCGCAACCCTTATAATGGAGCACAAGATGCTGTTCAGACAACTGTTCGAGCCCGTATCCAGCACCTACACCTACCTGCTGGGCTGCGAAGAGACCGGCGAGGCGATCCTGATCGACCCCGTTCTGCCTACCTGGCAGCGCGATCTGGCCGAGGTCGCGACGCTCGGACTGAAGCTCGTCGTGACACTCGATACGCACGTCCACGCCGATCACATCACCGCGGCGCTCAGGCTCAAACAAGAGGCCGGCAGCCGGATCGCCCATCCCGCCGTCGACGGGCTCGCCTGCGTCGACCTGCCAATCGCCGAAGGCACGCCGCTGCTGGTCGGCAGTCTTCGCCTCGACCCGCTCTTCACACCGGGCCACACCGACGGTCATCACGCCTACCGCATCGGCAACCAGGTCCTGACCGGCGATGCACTGCTGATCGACGCCTGCGGTCGCACCGATTTCCAAAGCGGCGACCCGACGGCTTTGTATCACAGCGTGGCCGGCAAACTCTTCGCGCTGCCCGACGAAACGCTGGTTTACCCAGGTCACGACTACGAGGGACGCTGGGTCTCGAGCATCGCGCAGGAGAAGACACGCAACCCGCGGCTCGGCGGCAACCGCTCGCTCGAATCATTCGTCGCGTTGATGAACGGGCTGAATCTCGCCTACCCGAAGTTCATCGATTATGCAGTGCCCGGCAACCGGGAGTGCGGCGTCTGTCCTGCCGGCGTTCCCGACAACCTCAGCCAATATTGCGACCAGATCGGGGAGAGCCGACAGGGTTGAGAATCGCTCAGCGCTCCCTGGCCTGATCAATGAGTGCCAGGGTGTGATCAAGCCCGTGCGGCGCACCGCGCGTCGGTGGCGAACAGTCTTGAACTCACCACTTGGGCATGCAGGCAAACGGCGATTCGAAGGGGACCGGCAGGGGCCAGCAAAAGTCGATGTCGGGTTCGACCTGACGCAGCATGTCGCGACCCACGAGGTAGTAGCTTTCCCGATAGCGGGACGGAAATCGAAAGGCTTCGCTCAATTCTGCCCCTTCAGCATCGTATTGCAGGCGTCGGGCGGCCGTTGTCAGGCGGATTCCCTCGGTCGCGCAGAGCTTGAACATCGCATCGGCTAAACCAGAAACATAAAAGGCGGAATGAAAAACCGCGAAGGTGTCGGTATTAACGTCATCGACGGTATAGCAGTAGGCGTAGCGCAGCCCCACGAAATTGTATTCCTCGCCACGCACCATGTAGGATTCGTCGTCGTCAATCAACAGCGTATCGTTGAGCGCCTCCTCGGGGACGACCACACCCGCCAGTTTTTTCTTCAAATTGCCGAAAAAACACGGCTGATAGCGTTCTTTTTCCTCACGCTGCAGGCGACCCAATTGGTCGGTATCGATGCAGTGCCGGCGGGAGAAGACGCGGTAAGGCGGGGGTTCGGTCTGATCGGAAAATGCCCGCCGCATGATTTGTTCCACGAGAGGCACATTGCGCTCTTCAACGCCGGAACTGAAAAAGGCCAGGCTGACGCCATGTTCGTGCAACCAGCGTAACAGCGCGAAATAGCCTGGAAAGAGATAGTGGATATGGCCCAAGACCTCAAACCGATGCCGTTCCAGAAATGCCTCGCCAAATTTTTCGCGCACACGTTGTTCCGTCGTTTCCATGTCATAGCGAGCCACCACGATGACCATTGCCCCATCGAGGTCGAAGACGAACGTATTCGTGGGATTTGCGTTCATTTTCAGAATCCTGCCCTTAATTGAGATGGTCAATGATCGCTATCGGGATGCAAGCGCCGCGCTGGGTCGACATTCGATCCCGGCCAGCAACCAATGTGATCCGGGCAGCAGCGCTGCCGCGAGCCAGGATTCAATCGATATTCAGACATTGGGGATCGCACCCAGACGCCCCATGAGCCACAGCCGCGACAGGGGATAATCGGTTTGCAGGGCCAGCAGCTGCTTCGTCGGTCGTATGCGCCGACAGCAGGTGTGTCCATTGCTGTCGCGATCCACGGCGAACAGACGCACCTCGTCGTCGGTCAGGTCCAGTCCGTCCAGAACGGCGGGGTTATGGGCCGTGAATAGCAGTTGACGGTCCGGCCCCCCGATCTGCAACCAGTGTGACAGTCGCTCGGCAAGCCGTGCGATCAGCCGCGGGTTGAGCGCCTGATCGAGATTATCGACCGCAATCAATCCGGGCGCCGCGGGGGAAAGGCAGAGAATGGCGCTGAAGAGCACGTAGAGCGCGCCTTCGCTGGCATCATAGGCGGAGAGGGTGTTGCGGCGCTGCGTCATGAACCGATCGGTGAAACGCAACAGATACTTGCCGCGCGGCACCGCGGGCGACAGCAGGGGTCCGGCCGCATCCGTCACATCCACCTCGGCTACCCAATCCAGCAACTCCAACACGGTGTCGGCGAGATCTCCATCCCGATCCAGGACCGTCCGGCGCAGTCCCGCGAAGCCCTCCGCCAGCCGTCCACCCGCGAGTCCGACCGGCGCGCGCGACTGGGGATCGGTGACTGTGCCCCGCAGCGCCGGGGTGTTGGGGCAGTAGATGGCGTAGCCCTGGAGGTGCCGCATCAGACGCGCAGCGGGGTTATCGGCGGGGATATCCACCAGTTTCAGTGCTGCGAGGCCCGCCGTCGCCGACAGATTCGCGGCAACCGTCCGCCCCCCGCGAGACACGAATTCCTGGTCCGCGTCGCACAGATATTCGGTCTTGTAAGACCAGGCAGGTTCTGGATTCTCCAGCGGGTTCAGCAGGGAGATCCGGTAAGTTGCACCGGAACCGCTGACGGCTCCGAGTGTGATGTGTGGTCGGATGGGGAGATCGGGGAAGGCTGTCTTGTACAGTCTGGGCGTCCCGGCCCGAACGCCGCGTCGTTGCAGTGACTCGTCGTCCACCCGGCCGCTGGCCGCGGCGCCCAGCACACCGATGGCCTCCAGGATATTGCTCTTGCCAACCCCGTTGGCGCCAATGAAGCAGTTGACTCGGCCCGGATCGAAGGTCTGAGATGCTATGGACTTGAAGCCGTCGATCTGGATGGTGCGGATCATGTATTCGTCTCGTGCGCGCCAGTCGACTCTGTGGTCCCGTCCTCCGGTCGCGCTAGCGTAAAGCGGGCGGCGTCAATCGACAAGGAGTCACACCGCGGGGTCTTGAGTTCGTCACGCGTTCGGTATCCGCCGTCGCGCGCGGCAGCAGGCGGGCGCTGAGCTGTCGATCCGGAGTCACCTGTATCTCCACGCAGACGCACCCGGCCGCGCTGCGCCAGCGGGGGTGGAACCAATTCGCCGCCTGATCTGCCGCGTCCCAGTCGAGCGGAACACCGATGCCTTTATGGCTGCCGCTGTTTGAGTCAGGGCAACTCGGGATCAGATTGTCTGGGTGACATGACAGAAATGGAAACTCGTCCTTGGGCAGGAAATGATCAAGCTCCGTCTTTTGCAGGAAGTTATCGCAATAGGGACAGACCTTGCGGGCGGCGGGCGTGATCCCGGCCAGGTAATGAGACTTGGCCAGGGTCTCACTCCCGAGGCGGTAACCTTCGCCATCGTAGAGGAGGGGGGCATAGAAGGACTTCAACAGACTATTGGCGGCGGAGAAGGTCTTGGATGTCTTCTGCGCCCAATCGACCTTATGCATGGTCACGCCGCCGCCTGACTGCCAAAGCACCTTGAACCGAAGCTCCTCCCGGCAGATGTCAGCAAGGCGCTGTTTGTCCAAGGGGCTCGCCGCGGCCAGCGTCTTGATCCATTCGGCGCGTTTGCCCTTGTCAAGGCTCCAGAATCGCTCGATCCATTCGGGCGGCAATTCGTGCCAAACCCCTTCGAGCCAGGATCGATCGACCGCCGCGCCCGCGGTCAGGCCGCATAGCCGCAGGATCAGCCGGCGCTGCAATGCGACCACGCGCAGCAGCCGGCGCCGCTTGGTCGAATCAGGAACCGGATGAAGCATCGAGCCGCGACAGAATCTCGGTGAGCTTGGCGCGCGGCCATCCGGCGCCGATCTCTTCCACCAGACGGGCAAGCTCGTCGCGATTGTCCGCGGTCCACTCCTGCTTGAGCTTTTCGCGCAGGAACTCCGCCGCGCGCCGTCCGATGATCTCGGGCGAGCCGAAGACATGCATCAGGATCCGCCCAGGGTCAGCACCGAAGGTCGGGAATGCGGGCGACTCCGCGATGATGCGATCGTCGCGCCAGGACAAGCGGACGACCTCGGACGAGAAGACATCGGTCAGGGCGATGCTGGTATGGGTCGAGACCAGCCTGGGCAAAGGTCTCCTTCAGAATCACGTCGTCGATCATGTCGATCAACTCGCGTTTCCAGACATCGTTGAAGTGGGTCTCGGGTTCGTCCAACAGCAGCAGGGCGCCGTCCTGGCCGCGGACCAGATGCAGCAGGGCGACGCGGCCCAAGAGCATCTGCTCGCCGTCGCTGAGTTGGTCGAAGGTGATGATTGCATCGTCCGGTTCGCCGTCGGATGAGTTGATCTGATGGAGGCGCTTAATGGTCAGGTTGACCTCTTCCAGCAGGCCCGCTGCCTGCCAGGCACGCAGGGTCTCGAAGACCTCGATCAGGGTCGGCTCCAGCGCAATGACCGCGCGGTAACGACCGAGGGGCTGAGCAACCACGGTGTCGGCCAGACCCAGTAGACAGCCCAATCGGTCGCGCTGAGTGTCATCGATCTGGTCGTCATCGGCCCGATAGACCAGACTCATGTGAGTCGGCAGGAACCAGTCCAGTTGGTTCAGCACGCGGCGGGCGGGATCGCCGCTACCGGCAGGTGCCGCGATACAATCCCGGCGCAGTGCCGCCTGATCCGACTCGGTGCGGCGACTGTGCAGTTCGCGAGCGGCTTGCCACACTGCCAGGGCGATGGCGGCATGGCGCAGATCGGATGCGCAAACGCGGGTTGCCTTGGCCGCGTCGGCGGCCACTTCGGGTCGGCGCGTCGCGGCCAGCTTCGCTTGCGTGTCGGCCGCGTAGCGCTTGGCTTCCAAGATCGGCTGGATCCATGCCGGCCCGCCGAGACTCAGCCGGCCGTCGCCAGGCCGCTCGACGGTGGCACCCGACGCGCCCTCGCTCAGGTGCAGCGGAACCTGTTCCGTCCACTCTTGCTCAATGGTCCAGCCGGGAGGCCGCTCCTCCGGGCTCGCCTGATCGGTTGGCGCGGTCCAGTCCGGACGAAAGCGATGCTGCTCCAATTCCGCCCACAGAAGCTCAGCTCCGGAGGTGTAGCCGATCAGCCGACGCGGCATATGGGCCTGGAGATAGGAGCCGGTGCAGGCATCGCTGCCACGCTCCACCCGGGTCTCGTGGTAGTCACCCGAGCCGTCGGAAATACCGGCGATCATCGCCTGCCACTGGGCCTCATCCAGGGTGTCGGGCAGGCGCGCGAGTGCGGTGAAAAAGGTCCGCTCCAAGGCCTGGGCATCCTTGTGGAAGATGGCGGTGACCGCTTCAGTGCCGATCAGACGATCCCAAGCGAGCGTGATCGGAAGTGGCGGTGGGCTCCCGCTGCTCAAGGCGCGGAAGCTCCGGTAGATGGCCCGCAGCAGACTGGACTTGCCGGTGCCGTTGACACCAACCACGAAATTGATGGCACCCTTGCGCTTGGCCGGGTCTAACTCCGACCAGCCGTACAACATCGCCTCCTGGCCGAACCGGACGGCCAGGTCCTGCAGCGGGCCACAGTGGGGCAGGTGCAGCCAGCGCAGCCTCAAGGTACCGTCTCCTCACGCTTTCGATTGCCCAGCAGGCGCAGAATCTCTTGGTCCCGAGCGCCTTCAACACCAGCCATGGACTGTGCATCGTCATCCTCGTCCGCAACTGGGTCCGCTACCGGCAGCCGGTAGCAGTTCCCGTAAACAGTCTCGTCGGTGTCCGGAGTGCGTTGTTCCAGGCTTAGGGCAATGACCAGTCCGCGGGCTACCAGCACCGCCAGGTTCGATTCGACGGCCTGGACATTGCCGTGTAAAGAACCGGTGAGGGCATGCGCGACCTCGGCAGCGGTGAAAATCCTGCTCGTGTCGCGGTCTTGCGCCCCGTCGTCCGCCAACTTCCATTCGCTGCGTTCGAGCTGCCCCAGCACTCGGTACTGATCCCGCGCAAGCTCGAAGCGCGGCCCCTCGTCGCGCGGCACGTTCTCATATGCGGGCAGGTCATCAGCGGGATCGCGAGAGTCGGTACTGCCAATAGCATTAAGTGCGTCGTCGCGGGCGCGCAGCTCGTCCATGTGATCATCCAATTGTGTTTCACGCCATCCGGCGGTCAATTGCCCGCTGAAGGCGTTCGTTTGCAATGATCCCGTCAAATTAACTTCAAGCTTGCGGCCCAATTCAGCAACGGCGGTGAGCGACCTGAACCCCATCACCCACTCGCTATAGGCTGCCCTTTCCTCTTTGCTTGGCAGAGGCAATCGCACGTCACTAACAACTCGGGTTGATATCGTGCTAAGTCCGCTCGTTGTGTTCCCTGAAACAAAAAAATGACGCCGACCGAAAACACTGTTCAAGAACGCAGAAACAAAATATGGATCAATGCTTTCTCCGCACCTAACACGAATCAGGTGATTCTGATGCACGCATTGTTCTATTTCTCCATTCCAAACGGCTGCCCGGCCAAGCTCTTTAGGATTGCCGTGCCCTTCCACGACTAGAATATCTCCTGGTCTCAATGCGGTTCGCGTCAACTCTTGTTCAGTAACGCCTATTTCAAGTATTTCGTCGAGGGCAAGCTTGTCCCGTTGCACGTTCGCCACCCGCAGATACGGAACTCTTCGCGGGATAGCATCTCGCTTTCTTGAGACCTGAACGCCGCCTTGGACATCTGCAATATCTCCGAGCCTTACGGTAGCCACCCTAGCATGATTAGAAAAATGGGCTTCAAAATAGTAATTTAATGCTCCGCTAGAAATCACACTTGTCTTTTTATCTGAAATAACTCGTAACCCCCTAATCATGTCAGCCTCGTTCAAGACTGAAACGATTTTCTGCTGCTCACTGATAATAGGAAGAGGAATCTTGAAACTTGCCAGAAAAGATTCAGGAACGCGCTGCTGACCGACCGCACCTTGAAAGGATGCGGCTGCCTGCCTTCGCACGGCATCGACGCGCAGAAGAAAAAACACCCACTCCGCCATCACGAGCGAACTGGGGCGTAAAACATGGAACTCGGTCGAGCCGTAACCGACTCCGTTAACCAATCCCCGCGCAATCGCAGCCTTTCCGTTCTCCATGCAGGGCGTGATCTTAGCGAACAGCACATCCCCGTCGATGAAGGGGGTATAACCTTTCATCACTTCCCGATAGTTCCTAGCAGAAGCCGCGACGATTCGTCCGAACCGCTCATTCACCGCGCTCATCGACACAAAAGACACCTTATCGTCAAGAGCTGGATCTGGTTTCGAGCGAGGGTTTATTTCGCAAATGTCGCCCAATCGCGGCACTGCCCAGGATGGGGGTAAATTCGCAATCATTTCAGTTCCTCGATCATTGCCATCAGCCGACCCAGACGTTCCCGAATCTTCGCATAGATCGCATCCAACTCCTTGATAAGTTCAGCGGGCGGGCGGTGCACGCCTGCATCGAATACAAAAGGCTTGTGCCGTCCAGCCGAGAGATTGAAATCCAGTGCCTCCAGGCACTCGGGCTCCAGCCGATCCAGATGCTCCTTGAGGATGGTCGCGTCGTCGTCGAAGACCTGGGCGGTGTCCTTGAGCCAATCCAGATAGTCCAGGCGCACCAGACCGGCCGAATCGTGGGTGGACGAGACGATCTCATCGCCGGTCTCCGGATCGGCACCCCAAGTCTCGCGTCTCGCCCAGACGCGCACCGGGACGACCCAGCTTTGCGGGGCCGGCGCCCGTCCCGGCTCGCCAGCCTCGTCGACCGTTCGCTTTCCATCGTAGCGGGTGGTCTCATTGCCGCGGCGCCAGACGTTATAGCCGTCGAGTTTGGCGAATTCGCTCACGATGGCGCGCAGTTCAGGAACGGCGGCTTCGATGTCCGGAACGGGCGCGCCCTCGGCGCCAGCGAGGTCAACCGCCTCGGCGGCCCCGGCTGCAGCTTGTTGCCTGGTCGCATCGATCAGGGGCTTGAGTGCATTGAATCCGTACTGGTCGAACTCGCGGTCCAGCAGGCCCTCCTCGCGGATCAGCCGGGTGATCCGATTCCCAAGATCGCGGGCAGCGCGGTCGGTGTGCTCCCGGCGCTTGTCGGGGTCGGCCGCAATGGTTGACCGCATGGCCTTGCTCGCACCGGCATAGGCCGAACGCAGGGTGTTTGCGCAATGCTGTTCGAAGCACTGGGCCAAGCGCGGCCCCTGCTCGGCAACAACGGCGGCCTCGGCCTCCCGCGGGTCGCGCGGCAGTCCGGGCCATAACTCATGCAGGGCCCAGGGCTTGCCCTTGTCCGCGTCCTTGTCCGGGAAGACCTTGAGAAAGGCGTCGTCGACCACGCGCCAGCGTTCTTCCCAATAGTCCGGCTGCCAGTAATCGCCGCCGGTGGCGGCCTCGCGCCGCTCAGGAAGGCGGGAGTCCGCCCCTTCATCGGCTTGGCCATCCAGATAGGCCTTCCAAGCGCGGTATTTCTCCAGTGCATCGAACAGGTCGTTGTCCTGACCGGAGCGGGGCTTGCGCTTCTGATCCAAGCTGTAGGCTTCTTCCATGACTTCATAGAACCAGACCTCGCGGGTGCGCGGCTCGTCGCCCTTGGCGGGTTTGGTCTCCGGGGTCTGGGCCTTCTGAAAGACCAGGATCGAGGTCTTGACGCCCGAATAGGGCTGGAAGACATTGGGCGGCAGCGAGACCACCGCCTCCAGGGTGTTCTCGAACAGCAGTTGCCGACGCAGCGCACGGTGGGCCTTGGTGTTGCCGAAGAGCACGCCGTCCGGGACGATGACGGCCGCGCGCCCGCCGATGCGCAGCAGGTCCAGGATCAGCCAGACGTAGAGCAGCTCGCTCTTGGTGGTGATGGGCTTGCCACGCTCATAGGGGACGCGCTGGCGGTTTTCGCTGAGATCCGCCTCATCGACACTGCCGGTAAAGGGCGGGTTGGCGAGCACATGGTCATAGCCGCCGCTTTCCTCATCCGTCATACGCTTGCTGAGGCTGTCGCGCTGCGCGATATTCGGGGCTTCCAGCCCGTGCAGGAGCAGGTTCATCCAGGCGATGCGGACCATGGTGCGGTCATTGTCATAGCCGTGAAGGCTCTGGTCCAAGTCCGGGGCCTGGCCTTGGGGCCAGACGGGGAGCAGGTTGTGGGGGGCGCCATCCCATTCGAGCTTGAGTGATTCGGCGTCCGTGTGGCTTGCCCGCCAGTGCAGCAGGGTGTTGATCAGAAAGCCGGCGGAGCCGCAGGCGGGGTCCATGACCCGGGCGCCGGGGGCCGGGTCCAGCAGTTCGACCATGAAACGGATGATCTGGCGCGGGGTGCGGAATTGGCCGTTCTTGCCGGATTCCTTCACCTCTTTGAGCAGGTGTTCGAAAATGTGGCCTTGGTCATAAACCCGGCCACCGCGCGATCTGCACGGTCGTCGGTCCGGGAGAGTAGACCGGCCCCTCCCCGCGCTTCAGGTCGAAGTTGGTGTTCTCTGTTTGCCGCCTGGTTTCCCGGCGGTGCCACAAGATCGCGACCATACGCGGGTACGGGTGCCGGCCCCTCGCAGAACCGGACGTGGTGCGTTACACCATCCGGCTCCCAGTTCGGGTCAGCCACACAGCGGGCGGCACGAAGAAATTATGCACGATACGCGCACGCGGAAGTTGCGGGGCGATCCGTTCCCAAAAGCACGCCCAGGTCAATCGGCGGCGCTGGCGGCGCCGGACGCGTGCCTGGTACAGCGCTTTTGCGCCCTGGTAGAGGTAGACCCTGACCGCGCGGAAATTGCCGCTCACACCGTAGTATTGGATGTGCCCGCACAGGTGGCGACCGGCATCGTCGATCATTGCCGTTCCGCCCGCCGTGCTCCGCTTGGCTAATTCGTCGCCGAGCTCGCGCAGTTTCTTGCATACGCGCTTGCCGATCGTGCGTCGTCCAACCGAACAGCCTCCGTGGCGGCCGAAGGTCACGTAGTGAGTAAAGCCGCGGAAGTCGAAGGGTCGCGGTTTGGCGAGTCGTCTTCGCGGCAGTGGTCGGCCGCCTCGCTGCCGAACCGCAGGAGCGCGACCTCTTCGGCGGCGCGCTCCAGGTCGAATGCCCGCAGGCGCTCGGCCAAGGCGTCGTGGAAGGCTTCGGCGTCCTCGCGCCGCGCACAGCAACCGATGAAGTCGTCGGCATAGCGTCCGTGTATCGGCGCTCCGCCAACTGGACCTCATAATCGGCACGCTCCAGACGTAACTGCCACTGGCGGGTCAAGGCCGCATCCGAGAGCGCCGCGAGGCGCTCGTCCAGTCCTTCCGCAGACGGTTCTCCCCGGTTGCCGCGTACTCTTAATGTGCAACTCGATGCTGCCTGCGACCCCAGGTCGCCCTCGCGCGCTCGCCCTTGGTGCGCGCTCGGGTGTTGCCTGCCGGTGCTGCGATACCGTCGGCCGGTTCCAACTTGGGTATTTCGGGGCTTCAGCCTTCACGGTCAGCTCCACCTGTTACCATTGCACCTCGTCTCCTTTCGTGCCTACGCATCGACGGGCCTGTTACCAGTTCCCGCCGCAAGGCTCGATACCAGACCGCGGCTAGCGGCTACCTGGGTGGGATTCTCACCCACTCGACTACGCGCTCTTGCCGGGACGCACCACAGCGGACCCTACGGGTCACGGTGTTACCGTAGGGTCCACTGTGCGGACCGTCCGCGGCCTGCCGGAACGATGATCAAGGCCTGCGCGCGCACGGCATCAGCGAGCGCTGGTCGACCCTGCGCGATCGCCTCGCCGGCCAGTACCGGGTGACCGCCACCCTCCGCCGGACGGATGGGCGCATCCTGCATGTGCTCAAGGCGACCCGCGCCGAGCCGGCGCATCTGGCGATTATCCAGACGCTGGGCAGCGATCCCAGCCCGGGAGGGATATAAAAATGATTGCCTGAATCGTCCGGCTTCACAAAATTTCGCGAATGTAGTGCCACTGACCGATATTTTCCGCTGTAACCGGATGATCTTAATAGAGAAATAACTTGAGGCGTTAAACTTGGGCTAAGGTATCTCCCATTCCCCCATTCCCCCATTCCCCCATTGACAACCGTTACCAGACATGATTCTATCTATATTTCTTCACCTGCTGAAAGGTTTTGCCTTCACCACATACATCACCGCCTGACTGTTGAGACGCTTCTAGGGGCGTTCCAGAGGGCCGTGCGGAGTGCGGGGGCCTTTTCGAGTGGTTCGCCCAGTTCCGGCCGAACCCTGCAGTGGCTTGCGGCCTAACGTGCCTGACACTGGCGAGCATTCAGAACCCGGGGCCTTCAGTTAACTGACGATCTCCATTTTGCGGCGTTCACGATATCTGCCATCTCCCTCATTTTTAACTATAAATCGCTGCTTGTTAAACATATATGCTATTCCTTGGCGCATTCAGATCGCTGACTTAAGGTAATGCTACTCAAATTGGCATTCAGAAATGTCTTCCGGCATCGGGGGCGTTTTATATTAGGCACGTTTATTGTTGGAATCGCCAGTTGGATGCTGGTCTTCGCCACCGGGCAAATTGGCGGTGTAAAGGAGGCGTTGGTGCGCGGCATGACCGATAGTCTGGTCGGACATATCCAGGTCAAGCCCCGGGAAGCGCCCCGGGACTTCTTCGATGTGCAGACCGGGCGACGCATTTCCCTTATCCCGGCTGATCAATTGGCATCGGTGTTGGCAAAAATTCGCACTTTGCCGGAAGTGGCTGCTGCGGCGCCGCGACTGCGTTTTGGCGCACTAGTCGGCAATGACGAAAAATCGACTCCGGCGATGGTTATGGCCATTGACCCAATGGACGAGTCCCGGGTCAGTCCGGACATGGCCGCCTCCTTGAGTCTGGTGTCGTCCGGTATTCAGGCATCCCTGGTTTCCAAGCACTTGGTCGATAAACTCAGCATTCCCGTGGGTCAGGAATTGTTCGTGGTCACCGAGACGCCCATTGAGGCTTACAACGGTCGGCCCTTCGACATCAAGGGTTATGCCAGTTCGCCGGTCCTGATCGACGAATATATGAACATGCTGGTGATCGCCAATCTCGATCGCTGTCGCAAGATGCTTTATGTGGAAGATGTGGCAACAGACATTGGGGTTCGTGTGAAGCCCGCGTATGTCGGCCGTCTTGATGATGTCATCGCTCATATCGAAACAGTGCTGAGTCCGCAGGAGCGGCAGTACCTCGGCGCCTATTCCTATCGGGAGGTTGCGCAGTCGGTCAATAGTGTCGGAACAATCGCCAGCAGCATGGCCGCTATACAGGTAGGTGTGGTCATGTTTGTGATGCTGGTGATCGTTCTGATCCTGACCAAGATGGGGCTTCGGGAACGGCGTCAAGAGATTGGCAGCCTGATCGCTCTAGGCATGACAAGAGGCCGCTTGGTTCGCCTGTTCTCCTACGAAGTGGTGATCCGGGTTTTAATCGGGTACGGTATCGGTTTCGCGATTGCCGCCATACTGTTGCTAAGTATCCGCCATTCGGGTGGGATCGCTGCATCATCGCTGGTGGAGCAATTTATGAACGGCGGTAAGATCATGATTCCAGTGCTTGATGGCGCAACGATCTTTTTCGGGTTGCTGGTAGTATTGGGCGTATCCTTACTGACCACCTTTGCCAGTTGTTGGCGGGCTGCGAGCGAGGATGCCGTCGATTTGCTAAATTCAACTGAATGAGTCCCCCATGACCGAAATGGCTGCCAATCCACCCGGCACCGTGGGTCACATCAAGTCCCAAATGCAGGCATTCGTCTGGAGGCTTCTGGATAGCCGCTGGAAGCTGATCATTCGCAATGTGCGGAAGCAAAAGTCGCGAAACATGTTGTTGGGCGCCCTGATCATGTTTTCCAGCTTTGTCATCATTTATTTTTCTCAGTTTCTGGCCGGGGTGCATCAGAATTTTTCCCAGAATCTGGTGGCGTTGGCTACCGGCGATGTGTTCATCTCTTCCAAGGTGACGCGGGAGATGGACAAAAACATATTTGAGCGGGATTATGAATATTTTCGGCTGACGCCGCCCTTCGCCGACGAGATCAAACACCTGCCCGGAGTGAATGCCATCGCTCCCCGCTTGGAATTCGATGTTAAGGTGGCGACGGAAATCGACAGCATTCCCTTCCGCGCGATGGCATTCGATCGGGCCGTAGACGAGAATCTCTACGCAAATTTTACGCTCGTTGAAGGTCGGATGTTTAACAAGGGGGCGTATGAAATCATCGTTCCAGTGGATTTTGCGCGGCGTAATGTCATCAAGGTTGGCGACAGGATCAGGCTGATTGCCACGACACTCAACAAGAAAGTCAATCTGATCGACTATGAGGTGACCGGCCTGTTCAACTCCATCAGTCTGTCGGCTTGGTTCGACAACTATGTCTATGTCGATCTCGCAGTCGCGCGCGTGCTGGTCGATGACCCTGAGGCGGTGACGCGGCTCAATATCAGCACCCCACCTGATGTGTCGGTCAAGGGGGTGATGGAGGAACTAAGGGCGAGGCTGAGTCGGGTACCGGTTCCCGCTAACCCGGTGCTTGAACCCATGGAGTGGCAGGACAGCGCCCAGATCTTTTCGGAATTGACCGGCGCCCTGCAATTGAGCTACGTGATGATCATTGTAATAATCACGATCATGGTCGCCGCGAGTCTCGCGTTTTCTACGATGCTTAATATTCTCGAGCGAACCAAGGAGTTCGCTACTTTGGCTGCCTTGGGTGCCGCACCCAAGGAAATCCGCTTCATCCTGGTCGGGGAAACGATGACCTTGGCGTTGTTTGCAGCGGCCAGCGGTGTGGCGCTTGCGGCGCAAACCTATCTGATTACCGCTGAGTGGGGTATTCCTATCGAGAACAAGGAATTAAGTGGGTTTCTTGGGTCATCCCACTTCTTCCCGGCGTTTAATCTGTCGGGCTACGTGCTGGGGATTATGCTTCCCTTGCTGGTCGCCTTTGTATCCAGCTATTTCTTCGCTCTGCGGGCATCGAAATTGCCGATTGCCGAGGCCCTAGCCGATCGCTAGCCGATCGCTAGCCGATCAGCATTTTTGCGGAAACCAATCTCGATGGAAATTGCACTCAACAATGTCCGCAAGGATTACACCCTGGGCAAGACCCAGGTCGAAGCCCTGCGCGGTGTCAATTTAATCGTCAAAGATGGTGACTTCATCACCATCGCCGGCCCCTCGGGAAGCGGCAAGACCACACTGCTCAACATGCTTGGTTGCCTGGATACCTGCCAGAGCGGCGAGGTTTTGTTCGATGGCGTCAATGCCAACACCCTTAGTGCCACTGAGCGCGCCTATCTGCGCAATGAGAAGATCGGCTATGTCTTTCAGTCCTTCAATCTCATGCCGGTGCTCAACGTCTATGAAAATGTCGAGCTGCCGGCCCGCATCGGTCGCCGCCGAGAAGCCTCCGGCCCCCTCCGGGATTGGATCATGCACCTGATCGAGGAGGTGGGCTTGTCCGATCGGGTCGATCATCGCCCGGATGAATTGTCCGGCGGCCAACGCCAGCGGGTCGCCATTGCCAGGGCCTTGGTCAATAAGCCCAAACTGGTGCTGGCCGACGAACCCACGGCGAATCTGGATTCGGAAACCGCCGCAAGGATTCTCGACCTGATGCGTGCCATCAATCGGGATGAGCAGACTGCGCTGGTTTTTTCCACTCACGATCAAGATATCATCAAGCACTGCGACTATGTTCTGCGCATGCGTGACGGCCTTCTGGCTTCGTAATGAGAGAATATTCATCATGAACTACAAGAGGTGGATGATCGGGCTGGGCATGTCCTGCGTAGCAGCCTTGACGCCTGCTCTGGCCGTGGCCAAGCTCAGCCTCGCCGATGTCCAGGCATTGGTTGCGCACATCGAGCAGACGGTCTATCCGGACAGTTCCATCTCGAGCTATCGCCTGACCCACTTCAACAAGGACGCGGTGCTTAAGAGTTTCTCGTTTGAAATGACGATGAAGGACAACAACAGCCTGCTCGTCATGCAATGGCCCGCTACCTCCAAACACAAATATCTGCTCAAGGTTGGGAATAATCTGTGGATGTACTTCAGCGATGTGCGTCGCTCGATCCGGCTGTCGGCCAAGGATTCCTTCATGGGAACCGATGCCAACAACTATGACATCATGCAGATTAGCTTACTGAAGGACTACACCGTGGGCGGGTTCACCGAGACCAGTTTGGACGGTGATCCCGTGGTCAAAGTCGAACTGATTGCTAAGCCGGCCACTGAAGGTTACGCCAAGATCATTTCTTGGATGTCGCTTCGGCAACAGCGGATGTTGCAGAACGAGTGCTACTCGATCTCCGGTCAACTGATCAAGACCATCCGTTACGGTGAGGCATCCGATGTCGGGCCCTACCGCATCGCCAATTCTGTGCGCATCACCAGCAACGTGAATAAGGATCGCAGTACGCTGATGGAGGTCTCCAAGGTCCAGCCCAAGCAGGCGGATGAAATCAAGAATTTGATTTTCACTCTGGGTTATCTCGAAACCATGGATTGATCTCTTGAACCGGGAATCGCGGCTATGGCATTTGTCATCGGAGTAGTTGGGGCGGGGGTGATGGGGGCTGACGTGGCGCTGCAGTGCGCCGCTGCCGGTCATCGGGTGGTGTTGCATGACTGTGACGAGGTCGTCTTGTCGCGGTTTCTGTCTGACCTCCCCAGATCCCTGAGAGGCTATCGCTTGTTGGGCGCCAAACTCGGCACCGGCAAAGCTGACGAGCTTCTTACCCGGATACGCACCAGCACCGACCTGGCGGATCTGGGGCCGGTGGATTGGATCGTTGAGAACGTCACCGAGGATCTTGGTGTCAAGCAGCGGGTGTATTCTGCCTTGAGTGGTTATTGCCGTCCGGACACCCGCTACGGCGTCAATACGAGCTGCATACCCATTACCCGCATCGCTGCGCTCTTGCCGCACCCGGAGCGGGTGATCGGGATGCATTTCATGAACCCGGTGCCGGTCAAGCGGATTGTCGAAGTCGTGCAGGGGTTTCACACCGACCAGCAAACCATTTTGGCCGCTAGGGGTTTTCTCGCATCCCTCGGAAAAGACGCCATCGTCGTCCAGGATTCACCGGGCTTCGTCGCCAACCGCTTGTCGCACTTGTTCATGAACGAGGCCGCCTTCCTGGTGCATGACGGTGTGGCGGCTCCCGCCGAGATCGACGCTATCTTCCGCGACGGCTACGGCCATAAGATGGGACCGCTGGAAACTGCCGATCTCATTGGCCTGGATACGGTGCTGCGTTCCTTGGAAGTGCTCTATCTGCATTACCAGGATCCAAAGTTTCGCTGCTGTCCCCTGCTGCGTAAGATGGTGGATGCCGGGATTACCGGCAAGAAGTCGGGAAGGGGATTCTATGAATACGCAGAGTGGAGCGGAACGCGTGCGTCCGGTGAGTGAAACATCCGCTATCAAACCGGTAAAGTGCGTCGTTTGGGACCTTGACCACACGCTATGGACCGGCGTCCTGGCGGAAGGTGACGACGTGGTGCTCAAACCAGGCTTAGGCGATGTCCTATACCAGCTCGATCGCCGGGGCATACTCAATTCCATCAGCAGCAGGAACGACCACGCTGATGCTATGAGAAAGCTTGCCCAATTTGGCCTCGCCGAGTATTTTCTCTATCCTCAAATCGACTGGGGCGCCAAGTCGGTGGGGATCGCCAAAATTCAGTCCCAACTCGACGTGGGCATGGATACCCTGCTGTTCATTGACGACCAGCCGTTTGAGCGTGATGAGGTGCGGGCGATACACCCGAGCGTGGAATGTGTCCCTGCCGAATCCTATGTGGATTTACTGGATCATCCCAGGCTGCGCGCGGCGATCATGACGGAAGACGCCGGTCGGCGTCGCCTCATGTATTTGCACGAGCAGGCACGGCGTCAGGACCAAGAGTGCTTTGTGGGCACACCGGAGGCATTTCTCGCTACCCTGGCGATGCGCTTCGTCATCAGCCGTGCCCAAGAGGCGGATTTGCTGCGAGCTGAGGAATTAACCATACGCACCAACCAACTCAACGCCACCGGCATTACCTACGACAGTGACGACCTGCGTCGGCTCATGGCGTCACCTATGCACAGCCTGCTCATTTGCGAGTTGAGTGACCGCTACGGTTCATATGGTAAGATTGGGTTGGCCCTGCTTGAACACCAGGCGCAATACGACTATATCCGCCTGTTGTTGATGTCCTGTCGCACCGTCTCGCGCGGGGTCGGGAGCGTGCTCTTAACCCATCTGATGCAGCGGGCACGGGTCCGGGGCAAAGGCTTGCGCGCCGATTTCCGTCGCACCGATCGCAATCGACAAATGCTGGTCACCTATCAGTTTTCCGGTTTCCGCGAGATTGAACGGTGCGATGATCGGCGCACTGTTTTCGAGCACGATCTGGCCGTTGTCCAGGGCTTTCCGCCCTACATTGATGTGCTCATCGACTATTAGACTATTTTTCACATCTACGGCGTCATTATGACAGACAGGGAGCAAGGCGTGCGCGAGAAGATTCGGGAATTCATTATGGCCAATGTGAACGTGGATGAAGATACCGCGGTCAAGGATGACGACAATATTTTTCGTCTCGGCTATGTTTCGTCGCTGTTCGCCATGCGTCTTCTGAATTTCATCGAGGCGAGCTTCGCCATCACGGTAGATGACGAAGACATCGCATTGGTCAATTTCAGTACCATCGACGCTATGGCGAAACTGGTCGGGAAATATCGGACGTATAGTTGAACATGGCCAGCCGTTCTTTGCATCCGCTGGTAGCGCAGGCGCGGGCCTTCGCCAATCAGGTATTGCGCCCTCGTGCCGGGGAGTTCGATGCCGCCTACGCCGTGCCTGCGGATGTGATTTCCGCCATGGCGGAGCAGGGCTTCCTGGCCAGCATGCTCCCCGTGGAATACGGTGGCGCCGGCTTGGACGCCTTGTCCTACGGCCAACTGACGGCTGAAATCGGCAAGGGCTGCAATTCCGCGCGAGCGCTGTTGACCGTGCATACCAGTCTGGTAGGAGAGACGCTGGCCCGGCTGGGCAGTCCGGATCAGAAACTGACTTGGCTTCCGCGGCTGGCCCGTGGTGAAAGCATTGCCTGTTTCGCCCTGACCGAGCCGGAGACTGGCTCCAATGCATCTGCCATAAAGACCACCTATCAACCGGTGACGGATGGCTACCTGCTCCAGGGCCGGAAGAAGTGGATCACCTACGGTGCCATCGCCGATCTGTTCTTGGTCTTCGCCACCTGTGCTGGTGAAATGAGTGCTTTTCTGGTGGAGCGCGGTAACCCGGGGCTGAGCACGCATCGGATCACGGGCCTCTTAGCCAGTCGCGGCGCGCATTTGGCGGAAATTGAACTGGATAACGTGACGGTACCGGCCGATGCCCTGGTGGGGCGACTCGGCGCCGGCTTCAGCTTTGTCGCCAATGCCGCCCTGTTTTACGGCCGCTACAGTATCGCCTGGGCCGGCGTCGCCGTGGCGGAGGCGGCCCTGGAGGAGATGGTGAGTTACGCCCGGCGCCGTGAACAGTTCGGCAAGAAGTTGCGCATGCACCAATTGGTGCAGGCATTGATCGCCGATGCGGTGGCGGGTGTCCATAGTGGCCGGGCGCTGTGTGAAAAGGTCGCTGCCTTGCGCGACGCCGGGGACGACGAGGCCATCAATGAGGCCAATATCGCTAAATACGTCACCTCCCGGCTGGCGGTCAAGATCAGCGCCGATGCGGTCCAGGTGCTTGGGGCTAACGGTATTTCCGAGCGCTACCCGGTGGAGCGCCTGTACCGTGAATCCAAGGTGTTGGAAATCATTGAAGGCTCGACCCAGATTCAGCAAATGTTGATAGCGGAATTCGGCATCCGTCGCTATCGTGCGCCGGCAACGCTCCGACCGGCCGGAACCCCGCCGTCGAAGGAGTCTATCTGATGTTTCGCCTCAACATTGACTGTAACGTCTATTAGACTGCCATGCATACTACTCTGCTGGAAGCCTTGCAGGCGGCAGCACGCACCGAGCGTGGCATCTATCTGGTGGAGAGCAGCGATCGCCAGCAGTTTCTGTCTTACCGGGACCTGTTGCGCCAGTCTCTGGACATCCTGGCCGGTTTGCGTGGGGCCGGTCTGGAGACCGGTCAGGAAGTGGTGTTCCAGTTTACCGATCTGCGCGCCCTAATCCCGACCTACTGGGCCTGCCTGATCGGCCGCTATATCCCCGTACCCCTGGAGTTCGGTGACCAGACTGCTACAACGGAAAAGGTCTTCGCTGTCTGGCAACACCTGGCGCAGCCCTGGTTGTTGACGGATAGTACGCAACTGACGGAAAAATTTCAACGTTTCGCCGAAAGCCGTGCCCTGCAAGACACCTGGCATGCCATGGCACAGCGCCTGCTTCAGCCCTTGGCCTTGGCCCGTGACAGCGGCGGAGTCGGGGTGGTGCCGGTCGATCCGGAAGAGATCGCCTTCATCCAATTTTCTTCAGGCTCGACCGGTTCGCCGAAGGGTGTCATCCTGACACACAGCAACTTGTTGTCGAATATCGGTGACATGCTGGCCGCGATCGACTACACGAATAGTGATCGCTTCCTCAGTTGGAAACCCCTCACCCACGATTTCGGCATGATCGCCTTTCATCTGGCGCCGGTGGTGGCGGCGTGCGACCAAATTCGCATCAGCACCGATGCCTTTATCTGGAACCCCATGCTTTGGTTCGCCATGGCCGACAAGTATCGGGCTACCATCCTGGGCTCGCCGAACTTCGGCTATCGCCACTTCCTGAAGAAGTTCCGCCGCAGCCGGCGCGCTCGGCCCGAGTGGGATTTGTCGTGCGTCAAGATCGTGATGAACGGCGCTGAGCCGATTTCCGCCGACTTGTGTGCCGAATTCACCCAAGAAATGAGTGCCTACGGCTTGGCGCAAAACACCATGACGGCCGGCTACGGCTTAGCCGAAGGCTCCCTAATTGCCTCCATGTGCATGATCGGGGAGGACCAAATCCGGTCGGCTCGCTTCGACCGGCGTCATCTGGCCGTGGGCGAGCCGGTGCATCGGTTGGACCGGAGCGATCCCAATGGCGCGGACTTCGTGGATTGTGGTTGCCCTTATCCGAACACCCGGATTCGCATCGCGGACGCCGAGGAACGGCCGTTGCCGGAAGGCCACGTCGGTTATATCGAGATTCAAGGCGACTCAGTCACCCAGGGTTATTACCGCAACCAGGAGGCTACCGCCGCCGCCTTTTCCGCCGACGGATGGCTGAATACTCAGGATCTCGGGGTCCTGCAAGACGGCCGCCTGTTTGTCGTCGGCCGGGTCAAAGAGATCATTATCATCGGCGGGGTCAATTACTTTCCCCACGACATCGAGCAGGCGATCTTGCGCGCCAAGGGCGAGAGTCAGCTCAACAAATTCATCGCCGTCGGTGCCCAGGATGGCCAGTCGGGCAGCGAAGCCTTGTTGATTTTCGTCTATCACAAGGATGCTGACGGCGATTTCCTTACGCTGTCGACTGAGATTCGGCATATCGTCCAAACGACCTTCGGCCTCAACGTGGCCCATGTGCTCGCCACCCAGCGCATCCCTAAAACGAGTAGCGGCAAGGTTCAGCGTTTCCGCCTGCTCCAGGCTTTTCTGGCGGGAGATTACGACGCAGGCCTGGCACGGCTGGGAGAAACACGCACGATCGGCGTGGTTGGCAACGCGATGCCACCGACGGGGACACCGGCGGGCCGCATCGAACTGGATGACGCCGGTGTGCTGGCCCGTACCCGGGCCATCGCCGCCCGCCTGCTGCAGCGGGATGATCTCGATCCGGATGGCGCTTTTTTCGATCTCGGCTTCACCTCCCTGCGTCTGCTGCAACTCAAGGATCACCTGGAACAGGCGTTTGGGCTGACCCTGGACAGTTCCAGTCCCCTGGATTTCCCCAGCGTCCGAAGCCTGGCTTGCCATATCGCCAAACGCCTGTCCGGGCTTGGCGCGGAGTCGGATCAGTTGGCCCTGGAACCTGCCAGGGCGCGTGCCGGGGCGGACCAAGACATCGCCGTCGTCGCCATGGCCTGCCGTTTCCCGGGTGCGGTTACAAACCCCGCAACCTATTGGCAGTTATTGTCCGCAGGGCGGGACCCGGTGCGCGAAGTGCCAGCCGGGCGCTGGCATGAAACCCCGGCAGCCATGGACGGTCTGACGACGCGCCAGGGCGGATTTCTTGATGGCGTGGAGCGCTTCGACCCCTTGTTCTTCGGCATCACCCCAGCGGAAGCTGTGGCCATGGACCCCCAGCAGCGACTGCTGCTGGAAGTGAGTTTCGAGGCCTTCGAAAATGCCGGCTGGTCGATCCAGGAGGTGAGTGGCAGCCGTACCGGGGTCTATATCGGCATGTCCGCCTGCGAGTATGCCGAAGTGGGCCGGGAACTGGGTCACGGCACCGGCCCGTACACCTTCACCGGTACCATGTTCAATACGGCTGCCGGGCGCGTCTCCTACACCTTCGGTTTGCTGGGGCCGAGTCTGGTCATCGATACCGCTTGCTCCTCGTCACTGGTGGCGGTATTTAATTCTACTTCGTTAAATTTAAAGTCATGAAAGATATACATAATTTGAGTAAA
>JACDZG010000171.1 GCA_013426805.1 Chromatiaceae bacterium
CCTCAAGATCGGCACTGATCAGCGATACTGAATAAACGCTCGCCGGGAATTGCTGCTGATCGACGGCTTTCGCTGGGCGATCCTCGGCGGCGAGTCCACGCTCTATATACCCGGTTTTTTTGCTCAGTTGGTGTGTGATCGTCTTCTTTCTTTGGCTCGGCATCCGTCGGTTCCGCGGTATGGAAAAGCGCTTTGCCGACCTGATTTGAGTAGAGGGTGAAACGTCATGGTGAATTGCAAGCTCGGCATCAACCGACAGGATTAGCAACAATGCGCCAGGATCGCGTCATCACAACCCTCGCCGACGAGCTTAATCGCCGCCTCGGCACCCACCTAGGTGGGCTGTGGTTGTACGGATCCAGGGCGCGTGGCGATGCGCGCGCGACCTCCGACTACGACGTCTCGATCATCCGGGAACAAGGCCGTCTCACGGTCGATTGGGTGGAAGCGGCGCATTGGCCGTCGCACTCCCGGCCATCGGGGCTTATCGCGACAGTTTACCGGACCTTCAGCCCCGACGGGGCGCCGAAGTCCGACAGGCTGCTGGCATCCAGTTCCAACTTTAGCTGGGGCGTCATTCCGCTTTTATGCCCGCAGGCCATAGACAGCGCTGGACGGTCTACCCGTTCTCCGCAGGCCAGCCGCCGCTGCGGCGAGCCTTGCGGATGATGCGCTCGGAGTCGCGCACGCGCCCGGCCGCGATGTCGGCGAGCCCCTCTGAACCTGCGCGCGCAGTTCCCCTGCAAAGGGCTTCGCGGATGATCTCACTGCTGGAGGCGTACTCGCCGGCCTGCACGGCGCCGCGCACGGCCTGGGCCATCTCGTCGGTCTGCATCCAGTGGGGTAGCGCCTGCGCGTCGAGCCGCTCGGCCTCGGTGAAGAAGCGCAGCCGGCGCTCCAGCTCGCTCGCCACGTCGTCGCTTTGGACCTGCGCCCGGGCGAACTTGCCGAGCTCCAAGAGATAAATTCCGCCATGGTCGATCAGCCAGCGGCCCTGCGCGTCGCGCATCCTGAAACGATGCGCATAGTCCGGTACGTCGCGCAGCAGGGTCTCGCCGAGCAGCCAGATCGAATAGGTGGGCTTGAGCTAGGCGAAGTCCTGGCCGTCCTTTCCAATGGCAAGTGCCGGAGGGAGCTTCTCGCCGATCCGCCGGGCCAGGGTGATCGAATGCTGCCGACAAGGTGAGGATCGCAGGCACGGATGACGGCTAATATATCCGTGCGCGCTCAACTGGGTGATTGCACGGTCAGGAGTGCATCGCGCGCCACGAGCCGATCTTCACCAGGCATCTTGAGGCTGACTACCGATCGCTGGTTAATGTCACTGGATGGATCTGCCCAACGACCGCAGCCTGGATCGTGCATCACAGTCGGGTCCCGGAGTTTCTGTATTCGCAAGATAGTGGCGAGGTCAGATTTTGAGCTCGTCGGGAACGAAGTGCACCTGCCGGGTTCGGAACCGGTGCTCAGAAAGGTGCCCAGAGCGATTTCAAATAGGGTTGCAGCGCATCTTCGTCGGCATCGGACAGTCGGCCCGAATTCTTGATCTGCCAGGCGGCAGTCTCGAAGCTCACGGCGTAATCCTCGTTGAGACGTTTGATGGCGTCCTCAATGGCCTGTCGGCGAGCATCCGTGGTGCGGACGTATGCGAGTTCGGCCTCGGCCGCGCGGCCAGCCGCACCGCGGGGCAGCAGAAACTCGGCGGCGAAGGCGTTAGCCCGTTGCTCTAAGTCCGGTGCTACGCGCCCGCCCAGCACCTCGACCGCAGGCAGTGCCCCCTCGGTGTCTACCAACAGGTGACAGATCTCGTGGGCGCAGGTGGAGCGCCTGCCGGTCGGAAGGTGCGAGCGCAGACCTCGTGAGTTGACGAGCACCGTCGGCCGATGCGCTGTCCCCCAGACGGCGATGGCGTCGAACTGCTCGCTCCCAAGGTCGCGGTCGCGCACCTCGACGCCCCATTGCTGCAACAGGCCCTCCGGATCGGTTCGCCCATCCTCATGACGCAGATGTTCCCGCAATGCCTGCGCCAAGCGATAGCCCTGCACATAGGGCACATCCTCCTGGTGGTCACGTATGACCTCGGCAGCGAGCACGCGGAGCTCGGCAAGCGCTGGGTCCGGGCCACTGGGTATGGACGCGATATCCGCCAGAATCTGCCGGAACGCCGTGCCATCCAAGGCACCGCCGATCATCCGCGCAGCGGCTTTAAGGCTGTAGGGCACCGCATCGGCGGCATCCAGCGGCTGTGGCCAGACTTGTTCGAGCGTGTGCGACGACAGGCCCGTGGCAACCTCCAACCTGCTGCGCCGATCCAGGTCTTCGCGCGCTCGCCAACGCTTCCAGGCCAGCACCGAGCGAGCATCGTCAAGCGGCTCGGTACGCGCCAGGATGCACTCGACCAGGGATTGCAGGGTGCCCATGGTGTCGGCGAAGTCGAGCTGCCATTCGCGCGCGGCGGTGGCGACGCGCATCCGCAACCCTTCCCGTAGCAGCAGCAAGCCCGGCGGGAAGGCGCCCTTGAGCGATTCGCCCAAATCATGAACGAGCAGGAAGTCGTCCAACCGCCCTTCTTCAGCTTGTGCTTGTCCTTGCGCCAGGCTGCGCCGGCGCAGCTTGGCCCGGCCGCGCAGTTCTCCAAGATGCCGCGGCGCCTCAAAGCGGGACGCGAATTCGATCGGCCAGGTCTCTTCTTCCTCAAGGTAGGGCCAGGCGACCGCGAGGAATTCCGGCAGGTCGATCCAGCTCCAGCGGATGCCTTGCGGCTGGCCCGCGTCGCCGCACGGGTCGCCCCAGATCAGGGTCGTGTCCACCCAGATCTGTAGGTCACCCCAGGTGCGGCCCACGGGTCCGACGCTGCCGTAGTCGTCACGCCAGTGGAGGATGCAGCGCAGCGCGCCGGGTTTGCCGAAGACCAACGGGTCGCTCAAGATCGCTTTATCGCCCATTTCTGTTTCAGCCATTTTTTCAAACGGTCGCTTTCGTCCACGGCTATGGCCTGGGCTTCGAGCCTGGGCAGAATATCGGCCGGGATGTGGTGCGCCGCGACCGGCCAACCATGCCAAGTCGTGCCGCCATCCGACGTACGTGCCTGATAGACGGCACCGTTATGGTAACTCCAGAGTCGAAACGGGGTATCGGGTTGTCGCGACCTGTACTCCTGGATCGCATCGTCGAGCAGTTCCTGGGCGGTTGCGAGAGAAAAGCCCTTGGGGCATTTACCGACTTCTTCTCCGTACTCGTCGACGATCCGGGCCTCGCGGCCTGTTCCCCGATGCTTCGGTCTGCTCTCGCCCTTGTCGTACTTCTATTTGTGTGGCAGCTCGGCCATCGGAATTCTACGCCGTCGAATATTTCCGTTGCGTGGATGCTACTTCCGTGGGATTCACGGCGGCAACAGTTGGATCGGGTCTCCCAAGCTTATCGTCGATCTTGTATTTCGTTGCGGTACTCTGCCTGTCGCGCCAGCCAGGTGCGATAGACGCTCGCCCATTCACCGAAGTCCAGTGTCCAACGGTCATCCTCCGGCTCTTCGCCGTTCATATAGGCAGGATAGAAGGTCTCGGAGGGCAGACCATACTTGCGCTCGAAACCGAGCAAATCCTCCTCCAGCGCATGAATGTCCGAAAGAATCTCGAGGTGTTTCATCGCCCGAATCTTCAAAGCTTGCGTGTTGCGGTTGCGCTTGGTCGGCCCATAACCTTTCATGCAGGCCCCAAGGGTTCGGCGGAGCGGCGCCGACCGGTTGCGTTTTCCGGAGGTCGGCGCCGGTCCGAGTCGGCGAGCGCCTCCTGGACCTGCGCGCGCAGTTCCCCTAACTCCCGTTCATGCAAGGCCCGCTGGTGTCGCCAGTCGCGCAGAGCTTCGCGGATGATCTCACTGCTGGAGGCGTACTCGCCAGCCTGCACGACGCTACGCACGGTCTGGGCCATCTCGGCGGTCAGTGTGATAGTGATACGCTTGATGGTGCTCATGAGTATGAGGTTGTCATGGCGGTGTTGCGAGGAGGCCGGCTTTCGGGTGCCCGTTGTGGTGGTCGAGAACCTGGACGACCGGTGCTGAGGTGTCCCACGGCCCGGCCGACGTCGTCTCGTGATGACCTGGCCCCGACGCGCCTTCATCTATTTCAACTTTTATATGAAGTGATGGGCGGCAGTGCCACGCGACTTCACGTAATGTTTCCTGCGTTCAGAGCAAGTCGATCTCGCCGTCCAGAAATGCCGCGACGCCCGGCAAACCCTGTCGCCGCAGACAGTCGACGAACGCCTCGGGCGCGAACGGCGGAGATCGGAGCGCGGCCCGTTGCTGCTTGGCCACAGCGATGACAAGCCCGGGCTCGAGGTCAGCCAGGTCGAGCACGAAGTCGTCCGGATGCCGGGCCGCAATCTCGAATCCGTCGAGGGTGCGCGGCGGAAAGTCCTTGAGGTTGAGGGTCACGATGGCCTGTGCGCCGGTGCGGATCGCCGCCGCCAGGACGTGCCGATCGTCGGGGTCCGGCAGGTCCAGCGCGTCAATCAGGTGTTCGTAGCCGGCGACCAGACAATCGGGGACCGCTTGGTCGATCAAGCGAACGGTCCGTTCGAGTCGTTGCCGGTTCAACTCGGGTCGGGCGCGCAACAGCGCCTCGGTCCATTCCCGATGGATACGCTCGGTCCAGCACCCCCGAAACCGCCGGGTCTGGGCAAGCCGGACCATGAGATCGCGTAGCGGCGCCGGATAGAACAGGCAGGCATCGTAGACGACCGCGAAGTTGGCCATCTCTAATACCCCAGGCCCAGCTCCTGGGCCTCGGCGGCCAAGCGATCCGCAGCCTCCCGCCCGCTCCGGTCGATCCGTTCTTTGTAGGCCGTCAGGTCGGCGAACCGAATGCGGCGATGGCGCCCGAGCCTGTGGAACGGGATATCCCCCGCCTCCAACTGTTTGACCAGATAGGGCCGCGAGACGTTGAGGAGATCCGCCGCCTGCTGGGTGGTGAGCTCCGCATGGACCGGCACGAGCGAGACCGCATTGCCCTGGGCCATCTGGTTCAAGATGTCCACCAGCAGATGAATCGCCGACACCGGGACCGTCACGTCCGCGTCACCGTCGATCAGGCGCAGTCGCGCCCGCTCGCCGGTTCCCACGCAGGCCGCGAGCAGTCGGCTGCTCTCCGCGGCCAGACTAGCCTCTTCATCGGTCGGTAACCGCACCGACCGCAGAATGTTGGTTGCCACGTCGATCACCTCCGCCACCGTTTCAGGATCGTCTCAGTCTACCGTGAACGGCGAAAATGTTCGAAATATTCGCAACGGCAAGCGGAAGCGCTCCCGCGTAGCCCGAAGCGCAATGCGCGGCCACCCCACGGTCGGCCTGGGTCTTGACCTTGCTGCGTGTGCCGCTGCGTAGCGCCCGAAGAACTGAGATACCTTCTCGCAAACCGCGCAGTGGCGCGGCATGGCGGCGGCGTGCGTTTGATCCCGATGACTTAGGGGAAGCGTATCAAGGCCGCCCGCGAAACCTCCCGAAAAACGCCCAAGAGCGGCCCTCTGGACCCCCGCGGACGCCCGTTTTCGGCCGTTCTTTGGAGGGTCCCTGAGACAGAATTAAGCGTTCTGTATCACGGGGCGCCAAGACGGGGGCGCACCGCGGCGCCGATCCCGGGTAGTAGCGGGCTGTTTCATGGTTGACCCAGACGCGATGCGGTGCTGGCGTGTCCATGTCGCCAAGTCTAAGCTCCACGAAGGTTCAGCTTCTGAGTCTGCGACGGCCGTGCATGGACCCGGCGACCCCAGAGGAGGGCGCGCGGCCGGTGTGACATCCTCAGTTAGCTGCGTTTCCCCACACTCAAGATTCTGACGCCAGAAGGCTTTCTACGAGAGGTACGCCGATGACCGCGCTGACCCTTGATCTGCCCGACGAGAAGCTGCGGCGCCTTAAGGTCATCGCCGAGGCCCGCGGCACCAACATCGCCCAACTCTTCGAGGAGATGTCCACCGCGGTGCTCGCGGAAGCCGATGCCGAGGCCCGGTTTCGCCAGCGTGCGCAACGGGGTGCCGGACGAGAGGCGCGCGGCCTGGAGTTGCTCGACAAGGCTGCCGGCCGCGGCGCTGCCTGTTGAATGCGCTGAGGCAGCATCCGGCGGTTGCGGTTTTGCCTTCCCCGTCGTCTGGCCGCTGGCCGTTCTGTGCCTTGAATTGATTGCGCTCGCCATCTCAGCTTTCCCCCAGAAGTCTCGCGGGGAGTGCTATCAGAAAACTATTTCGTGGTACTTCCCCTATTTCCCAGGGTCTGCTTCTGGTGTCTACTTTGTATTAGATGCGCCCGGCCGATAATCCTTCTTGCGAAGTAGATCGCCGCGCTACGGATGTTCGCCGGGCCTTACCGTGCTGAAATTTCCGTTTCGTGAGCAGACCCCTACTTGTCTTCGGACGCTGACAGGTTGGCCTCCAGGTCCATGCGCTCGTGCAAGACGCGGACAATCTCAATCTGACCGCTGCCGCTCTGCCGATAAAAAGCAATATGTTTTTCAATCTGGTGCGTGCGGTAGCCGGGGCGGATGTCGTCGCAATCTTTCCCCAGCAGCGGATTGTCCGCCAAGGCACGAAAACCGGCGTCCAACAACATCAGATAACGGGTGCGCTGATCTCGGCCCCAGGTGGCTTGGGTGTAGCGACCGATGGCCTTCAAGTCAGCTTTGGCCGCTTTGGTCAGCACAAACAAGGGCATCAGTGCGTACTTTCGCTGTCGAGTTCAGCCAGCAACCCGCTCAGGGAATAGTCGGCCCTGCCGCTGGCTTCACCGTCCGCGAGCGCTTGACGCAAGGTAGACAGTTTCAGTTCGTGTTCTTCCAGAAGCCGTAAACCGGCTCGAATCGCCTCACTGGCCGAGCCGTAGCGACCTTGGGCAACCTGCTCGGTGATGAATTGCTCGAAGTGAGTACCAATGGTCACGCTGGTGTTTTTCTGCATGGGGGCTTGCTGTCTCTGACTGGATGTACCAGAAAGTAATATTTCTTGGTACTTTATGCAACCATGTGGTTTCCTTCCCTAGGTGCAAGACCTCTTCCTGGGGTCACCGCAGAAAACGGAAAATACCGCATCTTAAGGCGAAACTTTCATCTATACATTGGTTTGCAGCGGGTCGCCCGTCGTCGTTGCAAAATCCAGTTGCCAATGGGAAGGCTATAGCAAAGGTTTTCGCAACGCGGCCAGCCTCTTTTTCCGCGGGTTACGGTCGTGTTGCGGAAAGGATCGTTTGGGCGTAACTACTCAGGTCTATCCAAGCGCATGAAATATCGAGATATTGACTTGGCGCGACGGACTCTCGACGGACTACGGCAACAGGGCGACGCTATGAACATCAATACGTTACAAAGTTGTTGCGATGAGTGTGCGAAAGTCGAAACTCGCTAACAAACTGTACTAATTGACGTTTTCACGAAATCGCCTACCTGAGTAGTTACGTTTGGGCAACCGGCTTAGTGTACGGAAATGTCCTAATTCTGCGGTAACCCAAAGAAGATCGCCGCTGATCTCGGGGTGGGTGTCAGTACCGTCCAACGGGTGGTTCACGAACCAGCGCCATGAACTCGGCCGTCGGCTCGATTCGCGGTACCAGCCCCGGCGGTGATGCTGTCGGGCTTTCCCGCCGCGAGCGGACCGGCATCGCGGTAGACTGCTGGTACGACTCCTGAAGACTCCCGACCATGAGCAAATTTCGCCCGATCGACCGCGACACCCCAATGCCGTTGCCCTGCGTGCAGGAGTTGTTGCCCCAGGGACATCTGGCGTGTTCTATCGTGGAGGTGGTGGAGGGCCTGGACCTGAGTGGCATGGAGGGGGTTTACAGTGGTCGCGGCAGCAAGCCGTATCATCCGGCGCTGTTGCTGGCGCTGCTGATCTACGCCTACGCCGCGGGTCGTTTTTCCAGTCGCACGATCGAGCGGGGAACCTACGACTCGGTGGCTTTCCGCTTCATTGCCTGTAACAGCCATCCCGACCATGACACCCTGGCGACCTTCCGGCGGCGGTTCAAAGCCGCGTGTGAAGCCGTGTTCATGCAGGTGTTGCGGGTCGCGCCACTTCCGCGGTAACGAAGAAAGCTACAGTTTTTCCACGATCGAGCAACTTCCGGCCGACTTCAGACAAGACATTCAGGCGTGGAGACGTTTATGAAGGCAATTATTGAAGTTGCGCCCCCTGGCTCGATCTTTCGCACCGCCCAACAGCAGTTTGCCGAATCGCGCTCCGGCAAGACGCCTGATTTTCGGCTCAGTTTCGCGTCGGCGAAAATCCTCTTTGCCAACCTGACGCCCGCTCGCCTGGAACTCCTGGATACGCTTCGGCGCATCGGTCCCTGCACGCTCGCGACGTTGGCGCGGGTCGTGGCAAGCACCGATCCCGATGTCCAGACCGACATTGCGAGTCTCGAGTTCCTTGGGTTAGTGGAACGAGATGACGCCGGTGACTTGACTGTCCCTTACGAGTCGGTAGAAATCATTCTTCCGCTGGCGCAGGTCGCCTGATTCGGTGTTGTGCTGATTGCGCGATGCTTGCGTCGCCGAACTGCCGCAGCCGAGATCCGGTGACCGTTTCCTGATTTTTTCCATCCCAGGCGGTAACTACTCAGGTAGGCGATTTCGTGAAAACGTCAATTAGTACAGTTTGTTAGCGAGTTTCGACTTTCGCACACTCATCGCAACAACTTTGTAACGTATTGATGTTCATAGCGTCGCCCTGTTGCCGTAGTCCGTCGAGAGTCCGTCGCGCCAAGTCAATATCTCGATATTTCATGTGCTTGGATAGACCTGAGTAGTTACCCCAGGCGTTGAATTGAGTAAACTGTCATTGGGATTCCCTCTATCCGAATTAGGTATACTGTCCCCGGAATTCTGACAGTCGCTGCCGATCCTGGTCCCCGCGGATTAGATCACGCCCCAGCCCTTTTAACGTGTCACTTTCGGTCTACCACGGCGGCGGCGAGCAAC
>JACDZG010000172.1 GCA_013426805.1 Chromatiaceae bacterium
GTATGCGGCAGACTATTACGCGCAACTTACTGGCGCGCTCGCAGCAGCCGCCAGTAGCGGTGAGCGCGCTACCAGTGGCGACCAGCAGCGCGCGAGTGGCTGGCAACGCCTTGCCAAGGCGTTTGGGTTCGGTGCCAACGATGATGCAGCGGATGCCAGTGGAAACGCAGCAGCCGCCAGTGGCGTGCAGCAGTCCGCCAGTGAGAATCCCAGTGGCCCCGAGACGGGCGCCAACCGGGTGATTCGGGGCGGCTCCTGGAGCCACGCCGCCGTCTACTGCCGCTCGGCGTTCCGCGGCAACGGGCATCCGTCCTACCGCGGCGACCGCCTCGGTTTCCGCCTTTCGAGGACCGTATAGCTTGGCACTTTTACACTCTTACCCTTGGCCGCGCCGGGATGCCTGGTGCCGCTCCGATGCAGCACCGCGGCGCAGTCCCCGCGTGCGCAGCCGCGGGGTCTGCGCACCGGTGCAGATCATGCTGAGGTCGCGCTGATGCTGATCCGGGTCTTCACCCTGGCCTTCGAGCCAATGACCGGCCGTTTCAACGACGACCCGGTGCGCGACTTCATCGCCGACAAAGAGGTGGCGTCGATCCGTGACCATTTTTTCCTTAAGGACGACACGCCTTACCTTACGCTGGTGGTGTGTTACCGCCCGGCCGGCCTGGCGGCGGCACCCCAGGCACCCGCACCCGCCGGCGCGCGCCAGCGCGACGAGTCCTGGCGCACGACCGTGAATCAGGCCGACTGGCCACTCTTCAACACCCTGCGCGACTGGCGCGGCGAGCGGGCGCGCGCCGACGGCATCCCTTCCTATGTGATCTGCAACAACCGCCAGTTGGCCGAGGTGGTGAACAAGCGCCCGGCGACCCTGGCGGAGTTGGGTCACCTCGACGGCTTCGGCGACGCCAAGCTGAAGAAATACGGCGCCGAGCTGCTGGCGCTCATCGCCAAGGCCGGTCCGCGCCCGCCGGAGGCCGCTAATGCCGGGCAATGAGCCGGAGGAACTGCCGATCTTCACCCATTGGGTGCAGTTCCTGGAGTGGCTGTTGCCGGCCACCGAGCGCTTCCCCAAGCGGGTGCGCTTCACCTTCTCCGACCGTATCGACAACCTGGCCCTGGACATCGCCCTGGACCTGGTCGAGGCCCGCTATACCCGCGACAAGTTGCCGATCCTCTACCGTCTGAACCTGCGTTTGGAGAAGCTGCGGGTGCTGCTGCGGCTGTGCCATCGGCTGCAGTACCTGCCCCACGCCGGCTACGAGCATGCCGCCAAGTCGATCAACGCGGTGGGCAAGGAATTGGGGGCCTGGATCAAGGAACGGCGGCAGCAACAGGGGAACTGAGATGCGGCGCGCGGGCGGCCTGTTCGAGCGGATCGTCGACTTCCGCAACCTGGTGGCCGCCGCGCGGCGGGCGGCGCGGGGCAAGCGCGACCGACCGTCGGTGGCCCGCTTCGAGTTTTATCTGGAACGGGAGCTGATCGCCTTGCAGGAAGAACTGACCGCGGGCACCTATAGTCCCGGCACTTTCTTCACCTTCGAGGTGCGTGACCCCAAACGGCGCGCCATCTGCGCCGCCCCGTTCCGCGATCGGGTCGTCCATCACGCGGTCTGCGACGTCTTGGAGCCCGTCTTCGAGCGCCGCGCCATCGCCGACAGTTACGCCTGCCGCCAGGGCAAGGGCACCCATGCAGCCATTGCCCGCGCCCAGGCATTCGCCCGCCGGTATCCGTTCTTCGTCAAGTGCGACGTGCGCCGCTTCTTCGCGAGTATCGACCATGCGGTCTTGCGGGCACTGCTGCGGCGCCTCTTCAAAGAGGCCCCGCTGCTCGACTTGCTGGATCGCATCATCGCGCATGCCCCGCCCGATGCGGCGCCGGGGCGCGGCCTGCCGATCGGCAACCTGACCAGTCAGCACTTCGCCAACCTCTATCTGGGCGAGCTGGACCATTATCTAAAGGATCGGCTGCGGGTGAAGGGCTATCTGCGCTACATGGACGACTTTCTGTTGTTCGCCGACGACAAGGCGACCCTGCACCTCTGGCTGGCGGAGATTCGAGCCTTTCTCGCGGAGCGCCTGGGGCTTGTACTCAAAGAGGAGGTGACGCTGGTCGCCCCGGTGACCGCGGGGATCCCGTTTCTCGGGTTCCGGGTCTATCCGAGACTCGTGCGCCTGAACCAGCGGACCCGCCGGCGCTTTCTGCACCAGGTGCGAACGCTGGAACGTGCACATGGGTTGGCGATGCTCGACACCGCGGAACTGTGCAGTCGCGCGGCCAGCCTGTTCGCCCATGTGGCCCACGCCGATTCCTACCGGTTGCGGCGGCGGGTAACCCGGGCTAGCATCGTCGACGGCTGACGGGACACGGGCTCCAACCGGGTGATACGCGGCGGCTCCTGGAACAACACCGCCGACAACTGCCGCTCGGCGTACCGCAACAACAGGCATCCGTCCAACCGCAACAACAACCTCGGTTTCCGCCTTTCGAGTACAGTTCATCCGCCCGTCGGGCGCCGTTTACGGATTGCGCCCCTGTGCATCAGGTCTGTCCAACCCCGTCGTGCCTGCGCCGGCAGTTGCCGGACAAAAAGCCCCTGGCCCCCGGCGTCTGGTAGCGCAAGCGAAGGCCGCCGCGGGGCGTTCCTGTGGAGCCCCGCCGGGCACGCGTGCCATTGCGGCCGGTGCTACACAGTCCGCCGCAGCGCGGCGAGGTCAGCGACGCCGAGTCCGGTGATCGCGGCGATGGTCGCATCGCTCAGGCCGGTACCCTGGATCAGATTGATGGCCGTCAGGCGCAAGGCTTCGGCCCGACCTTTCTCCAGATCCGCGGCATCGATAGCCGGATTTTTCACCGCAATGGGCGTGATCGGCGCCGCGCACCGGCGCACGGCATTGATCGGCGCCACCAGCAGATCCGGGGCGTCGCCGAACAGACGCTTGACTACATAGTCGTTCTTGGGGTCGAGCAGGTCGCACTTCACAACGGGTCCGGCGGCATTGATCGTCTGTCGAGCATAGCACCGTCGCTGGGCGCCGCGCCGCCGCGGCCGGCGCGCCTGTCGCGCCTGTCGCGCCATCGGCCTGGCCAAGGCACGCCTGCCACAGGTCGTCCCCGCCGTCGCACTTGCAGCGGGTGCTGCGCACCCCGGTGGCGGAGGTGCTGCGCGGCCAGGGTCTCGAACTGCCGCCGGGCATCGGCATCGGCGAAGCGGCACTGCCGGCCGCGCCGGACGGGGTGCGCGATCGGGATTGGGGGACGGTCATCAGCGCCGCGCCGGAATTGGCGCTGGCCTTGGGCACGGCGACCTCCATGGTCATTCTCGCACTCTCGCAGTTCCTGCGCGACCGGGAGCGTGCCCCGCGCGTGTTCGAGGTCTGCCAGGTGCTGGAGGTTACCGGCCCCGACGGTCTGCCGCAGCAGGTGCTGGTCCGGAACCCGGTGCTGGTCGAGCCCGGACCCGAGCTGCAGGTCGCGCTGGACGCCCACCTCAAGATGGTGCTACCGGGACGATGCCGATGGGCTGGGCGAGTGTGACGTGCGCAAGCTGCGTGACGCGCTGGCGCGGCACCACTACGAGCCCATCGTGATCGGCGCGGCCGAGAGCCGCGGTGGAATCATCGATTGTCTGATCCGGACGGCGCATCAATGCGCGGGCGGCGAGACCCTCGTCTTCTATTTCAGCGGACACGCCAAGTTCTTAAGAAAAGGCGACCTGGGCCTGGTTCTCGGGTCGAGCGGCGGCCGCTCGGATACCCTGTCCGCCGGGCATGTGATCGACATCCTGCTCGATGAGTCCCCCGCCAGTTCCAAGCTTCTTATCCTCGATTGCTGCCACGCCGGGGAGGCGGCCAGCCCATGGCAACTGACCGTCAACGACAATCTCCGTATCCTGGCCGCCGCCGATCCCTACCATGCCGCCAAGGAGCACCCGCAGGTTGGCGGTCTCTTCACCCACTGTCTGTGCCAGGCGCTCACCGAGCAAAGATACTGGGTCTGCGGCGATTCCGGCGTGATCGAACCGGACGGCCGGATCTGGTCCGACCGTCTCTCCCGCTGGCTCAGACCCGAGGTGGAGCGGCTCGCGCGCAATCTCGGACTGGACGTCGCCAGGCCCGTCGAATACGGCGGCTCCGACCTCCAGCGGGTCTGCATCGCCCAAGTCGACCCCCAGGACCGTCCGCGCCCCCAGAGCGCCCGCTTTCACCGCGACGAGTTGGAGTCCCTGCTGACTCGGCCCGGCGCCGACCTGCCACGGTTGCGCGGCCTGTTTCACACGCTGCTCGACAAAATCGATCCACCCTATCGCCACCCGCGCCCGGTGGACGGGTGCGACATCCCGGCCCTCATCGACTATCTCGCCGCCCTGTCGATCCGGGCCGATGCCAATATCCCCGCCGCCTTGTTCGAGTTCGCCTTGCTGGCGTCGCGGGAGGTCCCGGACGGCAAGCCCATTGCGGACTGGGTCGACGCGCGCGTCGCCGAGCATGTGCAATCCGGTGCCCTGACCGCCGAGCAAGCGGCGGCCGTCGGTCACAGCGCCGGGATTCCCGTCCGTGACGCCCCCGCCCATCTCCTGCTGGTGCCGGGGAGCCCGGAGGGTAACGGCCGCTTCGTCGCCGGCGGTGCCTGGCTGGCCGAGCCGGGCCGGCCGGTGCCGCTCTGTGTCGACCAACCCGATGGCCTGATCGATCGCGCCGGGATCGGCGCCCTGGCCGGGCGGGCGCTCGCGCACCAGGGGGTCGACGGCCTGGTGCAGCGCCAAGGCCGGCTGATCCTGGAACTCTTTCTGCCCGGCCCGCTGCTGACTGCCGACCTGGATGAGCTGCTGCCCGCCCCGGCCGCCGGGGACACCCCGATCCATTACCACCACCCGTTGGTGCTGCGGACCTGGGAGCGCGTCGCGCCCCTACCCGGGCGGCGCTGGTTCACCGGCTGGACCGCCGCTTGGGGCCGCTGCCAGGGGTGCCGCGAGGCGGCTCAAGCCCCATGCGGCGCCATCGGACTGGTCCAGGACCCGGCCCGTGAGCGGGACTATGCCGGGCGTCTGCGCCAGGGCCAGTGCCTGTTCGTCTGGCTCGCCCCCGTCGGGCAGGACCCCGCGGCCGCTGGCCAGGCGCACCCCGCCGCGTCCCATCCGGACCTCAGCCGCGCCTTGGACCAGGGGGTGTCCCTGCTGCTGTGGTCCGACGAGCCCATCACCCACCTGTTCCCGGACGGCCGACCGGACCCCGCGGCGGCCGACCGGCCCCTGGACGCCTGGATCGATCGCGTATGGCAACTGCGCCAGCAGGCCTGGGCGCGCAGCGACGCGGCCAACCCCGGCCGCGCCCATACCGGCCGGCTGCACCTGCTGTGGGACGACCCCGGCCGCCGGCCGCCGCCGCTGGAATCGGCGGCCGCTGCCCCGCTCGCCCAGAGCCCTTACGATTTGTTCTCCACCTGAGGTCCCCGCCATGGCCGACGACCAGACCCCCGCCACCGACCCGCAACCCTGGTGGATCTACCGCGGCACCGGCAAGCCCGCGCCCGGGGCCGTGCCCACCCAGGCCGTCATCGACCACCTGGACCCGGCTCAGGCGCCTAACTGGCGCCAATTCGGCAAGGAGACCAAACGGGAGCGGGGCGCCGACTTCGAGCCGGACCGCGAGGTCATCCACCGGGTCAATGCCGCGCTGCTGCTGCGCCGGCCGCTCTTGGTCACCGGCCCGCCCGGCACCGGCAAGACCTCGCTCACCTATGCCATCGCCTATGAGCTGGGGCTCGGCGAGGTCCTGCGCTGGTCCATCACCAGCCGTACCGCACTGCACGACGGGCTCTATCACTACGACGCCATCGCCCGGCTCCAGGACACCCCCCAATTCGGCGACCGGCAGGGCCAGCGGCCCTGCATTGGCGACTATCTCAAGCTCGGCCCCCTGGGCACCGCCTTCGCCGGCCAATAGGTCGGGGGCCGCTACTACCCGCGGGTGCTCCTGATCGACGAGATCGACAAAAGCGACATCGACCTGCCCAATGATCTGCTGCACATCTTCGAGGAAGGCGAGTTCGAGATCCCCGAACTCAAGCGCGACTCGGCCCCGGTCCACCAGGTCGCCCCCTGGGACGACGGCACACCGGTCGCAATCGAGCGCGGACTGATGCCCTGCCGCGCCTTCCCGGTCGTCGTCATGACCAGCAACGGTGAGCGTGAGTTTCCGCCCGCCTTCCTGCGTCGTTGTCTCCAGTTGCGTCTGCAACGGCCGGACCGCGCGAAGCTGCGGCGCATCGTCTATGCGCGGCTCAAGCCCGATGCGGACCTTAAGGACCGGATCGAGGACCTGCTGACCCTCTTCTGCGAGCGCGCCCGCACCAAGGATTTGGCCGCGGACCAGTTGCTCAATGCCGTTTATCTCGTGATGCAGCGGGTGGATCTGTTGGAAGGCACCCAGCCGCTGGCCGACCGCGAGCGGCTGATGGAGGCCCTGTTCAAGTCCCTGGACGGGGACCAGCCGTGATTCCGCGCGCAGGTGACCGGTGACCCCGAGCGCCTTCGATCGCCTGGTCCGGGGCCTGACCGGCGCCGGACTTGACCCGACCCGCGACGAGCTGGCCGATGCGCTGTGGCTGGGCGCCCATCTCGCGCGGATGGAGCGGGCGCAGCGGTGCACCGCGGCCGCGGGCGACTCGCCGCCCGCACCCGCGCCGCCGTGGGACGACCGGCGGCCGACCGAACCCCCGCCGCCCCCGCCGACATCGGGTGAACCGCTGCCGACGGAGCCACAGGCCGAACTCTATGCGCGACGCTCCCCGGCGCGGGAGCCGGCCGCGCTGCCGCCGGATACGCCCGCGACCGGTCCGGCGACCGGCCCCGCTGCCGGCGAGACCCGGGTGCCCGGCGTCCCGGCCCTCCCGGACGCCTTGCTGCTCGGCCGTGCCCTGCGCCCGCTGCTGCGGCGCGTCCCCTCCCGCATCCAATGGACCCTGGACGCCCCGGCCACGGTGGAGCGCATCGCCGAGCAGCGGCTGTGGATCCCGGTCTTCCGGCCCCGGCAGGAACGCTGGCTGAGCCTCGCACTGGTGGTCGACGACCACAGCTCCATGCGGGTGTGGGAGCCCGCCATCGCCGAGCTGCGCCGGCTGCTGGAGCGTCACGGCGCCTTCGCCGATGTGCGTCTGTGGCGCCTCACCGCCGGCGATGGACCGGACCAGTCCGCTGCCGGACCCGCGCCAGCCGTCGTCCTGCGCGACGAGCGCGGTCGTGCCTGCCGCCGCCCCGGCGAACTACACGACGTCGCCGGACGCCGCGCCATCTGGGTGCTCACCGACTGCATCGCCCCCTACTGGCGCCACAACGACCGGCTGCTCGATCTGCTGCACCGCTGGGGCGCCGGTAACCCGCTGGCCCTGGTCCAGCTGCTGCCGCGCCGGCTGTGGGGTCGGACCATCCTGCGGGCCGCGCCGCTGGTGCGCCTGAGTGCCGGCCGGCCCGGCCTGCCCACCGCGGCACTCGGGGGCGCCGCCGTCTGCGCCCGCGGCACCTTGTCCCTGCCGGTCCTGACCCTGGACCCCGCCGCCCTCGCCGACTGGGCGGCGGTTACCGCCGGGCGGCCCCGCGTCGGCACGTTGGGGGTCGCGCTCGACGCGCTCTGGACGGCGCCCGCCGCGCCCGCGCCCAGCCCCCGGCCCGAGGAAGCGCGGGCACGCCTCAGCGTATTCCAGGCCGAGGCCTCGCCGCAGGCCCAGCAGCTCGCGGCCGTTTTCTGTACCATCCCGCTCACCCTGCCCATCATGCGCCTTGCCCAGCAGACGCTGGCGTCCGCGACCCGCCTCACCCACCTCGCCGAGGTCCTGCTGTCGGGGCTCATCGGCCGCGCCGACCGCGACCTGGAAGCGGGGCGCCGCGTGTCCGACCCGCTGCAAGTCCCGTTCGACTTCCGCCCCGGCGTGCGCGAGGCCCTCCTGCGCGACTTGCCCGAACCGCAGGTCGAGGCCTGGGCGCGGCAAATGGCCCAGACCGTCGAGCAGCGTCTGGGCCAGGGCCATGATTTTCTCGCCCTGTACCGTGATCCCCGGGGGGACCCCCAGGCCGCAGCCGGCCACCGGATCGACGATCGGGCCATCCCCTTCGTGCGGATGCGCATCGCCGTCCTGCGTCGGCTCGGCGGGACCTATGGTGAATGGGCGGATGCGTTCAGCGGAGTCGTCGAGCGGTGGGAGCGGGGGAGGGGGGAGCCCGAACCGGCTGTCGGTGAGCCGGAGCGGGAGCGGGCGCCGGATGGTCCTACCCCGTTCAGGGACCCTTTCACGGATGGCTCGGGGGAGGCCCCGGAGATGATCTGGCTGCCCGGCGGGACCTTCCGCATGGGCAGCCCCGCGAGGGTCGGTGCCGACGACGAGCGGCCGGCCCATGACGTGACCTTGAGCCACTACGCGGTCGGCAAGTATCCGGTCACGGTTGGGGAGTTTCGGCGGTTCTGCGCGGCGACCGGCTACCGCACCGAGGCGGAGCAGGGGGATGGTGCCTATGTATTGGTCAAAGGGAACTGGGGCGAAAAGAAGGACGCGAGCTGGCGCAACCCCTATTGTGCGCAGGACGACCGCCACCCCGTGGTCTGCATCAGTTGGAAGGATGCCCAAGCCTATTGCGACTGGCTGAGCGGGGAGACCGGTCAGCGCTATGAACTGCTGAGCGAGGCGCAGTGGGAGCACGCCAGCCGGGCGGGTAGCGATGCGCTTTACTGCTTTGGAGACGACGCGGGGCAACTCACCGACTACGCCTGGTATGGCCGCAATGCGGACGATGGAACCCATCCGGTCGGTGAGAAGCGCGGCAATGCCTGGGGGCTGCATGACCTGCACGGCAATGTGTGGGAGTGGTGTCGGGACTGGTACTCGGGCCACTACTACCAGTCGTTCGTAGGGTCCGCTGTGCGGACCGAC
>JACDZG010000173.1 GCA_013426805.1 Chromatiaceae bacterium
GCGCGGAGTCGATGGGGCGATGTTGCCTTGTTCGTCCGTGGATGACTCAAGCTGGGAGCCGGATGGTGTAACACTCCAAGTCCGGTTCTGCGAGGAGCCGGGAACGAATCGCTGTATGGCAGAGATATTGTGGCACCGCCGGGAAACCAGGCGGCAACAGAGAACACCAACGTCTGTCTAACCAGTGATGAGAACCCGGCTTACTCTCCGACCACAGAGAAAAGGGAAAAGAAAAAAGCAGCCAGGCTTAATTATGAAACCAAAGAAGGAAAAAGCTGGAAAAAGCGCTAGCGTATTTGGTTTTTTCACCGCCAGGGTGGTTTGATTGAGCATGGCCCCTTATCCCTGAGTGGTGAGAATCAGGCTCACTCTCAAACCCAATTATGGAATCAAAGAAGGGAAAAAGCTGGAAATGAGGCCAGCGTATTCGCTTATTTTGCTGCCAGGGGGATTTAGAGGAGCCTGGTCCCTTATTGGTCAAAAAGTAACGCGATTAACTACGGCCACTGCAATCTATGACATGAAACGGGCACCGAAACAGGAGATATCTCATGCCAGATGATCCGAATACGACTACCAATACTTCCTCCGATAATTCACAGAAAGAAAGCGATGATAAGACCGCCCTGAGACTTTACCTAGGTCGCGCTGAAGTTCGCTTTGGAACCATGCAGCGTCTTGGCGGCGCGTTCATCGGCGGCGCGGGACTTCTAGTTATCTTCCCGCTTTTCATGAAGGAAACGGTCACCCGTCTCGCGGACGTTTTTAATCCCAACTTTCTTTTCACTGTCTTACCTCTATTGGAAGGGCGTGAGGTACTTGTAGCTGCGCTCGTTATTGGGCCGTTTCTGATCGCGCTGTGTATACCTGTTTACGCACTGTGGTTGCTAGTAAGTGAACTTGTCAAATTCTTCTTTTCGGCGAATATTCCGCACCAGCCTAACGTGCCTCATCCTTTCCACCCGCGGCTCGCATTGATGGGGCTGCCGTTTTCTAATGATGATGGGAGTGGCACAAAAGAAGCAATCCGCGACAAGCAATTCCCCTGTCCCCCACCAGCAGAAACTACCACACTTCAATCATACGTCCTCGCTGGAGATATGCGGGAAACAGAGTGGCTGGATGAGTTGTTAAAGAACGACACCCCGAATGTCACTAACCCTATAAATGTTGCCCTACCGAAAAGCGAGTTCGTTAAATGCCCAGGTAACGACGCGGCGCCAGCAAACGCGAAACTCAGGATGGCATTCGGGCTAGCTGGGAACTATGATCGAACGTTGGTTGAAGAGGCTGCAGTTCTAGAATTATCTCTAATCAGGCACAACTTGATATTGCGTCGGCTGGTCATGCGCTATGTCAAAGCACTGATACTATTCATATGGACGGCCATGGTGCTCATCGTGGCCACTGCTCCGCTTGCTCCTGCCCAGCAATACATCATCGCTATATCTCAGGAAGCTGAATCAAGGCTCTTTTATGTAGGAATGCCGCAGACTCCTCCGGCGGCTAGAGACACATCAGCCGACGCAGCTGACGACCTGGCCGGGAGTCAGTGGCCCCCGTTCTTTGACTTTCAGATGAAAAGGCCGTTGCCAGTTGTACAAGTTGCGCCGCCGAATTCTTGGCCGAGATTCGTGGCGGCGCCCCATGACACAGTCAGATGGATCGCCGTATGTTTGCTGTTTTGGTCGAGCCTTGCGCCATGGCTGGTTCGACGTCCGCTCGCATGGATATACACAGATTACAAAAAGGGAGTCAACAAGCACACGCGTGACCCGCATTTGAAGGAGTTCGAAATCTGGGTCGCAAGGTTTTGTGCGTCCGCTTCCGCAGCCAGCATATTGCTCGTGTACTTGGAGATGTGGGGCCTGAGCCGTCCGATAGTGATCGGCCTCAGCGCTTTCTCGGCGATTGTTCATGTTTATGTGTTTTATGACATTCGAGGGGCTCGGAAGTAGTCTGATCGGGCAGCGACCATGGCTGCGGGGTCACGGAAAAGGGCGGAAAAGGGGCCATTGCGGCTTGGCAATGTCGCGCAGTCTAGGGAGCAATAAGGGACAGACCACGATTAATTATCCTTTTCCATTTGGGATCAATCGGGGAAAGACCGCAGCTAACTTTATTTGACTGGTTTGGCAACTCCGCCTGAAGGTTCACGGCAGATATAGCGCCCTAATAAGTTATCCGGATTGAGTATTGCTATACACCGGCTGCGTATTTCGTATCAGGCAATAAGAAAAACGATTTTATTCGATCTTTATTGTCTTGAAGGGACCTCAATGCCGACCGTAATTTCTTTAGCAAGTCGGGTTTGTTTCGTATTGTTGATCGACCGAGTTTTTTGTCTTTTATCTCCTCCCATACGTGCTCATCCGGATTGAGATCGGGGCTATAACTTGGCAAGTAGTAGAGGCGCAATTGTTTGCGATGACTGCAAACAAATCTTCGGACCATTTTACTGGAAGTAATAGGGGACAGTGCGGCCTGGCAAGGCCGCGTGTTCTAGCGGGTGAAAGTCCCGCCTGGGTAATCGTGAGCCGCGAGCCCAGTATCGAGCCTTGCGGCGTAGCCGGTAACGGACGCGTCGATGCGTAGGCACGAAAGCAGGCGAGGTGCAAAGGTAACGGGTGATGCCGACCCTGAAGGTGTTGAGCCCCGAAAGTTTTGGTTGGTGAGTGCCGACGGTTTAGTGCCATTCGGGACAGACCACGATTAATTATCCTTTTCCATTTGGGATCAATCGGGGAAAGACCGCAGCTAACTTTATTTGACTGGTTTGGCAACTCCGCCTGAAGGTTCACGGCAGATAACTCGAAGAACACTGAATGAAGATTTATTTAGACGTTTGTTGTCTCAATCGCCCCTTTGACGACCAAACACAGGACCGGATTCACCTGGAATCGGAAGCGGTCATCGCTATTCTGAAGAACTTGGAAGCCGAAAAATGGATATGGATCAGCAGCAGCGTTGTGTTGTTCGAAGTGAATCAAGCTCCAAGCCTGGACAGGCGGCGTCGTTTGTTAAAGCTTTGCGAACAAGCCACTTCCATCATCACGCTGGATGAAGAAATATTCGCCGCCGCCGCGACTCTGAAGAGCGTCGGCTTTAGGTCATATGACGCCCTGCACTTGGCTTGCGCCAGAAAAGCTGGCGTAGACGTTTTCTTGTCGACAGATGACAAGCTGATTAAAAGGGCGGCCCGGAAGAAAGCGACAGTAAGCGTTAGGGTTTCTAATCCTTTAACTTGGCTACAGGAGATTGTTTAGATGAACGCGCAAGGAATGACATTGGATCAAGTGAGGGCCATTGGCATAGATGCCCTGAGCCGGAGCCTCGGGCCTGTTGGCATGATAAGATTCTTGCAGCAGACGGAAACAGGGTGGGGCGATTATACAACCGACAGAGAAAAATGGCTCAGCGATCCAGACTTAAGAGAACTATTCACTGCGATCAAGGCTAGCGAAGGATCAACTCGGCACGCCGGATGACGCCGCAAGAGCGCAACGCCTGTAAAAAAAGAGAAGGGGATGGGGTCAGGTCTTTCTTTTTGCCTCCAACCGCGAAGGGATGGGGTCTTACGCCGGACGGGGTATGCCACATCAACCGCGGCGGGACGGGGGCATTCTCCGAGTCGGACTGGGTATACCCCTGCGGATATCCTGGTTGAGCATGACGTGGCATCCGAGCCGGACTTGAGCGGGACAGCGCATTCGCCCCATCCTGAACGTGGGCACGAACGGGTAGCCGTCGACTGAGGACAGTGCGCCCCGGATAGACTAACATCGCGCCTTTACGCGTATTTTGTCTGTTCTTCGATGATCAACTGGCACCGCCTCTTCGGCCTGGCCCTGGATGACTATTTCACCGGGACCCACTATTCGGTCGAGATGGAGAAGGACGTCGCGCGCAAGCGCCAGGTCCTTGATGTCGTCATCGTGCGCGGAACGGGTGAGGCCCTAGTGGACCCCTGCGACGGGCTGGAGGATTTGCGGCCCCACAATCTGCTGACTTACAAATCAGGCCAGGAGAGCCTGGACGCCTGGGCGATCGAGGAACTGATCGGCCATTACGTCAACTACCGCAAGGCGTTCGCGCCGCGGGAGCCGGTTGGTGCGTTCGGGCTCTATGCGGTCACCACGCGCCGTCCCCGCGTCCTGGCTGGGCAAGTGGCGCTTGAGGCGGTCAAACCCGGGGTCTACCGCCTGCCGGTCGTGGGCCGCACTGTGACCCTGATCATATTGCGCGAGGTGGAGCCCTGTCCGCGCAACGCATTGTGGGAGATCTTCAGCTTCGAGGCGGCGAAGGTCTTCGCCGGGGCCGACACTTACCGCTGGCGCCGGGACGACCATGTTCCGATACTTGAGCAAATTTACCAACGCTACCGCGAGGTGGGTATCTCGATGGCCTATACGTTTGAAGATTTTAAGCGCGAGTGGACACGCGAAAAGTTGGCTGAAATGACGCCGGAGGAGCGGCTGCGGGGGTTGCCGCCGGAGGAGCGGTTGCGGGGGCTGTCGCCGGAGGATCTGGTTCGCGGTCTGCGCCCCGAAGACCGGCTACTCGGACTCAGCAACGAGGAACTTGTCCGGCTAAAAGACCTGCTGGAGCGCCGGACATCCGGCCAGCGCTAACCCTTGCGCTGTCTGCCTGCTCGTACGATCAGCTATTGGGAAAAGGCGGGTCCGAGGCCGTCCCATCCGCGGCAAGCGGCACCGCCGGGACCGCGACGTCGGGGGCCGCCGCCGGCACGACGGTCACCCGCAAGAAGGCCGGGAACGCCGCCGTCTCTGCCGTGGGAGCCGAGGTCGTGGCGAACCGCGGTGAATACCTGCTGTGCCGCACAACCGATGAGTACAAGGGGCGCACCACGAGCCGGCGACCCATTGGAGGTTTTCTTACTGGATTTCCCATCGGTCAGCCGGGATCTGGCCATCGCGGTGCGGGAAGAGGCGAAGGCCGCGTTGCTCACCACGGAAAAGGGGCAGGCTCAATTATTAAACCCAAGAAGGACGAAACCGGAGAAGGGCCAGCCTAATTGATTTTTTTCCGCTGGGGGGATTTAATCGAGCCTGGCCGATTATTCTCGCCTACGCGGGCTGCGCCAGCGTCGCCGTCACCTTGACCAAGATGCGCTCGGCGCATCTCACGGCGTCGATCGCGTCGGATGCGAGTGGTTCGGACTCCTCGCCCGGGTAGCGGAAGGCCGTGCCGTAGGGGGTCAGGGTCTCCGCATCGTCACCCAGGCAGGAAAACGACGGGTCGAGGTCCGCGCACTCATCGACCAGGGCGACCAAGTCGTGGACCCGGCGTAGCGGGCGTTCACGCGCGGCGAGAAACGCCTTCAGGGCTTTTTCGCCGGCCTGTTGGCAGTGATAGACCGCCGTGTCGAGAAAGGGCGGATCACCTTGCAGGAGCCGCCGCGCCGAAGCGAGGTCGCGTTGCGCCTTTTGCAGCCATTGGGCCACGACGGCGTCCTTAGGCTCAGCCATGCAGCTGCAGCCCCCGGGTGAGCGCCAGATGGTCGAGGGTGGAGACCACCACAGCGTTGCGCTCCGACTCAGCACGGGTGCGCACCACCAGGTCCACGGGGACCCGCACCCCGCGCAGAGCGTGGTAGGCACGCCGTGCCAGGCGGTAAGCCGGCTCACCGCAATCCGCGACGATCACATAGAGATCGACGTCGCTGTCGGCATCCGGCTGACCCCAGGCGTAGGAGCCGAACAGGACCACCCGCTCGGGCGACAGGGCGGCGACCACACGATCGGCGATCTCGCGAATCTTGGCGTGGTTGGCGGGCGGCATCTCTGGAGGTCTTGCCCTTGGTGTATGGGGACGGATTGGCGGGGCAGTATTGCGGCGCGGATTGAGTCTGGTCAAGCCGCGCGTTGCGGTTCCTTCCTTAGAAAGTGTCCATTTTCTACTTCCCGATTGTTAGCCGACGTTGGCGTTCAAAGCGGGAAGTAGTTAATGGACAGTTACTTAGCGCACCCTTAACACGGGGATCTCCGGGCGCCTCGGCAGCGACATTGCCCTTCCCGCCCGGATGAGCGGACTGGAGCGAGAGCACCGATCCTTGAAGAAATCAGCAAGGAGATTGAAGATGACCGTTCATAAAATTGAGGAAGTTGTGCCGACAGGCGAGGGAAACCGGGAACAGACCACGGTTTCGAGACTCGATCGGCAGTGCGATCTGATTCGCGTCCGGGGGGCTCTTTTTTCGGTCGCCCCGATTTATTTTCCGTGTACGCCGTCCAACCATCGCGGCGATCGGCCGCTGGTAGTGATCGCTGCCCAAGGCAAATCCCCCGTTGGTCGCGTCGCGCAGCGCCGCAATCTCGCGCTCAGGGATCGCGTCGGCGAACAACCTGCGGCGGCGCGAGCGTCGCTTTCCCCAGCGTCAGATAGAGCCTTCGGACGTGATAACCGGACAAGGGGCGGGTTTCAAACCCGCCCCTACACGAAGGTCTGTCTGGATATCAGGTGCGAATGCGATAAAGCGGGTGCGCAGCGACAACGGGGTCGGTGAGTCCGAGCGCATTGCAGCGGTCGCTCGACCAGGGGTATTCTTCCGCGGTGGGCACCATGCGCGTCCGCAGCGGGTTGCGTTCGATGTCGCGCCGGCAAGCGATGCGGTCGCTGTCGGTTTCGATAACCGATGCGCGGAAGCGGCCCTCGAAACGCGTCCCTGTTCGGTGGTAGGTACGGTTGATGTACTGAACGTAACGCTGCCCGAGACCCTTCATCAGCCGACCCGGTCCGCGGTCGGTTGCCGCAGTCGTCGGCAGATGAACATGGTTGGTCATCAGGACGTAGGCGTGAACGCGAACCGACTCTGCACGTTTACCATTGGTCGCGAACGGCGCGTAGTGACACTACAGTCACCTCGGTCTGTCGGCACATAGGCTTTTCGGGCCCTTCGAAGGTCACGACTTCTTCCGCCGCCCCGACGGCGGCTGCCGCAAGATGCAATGCATCAAGGGCGGAGAGATCTTGGCGCCCGGCCAGCACGAGCGCGTCCTGGACCAGTGCACCGGTCACCGGGATATCCTCGGCGACCGATAAGATCGCCTGCATGAAAGCGATTTCGACGGTCCGACGGTCATGGCCCGGTTTGGGTAGAACCTCCAAGCGGACGAAATCGCTGGTGAGGAGCTGGCGCTCTGGGTCATCCAATACGGTACGCGCCCAGCCGCGGGACTCGGCATCGCCGTTCCAGGCCGCAATCAGGACATTGGCGTCCAGATAGGTGCGTCGCTTAGTCATCGCGCTCGCCACGGCGTCGCTCGGCCTCCGCCGGCACCGTGCCCCAGGCCATAGGGTCGGGGAGATCCCCGGTTTGGGCCGCCTGCGCGCGCAACGCCTCCAGTTGGCGCCACAAGTCGGTGCGCGGTGCCGTGCTCTCGTCTATCGGGGCAATCGGCGCGCTTTGGGTTGGCGCCAGGACAATCTCGGGTGGGTCTATGGTGACAGCCAGACGGTGTCGGTCAGGAGACACGCTGGGCGGCAGGCGCAACACAACACCACGGTGTTTGTCTACTTCGCAATCGAAGGTGAATGTCTGCACTCTCGTCCCTTGGTACGATTCGCTGTAAGAAAGTGTCCATTTTCTACTTCCCGATTGTTAGCCGACGTTAGCGTTCAAAGCGGGAAGTAGTTAATGGACAGTTACTAAGCAGTTGAGCGCGATAGGCTGCCTTGACCGCGCCCCGATCATAACTTGTCGCGACACAGGCCGCAAAGAAACCGAGGACAGACCCTGAGGTATCCCCACTTCATCCGCAGTCAGCCGGGATTCAGACCCAATTTTCGATGGTTAATCCACTGACTCGGCTGAATTCCTCAACATTGTTCGTGACCAGTGTACAACCAAGGTGACGGGCATGGGCTGCAATCAGCAGGTCGTTGGACCCGATGGGTGTCCCTCTGGACTCCAACGCACTGCGGATCTCCGCATAGACACCGGACGGCTCTTGCGGCCAATCCAGCACCACACAATAGGCTAGAAAATCAGCCAGGGCAGCGGCGTTGTCCTCCCGTCGCTGACTCTTCTGAATGCCGAATTGAAGCTCAGCCAAGACGATCGCGGAGATCCCAAGCTCCCCGATAGCCACCCGCCGCAGCCGCGCCTGCACCTGTGGGGGATGGTGTTTCATGACGTAGATGCAGGTATCGGTGTCGAGCATCCAGCGCATCAGAGGACGTCCCGGGTCTGGGATGGAGGATCGTCAATCGCGTCGGGAAAATCCTGCGTCAGCCGCTGCCCCCGCGCAAAATAGTCATCCCAGGAGCGTGGCTTGGGGGTGAGGACGAGACTGTCGCCGTCGCGGCGAATCAGCACCTCGTCGGCGTCGATCTCGAGGTCGCGGGGCAGTCGCACCGCTTGGTTGGTCCCGTTGCGAAAAAGCCTGGCGGTGCGTGGCGGGTCGGCGCCGACGTTGGGTGAAGCAGCGGAATGGTCGATCATGGACGCTCGTTGACCTATGTTGCTCGCATAGGTTTAGTCTAGCGTTGGTTCGGCGCGGACGCCAGTCGGCTTCGCGAAGAAAGGCATTCGATCGGGTTGCGGCGGGCTGCGCGCAAGCCTACCGGGTGGGCGCGGTCGGTAGACGCCGGGGCGACCTTGTGATGATTCCATATGACATCACTGATGATCGGACGGTTACTCCTGTCACCGTTCACGCCACGACTAAGCAGCAAGTGGCATACCGAATCAAAAGCGGAAGGTATAGTGGACCCCTGCGACGGGCTGGAGGATTTGCGGCCCCACAATCTGCTGACTTA
>JACDZG010000040.1 GCA_013426805.1 Chromatiaceae bacterium
TGATTCTTGATAGCGTCTTATTCGGAAATCGCCTAAAGTCCGACAGGCTGCTAGTGGTTCCGGCATCGGTGGGCTTGGGGGGCAAAGCATCCGTTCGCGCCCGCGCGGCAGGCGAATCAGCTACCCAGTCTCGCTAGCTGCTCGGGAGCCCGATCAGCTCCGGGGCTATCGTTGTCATAGACCGAAAATGGGGATCGGTTGTAACAAAGCGTTCGCATCCGTGGTGCTTGGCGATGGCCACATGCACTGCATCCATTGCCTTCAGTCCGTCGCACACGGCTAGCGCCAAGGCGTCGGCGAAAACGGATGGCGTAATAGCCAGGCCCCGATTTGCGGCGAGCAACGCCCGATAGATTCCGGCCAGTGTGTCGTCCTTCGATCGCAGCGGTCGGATCAGGACCTCCAGGTACACAGCATCCGATGTGCATAGCTCCCAACCGTCCCGTGCCAGGGCCGCCAAGGCCTCGCGGATCGGCGTCCGGTAGGTGTCCAGACCCTCGATCAAGGTGATCCAGATGCAGGAGTCCACATAAGCAAGCCTCATACGGACTCCCGGAATCCCCGCACCTCCTCCAGTATCTCCCGATGACTGCGGCGCGCGATCGTCAGGGTCTCGGCCCGGTCGAGAATCTCAGCCAGCCGCGCCCATTGGGGGGACAGGCGCTCATCCTCGTCCTCGACGATCACGCGCACCTGCCGGTCGCGGTAGCGGTCTGGCAATTTTGCAGTCACTACGCCGTCGGGCGAGACTTTGGCCTCAATCTGCATGTGGCACCTCGTTAAATGAAAGCAAATCAGGGGCGGACCCTGAGGTATTCCACGAATCTGCGCGAGACATCAGTAGGTTAGCGGAACCCCTGCGTCAGGGCCTTACCTAGCCACTAAATAGCTCTGTATCTATCTGATCAAAATAGACATTTCGTGGGGATACCTCAGGGTCTGCCCCCCGGTTTCCCCCAGGGGGTTTTACTCGCCGCGTCCGCGAGTTACGTATACTGTCCCCGGAACTCGGGCTGGAATCAGGTCGCCGGTTCGTCCGGCGGGCACCAGACCAACCGGAAGCCGCGGGAGTCGTTGCGACCGGGCGCCCAATCGCGGCCCCGGTCGTCGGCGCGGGCGGCCTGGGGGGGATTGTCGAAGCAGCCGCCCCGCAGTACCGGACTGCCGGGGCCCGCGTCGCCCGCCGCCGGGTCCGTCGGGTTCAGGCACCACTCCCAGACCGTCCCGCACAGGTCTTCGACGCCGTAGGCCGACGCCCCGTGCGGGTACAGGCCGACCGCGGTGGTCTGTGGCGGATTCCATGGCGGATAGCCGGCGGTCTCATCGACATTGGCGAATCCCGGAAGATAGCCGTTGCCCCAGGGATAGACCAGTCTCTCCGGCCCCCGCGCCGCCCGCTCCCACTCGGCCTCCGTCGGCAGCCGGATGCTGCCGGAGGGCAGGTCCAGCCGCACGGCCAGCCAGCGCGCGAAGGCCAGCGCTTCCGTCCAGTCCACATCGGTGCGCGGGCGGTTGGGCTGCGGCCAGCGGGGCCGCGCGGGTCTGGGTCTTGCCAGGCCCCGCCACCAGTCGCCGTCGCCTGCACCCGGGGCCAGCCTCCTACGCAGGCGTTGCAACAGACCCGTTCCGGCGGCGGGCGGGTAACCGCCGGCGTCGATGAAGGCCTGAAACTGCGCATTGGTGACCGGATAGCGCGCCATGCGAAAACCCGGCAAGGTGCGCGGCGTGCCCCGTGGATCGGCGACGGTCAGGGCCGGAATCTCGACCCAGGCGATGTCCGGCAGGCCGTCCGGTCCCAGGCCGACACCGGGCCGCGGATCGCCCGCGGGCTGCGCGGCCAGCAGATCGCCGATCTCCAGGCGGCGCCGCGGGTTGGTGTGGGGGGCGCGCAGTTCGGCGGTCAGGACGCGGTCGATCAATCGATCGCGTTCGGCACGGATTGCTAGAGAGCCGGTCTCTACCTGATCGGTTCCAGTTTCTGACCGTACATCAATTGCTACTGGACCAACCGTCTCTGGTTCTCCGAATGGATTGCGATTCGGTCGGGAAAGGATGCCGCCAAAGAAGCGGGTGAAGGATGTGAGGCGCCGCCTTCGAATCGCGGCCTCTACTCCATACTCTAACGCCTCGGCGATGCCGAGGGGCACCCAATCCGACAACCGGGCGATAACGTAGGCACGCGCATTTCCGGAACGGGGTAGTATCTCACTGGGCGTGGCGCCGAGCGCGGCGACAAACACCACACGAACAACCGCTCGTCGACGCTTCGCAAGCAGAACCTCCGCAAGGGGTCCGGCACCTTGCCGACGCATGAACTGCCGGAACACTTGCTTGCCGCGCTCGATGGCATCGGCACCCCTGCCGTTGAGTCGGTCGATCTCCGTGGCGATGTATTGCGCCGGTTTGCCGGCGAACAGCAGGTCTGCCTTCGTCACGACCAGGATGATAGGCCAACCCGATCGGGACTCGGTAAACGCTTGGTAGACGCGCTGGATCGCTTCCCCCTGACCCTGCTGCAGCATGGCGAGCCATGTGTCCCCATGCTGGCCAGGATGCAGGCTGGCATCAAAGAATAGATACAGGCAGTCGCCGGTCCTGATCTGCTCCTGAAGCCTCTCCTCCTGAAGCCGCCACCCTCGGAAGTCAGGCTTCTGGATCACCGCCAGTGTGCCGATATAGTCGAACGTGAGGCACTCAATGGGTGCATTCCCAGCGAACTCCAATGCCAGCCGGATCGACACCCATTCGTCCATTAAGGGCGCGGGCAACTGCTGGCCCTTGCGCAGCAGATCCAGCCGTGATACGCCGCGGTCATCCACCGGACTCGCGAAAAAAGACATTTCGCCTGGTGAAAGCCTTTGCGTGACGGCCAGCGGGCGGCCGGATTCGCTGGAGCGCAATCGCCCCAATCCTGAGGCGAGCAGTGCGGCGGTGAGAAAGGTGCTCTTCCCAGCGCCTGAATACCCAAGAAGGGTGAGCTTGATTGGGTCACCTGGGGCACGCCCAGAAGCGGCAACAGTCCCTGAGCCGGGTAGCGGCCCAGGCTCGGGTTCCGGACCCTCAGGACCTTTCCGCGGCGTGCCAACACCCGTTTCGGTCAGAGCACCTCCCGGCGACTGGGCGGGCTCAATCAACTCCACCAGCCCCCCAATCTGCTCCGCATACCGCCCGCCCAGGCGCCGCAGCGCCGCGAGTCGGATCACCGCGAACGGGCGCTGGCTCGGCGTCCACCCCGGCCCGTCTAGGTCCGGCGGTTGCTCGGGGTCCATCCAGCGAGCCAGAAAGTCCTGGGTGCTGCCGAGGTTGCGGCGCACCGTGGCGCTGACCAGGCGCAGCCGTTCGGCCAGCCGGGCGGGGGGCTCGGCGTCAATCAGCAGTTGCCGGACGTCGTCCACATAGTCGTACAGGACCATCAGCGGGGGTGGCCGGACCTCGGGCTGGTCGGCGTCTGGGGCGCGGCGCAGCAGGCCGCTCAGGAAGAGTTCGGCGATGGCGGCCGGGCCGCCGCCGGTATGGCAGGTCTGCTGGACCAGGCGCACCACCGACAGGGTCAGCGGCATGCCGGCGCAAGCCTGCGCCAGGGCGCGCGCGCCGGCGCTGGCGCCGGCCTGAAAGCGCAGCAGGCGGTCGCGGGCGCCCAGCGGCGGCGGCGCGATGCCCGGCGGCGTCGGCGCGGCGTCGAGCCAGACCGCCGGCATTCGCGCGCCGGGCCGCCCGCCGAGTAGGCGCGCCCAGGCGCCGAGGCCGGCGGCGTCGGGGTGGAGCACCGGCAGCGGCAGGCCGATGGGTCCGTTTTCTGCCCGCGCGGCCTTGGGCACGTGCTTCACCCGCTTGGGAGTGGGTGGGACCAGCAGCCGCGGCGGCAGCGCCGGGTGCGCGGCCGAGGCGGCGCTGACGCGGGTTAGCCGGGCACTGCCGAGCGCGGTGCGCGGCCACAGGGTGCCCGGCAGCAGGTGCAACAGCGCGACCGGCTGGCGCCGCTGCCAGTCCGCCAGCACGGCGAGGTTGGCCGGCGGCGCGTCCGGCGCGGCGCGCCGCCAGGCCGGGCCGCTGAAGTCGCTAGCGATCAGGATCAGCCGGCGCGGGTCGCGCAGCACGGCCGGAGCGCGCCCGGCGCCGATGCCCGGACGCGCGCCGGGCCAGAGCCGCACCGGGGGCCGAACCGGGGACGCGGCGTCGCCGGACGCCGACGCCGGCCGCTCCGGCCCCAGGCACCAGAGGCGCACGTCGCGAAAGGCGCCGTGGCGGGTCAGCAGCCGCGTGAGTTCGTCGATCAACGGCGCCCAGAGTTCGAAGGCCGGGTGGGCATCCACGACCAGCGCGAGTTCCCAGCGCCGCTCCGGGGCGCCGCGCAGCACCGGGATCGGCACCCGCGCCTCGGCCCAGCGGTGCACGGTGGCGGCCTCGTCGAGCACCCGGCGGGTCGGCGACGGCAGCCGCCCCATCAGCGGGCGCAGGGCGCGATCGATGGCCAGCGGCTGATCCAGCAGGTTCGGGCGCCCGACCGCCAGATTCGTCGCGGGCAGGCCGGGGGCGCCGCCGGGCGGTGCGGCGCCGCCCTCGGCGACGTGGACCGGACCCTCGTCGGGGGGCGGGGCGATCGGCGCCGGCGGCGCCGATGGGTCCGGCGGCGGCAAGGCCGGCGGCGGGGGCGGTGCCTCCGCGCCCGTGGTGGTCGCCGGGGCCAGGTCGCGCGTGTCACCCTGACCGGGCGCGACCGCCGCCGCGCCGGCCGCGGCGCCAATGGTGACCGGCCCCATGAAGCGCGCCAGCCACAGGGCATCGGCCACCGCGTCCGCGCCCAACGGACGGTGCGCCGTCGGCAGCACGCCGTCGGCGAACAGGGCCTCCAGCAGGGCGGGCAGGTGGCGCATCGGGTCGGGCCGTCAGTCGCCGTCCAGCGGGGCGTACAGCGTGCCCAGCACGCCGCGGTCCTCGATGCCCTCACCGCAGAATCGCGTCAGATCGACCCCGGCGATGGAGAGCGCGACGGCGTGCAGCAGTTGGTCGGTAGCGAGCAGCTTACGGTCTTGTTCCCGGCAGCGCAGGAATTCCTCGATCAAGGCATCGATGGCGGCTTGATGCTCCGGCGCCGAGGCCCAGTGCGCGGCGACGATCTGTGCGAGCTTTTTCTTGCCCGGCGGCTGCATGCGCAGGCGCAGGCAACGGCGCAGGAAGGCCGGCGGAAACTCGCGCTCGCCGTTGCTGGTCATGACCACGAGCGGAAAAGCGCGACACTGGACCTCGCCCTCAACGATGCGACAGCGCCGAGCGCCGACCCCCCAGCCGCGCACCTCGACCGCGGGCTGCTGCTCCTTGAGCCGGACCAGTTCCGGGATTTCGAAGCGGCCTTCTTCAAGCACGTGCAACAGGTCGTTGGGCAGGTCGATGTCGCTCTTGTCGATCTCATCGATCAGCAGCACGCGCGGGAACGGTTCGTCGGTCGTTTCGGGGTCAGTACCGTAGAACGCGGTGCCGAGGGGCCCGAGGGTCAGATAACGGCCGATGTCGGTCGGCTCGGCGGCGCGGCCGTCCGCGGCGAGCCGCATCCGCTCGATGTCCTGCAGCCGCGCCACCGCGTCGTACTGATACTGGCCGTCCTGGAGGGTACTGCGGCTGGTGATGGACCAGCGCAGCACCGGCCCCAGGCCCAGTTCGCGCGCCACCGCATGGGCGAGCGTGGTCTTGCCGCTGCCGGGTTGGCCGGTGATCAGCAGCGGCCGGCGCAGTTGCAGCGCGGCGTTGACGTGCAGGACATCGGCCGGGTCCGGTATGAACGCCCTGGCGCGCTCGCTGCCCTGGTCCGCGCCCGGGTGCGAGAAGACCCGCCAAGGCGGGGGATCTTCGAGCCGTTGCAGGCGTTCTCGGTCTGGCGCCGTGTCGGTGCGGCTGATCGCGGTACCGTCGAAGACGTACCAGGCGGGGGTGTCGGGGGTAGGCATCGGGGTCTCTGTCTGTCAGGGGGTGCGAGGTTGGGATGGCGGGTGGCGCTACCTCAGCCGAAGGTATCGGTGCCGAACGGGGTCAGCATGGCATGGAGCAGCGGCCGGTCAGGGTCATCCCAGAGCAGCGAGAAGTCGCAGACCGGCGGGGATTCGGCAAGCGCCTGCAGACGGCGGTGGCGATGGAGCGCAGCGGGGAGGTCGGCAAGGGTGACATCAATGTCACCCCCCGCCACTTCGGTGTCCAGGGCGTTCAGCAACGGCGGCTCCGCGGCCCGTCGACGCGGCCACAGCAAGATCGGCAGGCCGGTCTCCAACAGTTCCCGAAACGCATCCCGGTCGGGGATCGGTTCAGGGCTCAACAGCGCGAGCGCCGCGCGCTGGCCGCGCGGTCGGACGAGCCGCGCCAAGGCCGCCTCCGCCCAGGTTTGCCCCTGCTTGCGCACCAGCCGATCCAGGCACGGCGCCGTGGCGGGTGCCTGGAGACAGGGCCGATGTAAGGCCCAATGGTCGCGCAGCGGCGCACCGCCGTAATCCTCGCCGCGTTTGCGCGGGATCCAGCGCTCGCGACAGCGCAAGACCAGCGGACAATCGAAGGCCAGGTGCCGGGGCCGCAGTCGAACAGCGGTGACCGCCGCGCTGGCATCACCCGTAGACTGTGACTGGGAAAGCCTGCGTTCCAGGGCATCGACGAACCCATCGTCGATGAGCAGGGCGAAGGGCAGCAGGACCTCGATCCGGGGCGTGTGGACACAGCCAATCAAGGTGTTGGCGGCGCGGGCGACCGCGGCGGCGAGGCTTGCATGGTCTGCCCGCACCGAGACGGGCAGGCCGTGCTTGCTAGTATCCAGCCGGTCGGAGTCGGGGTAGAAGTCCCAAGAGATCAGCATCCCCTCATCGGGTGATGTGAGGTCGGGCTCCAGGCGCACCATCAGGTAGGGGTCCGGCTGCACATTCCGGGCGGGTTGGGGCCGCGGGGCCGCGGCGGCGGCGATGACCTGGGCATCAATGCGGCAGGTCGCTTCCAGCCAGCGACGAGCCTCCTCCAGCCACCCCCACAAGAGCGGCGGCTCACCCAGCTCGCACGCGAGCCGGGTGACGAAGGTGAAGAGCGGAAGTCGCAGGCCGCTACTCTCGCAATAGTGGCCGGCGGCGAGCAATTGGCCGAGCATCCAGCGGCGGTCGGCACCGTCCGGGCAGGATTTCAGGTCCGGATGCCCTGCCGCCAGCGCGCGGCAGTGCTGGTAGGCGCCAAGCACCTTGTCGAGATCAGGCTCCAGGGTCTTCAGCGCGCGGTAGAGGTTGTTGCGGAGGTCCAGCGGCCAGCCGGTGTGAAGGTCCACGCGGGCAACCAGGAACGGCTCGCCTCGGCGTCCGCCGTAGGCGCGGGGCACCGGCGCCGGACCGTCGCCCTTGTGCTTGGACCAAACAGCAGCGATCCGCTCGGCCAGCCAATGGGACAGTCGTTCGGAGCGGATTCCGCCGTCGTCATCGACGAGCGCCCCGTCTGCGTGTGGATCCCAGTGTTCAGGATCTTGGAGCGCCTCGCAGAGGCAGTGGGTAAACAGGCTGCCTTGGAGCCTGGCAAGTTGCTTGGCTGGTGTAAGGCTGTGCGTAGCGACCAGTACCCTGATCGCGAGTTTTTCATCGGGCTTCCAAACCTCCCGCACCCGATCCGCCTGACAGCAGTCCAGAATGACATACGTCTTCCTGACTTTGTACCGGACCTGCAGCAGCTCGATAATCCATCGAAGCGAAATGAGTTTTGGCGTAGCACTGGCCTCCAACACGAGTTGAGGCGCATCAGCATCAGCACGGAGGTGCCCGCTGAAGTAGAACAGGAAATCGTCGTCAGCGTCGCACCCTTCAAGTGCCAGCTTGAGCATCTTGCTAACGTCTTCTTCCTCACGGCAGTGCGATGGCACCACCTCCACGCGGTACCCGTGCCCAACCAGCGCATCGCGCATCCGCCGCACGTCGCATGCCCCGAGACCATCCCGATCGCCGTTGTCCGGTTCGTAGCGACAACACCACTGTAGCCCCTGCCCATCGTTGCGCCCCAGCAGTAATGCCCTGTGTGCCATGTAGTTGGTGCCTCCCGAGCCGGGCGGCCTCAGTCCTCGTACCGAAACTCGATGACGAGTCCCTTGCCCTGTTCCAACCGGGCCGTCAGTTCCGCCTGCAACTGCGGGCCGGGCTCGATCAGCACCGGGTGTTCGGCACGGCGACGGGTGACGCTGCCGTCGAGCGCGACGGTCTCGGAGACCTCGTGCAGGACCAGCAGCTTCGGCTGATGGGCGCGGTCGGTCAGGAACTGCGATAGCGCCAGCACGATCATCGAAACCGCGGCGGCGATGGCGACGACCTTCGCGGGATCGTTCAGGACTTCCAGCACCGGCCCCCAGCCCTTGTCGGCAATGCCGTCGGCGGCGACGGGCAGTGGCGCCTCGCCGAACTGGACGTCGGCCGGGATGGCGACGCCCTGACCGGCGATGATGTCCGGTAACGGCCAGTCGAGTTGTGCCAGCGCGGTGCCGGGCAGATCGAGATGGATAGACGACATAGGGCGAGCTTCTCCAAGCGGGTCGGTGCCGATCACTCCGGCTCGGAGATTAGCACGCGACCTGCGCGACCGGGTCGAACGCAGCCGCCCGGTTGCTGCTCCTAGCCAAACCTGGAGGGAATGACGGGCGGGGGAAAGTGGATAGGGTGTGAAACTCTAGTCTATATCAGAGCCCGGTGGTTCAGTCGCTCGACCCGGTCGCGGCACGCGCACCACGGAACATTCGTACGGTCAGAGCGTCGTCGGTGGCCTCGAATTCCGGTGCCACCCCGTTGTGGCTGATCAGGAGCGGGACGATCTTGGTACGTACCCCCATGCCGCGGGCGTCGACATAGCCATAGTCACGCAACACATCGACGATCAGCGGGTTGCGAGGCGAGCGCTGTCCTGCCAGCATCTTCTCGACGGTCATGGAGTTCTGCAAGGCACCCGGGCTTTTCACCTCCAGCCGGTCGCCGTAGCTCACCACCTCCACATCCTCCATCCGGGTCCAATCCCGGTGCGCGAGGGCGTTTATCAGCGCCTCCCGCGTCGCCGCCGCCGGGTAGAACCAGTGCCGATCGCGGCGGACCCCATCGGCGAGCTCGCCCGACTCCTCGGAGACAATGGGCCGCATCCGTTCGATCACGGCTTCCAGGAGACCGCCGCGCTCCAGGGTCCGGTCCCCGTCCTCGGTGCGCCAGAGTCCGACCAAGGCGTCGTCCAGGATCGCGTCATCCTGAGCCGCGTAGTCCATGGAATCCCCCGGAAACGCCATCCACCGCACCCCCGCCTGACGCAGCACCCAGCGCGGGCGCCTGCCGAACAGGACGATACCCGCAATGGTGCAGACCTCGGCCCCACCAGGACGCTCGGTCATGAAGCCCAGCCTGGTCAGCCGCTTGACCCAGGAATCCCCGTCCACAGGCACCTCCGGGTCCTTGAGCACCTGCCCCAGATAGTCGTGCAGGCGCTCCAGGTCCAGGTCCGCCAAGCCGGTGCCGGAGACCGGCAGCAATTCCGCGTGGAGGAGACCGCCCAGCGCGAACAGCCGCGCCTGCTGCTCGCGCGAAGCCTTGCGCGAGGTGCTCCCAACGCGAATGTAGATCTCCTCGCGGTCCTGGAGCCGCAGGACATAGGGCTTGGCCGTCCCCTGGGTCAGTGAGATCACCGCCACGCGGCGCCCGGCATCCACCTGCACCGTTTCAAAGAAGGGCAGGATCATCGGATGCACATAGCGCCCGAATACCGTGTCCATCACCCATTCTTCCAGGTTGTGCCGCTGGATACCGGTGATGGCACCGTCGTCTTCGACCCCGAGCAGGATAGTCCCCCCTGGAAGTTGGCCAGCGCGACGATCTCCTTCGCGAGTTGTTCCGGTCGAACATCGTCGCGTTTGAACTCCAGGCCGGAGCTCTCACCATTGGTAATCAACTCGAGCAGATCAGTCTTGGTCATAGCGTGTCAATATCCGTAGCCGTATTTGTCCTGGCGTTGACGAAAGGCGGCTTCCCCGCCCTCCAGGATACGCGCGGCCTGGTCGCGAATCGCCGGGACGTCGATCGAGCCCTGTGCCCCTTCGTCCAGAGTTCCATGCTCCTCGCTCGCACTGAACACGCCGATCCATTCCGCGTCACCGAACACCGGGATGTTCGCGTTGTGGGTCGCGAAGATGAACTGCCGCACGGTCTTTGCCGTCCGCAGCTCCATCACGATCCGCTCGGCGATAAATGCGTTGTCCAGATTGTCTTCGGGTTGATCCATGATCAGCGGGTCCATATTATCCAGAAGCAGCAGGTGCAGAATCGCAGTGCATTGCTGCCCGGTGGAAAGCTGGTGGAGAGACCGATACAGTTCCCCCTCATGGGAGACGTTCAACTGCAGATCGACGCGGTCCTCGAGGTCGATGACTTCCAACGCCATGATCTGGGGCTCGTCCAACTGACAGAGGATATCCGCCATCCCAGTGGTGATCCCCCACTGCCGACTGCGCAGGGCGTTCTCTCCCGATCGGATGGCATCGACCAGAGCAGGAACGGTCAGGTCTTCGGCGTCGTCCACCCAGGCCGCCCGTTTCTCGCTGATATTCGGCAGCCCGCACAGCCAGGCTTTGAGCGCCTGGCGATTGTCGCCCGCGCGGACCTTGATCCTTAGTTTGCCGCTGAGACGTGTGTTCAGCCGCTTGGCAATGTTCGTGAGCGCGCTGGTGCGCTGGCCGCGAAGCTCGGACAACTCCCCCAGCAGGTTACGCCGGTCCTGCTGGAGTGAGGCCGTGAGGGTGCGGGCGGTCGACAAACGGGACTGCTTGGGCTGGATCTGCTCGATCTGGCGCAGCAGCGCCTGGTAGGCCCGCCCGACCTCGGCACCACGTTTACCGGACACATCAGGCAGCTTGGCGAACTCGGCCTCCAGTCCCTTTTCGGCCGCATCCAACGCTCTAGCCAAGTCAGCATCGAGCGTCGCGAGCCCCGCCCGCGTCAGTTCCAGAGCGGCGTTGAGTCCGGTTACAACCTCGTTACCTGCAACCTGGAGAGCGATCAGCAGTGCCCGTCCTCTGCGCAGCAAGTCGGCGTGCGGCAAGCCCTCCAAGGCGGCGTCGCTCAGGAAGGCCAAGTCAGGCAACGCGGTATCCAGGGCTTGCACGGCCTCTTCGACGCGTTCGACTTCCTCACCCAGCCTGGGTCCCAACTGGCGTTCCTTCTCCAGCATCGGCACCTGCTTCAGTTTCTCTTCGATCCCCAGCGCATTGAACTGGGCCGCTTGTTCGCTGAGCTTGGGCAGACGTTCAAGGTCCTGCTCCAGTTCGTCCTGGCCGGCCAGCGCCTGCTCCAACTGCGCGGCATTCGCCATCAGTTTCTTGCGAAGTTCCGCAAGCCGGCGTTCTTGGTCGGCGTCTTCCGGCATGAACCGGCCCAAGACCTGAACCAGGGCAGATTCGTCCCGGGCGAGTTCGAAGATCTCGTTCTGACCGTACAGTTCGATCCCCGGGAGCAAATCCCGACTCGGATGCAGCGTCGAGACATTGCCGTTGGGATCATAGACGCGCGGCGGCTCACCGTAGCGACGCACGACCTTGTAGCGTGCCCCCTGGTTGGCCGCGGAAACCAGGCTGACCTGAATAGTCCCGCCGGGCCCCAGATTCTCCTTGACGATGCGATCCCCCTGCTTGCGCGCCTCCTGCCCCTTGTGGTCCAGGTCCAGGGCGTAGCGAAGGCACTCAAGAAGGGTAGATTTCCCAGTGCCGCGACCGCCAATCGCCGTGTTCAGGTGGTCGGAGAAAGCGATCTTGACATCGTCCAGATAGCCACCCGTGATCGCCATGGTCTTGATACGACTGTAATGCTGCTCACCAATTTCGTGGTGCAATCGCACCCGCGATTCCGGATCTTTGAAGGCAGTAACGAACGCCTCAAATGACGGGCGTGTCATCTTGATGAAGCATGAGGCGCTCGGCTCCGCCAAGTCGCTCGGTTGCGCCACGTCCTTTGCGTTAATGAATGCCATGGGCCGCTCGCGGCAATAGGCTGGGTCCTGGTTCTTGGCGATCTGCTTGTATTCCACGGGCAGATCATCGACTTTCCCCGGAATCTGCGTCGCCGCCAATGCAGGCAAGTTCCAGAGATGATTCGCTTGTTGTTTCAGAACGCCATTCTTCTGCGTGGCATGGGCGGCGTAGCAGAAGCCGCCCCATACCTGCTGCACTTTTCGTAGTAGCTCCTCTCCGCCCAAACGAGAGGGCTGAACACCGTCCTCCGGATCGGTTAGTTCAAGTGAGCCAAGGCAGCGCTTAAGATGGTCTGTCGTCGAATTCTCTGGAAATAGGCACACCCAATGCACTTTCTCGGTCGACGCGACCTCAAACCCCGGAAAAACCAAAATACCGTGAGGGGAGAGTGCGTCACGGATGCGGTCTACATCCTGCACATTCCCGTGGTCCGCAAGGCCGACTACCTGGATGTCGTTCTCCCGGCAGGCAGTGACCAGGGCATGGAGGAACGCATCTCCCGTCAGCCCATGGTCCTGTCCGCGATAGGCTCGGCTATACCCCTCCGAATTGACTTGGAGGGCACATTTCCAGAACTGCGCATAGGTGTAGGGGGGAGTCTTTCGTCGGTTCGTCGTCACGCGTCCTCCAAGGGCTCGCTGGCCTCTCCATCCAAGTCTTCGAATTCTGTCTCTTCAGCCTCGGCGCCTGGCCCCTCCGCCCTCCTCGGTTGTGGTCAGCGGGTCGTCCGGCGAGACGAGACGCAACAGCAGGGCGGCGCGCTCGGCAACCAAGGGCGGGGTGGCCTGATTCGAAGGGGGCACGGGCCGCGGGTTCGTCGGGGGCGCGCAGATGGAATCATGACGCCGTCATCCAGACGACGAAGGTGCGCCTGTCCGATCATGAATTCCGAGCGCGAGCGGCCCTGAGTCCTCGCCGCCTGATCGATCAGGTCACGGATGTCCTCCCGCACCCGGAGGCTCAGCGCGCGGGTGCTGTGGTCGGGGGGTACCACCGCGGATTGGGAAGCGGACATGGAAACCCTTGCTGCGGGCTGGACGCGCGACTGAAGAATACATTGTCTATCGCTCACCGGATACGCAGGAATCCTTGCCCAGTGTCGGGACCTGGGCGCGAGGGAGGTGCGCAGGGGAGCCGGCAAGCTGACCTCCCAGCGTCTATGCTTACCCGGATCCGGTCTTGGAACTTGAGGCCGAATCGCTGTTCGCGCGGTATACTTCAAAGTTCGCTATCCCGCCAGACCCCCTCGCGGCCGGAGGTCGCTCTCACGGGCAACCACCAACTGCCTGCCAGGAGACACGCAGTTGCTTGAAGCGCTGACCCTGATTCTGTCCTGCCAACTCGCCGGGGAAGTGCTGGTATTAGTCTCCGGGCTGCCCGTACCGGGACCCGTACTGGGTATGTTGCTGCTGCTCGCCTGGCTGGGGCTGCGCGGCGGCGTCTCCGAGCGTGTCGCGCACACCGCGGACACCCTGCTCGGCCACCTCTCGCTGTTGTTCGTTCCGGCCGGGGTCGGGGTCCTGGTCCACTGGGAACGGGTGCGCGACCAATGGCCGGCTATCGCCGCCGCCCTGATCCTCGGCACACTCATCACGCTCGCGGTGACCGCGCTCACCATGGCGGGTATGCAGCGCCTGCTGGCCTGGCGCCGCGGCGGCCGCCATGAATGACGCCCCCTTGACCCAGATCTGGGTCTACCTGGCCGCCTCGCCGCTGCTGTGGCTGACCGCCACCCTGGTCTGCTACCTGATCGCGCTCAAGATCTACCGGCTGGGCCGGGACAATGCCCTGCTCAACCCGGTGGCCATCGCCATCGGCCTGCTGATAGCGCTACTCCAACTCACCGGGACGCCTTACCAGACTTATTTCAACGGTGCCCAGTTCGTGCACTTTCTGCTCGGGCCGGCGACCGTGGCACTCGCCATCCCGCTCTATCGCCAGCGCGAGCGGCTCAAGACCCTGGCCCTGCCCATCCTGGCGGCCCTGCTGGCCGGGGTGACCACCGCCGGATTGAGCGCTGTCGCACTCGGCAGGCTCTTCGGCGCGGACACCAAGACGCTGATCTCACTGGCTCCCAAGTCGGTCACGGCGCCGGTGGCGATGGGCATCAGCGAAAAGCTCGGCGGACTGCCGTCACTCACCGCCGTACTGGTGATCAGTACCGGCATCGTCGGCGCCATCCTCGGCACCGGGCTCTTGCGGCTGCTGCGGCTGCGCGATGACGCGGTCAAGGGGTTCGCCCTGGGTCTGACATCCCACGGCATCGGCACCGCCCGCGCCTTCCAGGTCAGCCCGGTCATGGGCGCCTTCGCCGGTCTGGCGATGGCGCTCTCGGCCTTTGTCACCGCACTCCTACTACCGCCCTTGCTGCGGTGGGTCGGGGTGGTGAGTTAGAAGGGCTCACCAAGAAGTATAGCCGTTGAACGTGATAACCGGACCTAGGGGCGGGTTTCAAACCCGCCCCTACGCCAAGGACCTGTCTGGATATCAAGTGAGAAGGCTATAACATCAGCTCCTCAGGAAATACCTCTAGCACCGTCGTGCCCGCCCGCCGCCGTTGGCAGCGCCGCCGCTGCCGAGGGTCCGGTTACGCCCGCCGCCGCGCCTTGGTCGCGGAACACCCGCGGCGACAGGCCGAAGCGCAGATTGAAGGCATTGCTCAGGTCACGCCCGTAGCCGTAGCCGACCAGTTCGGCGATCTCCTGCACCTGTAGCCTGGTCTGCGACAGCAAGAGCCGCGCCATCTGCAACCGCTGCTCGCGCAGGTAGCCGAACACGCTGAGCCCCAGGTGACGCCGGAACAGCGCCCCCAGCGTGGTGCGATTGGTGCCCGCGTGACGCGCCAGCGCGTCGAGGGTAGGCACCGTACGCAGATCGCAGAGCAACCGGTCGCGGGTACGCGTCAGCACCCGCTCCACCTCCGCCGGCAGGTCCGCGGGCAGGTCCGACGGCAACCGCGGCGGGGTGTGCGGCGCCCGCGGCTCGTAGCAGGCGAGCCGGCGCGTCAACGAGTGCCGCTCGGCGGCCAGCCCGAGATGGCGCAGGACGCGTGCCAGCACCTCCTCGCCGGCCACCGGCTTGGTGACATAGTCGACCGCGCCGGCGCCGAAGCCGGCGAGCTTGGTGTCGAGATCGGCGCGCGCGGTCAGCAGGATCACCGGCACGTCGCGCAGGCGCGGGTCCGCGCGGAGCACCCCGCACAGCGCAACCCCGTCGCCGTCGGGCAGGCCGATATCCACCAGCAACAGATCCGGCCGGATCAGCGGCGCATTGTGCAGGGCGATCGCGTAGCTTTGGGCACAGGCCAGTTCCAGCCCATGACGGCGCAACAGATCCATCAGCGCGCCCAGCGGGCCGGGCTCGTCGTCGATGACCATGACCCGCCCCAGGTAGTGATCCGACCCGGGGTCAGGGGCTTGAACCGCCGGGTGGACGGGGGCTGAGGATGGCAGCGGCCGGCAATCGCACATGGGGCTCCTCTCCGCAACGGGTGGCAGGTGCGCCCGGTCGCGCCCACCCGCGGGGCGCATCAGGCTCGGGCGCGGCATCAGCAGCGCCCGCTGAGCGCGGACCAGAAAGCCGCCAGCGCCGCGGCATCGCCGGCGAAGCGGTCGCAGTCGCAATTGCCGACCCCGGTCACCCCATGCGGCTCCAGGCCGTGAGTGCCGTCGGTGTACTGCCACAGGGTCCAGCCGGCCCAGGCGGCGGGTGCCACCGGTGCGCTGCCGTACTCGGCCAGCCACAGCCAACAACTGCCCAGGATCGGATCCGCCGCATCGCCGAGCGCCGCGCGCGCCGTGCTGCCGGAGTATAACCCCGGCCAGACACCGGTCCGCTGCTGCAGGTGGCTGACGAAGGCACGCGCCTGCGCCAGGGTCATCGACGCGCCTTGCGGATTGGGCTCCCAGTCCAGCACCAGCAGGGTCCGGCCATCCGGCTTGGCGACACCGAGAAAGTGCTCGGCCTGGACGACGGGGTCGTCGCCGGTGCCGAAGTGATAGGCGCCGAACAGGAACCCCGCCGCCAGCGCCTTGCCGCGGTTGCTCGCGAACATCGGGTCCGCATAGCCGGTGCCCTCCGTGGCCTTGTGAAACACCGCCCGCTTGCCGGCCTGATAGGCGGCCGGAAAGTTGACATTGCCGTTGAAGTGCGAGATGTCGAAGACCAGCGTATTCGTCGGCGCGCCGACGCCGGTCGTGGTCGGAGCGACAACCGCGCTGCCGCCGGCCGGGGCCGCCGGCGCCGGTCGGGTCGGTGCGGCGTCGGCCGCCGGGCCGGCAACCGCCTGCAGATAGGCCGAATCACACCAGCCGGTGCACTGCTGCGCCGGTGCGCGGACATTGCGCCAGACGCCCGCGGCACTGACGCCGAGATCCTCGACCTCGGTGCCCCGCGGCAACTGGGTCAGGACCCGCTGGTCGGCGCCGGGACCGTCGCGAAGTTCCAGGACACTCGCGGTGACGCGATACAGGGACATGGTCGATTCTCCTCGGGGCATTGGTTGGGACGCGGGCGGCGGCGGGCCGCGTCGCGCCGGTGGGAATCAGATCGCCGGCGACGGCGTCGGCAGCGGATCGCCTGCCGGCCATGCCGGCGCCGCAGCGCCGACGGTCGCGGCCGGGGGCGCACCGTCGGCACCGTTGCCGCCGGTCGCCGCCGTGTTGATCCGGATCGGCAGCGACACCGCCCCCGTCACCGCCCCGGCCGGGTGGGGCGCGACCGGCGCGGTAGCGGTCATCCTCGCCGACACGTCGACGCTGGTACTGCGCCGATAGGCAGTGACGTGGCGGAGGTTCGGACCGTCGGTGAGCCCGCTCACGATGTTCTCGATCATCGGCGCGGTGATGCTCACCGGCCCGCCCTTGCCGGAACGCCCGACCCCGCGGGCGGCGCAGTTGGCGGCCCCGTCGTGCAGCCCCTGCAACAGCGTCGCCATGCCGTCCGGACGCGCCAGCGCCGCGATCAGGTCGGTGCCGGTGTAGAGGTGGGCGCATTTGAACACCGTCAGGTCATCATCGACCTGGGTGCAGAGCAGCGCGCGGTCCACCCAATTCAGCAACAGGGCAGTATCGAAGCGGGTCTTGATCAGCAGCGACGGGATCTCCTTCATCGCCAGATCATGCACACTCTCGATCCCCTCCTCGCCGAGCCGGTCCACCTGCCAGAAGCTGATGCCGTCGAGCTTGCGCTGGAGTTCAGAAGGGGCGAACAGCCCGGTCTCCTCGGCATCGATACCGCCGACGCGCTTCAACTGCTGGGCGACCCAGCGCAGGAACAGATCCGGCACGATACCGACCATGAAGCCGAGCGCCGCGGCCCATTCGCCAAAGGCACCGGTCGCACCCTCGGCGCCGGCGCCCAAGGCAATCAGCAGGCTGCCGAGGATCACCGTCAGCACGATCCGCACATTGATCTTCCAGAGCACGTTGGTCGTCAGGTCGGCCAGCATCCAGCGCCGCACGATCAGCGTCAGCGCGTAAAAATAGGCTCCGAGCAGCGCCCAGGTGAGCGGTGATGCCGACTTTGCCGCATCGGTCAGCAGCAGCGCAAAGCTGATCGGGCTGCGCGCGCTGTCGCCCATCAGGAGCAGTACGTGATCGATGCCGTAGGGCACCAGGGCACTCGTCCACACCACGTACATCAGCAGCAGATTCACCATCGACGGCAGGAAGAACGCCGACAGGCTGTTGCGCTCCTCGTACTCGGTGAGCCGACTTTGCACCTGATCGTCGTCGAGCGCGCACAGCGACAGGCCACGCACCACCGCGCCGGACAGCATCGCGCCCTGCAGGCCGCGGTAGGCAACGATCATCAGCAGCGGCAGCGTCGTAAACAGGACGAAAACGCCCATCAGCAGGAAGGCCAGCACATAGGTCTGAGCATCGTCGGCGTCGCCCGGGGCCGCCCGTGCCACCTCCACGACGTGGCGGGCGAACAGGTCCGTGACCAGGATCATGACCACCAGAAACACCGCCAGCGCGGCGATCAGACTGAGTTTCGCGGAGCGTTTGTGCGGCATGTGCGGCCTCTATCGTTGCGCCCGCGGCGACGGCGCGGACCGCACGGATCGCCGCGGCAGCGCACGCCCGCACGGGCAGGTGTCGAGGGGAGCATAGGGCGTCGGCACGCCGGGCGGGATCGGCGCGCCGCAATCGCAGGTCGGCGCGCTGCAATTTCTCGCGCGCGGCGCGGACCGGGGCCGCCGAAATTGCGGCGCGCCGACCTGCCGTTGCGGCGCGCCGACACCACCGCCGCCCCCCGCGGCCGATACTTAGCGGGCGATCCACGATGGGACGCGGTGACGGGTCCGGCGATCTCGGGTCCCGCGCCCACCCAGCAGCGCAATCAGGAGCCCGCCCATGTCAGCCGCGCATCCAGACCCGGCCCCGGCCGCCGCGCCGGACCCCGCCCCAGCCGCACCCGGCGCGGCCGGCTTTCCGACCCGCGCCGCCCACACCGCGGCCTGGGAGACCCTCGCCCGCGCCATCGCGGCGCGCGCGGATATGATCAGCGAGACCCCGCCGACCACCCCGCCGGCCGTCCCCGGCACGCTCACCATCATCGGCTCCGGCATCGAGTCGGTCGGCTTCGTGGTCGGCGACGAGGCGCTGATCCGCGACGCCGACGCGGTGTTCTTCTGCGTCGCCGACCCCGCCACCGTGGTCTGGATCAAGACCCTGCGCCCCGATGCGCTGGACCTCTACGTCCTCTACGACGACCACAAGGTCCGCTACCTGACCTACATGCAGATGGCCGAGGCGCTGCTGCACCCGGTGCGCGCCGGGCAGCGCGTCACCGCGATCTTCTACGGCCACCCCGGCATCTTCGTGCTCGCCAGCCATCGCGCGGTGCTGATCGCCCGCCGCGAGGGCCATCGCGCGACGCTGCGCCCCGGCATCTCGGCGCTCGACTGCCTGTGCGCCGATCTCGGCATCGATCCGGCCCATCCGGGGTTGCAAACCCACGAGGCCACCGATCTGCTGCTACGCCGCCGCCGCCCCGACACCAGCCTGCATGTGGTGCTGTGGCAGGTCGGGCTGATCGGCGAGCTGGGCTTTCGCCGCCGCGGCTATCTGAACCGCCGCTTCGCGGTGCTGCTCGACTATCTGCAAGGGTTCTACGGACCCGACTACCCGGTGGTGAACTACATCGCCTCGCGCTATCCGGGCATCCCCCCGCTGATCGACTGCCACCCGCTGTCCGCCCTGCACGACCCGGCCCTGCAGAGTGCCGTGACCGGCCTGTCCACCTTCTACCTGGCACCGCAGGACTGCGCCCCGGTGGACACCGCGCTGATGCGCGAACTGGGCCTGCTCGCACCCGGCCAAACGGTGCGCACCCCGACCTCGCCGCTGCGCGAGATCGGCCGTTACGGGCCGCGCGAGCGGCGCGCCTTTGCCGACTTCGCCCGTTTCCGCGTGCCGGCCGATTACCAATGGCAGCCCGACACCGCCGCCGGCCGCTTCCTGCTCGCCCTGCGCCAAGACCCGGCCCGCCGTGACCGCTACGCCCGCGATCCGCAGCGGGCCGTCTCGGCGGCCGAGTTTCCGGGCCTCGACGCCGCGGAACAGCGCCTGCTCGCCACCCGCGATGCCGGGGCCATCCAGGTCGCGGCCAAGGGCCTGGCGGCGTGCCATCCGGGCAATCAGGCCCTGCTGTCGGCGCTGTTCGCCGCGCCGCGGCTGGTGCGCGAGCTGAGCGGACTGCTGGCGCGCGCCCGCCCGCCCGCGGTCGCGCAGGAGGTCAGCGACTGGGCTGCCGCTCAGGACCATCCGTTGGATTGGGCGTCGCTGCGCGCGGATCTGGAGCGCATCGGGCGCACCTCGCTGGTGCCCTGGGCCGGCGTCTATGGCGGCGCCGAAGGCCCGCTGGTGGTCATCCATGCCTTGGGGCCGCGGGTCGCGGTCTGGGTGGACCAGACCCCGATCCGCGCCCCAGGCTTTCGCGGCGGCGCGCTCAGTTGGCGCGCCCAGGCCGGCAACCCGCACCACGGACTGCTGCGGGTGGACCTCGACCGGCACGGCCGGCGCCGGCTGCTCGGCCACCTCTGGCCGGCGGGAGTCGGGGCGCCGGTCGGCGAACTGGCCATCCTGCGCGAGGGCGAGCCCGGTGCCCAGCATCCGGCCGCCTACCTGGGGCACTGGCCCGGCAGCGGACCGCATGCCGGCCGGACGCTGCGCATCGAGGTCGCCGACGGCGCCGCGGGACGGGCGCTGGTCATCGCCATTGACGACCAGCCCCTGGCCGGCCCAATCACGCTGCGCGGACGCACGCTGCGCGTCGCCGGACGGGCCTTGCGGCTGGCCCGCATCGGCGAGCCCCACAGCGGCGACTGGCAACCCGCGGCCATGCTGCCGCCGGCGCTGTACGGCGACTATCGGCTCGACCCGCCGACCGCTGGGGTCCTCGGCATCGGCGCCGACACCCTCGCCTGGAACGGTCAGGCCATCAACGCCTGCCACATCCAGCGCACCGGCATCACCTGGAGCGGCGGACCGGCCGGTGCGCTCGCCGGTCAGGTCACCGCCCTGCTCGACCCGGTGACCCTGTCGCCGGTGCTGACCGGCTGGATCGAGCCCACCTCCGGCCGACGCCGGCCCTGCACCGGGCGCGTACCGCCCCCCGCCGACCTGCGCCGGACCGGACCCGAATTCGGGCTGAGTGCACCGGTGTGGGACCGACTCGTCGCCCTGGCCGCCGCCGGCCAGCCCTTCGTCTGGGCGCGCTGGCGCAAGGCCCGCGCCGCCGCCGACCTGCTCAACCACCAACTGCGACCGCTGCTGCCATGAACGCACCCCTCGTCGCCGCCCGCATCGGGTCGGATACCGCGCGCCACGCGGCCCGCATCGCCGCCGCGGCCCTGGCCCTCGCCGCCGCACCAGCCGCCGCCGACGACGGCCTGCTGGGGTTGCCGCCTGGGGTCGGTCTCGGCATCCTGGTCGGCGGGGTCGCCCTGATGGTCGGCTTCGTGGTCTGGGGCGTCCGCTACCTCGTGCAGGCGCGCCGCCACGCGCGGCTGGTGGCCGAAGACCTGGTGGCCGAAGACGAGGCCGCCGCGGCCCGCCGTCGCGTCCTGAGCGAGCAAGCAGACGAACGCGACTTGACGGCGGATGAGCGCCATGAACTCGATGAGTTGAAAAAGGTCCCGCGGGGTGCGGCGGAGCGGGCCGGACTCAAAGCCGGCATCGAGGCCGAAATCGCCCGAGAGTTCGGCATCGTGCTGTGGCTGCTGCCGGGGCTGCCACCCGAGGTACGGGTCGAGCTCTGGGCGCTGCACACCGAGAACCGGGCACTGGCCTTGGATCTCATCGACGTCCTCGCTGAACGCGAACCGGACCTCGGTGCGTTGCGCGAGCGGATCGCGGACCACTACCCGGAATTGACCACCTTCATCGAGACCCACCTGTCCGCGCCACCCGAGGCGCTGGCCGCCGCGCGCCGACGACTCCTGCAGGATGACCCGGCCCTCGACCGGCTCACCACCGGCCTGAGCAACGACGGGAAACGCCTGCGCCGGCTCGATCCGCGCGACCCTGAGACAGGCGTGCAGCTCCTGGACATCGTCAAGCGCGTGTCCGCCGCACGCCGACAACTGGACGACCGCCTGCAACTGGTCCTGCCCCTGAGCGCCGACGAAGCGGCATGGGCCGAGCAGTTCCGCACTGAGGCGGAGGACGCCCGTCTGCAGGCCGTGATGCCGACCGCCTTCGATGCCGATGGCAGGCGACTCGGGGACCCGAGGGGGCAACTCGGGTCGGCCGACCTCGACAAGCTCGACTGGCTCGTGCAAGGCGACATGACCGAGGCGCTGACCCAGCACCGGCTGCACGCGTTTCACGAGGCGCGCAACAGGCGGCGCAAGACCGACCAATTGGAACAACTCGCCGCCGCGCAGCAAGCCCTCGCGGAACAGGCCGCCGACGGCAGCAACCAGGGTCTCCAGCAACAGGAACAGGCCCTCACGGATCTTGCCTTCCAGATCGAGGCCATCGACCCCGCGTCGCCCAATGCCGCCGACTGGCTCACTGCCACCCAGCGCCAACTCGACCAGGTCAACGGCGCCGACGTGCAGCAGTCGCAAGCGCGCGATCGGCAGGTACAGGGCGGCATCGACAAGGTCATCCTCGGGGGCCGTGGTTCCACGGAGGAGGAAGAGCACAAGGTCTACAGGGAGCCGTCCCCCACCGATCCGAAGTCTGAGCCAAGCAGCCCGAGGAAAGAATTCCGGACATTTCCGGACTGAAGCCGGACCCCGCGCCGTCGCCGACCTGCTCAACCACAAAACTGAGGCTGCTGCCATGACCGACACCACCCCGACCGAACCCCTCGCCGCCACGGCCCCGCTCAAGACAAACACGCTCGGCGACGTCATCGACGCCGTCGGCAATAGTATCGTCGACGACTGGTGGCTCTGGCTCCTAGGCGCCTTCGCACTGTTCGTGATCGGGACGGTGCTCTGGGTCGCGATCCGCACGCCCGCGCGCGACCGGCTCGCGTTGCCGCCCCGACAGCGGGCAGCAAGCGACGCCGGCAGCGCGCCCGACGAGCTTATCCGCTATGGGCTGGAGGACCTGGAGCAAAGAACCAGAGAGTACGCGATATTGCAGGCACGCAATACCCTCCTGCTTGACGTGCAAGAGCGGATCAAACGAGGTCTGATCGACCAGGGATTGAGTCCAACAGTCGCGGAACTTCCCTTTGCCGTGACCGAAGAGATCCGCGCCGATTTCAATGCCCAGTTCCCACTCGAGTCGCCGACCAGGACCACCGCCGAACGGCCGCGTGACCCGCGAGCAGACCCTTCGACCGCGCGTCGGCAGGAGTTCGTGGACGACTGGGTAAAGGCCCTGCACGCGCAGTTGACCAATCCCACCCGATTGGCGGAAGGCCAACAGCGCAGCGCATTGACCGCCGCCCTCGCCCCGCTCAGCAAAGTGCAAGCCGCCCGCAAACAGCGTAACACGGACCGCAAGAACGTCCAATTGACGCAACTCGCCGCTGCGCAGCAAGCCCTTGCGGATCAGGCCACCATCGGCAGCACCCAGGGGCTCCAGGAGCAGCAGCAGGCCCTCACGGAACTTGTCTTCCAGGTCCAAGCCATCAACCCCGCGGCCCCCGATGCCGCTGCCCGGCTCGACGCCACGCAGCACCAACTCGACCAGATCGCCGGCGTCGGCGTGCAACAGTCCCAGCCGGGCGATCGGCAAGTGCAAAGCGGCATCGACAACGTCATCGCCGCGGGCCGGGGTTCCCCGGAGGAAGAAGAGAAAGAGTTCTACCGGGACCGGCCCGTCAGCGATCCGCGTGACGAGCCATCCGGCCAGTACCGCGAAGTCAAGCCACGCATCGACTGAGCCCAACCCCCGAGCTGTACGGCACCCACCGCCCGCGGTGCGCGGTGCGCGGGCTCGGCCCGCGCCGGTACCGCCAGCCTCCCCATCGAAACAATTGCGGCGCGCCGACCTCTGGTTGCGGCACGCCGACCCCACCCGATGCCGGTTGCGCGAATACTTCACACACCATCCCAACCCGCGCCTGCCGCGCCCTTTCTGGAGCAGCCGAGCATGACCGATACCGCCCCGACTGCCGCCGCCCTCGCTGCCTGGCGCCGCATCGCCACTGATCCCGAGGCCGGGGCGGCGCGCGGTCTCACCGCCGTCGGCAGCGCCCCGGCAGCGCTGTCGGCGCGCCTCGCCGCGCTGCTGAACAGCCACGCCGACGGCGTCGCCCCGCAAGACCTGGCTGCCGCTGGCGCCCGGCTGCCCATGAACAGGCCGCGCAACTTGCGGATATCGCGCAAGCCCAACAGAGGCTCGTCGATAGCGCCGACAATGGGACAACGGCGGGCAATCAAGAGTACGCGACCCTGCTGGCGTTGCAACTGGAGGTGAGCGCGATCGATACCGAGAAGCCATGGCAGGCCGCACAGACGCTCCAGGACACCAGAAAACAGATCGATGCCGTCCAAGCCAGCAGCACGCCCCAGTCCAAACAGCAGGCCGGGTCGCCGAGCCAGTCCCTGCCGCGAAGCGACGGTTACCGCTCCCGCGAGGGCGATGAGCCGCACGACCCCACCGGCCGCCCCGAAAGCCCGCAGACCCAGCATCATACGGCAGAGGAACCTCGCAACTACGTCGAGCCGCAGACGGTCCGCACAGCGGACCCTACGGTAACGCCGTGGCCTGTAGTCCGCTGTGCGGACCGGCGGCCGTGCAGGTCGCGCGATGGCCGGGTTGATGACCAAGGCCCCCGTCGCCCATCGGTGCGCCCGCTACTCATGCCATTCGGTATCACGCGCCGCCCGGCCATCACCCAGGAGCAACAACCCATGACCGACCCCGTCTCAACCCTCGCCGCCGCCGACGCCCCGAACAGCGCCACCGCCGCGGTACCGCAGCAGGCGTTCTCGCTTGGCGATACCGCTGCCGCCGTCGGCAACTTCATTGCCGACAATTGGCCGATCTTGACACTCGTCGCCGTCCTCGGCGTCGTCATCGGCGTTATCGTATTGGCCCGCAGGGTCTTGGGCGCCAACGCAGAGCAATACCAGCGCGAAGCAGCGCATCCTAGCCGACGACCAAGAGAACCAGACGCGCGCCAAGCAACTCGACGCCAGCCTGGCACCAGGCAGGCGAGCGCCGTCGTACGACAACGATGGAGAGGAACGAAAGGTCGATGCGTTGACGAACGATCGGCAGCGCGACCAGCGCCCTGCAGAGCACAACCGATGGCTGGACCCGGATTAGAGCAAAGTTGAAGGTTCAGTCTTGCCCGTGCGGGACAGCAGGCCCGCCATCCGCCTTGTTCCGTGCTGATTGATCGGGCCGGATGCCCGATCAATCAAGTCCCCTGAGCGCCGAACGCCCGCCTGGTCGGTACCCGGCACCCACCCCGGCACCCGCCGGCCTGGCCTCCCACCCGCAGAAATTGCGGCGCGCCGATCCATCGTTGCGGCGCGCCGATCCCGCCCGACGCCGGTTGCACGAATACTTCACTCGCCACGCCACCCCGCGCCTGACGCGCCCTTGCCGGAGCAGCCGACATGACCGACACCGCCTTGACCCCAGCCGCCGCGGCCCTCGCGACCTACCGGCGGCTCGTCGCCGATCCGCACCTCATCGCCGCGCTCGACAGCGCGGCCGACGGCCACCCGCCCGCCGACCGGTCGGCGCAGCTTGCCGCGGCCGGGCACGCCGACGGCGGCAGCGTCGGCCTGGACGAACTGGCGGTGCAGGGCGCCCGGTTGCTCACCGACCCCGCGGCCTGGCTCGGCGACGCACCCGAGCTGGTCTTCCACCTCGCCACGCTGGACCACGGCGGCGGCGGGCCGCCGCGCCCGGCCGGGCAGGTGCGCCTGACCCGCTCCGGGGCGCCGGACAACACCGACTGTCCCTGCGAGTACCAGGCCACCGATGGCACCACCACCGCGCTGCGCCTGGACGCGGGCCGCCTGATTGCCGCCGCCGCGGCCGGCGCGGAGGCCTCGCCGCTATGCCTGTATCTCGGCTTCGCCGGGGCGCCGGGGGCGGCCTCCGCCGCCCCGGTGTTGGTCGGCAACCTCGGCGACCGGCCCGCCCTGGGGTTGGTCGACCCCGGCACGCAGCAGGCTCTCTCGATCAACGACATCGCCGACAGCTTCACCGACTATTGGTGGGCCTGGTTGATCGGCGCGCTCGGTTTCTTCGGCATTGTCGGCAGCATCGTCGCCATCGTGCGTTGGCGGCGGGTCGCGGACGCGCCCCGGGAGCAGCCACAGGGTGCAAACGGAGAGCCACCGGTGCGGGATGCGTTCGACCAGCGCGCCCAGGACCGCCCGAACCCACCCGTGCCGGAGCAGATCGAGGCGGCCAAGAAGCGCTATCTCGAGCAAGTCACGGACGGGGTCGACGCGGCCCTGACGGAGCGCAAGCTCCCCCGGCTGACCGAGCCGCAGCGGCAAGCCCTGCAGAGCGCCTTCGAGCAGGCATTCGGATTACCGGAAGGCGACGCCGTGGGCACCTGGGTGATGACCTGGGCAATGACCAAGCAGAACGCCTTTATCGCCAACCAGGTGGAGAAGTTCATCGACTCGGAGGCACGACCACCGCAGAAGCCCCCGCGGGCTTCCCAAGCGCTAAAAGACACCGCGGACACCATGAAGCGCCTGTACGACGAGGCGCTCACGGCGATCCGCCAAGGCCTCACAGACACGGGAAAGACCAAGGACTGGATCGACCGGGCACTAGAGTATTCGCAGGAGGGTTTGGTCACACGATTCCAGCGAGCCATCGGCAGACCGTCCACAACCGAAGGCGAGAACTGGATCGCCGACTGGATCCGTCCTTGGGCAACCGGCGGGCGGGACGCCTATGTCCAAGACTGGATCAAAGACCTGCCGAAGCTCCCATTAGCGGACAACCAGTCGCTCAGCGACTCGGCAGACGACCTGATCTTGAGCGTGGAGCTGACGGCGGAAGAAGCGGCGGAACTCGACCAACGCTACCTCCGGATCCAGCAGCAGGACGGCAACGCGCGAGACCCGGCAGAGCAGCGCAACCGCCGGACCGAGGCCCAGCAAACCATTGAGCAGATGGCCATCAAGACCGGGCTCCAAGGCCAGCGGCCGCAAACCCGGCAGGAACGCTTCGCCGAGCTGCGCGGGATCCAGACCAACCTGGACCGCTTGGCGAAGGTGCCTGAGGCCGACCTGCAACGGCGGGCTGATGAGACACGGGTGCAGTACCAGGCCCGCCTTGAAGCACAGCGCCGGGCCTTGGCGCAGCAAGAACAGGCCGCGCAGCTTCAGGAGATCGCGGACAGCATGCAGGTGCTCAGTACCAACGCGGCGCTCGGTGTGACCAACGAAGACACAAAGGAGTACGAGGCCTTGCTGCAGCTTCAAACCCAGGTCGCGGCGATCGATCCCAGCGACCCACAGGCCCCCGAGCAACTGCGCAGCAGCGCCGAACAGATCAACTTGCTCAACGCCAGCATCGTGCTCCAGTCCGACCGCCAGGTGACGCACCTCGACCAGTCCCAACGGCTGAAGAACCAGCAGGCCGAGGACGACTACCGAGAGCAGGAAGAGAAGATTCAAGACCTCGATCGGCAGCAGTCTCCAGGAGCGCACGAGCGCAGTAGGGAGCACTACACCGAAAAGTGACCCTACCCGCGCCGCCAGCCGCGGTTGGCGACCGGTCGGGCCGGTGCATCCTGGTGCGGCGCGCAAGGCCCCCGCCCGTGTGCCGGTTCGCAATGGTTGCAGCGCGCCGATGCACCATTGCGGCGCGCCGACCCCGCCGCCCCGCGGCACGCCCTAGGCTTTAACCATCCATGAACCCGGAGGACCACCGCATGTCAACCAGCACCACCACCATCACCTTCAACCCGGCCTGTGTCGTCACCAACAACCTGACGGCGCCGACGGCGCCCGCCAACCCCGGCCCCCAGGCGACCTGGGATGGCAGCCTGATCGCCATCAGCGCCTACAACACCGGCAATGGCGTCGCGGCCGGCTATCAGCAGACCCTGCAACCGCTGCCGTTCAATCAGGGCGTGCCGCCGGCGCTGGAGCAGATCGTCGCGACCACCACCCTGACCACCACCGGCAGCGGCAGCAACGCCACCACCAAGGCGACTACGTCCTATGGCCCGCCGACCGCGCTGCCCAATACCCTGACCAGCACCACCGGCCCGTGCAGCGGCAATGGGACGACCCTGGCGCCCGGCCAGTCCGATACGCTGACCCTGGCCAATGCCCCCGGCAGCGCACCGAGCACGGGCAGCGGCAGCACCCCCCCCGGCGGGGTGTTCGACCTGATCTTTGCGCAGCCCGACAACTGGTTCCCGGTGCAGAGCGTCGGCACCATGGCCCTGTCCATGCCCGGCTTCGGCGCCAGCGCCGGCACCAGCAAGATGACCTACCAGCCGATCACACTGACCGCCACCACCACGCCCGACGAGCCCAGCCCCTGCGTCAATGCCTGGCTGTTCTATCAAGAGATCAATGCCAACCCGAGCAGCGAACTGGCACAGCAGTTCGGCCAGGTCGGTAATTCGCTCAATCAGACCGCCGGCTCGACCAGCGACATCGACAGCGCCATCGCCGCGTTCTTCAAAGGCACCAAGGACTACCAGAACGTCACGTTGGCCGCCTGGACGGCGGTGTCGAGCTGGTTGACGACCTTCGCCACGCCCTGGGCCAACTTCGCGTCGGAGTACACCTATTACCTGACCAAGCAGCCGACGAACCCGCACGACTCCAAGAAGGCCGGCCGCATCGTGTTCAGCAAGTCCTCGACCGACACCCCATCCATCATCCTGCCCGGCGGCGGCACCAACGCCATGGCGGGCTATGCGATCACCTATTACGACGACTGGGACGACAAGACCGACGGCGCCATGTCGCTCTACTTCTGCAACGGCCAGTTGGTGTCGGACCTCCACGCGGACGTCCCCGCGGTGTGCCTGGCGCTCAATTACGCCTCGCTCTCCACCTTCTCGGCACAACAGGAGGATTGGGGCAGCATCGTCCCGACCTTGGCGGGCAACTTCGAGGGGACGCAGGTGGTCGGCTTGCACTGGAAAAAATCCGACGACGAAGACGGCTGGCAGAAGTTTGAGGCCGGAGCCGACAAGGTCTGGGGCTCCACCGGCATGCATGTCTTCATGTCGATCACCGCCTTGATGATGAGCTTGGGCATGGTCTTCGAATGCGTCTCGTGGATCTACAAGAAGCTCAAACCCAAGGAGCAGGCGAGCGGCGAGAAAGCGACCGACGAGGATATCGCGGAGGTGCACAACGACGCTGCGGACAATCTTGACACGACCCAGAAGGATGCCCAGGCCGACGCCGACAAGCTCGGCCCGAACGCGCCCCAGGTGCCGGAGGGCAGCGAGCTTCTGCAGAACCAGCAGAATGTTCAGCAGAAGCTCCAGACGAGCGACAACCAGGTGGCAATCGACGGACAGCAGGTCGAGGTCGAGATGCAGGAGCAGCAGATCGAGGAGGACGCCAGCGTATCGGTCGACCAGAACCTGGAGAACCAAGCCATGAAGGTCGAGACCGAGAGTACGCAGATCAGCGGCGAGAATGCCGCTGACCCGAATGTGAAGCAGGAGATCACCGAAAACCAGCAGCAGATCACCGCCGAGCAGTCGCAGCTCAAGGTCATCGACCAGCAGGACAGCGCCGGCTTCTCCGTGCAACAGCAGCAACAGAATGCGGAGGCCGAGGACGATCTGAACAAGATCACGGAAGAGAAGAACGAGGAACAGGCCAAGGAGAAATCCAAGAACGACGAGTTCAAGCCGGACGAGGAGTTCTAGCCCCGCGGCCTCAGCCGATGGTTGCGGCGCCGCTGCGCCGCGACCATCGGCAGCCACGAACGGGGCTCTCCCGGTTCGTCTGTCTTCACTTGCCGGGGCGCCGCCGTGGCGTCCCGCGGAGCCCCTGCATGACCGACATCGCCGTCACCGTCGTCAATCAACTCGATTGCGCGCTCTGCGTGTGCAATTCGTTCACGCCGACCCCGCCCGCTACCGCGAACCCGAGCACCGATGCCGCCGACTACCAGGCGGTGCATACACCCATCGGCACGGTGCCGGCCAATGGCTCGGCCACGGTCACGGCGCCGGGGCCGATCTGTCAATTGGTCATCAGCCGCGCCACGGACGGCTTCCCGGTACAGGAATTCGTGCCGCCGTTCAACGCCACCGCGGCGAGTACCACCATCACGGACGACGACCTCGGCCACTGCCAGGCGTTATGGGCCTTCTATCAGCAGGTCTTTGCCCAGCCCTACAGCCCCGCCGCGCTGCAGTTCAATGCGCTGCTGCTCGGTACCACCAACATCGGCGCCCTATCCGCGCAGGTGGCGGACTTCTTCAATGCCAATGGCCTGCCCGGCTGCACCCTGGCCCAATGGACCCAGGTCGGCTGGTGGGCCGGCAACGACCTGCACGCCTGGGACGGCACCTATTGGTGCTATCTGCCGCCGGACCTGTCCGGCGGGCTGGTGCTGCCGGACGAACCCTGTGCCACGCTCTGTATCAGCAACGGCGCGGCGCGGTGGACGCCGACCGCGGCAACCGGTACCCCGCCGCCGGTGCTGACCTATGCCGACAATCTGCTCACCTCCGCCGGTGCCGGACCCACCAGCGGGCTCTATCTGACCGCGCTGCCCCGCGAGTTGGCCTGGGAGGGCCAGCCGGGGGTGCAGGCGCTGTGCCTGATCGGCACCATGGACGGCAAGCAGTTGATCGCGCAGCCCTATCAGAATCCACCGCTGCCCTGGTGGGTCGGGGCCTATGACCTGGCCTGGATCAGCTTCCAGACGCTGCAGGTGGCGATGACCTTGCAGATGATCGGCGTGGTGTTTGCGCAGAGCGCCGGCGCCCTGGCCTGGCTGTCGGCGCGGGTCGGCGACCTGGTGCAGTCGATCAGCGCCCGACTCAGCGCGCGTGCCGAGAGCGCGGACCCGGACGCGGCGATGGGCACGGAGGCGGACCCAGTAGACGTGGATGTGGATGTCGATACCGATACCGACATCGTCGACATCACCGAGACCGATACCGTCACCGACACGGACACCGATACCGACATTGACGTCGACGTGGACGACGACTGCTTTGCCGTCATCGACGTGGATACCGATGTGGACGTGGATATCGACACCGATATCGACGACGAGACCGATATCGACATCGACACCGATATCGACACCGACATCGACACCGAGGTGGCGGTGCCCCCCGGTTCCGTGAGCCGCGCGCTGAGTCGTCTCGGCCATTGGATCATGGCCGAGGGCTTCGCGCTGCTGGTGAAGAACCTGGCGATCATGGGCGCCTTGATCGGCACCCAGAAGCTGCTCGGCGCCTGGGGTCAGGCCGCCGGCCAGGCGGAGCTGGACCTGGCCCCGGAGCAGTGCACCGGGCTTGGGCTCCTCACCAATTACATGCGCAACCCGGCCAACCCCATCGGCGAGCGCTGGGACACCTTCGCCGATTACGTGCAGCAGGCCGGCCCCGACGCCGGCGAGCAGACGGTGTTGCTCAGCGCCATCGTCAGCACCGGGGACCCGAGCGAGGATCAGGCGGCGGCGGCCTGGAACTGGCCGGCGCTGACGCGCGAGGCGCTGGTGCTGGTGCTGGCGCAATACCACAGCAGCGCGACCGACGACACCGCCTATCGCATCCTGGCGCAGTACGTCGTCAATGGTCAGCCGCTGCCGCTCAAGGTCGGCGCCGAGACCGCGCTCAGTGCCATCGACACGGTGGTGGACCCGGCGCCCGGGCTCACCTACGGCACGATTGCGCTGGCGGCCACCGCGGGCGGCACGGCCGGCGCCTTCGGCAAGCCGCGGGCCTTGCAGCAATCGGTGGCCAATCCCGGCGGGCTCGCGCTCGCGGTGTTTGCCGACCGGCTGACCATGGCCTTCACCGGGCCGGCGCGCTTCCTGAACCTCTGGTCGAGCAGCGACGGCAAGACCTTCGGCAACCAGGTGGTGCTGCCCTACGCGAGCCGGTATGCGCCTTCGCTCGCGGTCTGCGCCGGACAACTGGTGCTGACCTTCGTCGGCATGGATGGGCCGCTCTATCTGTGCTGGTCGGCGGACGCGCTGACCTTCAGCACGCCGGTGGTGTGGAGCGGCCCGGTGCCCAGCGCCCGGCCGACGCTGACCAGCGCGGACGGTGCGCTGTGGGTGGCCTGGGCCGACGGCGGCCGCCTCGAGGCCTGGCAGTCGCCGCAGTTGGCGGGCCTGGTCCACGGCCAGCCGGCGTCGAGCTTCCTGTCCGGCTGGCAGGACGGGGGGACCTTCGGCTCGGGTTTCGGCGCGGTGCCGGTGAGTCTCACGACCCGCGACGGGGCCTTCCGGCTCGCGTATACCACCACCGCGGCGGGTGCCGGCGGCGCCCGGCTCGGGCTCGCCGGCTCGGCCATCGGTGCCGGCTCCTATCGCCCCATCGCCATGCCCGCGCCGCTCGCCGTAGACGGGGATCTGGCGCTCGCCACCGACGGCGAGGCGCTGGTGGCCTGTTATGTCAGCGCCGGCCAGGTGATCTGCTGCCAGGCGCCGGACAGCGCCCAGTATCGATTGAGCACCATTGCCGTCGGCGCGCAGCCGGCGGCCGCGTTGTTCAACGGCAACCTGTATGTCGCCTATACCGTGGCGCGTGCCGCGGCTTGAACCAGCCGGCGACGGCGTGCGACGCACGGCGATTGGAATCGGCCGATCGCCATTTCCTGTGGAGCAAAAGTCTCATGACGCAATACGTGGGTTATCTCGACGCCGGCCAGGCGATGACTGCCGACGATATTCTGGTACCCTGGAACTGCAACGTCTCGCTGTGCTTCAACGGCACCAGGCTGGAGTTGATCCAATACGCGCCGGGGGGCAAGACCTCGGCCACGCTGTGGAGTCAGGCCACCCCCGGCGGCAGCCGCGCGGTACTGCAGCCGGACGGCGATTTCCAGGTGCTCGATGCTGCCGGCAAGCTGATCTGGAACACCAAAACCAGCGGCGCCGGCAGCCGGCTGGTGTGCGCCGCCGACGGCGCGCTGGCGCTGGTCGGGGCTACCGGGTCCGTGGCCTGGCACCCGGGCGGCGTCGCCGTGGCGGGCAGCACCGGCTATCTGTACCGCCTGTTCCCGGGTCAACAGCTCGATTGCACCGATGTGCTCTGGTCGGCGAATGCCCGCTATCGCCTGGTGATGCAGCCGGACGGCAACCTGGTGCAGTACGCCAACCACGGCAACACGCAGCAGCCGCTGTGGTCCTCCGCCACGTGCCAACAGGGCGGGCAAAGCGCGGTGATGCAGGCGGACGGTAATTTCGTGCTCTATACCGCCGGCGGCGAGTCGAACGGCAGCGCGCTCTGGGCCAGCCATACCTCCGAACACAACCAGGGTGAAACCGTGCTCACCCTGTCCGACAACGGCAAGCTGGCAGTGGTGCGCAGCGGCACTGAGGTCTGGTCCAGCGGGTCCGGGCAGGACGACTGCACCAGCTATTCCCCGTTCCTGAACGCCGGCCAGTCCCTCAAGGTCGGCGACAGCCTGTTCGCGGTCAATCTCGGCTACTCGCTGACGCTCCAGTCGGACGGCGAGCTGGCGCTGTATCGGTTCGTGAGTGCCCCGGGCGCCTGCGGGGAGACCTGGCAGCGGCTCTGGGCGGCCGGGACCGTCGGCCGGGGAGCAAGCCAGGCGGTGATGCAGGACGACGGCAATTTCGTCGTCTACGACGGCGCGAACCGACCGCTCTGGGGTGCCGGCAGCAACAACAGCGCCAGCGGCAACTACCTGTTTCTGGAAGACACCGGCAACCTGTCGGTCGTCAACGACGGCAAGACCTGCTGGACCAGCGCCACCACCCAGGCGCCGCAGCGGATCGTCGGCGCGCTCCTGCCCGCTTGCAGCCTTCAGGTCGGCGACACGCTGGTGTCGCCCAATGGGTTGTACCGGCTGACGTTGACCGCGACCGGCGATGTGGTGTGGTCCGTGATCGAGGGCGACCGGCAGCTCTGGCACAGCAACACCGCGGGCCAGGGCGGCCATGTCCTGGTGATGCAGACCGACGGCAATCTGGTGCTTTACAGCCTCGGCGGTGAACCGCGCGGTCATGCGCTCTGGGCCAGCCACACCTCGAAGTACGGCTGCAGCGCGCTGCAGGCCCAGGACGACGGCAATCTGGTGCTCTACGACGACTGCGGCAACGGCAAGGCACGCTGGTCCTCCGGCACCGTGCAGTCGAGCGGCTGAGCCTGGCCCACGGGACCGCGGACGTGCCCGCGGCCCCCGCCGGAGTGGCTTCAAGCCCCGGCGCCGATCAGCGAATGCACGAGCAGGTCGTCGAACTGCCGCCCGAGCAGCGCGATCTTGCCGGCCTGGTCATGGCCGTTGATGATGGTGCGCGCGTCCTCCCATTGCGGCATCTGGCCCTGGCGGAAGAATTCGTCGAGCCGCTTGCCGGTGAACCAACCCTCCAGCATACCGGTGGTGGCGATGCGATAGGCGATCGGCGGGTTCTTGGCCTGGTCCGGGTCGCCGAGCAGATCGGCCCCGACCTCCGTGCCGGCGCGGGCGTAGTTGGTGCGCCCGGTCAACTGCACATAGCCACGCCCGTGGAAACGCGCTCCGTCGCCGGCTGCGGTATTGCCGAGCTGCTTGCCGACCGCGGTCTGCGGGCCGTAGCGCTGATTGAAGTAATCAGTGCTGCCGTATTCGTCGATCGGGCGCAGGGTGTGCGCGGTCTCCCAATCGAAGGTGGCAAAGCAATAGCCCAATTGCTGCCGGCCGGTGACGGGGTCGGCCGGGTTATCGAAGCGGGTGTCCGCCGCGATCGCATCGAGCAGGGCGTTGATGGCGTCCACCAGGTCCTGGTGCAGGGCGCCGAAGTGCTGGCGGAAGCCGGCGAAGAACTTGTCGCGGTCGATGTGCATGGGATCACCTGTGCGGCTGGGGCGAGCGTGTCGAAGCGACGGCGACGCGCTGCGCCGTCTCACCCCAAGTATCGACCATCACCACGCGTGTCGGCGCGGCCGGCCGCAACCGCACGACGGCGCGCCGCAATTTCGCCCGCCCGTGCCGGGCCTCAGTTCGCCCCGTCGTCGGGGTCCAGGCCGGCGTCCACCAGCCGCAGTAACGCCTCCTGATCGAAGGCCTGGGTCAGGCCGAGCACGAGCTCGGCAAAGGCCGCCGCCCGCGGCCCGCGACCGGCCTGAGCGTCGCACCAGTCGTCGATGCGGGTGATCAGGCCCAACTCCACCAGTCCGCGCAGTTGCGCCAGCTCCGCCGCCGGCGGCGGGCGCGGCAGAAAGCGCCGGAAACCGCGCAGCAGCGGACCGATCGCCGATGCGTCGGTCTGTGCGGCCTGGGCGAGCCGCGTGGCCCAGGCCTCCAGGGTGCTGTCGGCGTGCGCGGTGGCGAGGCGCTGCACCGCCTCGGCGAAGTCGCGAACGGCCGCGGGATCACGGCGGTCGAGCCGCCGCCAACGCGGGCGCATCACCCGGAGCAGGGTCAGCGTCAGGGCCGGCGTGGCGGTCGGCACCCAGACCTCGGCCGGGTGCGTCGGGCGTGCCGCCGGCGGCCCCGCGCCGGGCGCGGTCGCGGTCGCGGCGGACGCGTCGCCCCGCCGCGGCGGGGCCGGCCCGGTCGTCCGTGCCGCGACCGGCAGTTCCACCACGAAGCGGCTGCCGCGCCCGAGCCGGCTCTGGACCGCGAGGTGACCGCCCAGGGCCTCCATCACCTCGCGGCCGATCGCCAGTCCGAGCCCGAGCCCGCGCGCGGCCCCGGGCCGCGCGCTCGGCCAGGGCGGCGCCGTCACGACCGTCGGCGCGGGGTCGGGCGGCACCTGGAAGAACGGCTCGAACAGCCGTGCCCGCGCCGCCACCGGGATACCCGGCCCGGTATCGGCCACGACGATGCGCAGCACCCCGTCGACCTCGGCGGCGCTCGCGCGCCACGACGCGGTGAGGCGGACCCGTCCCTGCGCGGTGAACTTGACCGCGTTCTCCAGCAGGTTCACCACCACCTGCGCGAGCCGGTCCGGGTCCAGCCGAACCTGCCCGGGCAGGCCCTCCACCAGCCGCAGGTCGAGCCGCAGCCCCTTGACGCGGGCCTGCTCACGCACCTGCCCGAGCACATGCCGCAAGAGCCCGTCGAGATCGCACCAGTGCGCCTGCACCCGCAGTCCGCCGCGGCCGAGCCGGGCCAGCTCCAGCAAGTCCTCGACCCGTCGGCACAGGTCGCCCGCGGTGCGACGGATGTCCTCGATCTGCACGGCGGCGTGCCCACGACACTGGCCGGACAACGCGAGTGCCTCGGCATGCGCGAGCAGGGCATGCAGCGGCGTGCGCAGGTCGTGGCTCACCGCGGCCAGCACCCGGTCCTTGTCCCGGTTCGCCGCTTCCGCCGCAGCCCGCGCCGCCGCGTCGGCCTGCTCGGCCAGACGGCGCCGGTCGATGTCCACCAGAACCAGCGTGGCCCCGCGTGCCGGTTGGCGCGGATTGAGCGGATTCAGCTGCAGCTCGCACCAGGGACCGGCGCCACCGGGCCTGGCCAGGCGGGCCTCCAGGTGCACCCGCTGCATCTGCGCCAGCGCGCCCAGCAGGTGCTGCCGGTCGGCGGGATCGGCCGCACCGATCAGGTCCGCCATCAGGCGGCCGCGCAGGTCGGCACGCCGCCGCCCCAGCAGCACACAGCCATGCGCATTGGCGTCGACCAGCCGCCCGCCGCCGTCGAGAACGACGATGCCGACGGCACTGCTGTGGTAAACCGAACGCTGGCGTTGCAGGACCTTCTGCAACTGCCCACGCAGGCGTTCGAGCGCGGCGACCCGCTCCGCCAGACGCACCGCCAGGTCCTCCAGCGAGCGCACCAGGCCGGACACGGCCAGCGCGGCGATCAGCGAATAAAAGCTGAAGCCGAACGCGGATTGGATCCACACCGCGGGCGTGCGCACGTAGCTCGCGTAGTCGAGCGGAAAGCTGAGCACGCCGGCCACCGCCGCGGCGCCGGTGCCCCCGATCAGCACCGCCACCAACACCACGCTGGCCCAGCCCCAGGTCCGCGACACCAACAGCATCGACAGCAGGGTCAGCAGCACCAACAGGCCCTTGGAGTTCGCCACCGGTCCGAGGTTGACGATGCTGAGCCCGACGATAATCCACAGACAGCCGAGGAAGACCGACGCCCGCAGCCGATACGGCAGCCGACGGCGGCCCAGGTACAGGCCCCAGATCAGCGCGGCCGCCGCGTAGCGCAATGGCAGCGACCACTGGTCACCGAGCAGTTGGTCCTTGTAAAACGCGAGCCCCATGCTCACGCACAGGCCCAGTCCGGTCAGCAGCACAACCTGATCGAGCAGCTGCGCACGCAGGGGAGCGAGCCCCGCGCGACTGTGCGCTCTGTCGGCGCTGAGGGTAATGGGGTCAGACATGGGAACGAAGCCGCTGGCCGGGCCGACGTCCGCCCATGATGGGATAGAAGGGGTACGACGATCATCACGCGTAACAGCGCCCGAGGTCAGTCGCTCGATCGGCGTGACCCGCAAGACGGGCGACAAGACGCGCTGGACGGTAGGGGTTCCGACCGCGATCGCCCAAGGAGGATGGGCAGAGTGATCACTCTGCCCATCCGGCACCTATGGCACCTATGGCAGATTGACGGCCCGCAACGCGGTGCGGATGATCTCCTCGGAAGTTCTGGCGCCGTCGTCGGCGGCGCGGCCCATCCGGTTGGCATCCGCCGGTTTGTAGCCCAAGGCGATCAGGGCGCTCACGGCATCGGCCAGCGCACTCGGGGCGCTCCCCGGCACGGCAACCGCGCCGCCGCCGGGCGCGCCGGGCAGCGCGGCGGCAACCGTGAACCCGGCACCGATCCCATCCAGCCGATCCCGCATTTCGACCACCAGCCGCTGCGCGGTCTTGGTGCCGATGCCGGGGATGCGGGTCAGGGCGGTGATGTCCTCCTGTTCGACGCACCGGATGAAGCGGTCCGCATCCATGCCGGAGAGGATCGCCAGGCCGATCTTGGCCCCGACCCCCGACACCTTGAGCAGCGCCCGAAAGAGGTCGCGATCCCGTTCGCGCCCGAAGCCGTACAGGCAATGCGCGTCTTCCCGCACCGCCAGATGCGTGACCAGGGTGACGGTCCCGCCCACCGGCGGCAGGTCGTAGAAGGTGGACATGGGGGCCTCGAGCTCGTAGCCGACACCGTTCACATCCAGCAGCAGATGCGGCGGGCGCTTGCCGATGATCTCCCCTTTGAGTCTGCCGATCATCGTTGCCATCCCATTCTGTTAATCATGAATCATTCGGTGAATTGCCGGGAGTCAAGATCCCGACTGCGCATGCCGGCAAGATCCGCAGGGGCAACTGTAGGGGCAACTGTAAGGGGCGAATGAATTCGCCCCTACACGCCGATAGATCGGTTACCGGGCCTGGGGCGGGCGGACTGATGAGCAAACCGGAGGTCGAGGCGTTACTCAGGGCCGCCAATCCCGCCAGGACGCGGCGGCGCGTTTGCGCGCCGGGATGCCCATGGAATGGGCGTGACACAGGGCGATGGCCAGGGCATCGGCCTCGTCCTCGGTCGGCTCGTCCGGCAAGGTCAACAGAATACGCACCATGTGCTGGACCTGCGCCTTCTCGGCACCGCCGGTGCCGACCACCGCGAGCTTGACGGTCTTGGGACTGTACTCATGGACGGTCACCCCGCCCTTCAACCCGGCGCACAGGACAGCCCCGCGCGCCTGGCCGATCTTCAGTGCCGCCGTCGGATCGCGGGCGAAGATCAGTTGCTCCACCGCCATGTCATGCGGGTGATGCAGAGCCACGAGCTCAGCCACGCGATCGAAGATCAACCCCAGCCGGTCGGGCCAGGGATGCTCACCGACCCGGATGCAACCGCTGGCCACCCGCACGCTGCGCTGACCATCGGTGTCGATCACCGCATAACCGGTGATGCGGGAGCCGGGGTCGATGCCCAGGATGCGGTGGCGCAGGGTACCCGCTTCAGTCATCAATCGCCGCCATGATCTCATCGGCGATATCGGCGTTATGATAGACCGCCTGCACGTCGTCCAACTCCTCCAGCGCATCGACCATCTTGAGCAGACGCACCGCGGTGTCCAGGTCCAGTTCGGCACTGGTCGAGGCATTGAAGGTCACCTCGCCGACCTCGGTGTCGAGCCCGGCCTTGGTCAGCGCATCCTTGACCGCACTGTACTCGTCCGGATCGGTGATGACGTCCAGTGAGGTGTCATCGTTGACCAGGACATCGAGCGCACCGGCCTCCAGAGCCGCCTCCATCACCTGATCCTCATCGGTGCCGGGCTGGAAGCTGATCACCCCCTGCTTGGTGAACAGATAGCCCACCGAGCCGTCGGTGCCCAGGTTACCGCCGTACTTGGTGAAGGCGTGACGCACCTCGCCGGCGGTGCGGTTGCGGTTGTCGGTCATGCAGTCGACCATCACCGCCACCCCGCCGGGTCCATAACCCTCGTAGCGCAGCTCCTCGTAGTCCTCGCCCTCGGTACCGCCGGTGCCGCGTTTGATGGCGCGTTCCACCGTGTCGCGCGGCATGTTGGCCTGGAACGCCTTGTCCACGGCCAGGCGCAGGCGCGGGTTGAAGGCCGGATCACCGCTGCCGCCGGCACGGGCCGCCACCGTCACCTCACGGATCAGCTTGGTCCAGACCTTGCCGCGGGTCTTATCCTGGGCGGCCTTGCGGTGTTTGATATTGGCCCATTTGCTGTGACCGGCCATCGGTATGATCTCCTGCATGCTGACGCGACCGGCGCGCGCGGGCCGCAGTGGCCTCAAGGGTTGCGTTGCGCCGGTCGCGGATGGAAAAACCCTGTATTCTACCGGCAGCGCGTCACAGCGGTGTCGGGTTTGTGCAGGTCGCGCGCGTCCGGCGGATGGCCGACCATCGGCGCGCACCCGGCTCAAGCCGCTTCGCGCAGGTGCATGTCCACATGGATATCGCCGTACGGACAACAGACGGTCCCGCTCACCGTGCGCTCCACCAACCCCAAGTCCATCAAAGTTTTGACATTCCGGCCTGGGCACACCCCGTAGCGCCCGGCATGGAAAGCCATGCTATCATCCTCTCATGATCGAGTCGTTCCACGATCAAGCGACAGAAGACATCTTCAACGGCGTCAACTCCAAGATCGCCAGGAAGTGCTGCCCACAGCGGATTTGGGCCATCGCCGTGCGCAAGCTTGATCAGCTCGATTCGGCGCAGTCGCTCGACGATCTCAAGGTTCCGCCCGGCAACCGGCTGGAAGCCCTGAGCGGAGATAGAGCCGGACAATACAGCATCCGGATCAACAACCAGTATCGAATTTGCTTTGTCTGGGGCGACAGCGGTCCGAGCCGAGTAGAGGTTACGGATTATCATTAGGGGTATGCAAGATGGTCAGAATTCCAACGCATCGCTCGCCTACCCATCCCGGCGAAATGCTGCGGGACGAGTTTCTGATGCCGATGAATATCAGTCAGCGGGATCTGGCAAGCGCAATCCATGTACCCTATCGGCAGGTAAACGAGATCGTAAACGGGCGGCGCGGTATAACCCCAAGTATCGCACTGCGTTTGGCGAAATTCTTCGGCGTCTCGGCAGATTTCTGGCTAAGTCTTCAGGTTCGGTGGGACCTGTACCGCGCGCGACTGTCCGAGGCGGATGAGCTCGGGGCAATCATGGATTTTCATCATCTGCGAAAGACGGCCTGATCCCCAGGACCGTCGGGCGGATACCCGAACGGCGCGATCCGCCGTTGCAGACACCGAAGCTGGCGCGATGAGCGCAGACTCATAAGCCTCCCCGTGGCGCGATGCCGATTCACGCCGATCTCACTAAACGCTTAAGCGAATGATCCCTCAAGAGTCGCAGAACCTGCTTGAATCGGAAGAGGACGTTCGCGGCAAGGTACTGTTGCCGTATCTCCATGCGCTCGGGTTCGGCCCCGACCAAGTGCGGTTGGAAGCCGGATTTTCGATTCGCCTCGGAACGAACCTTCATCGGGTGGGTGGTTCATTCCCAGAGGATCGGGTCAAACGGGGCCGGGCAGACTGCGTTGTGAGGTCGGTTCTGGGTCGCAGCCTGTTCCTGGTCGAAGTGAAGGCCGATGGCCATGCCCTCTCGGACGATGACCGTGATCAGGGCATCAGCTACGCGCGATTACTCGAGGAGATCGCACCGTTCGTTATGCTGACGAACGGACGCGAGACCAAGGTCTTCGACACCATTACCAGGGAAGAGATCGGGACGGCGGATCGTCTCGCGCAAACCGAATTCTGGCGCAACGACTGCGTGTTGGCGTCAGGCGTCGACCTGCGCATTCGCTGTGAAGCGCTACGCCATTTTATCGGCTATTCTCCGGCCAACGTCCGTACCTTTTCGTCATTGCAGCAAAGGGCTCGAATGCTTGGACTCCTGGGGAGCACGGCAGACCGTACCAAGAAATACATACCCGAGATCTATGTCCCGCGCCACCAAGCGCGCGAGGCCATAGACAGCTTCATGCTCCGCGGAGAGCCAGTCTTTGCACTGGTCGGCGAGGCGGGAGTCGGCAAGACCAACGAGATGTGCGCCCTTGCCGAGTATCTTGGCAACCGGCACTTGGCACTGTTCTTCTCGGCGAGCGGCATTACCACTACCTTGCAGCAAACGCTAGCCGACGATTTCAACTGGTTTTTCGCTGAGCACCGTGAGCTTGCGCAGATCATCCGCAACCTGGAGTCGATCGTTTCCGGCACCGACGCGAAAGTCGTGATCCTGGTCGACGGTCTCGACGAGATCGAAGTGGATGGGTTTTCACGATCGCTCAGCGACTTTGCGCTGCGTCTCATCGGCACCAACGGCAAGATCAAGCTGATCGTATCCTGCAAATCTACCGATTGGAACCGTTTCGCCCGGTTCCGCGACGAACCTTCCGGGCTCGCGAATGCGATGTGCCCGGATGCGGATCCGCGCAGCCCCGCGGATGACATGGCTCTTGCTGAGAAGACGAAGCCGACCTCCCTGAACCCACTATCCGCACCGGAGATCGAGACTTTCCTGGACCGGTATGTCGCGTTTTTCGCGCTGCCGGAACGACCGCAAGGCAAGCTCAAAGAGCACTGCCGTTCTCCATTCATGCTCCGCATCGCTTCCGAGGTTTACGGCGGCCGCACCGACAGCCTGCCCAACGATATTTCTGTCAGCGAATTGTGCGATGCCTGGTTGGAAAAGAAGCTGGCGCGGATGCCCGAGCGCACAAGGCCCGGTGCAAGAGCGGCTCTGCGGGAACTCGGCAAGGCGCTCGCTGAGCCGCCGCCGTTGGCAGGGGCGGACGTTGAGGAAGATCGCACCGGGGACAGTCTAGAGGAGTCCGCGCTTTGCCGGCGGTGTGGAGGCCCGATCACAGGACCGGTAGCGGACGAGCTTGTCTCTCAGGGGGTCTTGATCAGGATCGACCGCGTCAATGGGCCAACGCTGAAGTTCTACTTCTCCGAGGTGCGCAATTTCTTCGTTGCGAGAAAGGTGCTTGCGCTGCAAGATTGGCCCGCCGCCAAGCTTCGGGACCGACTGCCCGCGCTGCTGCGCGGTTACGTGACCTGCGAGGCCCTTTATTGGTACCTTCCGAATGCCCCCGCTGCGCATATCGAAGTCTGGATGTCGGATCTTGTCGGGCGTGTGCTCTTGTTCCTGTCAAGCTATGAGCGCATCCTTGAGAATCTTGGCAGCGGTATTAGACAGGGAGTGGAGCCCTATTCGAGCGGGCCGATAGGGATCGCCTATGAGATTGGCGTCGGAGGATTACGCAGATGGGGGTTATTTCCGTGCATCGGCAGCGCGAACCGGCTCGTGGAGATTGCGCGTGAACTTGCCGACGTCGGCGCCGATGGCGAGTGTGATGAACCGTATTGGAAGCTGGGTTGCCACACGGTGCATTCCGGTGGAGAATCTATTTTCGCCGATCCGGCCAAGGATGCCGCCAAATACCTGAGAAAGGAATCGACAGAGGCGATCAGAAGGGGGCGTCTCGACGAATCGGGCTCGCTGCCTTTGCAAGAAGAGCGGGTCTGGGCACTCGTTTCCCGCTCCGAGTGTTGGCGGTTTCTCAAGTATCATGCGAGGGACAAGTGGACTGACAGCGGACGCCCCATGGTGGAGGGTTGTCTCGATCTCGGAGAAATCGCCAGACGGTTTCAGGTGTCTTTTGGCGTAGCCTGTTATCGAAGCCAACATGGCCGAGGATTTAACGAAGGTTCTGCTGTCTTCTCTATTGCGGAAGAGAATTGCGCCAGATCCTGGGCAGAAGCGCAAGTGGACGCTGGTCAGACCTTTCCAGAGCCGCAACCGTGGGTGCGTGGACCCTGGGTCAGGGGCTTGTGGGCAGCCGTTTGTGCATGTCGCGGAATGAATGCGCGCGCGATAGTCCAACCTTGTGCTTCAACCGAGCTCTATCGAATCCTGAGAGACGACCCGACGGCCCTTCTGCGGGAGACAGTGGAAAATTCCTTGTCATGCCTGTTCTCGGAAGGCATTAATGCGTATCAATGCCTCATTGAGAGGAGCTTCTGGGGGCTCAGAGGATTGTTTTCGCTCTATTCTCGGTTGCCGGTGACTGTGGTCGCCATTGTTCGGGCAAAGTATGCGGAGCCTGATACTCATCGGTGGACAGTGAGCTATGGTTTTGTTCAGGCCGATGCTGCGGATTCGCTTGCCCAGATAGTCTTCGATGACGATGAAAATGCGCAACAGGCGAGGCGCCTGCTATCAAGTGCGCCGTATACCTGCCGCACAAGTCTGCGGAATTTGCTGCACCCCGATACCGCGCCCGGATTCAGCGTGACGCGGTTCGAGCAGTCGGGGGGCGAATATGCGCCGGTGCGGGCTCTTGCGTACCACTTGATCGCGGGAGAGTTTGAGAAGATTGCGCTGTCTGCGCTGGACCCAGGCGTCTAGAGCCAGGGTATCCGAGGCGAAGCAAATTCAGGTGGCCCCATGGTAACTTCCGCTGCGGCCGAGGTGCCGCTGTTGACGGCGGGTGTCGTGATCAAACAGATTCGCGAGACCTTCTTCTGGCTCCCACGCTCCAGCGCTCTTCGTTACACATATGTGTCTCCGACACATCGCAAGCTGTTGATTTCGCAACGTGACGATAATGTTGGGCAAGAGCGGCGGAGTCTGACAAAACAGATACTTAAGGACTTATGTGTAACGAAGAGCGCTCCAGCGTGGGAGCAAGTCCGGACGCTCCAGCGTCCGATCGGCCGACGCGCCGCTGGAGCGGCCGAATGGCATTCCCACGCTGGAGCTTGGGACCAAAATACAGCCAACGAATACAATCGGGATTTCACATGGCACTTCATATCGTCAATCAAGAAGCCGACCGACTCGCACGCGAGATTGCAGACCTGACCGACGAGAGCCTCTCGGCGGTCGTGGTCAGCGCACTGCGCGAGCGGGCGCTGCGCCTGCGCGAGGCCGCAGGTCGCGGCGCAAGCCTCGCGCAGATGCGCGAAATCGCTGCCCTGAGTGCGCGCAAATGCGCCGGGGACCGGCGCAGTCACGAGGAAATCGTCGGCTACGACGAACATGGTTTGCCAAGCTGATGGTCATCGATACCTCGGCGATCATCACCATCCTGCGCGGCGAGCCAGCAGCCGATCGGTTCCAGCAGTCGATCGCCGCGGCACCCCAGCGTCGACTGAGTGCGGCCACCCTGCTGGAATGCCGGATCGTGGCCGCCAATCTGGGCATCGCCTCCGAGTTGGATGCCTGGCTGGCCGCCGCGGCGATCATGATCGAGCCATTCACCGCGGACCAATGCCGATTGGCTGAGGGGGGCTTTCTCGCCTTCGGTAAGGGTCGCCATCCGGCCGGCCTCAACTTCGGCGACTGCTTTGCTTATGCCCTGGCGAAGCAGACCGGCGAGCCCCTGCTCTCATTCTGGCTCCCACGCTCCTGCGTGGGAGCACGTGCGGGCGCTCCGCGTCCGGCGCCAAGACCGGACGCGGAGCGCCCGCCCGGCATTCCCACGCGGAGCGTGGGAACGGAATACCGGGGACAGACCACGGCTTCCTGCTAACCGTTTGATGACGGGCGCGAATCTGCCTCGGCCCTGGGTTTGCGTGGCGGAAAGCGGAACAGTTTCTCCCCAGATTGCGCCTGACGCTTAAGGATATCATCGAAGATTGCATTGGGGTCGTGTCCGAATTCTGCCGCGTAGGCTTCGCGCAAAGCCCGGGTTTCGGCGACGATGGGGTCTTGCCACATTCGTCAGTCCTCCATTAGCTCGGTTGGGGTGCAAATGATTGGCGGCTCGACGCCATGCGAACGGCAAACGCTTTCGATCTTCGGGCGTAAGCTCGCATTGGCGATATGCGAGCAGTTCCATGTCAGCAAATAGTCGATGGCGTTTACCGCGGCAATGGCAACATGATATGCGTCGATCTCGGCTTGACTGGGTAGGGCGCCCTCGGCGACAAGGGCTAGACCAAGCGCCCTGACCTCCTCGGTTGCTTCCAGCTTGGGAATGTGCGCAATCGCGTCGAGCCGACGCTTCGCAGCGTCTGGGTGACCTTTGCTCGCCTCGGCAACGACGAAGGATGAAACGTAGACATCGAACTGACTGCGCCGCCCGTCCCACCAGTCCACCGTCGCAACCTGGTTTGCCGCCGTCCGGAGGTCGTTGCTCGGGCGCGCGGTCAGGTAGCTGATCACTGACGTTTCGATGTAAACCTTGGGTTTGGACATATCGCTGTCGCTCGTCTCGCGGTCGTCAGGTGCTAAGCCGCAGCCAACTGGCTACCGAATATTACAACCGAGCAGAGTCTTGCGCCAACTCACGCAAACGCACTCGGCACCGGGGTCGAATCCCGACCGATGTACGAGGCGAATCGGCCGCGCGGGGAATACTCAGACCTTGAGGTATCCCCCACAAATCAGCCACCCGGCTCGCGTAACGGCCTTGATCATCGTTTCGGCCATCCCCGCATCTCGCCGGACACGGCACTGCGCCTGGCCCGCTATTTGGGCTCCACCCCGGAGTTTTGGATGGACTTGCAGACCGCCTACGACCTCAAGGTCAGGCCAGGCCAGGCCGCCGGGGACGCCATCGGGGCCATTGAGCCCCGCGCGGCATGACGAGAGCGAACGCCATCGACCCTCACATCCCCAAAACCCCGATGCTCCGTCCACGATGGGTCTCGATGCGCTGGAAGACCTTCTCCTCCCAAGGCCGGTCGCTACGGTCGAAGATCACCAGGTGGGCCTCGTCGGCACCGCTCTTGTCGCAATAGGTCCAGGTCTGCGCAAGCCCCGCGGCAAGGGTGCGCTCCAGACTCTTGTGCAGGAGCTTGAGCTCAATGACGACCTTCTGCACCCCGCCCGGGTGGGGCCAGATGACCAGTAGATCCGTGCGCATCCGGCCCAGTCCGTACTCGCGTTCGATGCGACCGCCGCCATTGACGATACGTTGCAGAAAGGCCTGCATCAGGAGCTGCGGACCGGCCTCCTTGTAATCGAAGCGCTCGATCCAGTGCTCCGAATGCTCGCGGAAGAATTCCTGGAAGGCGGCGAGCAGCTTGGCAAAGTCCAGTCGGCCATCGGGCCGGAGATACCATCGCGTTTCCTGGTGGATGTCGCTCTGCAAGACCCAGGTCAGGTCGCGCGGGATGATCTCGCGATAGATCGGGTTGGCGACGATCAGCCGGCCGCCCGGAGCGCGGCGGATGAGCCCGAGGTCGATCAGGTATTCGACATCGTGCATCCCGTATCCGTGCCGCTCCTCGTCGCCGGTCAGGATCGCCTCGACGACCCGCTGCACCCGGGGCTCCCGGAGTTTGTCCGTGAGCTGGTCCAGATGGGTGTTGCGGCGCTGGATCAGGGTCTCGGCGGCGGCGTCGATGGCCTCGCCGTCGATCGTGCGGCGACGCTCGCGCAGGTCCTTGCGACGGAAGGCGACCTCGTAGCCGAGCGCGTTGACCAACCAGGGCTGGCCGCAGGTCCAGTACCAGACCCGGTCGATCGCCCCGGGAGCGAAGGGCTGGCCGGTCGCGTCGGTGTGCTGGCGGTAGAGCGCGGCGCGGCCTTGATCATAAGCCCGGCCACCGCGCGAGTCGCAAGGCCGCTGGTCCGCACAGCGGACCCTACGGAACTCGTCGTGCAGCAGCACCGGGACGATGCGCCGGTTGCCCTTGGACTCGTAGAGTTCGTCGTCGAGCAGCGCGCCCTCCCAGAAGACGCCCTTGCCGGTGTGCGGATCGACCCGGTTCTCCAGCCGGTCACGATAGACGGCCGAGCAGATCATGAGAACCCAGCGCGCCCGGTCGGCAGCCAACTGCTCCCGGCACCAGCGCGGCCAGTCGATCAGCTCATGACCGTGGAAGCGGTCCAGCGCGACCGCGATGCCATCCCCGCGCAATGCCTGGGCGAGTGCCAGCACCGCGTCCGAGTGCCGGTCCGAGTGCTGGGCATAGCTGACGAAGACGCGGATCTGTGGGTCGTCGGTGCGCATCGGGCGGGTCCTGGTCAACCGGCGTGGCGGCAGTGTAATCCATGGTCCGTTGGCGCGATACGGGACAGCCTGGTTGCGGGGCCGGACCCGGAGCCCGCCGACCCGTCCGGTGCCTTGCGTCCCCCGCTCGCTCTCGCGCCCGAGGACTGGCCGAGCGGACCCGGCCGGCGGCACTGCTTCGAGCCGGACGGGGTATGCCCCATCAACCGCGGCGCAGAGCGCCGGACACAGGCGTAACACCGCGGAGCGGTGTTACGAGAACAAAACGAGTCGCCGGGCTTCGCGGCTTAGTGGGTCCAGAGCGAGCGCAGATGGACCTCTGTCGCCCGATACAACGGCTTACGCCATACGGTTCCTCCAGGGCGCGGACGGGTAAGACAAGGGCCTCGCCTTCGCCGCCGCTGAGGCCCTCAGGCTCGCCCTGCTGGAAACGGTCGAGACCCGCTATGGGAGGTGTTCGAGGTGCCGGGGCCGGCGGCGGTCGAACCCACCGACGCTGGAGCCGTCGCCGTTCAGCGCTCCGCCTCGCCCAACACCCGCTCCGTGGTCCCCAGACCGTAGGGCTTACCGTCGGCCCCGAGCAGCACCGTGGGCACCAGCCAGACCGCGAGTTCCCGCCCGTCTTGGGTGCGGCGACGGGTGCGGTAGGGCTCCATCGGCCGGCCGGCGCGCAGCGCCGCCAGCATCCGCTCATGCTCCGGCCAGGCGTCCGCGGGGATCAGCTCACGGATGTTGAGCGCCAGGGCCGCGGCCTCCGGGTAACCATAGACCCGCTCCGCGGCCGGGTTCCAGGCCAGGATGCCGCCGTCGAACCCTTGCGCGGTGATGGCGTCCGCCGCGTCGCGCACCAGGGCCGCCAGCCGCTGCTCATCGGCCAGGGTCACGCGCAGGCGCCGCGCTTCCTTGATCTCGTCGATCTCCATGAAGGTGATCACCGCCCCGTCGATGCGGTGGTCCAGGGTCTTGTAGGGCCGCAGCCGCACCGCGTACCAGTGACCGGCGTTGTCCTGCAACTCGAGTGACTCGACCTCCAGGCTGTTGATCACCCGCCGTACCAGATCCTCCAGGTTCGGTACCTCAATGTTGGGTTTGATGTTGCCGATCGGCCGGCCCAGGTCCGCGCCGATCAGATTCAACAGCCGCTCCGCCTGGGGGGTGAACTGGCGGATACGCAGTTCATTGTCCAGCATCAGGATCGGCAGATTGATACTGGCCAGCATGTTGTTGATGTCGTTATTGGCGGTGGCCAGCTCGGCGTTACGGCTCTCCAGTTCGTCATTGACGGTGGCCAGTTCCTCGTTGGTAGACTGGAGTTCCTCCTTGGCGGTCTCCAACTCCTCGTTGGTGCTCTGCAACTCCTCGTTGGCGGACTGGATCTCCTCGTTCATGGAGCGCAGCTCCTCGTTGGTTCCTTCCTGCTCGGCGATGGCCGACTGCATGTAATCGCGGGTGCTCGCCAGTTCATGCTCCAGGGTCGCAATGTAATCGTCCCGATCCGGAATGGCCGTACTGTCGGCGGTACCGGGCGCCGACCGGGCCGATTCCGCGGCGGCCGGTCCGACCGCCTCCTCGAACAGGACCAGGAAGCACGGCGCCCCGCCGGCCGCCGCGCGCAGCGGCAACACCTGAAGATCGACCTGCGCCTCACTGCCGTTGGTCCGATAGTGTACCCCGGTCTTGCGGACCGGGGCGCTGGAGTCACGCGCCTGCACGAGCGCGGCGCGCAGGGCGACGAAGAGCCCGCGGCGCACCATCTTGAGCAGGTTGAGGCTCGCCGCCCCCGGTGCCGGCTCCAGGTAACGCCCGGTCTGACCGCGAAAGTGCAGAATGTCCCAATCGGCGGTGACGATCACCCCGGCCGGGCTGAAACGCGCCAGGATCAACTCCTCGGCCTCCTGTTGGGGGCTGCGGCCCGGCGTCACCGGCCGCGGCGGCGGCAGCTCCGCCAGCCCGTCCTGATATGGCGTGCGCGGCTTGAAGGAATAACCCTCGCGCACCGCCACCGACTTCTTGGAATAGAGCTTGGAGGGCTGATCCACCAGGGCGAACAGGTCGGCTTGAGCGCCGATGCTCTCCGAGGGTCCGAGCATCAGGAACCCTTCCGGCTCCAGGGCATAGTGGAACATCTGCAAGACCCGCTTCTGCAGCATTGGACCCAGATAGATCAATAAATTGCGACACGAAACGAGGTCCAGCCGGGAGAACGGCGGGTCTTTCACCACATTCTGCACGGCAAACACACAGCGATCACGCAGGGCCTTGCTGACCTGCCAACCGCCGGTGACCTTCACAAAGAAGCGTCGCAGCCGCTCCGGGGAGACCTCCGCCTGGATACGTTCCGGATAAACGCCGCGACGCGCCGCACTGATCGCCTGTTCATCAATGTCGGTGGCGAAGATCTGGATGGTGCCGACCAGCCCAGCGTCGCACTCCCGCTCGTCACAGCCCTCGATCAGGGTCATGGCCAGCGAATACGCCTCCTCCCCGGTCGCGCAGCCGGGGACCCAGATGCGCACCTGAGACAGGATCTCGGCCGGGGCCGCGCCGGTCTCCGGGATCGCGCCCGGCCGCGTGCGCGCGGCGAAGATCCGCGGCAGGGCCAGCGCACGCAGCACCTCGAAGGTCTCCGGATCGCGAAAAAAGCCGGTCACATTGATCAGGAGATCGTGAAAGAGCGCGTCCAGTTCCACCGGTGTGTTCTGGAGATAACGCACATAGTCGCCCAGTCGCTCCAGCTTGTGGAGCAGCATCCGCCGACGGATGCGCCGCCGGATCGTGGACTGCTTGTAGAGCGCGAAGTCATTGCCGGTGCGCGCGCGCAGCAACAGATAGACCTTGTCGAGTGCCTGACTGGCCGCCTCCCCGAGGTCGGGCTCCGACGGCTGGCGCTGGCGCAGTAAGGGGTGGGCGGCAATGCGCGCCAGCTCGCGCGCGATCTCCCGCGGCGGCAGCACCAGGTCGGCGCAGCCGGCGGCCACCGCGCTCCCCGGCATGCCCCAGTAGGCGGCGCTCGCCTGATCCTGCGCGAAGGTCACACCGCCGGCCGCCTTGATGGCAGCGAGCCCCGCGGTCCCGTCCGATGCGGTCCCGGAGAGCACCACTCCAATCGCCTGACTGCCGCGGTCCTGCGCCAGACTGCGCAGGAATTCATCCACCGGCAGGTGACGTCCGCGCTCGATCACCCGCTCCAACACCTGCAGGCGCCCGTGCAGAATCCCCAGCGTCACGTTGGGTGGGATCGTATAGACGTGATTCGGCGCCACGGGCAGTCCATCGGTGGCCTCCAGCACCGGCATGCGGGTGGAGCGCCCGATCAGTTCAGCCAGCAGGCTCGGGTGCTGCGGGTCGAGGTGCTGGACCAGGACGAAGGCCATGCCGGTATCCGTCGGCAGATCCTCGAACAGCAGCCGATAGGCCTCGAGACCGCCGGCGGAGGCGCCGATACCGACCACCGGGAAGTTCTCGGCCACCGCGGGCGCGGCGCTGACCGCATCGGCGTGATCGGACGCCGGGGATTCAGGGTCCGCCTGGGGCGCCGAGCGTGGCGCCGATTCGGCCGTCTCTGTTGTTTTCGGCATATACTGGCTCTTGAACATCCGGTAGTAGGGAAAGCCTGATCACGTCCGGACTCGGGCCGATCGAATAAGGGAGTAGCTCGGTCCGCACAGCGGACCCTACGGTCAGGCCGCGATCTGTCGGGTCCGCCGTGCGGACCGGCCGCCGCGCACAGCGCGAGGTCGCCGGCTTGATGGATCAAGACCGTTGTTTCACCATGAGCCAATCCGCCCCCTGCCGTCCGACCCCGGAGCCCCCATGGCTGATTTCAGGGACCTCTCCGACCACGCGCTGAGCGACCTGCTCGCTGCCCTGCGCCGCGAGACCCTGGATCGAGCCGATCATGGCCGCGTGGTCCAGGATCTGCAAGTCCACCAGATCGAGCTGGAGATGCAGAACCGTGAACTGCGCGAGGCGCAGCAGGCCTTGGAGGAATCCCGCGACACCTATGCGGATCTCTACGACTTTGCCCCGGTTGCCTATGCCACCCTCACCCGCCAGGGCCAGGTCACGCGGATGAACCTCACCGCTGCCGAGTTGTTGGGGGTGCACCGGGGACAGACCCCGCACTTGTTCCTGGCGGCGCGGCTCGCCCCGGGAGACGGGCGCGTCCTGCTCTGCGCCCTCGCGCGGGTGCTGGAATCGGGTGAGGAGGAGGCGATCGAGGTCGGCTTGGGGCGCCCGCCGCGGCCGCGGCGCGACCTGCGACTGGTCATCCGCCGCGAGCGCCGACCCCCCCCGGGGGCGGTGCCGGCGCAGTGCCGCTGCGCTCTCTTTGAGATCACCGAGATCCGCCAGGCACAGGCCGCCGTGCTGGCCCAGCAGCGTTTCCTCCAGTCGATCATCGACGGGGTGGCGGACCCCATCCTGGTCATCGGCACCGACTACCGGATTCTGCTGATGAACATGGCGGCGCGGCAGGCGGCGGGTGCGTCGGCCGCGACCACTGCCGGGCTGACCTGCCACCGCGCCACCCACGGCAGCGACAGCCCCTGCGACAGCGCGGATCACCCCTGTCCGGTGCGTCAGGTCCTCGCCGGCGGGACAGCAGTGACGGTGATCCATCGCCATCGGGGGGCCGACGGGCAGCCCCGTTGGATCGAATTGATCGGCTCGCCCCTGCGCGACGCCACCGGCACGGTCATCGGCGTGATCGAGTCCGCGCGCGATATTACCGCGCACCTGGCGCTGACCGAACGGCTCCAGGAGCGTGAAGTGCAACTGGAGCACCTGGCCCAGCACGACCCGCTCACCGGACTGCCGAACCGGCTCTTGTTCACCGACCGCCTGCACCAGGCGATCCTGCAGGCCCATCGCGAGCACCGCGGCGTCGCCCTGCTCTTCATTGACCTGGACGGCTTCAAGTCGATCAACGACAGCCTGGGTCACCCCGCCGGGGACCAGGTCCTGCAGCAGGCCGCCGCGCGTATGCGCGCCCTGGTGCGCGAGGGCGATACGGTCGCCCGCCTGGGCGGGGACGAATTCACGATCATCATCGGCGCTTTGGAGCAGGACAACGACGCCGGGCTGGTCGCTCACAAACTCATCGAGGCCTTCCGCCAGCCCTTCACGGTGACGGCGCGATCACTCTATGTGACCGCCAGCATCGGCATCAGCCTCTTTCCCCAAGACGGCACCGCGGTCGACACCCTGATCCGCAACGCCGACGCGGCCATGTACCGGGCCAAGGACCAGGGCCGCGACACCTTGCGCTTCTACACCGAGGACATGACGGCGCGCGCCTTCGCCCAGGTCGCCATGGAGAGCGACCTGCGCCAGGCGCTGGCCCGCGGGGAGTTCGTGCTTCACTATCAGCCCGAGATCGAACTGGCGACGGGCCGGATCGCCGGCCTGGAGGCCCTGATCCGCTGGCAGCATCCGGAGCGGGGCCTGGTCGGGCCTGATCAGTTCATCCCGCTCGCCGAATCCACCGGGCTCATCGTGCCGATCAGCGCCTGGGTGGTGCGCACTGCCGCCGCCCAGATGAAGCAGTGGCGTGATCAGGGGTTCCTGGCGGACGCGGCGGTCTGGGTCAACCTGTCCAGCCGCGACTTGCAGAACCGGGGACTGGCCGAGGCTATCGAGGGCATGATCCGCGAGGTCGGGCTGGATCCCCGCGCCCTGGCGGTGGAGATCACCGAGACCTGGATCATGGCCAACCCGGAGTCGGCGGCCGGCAACATCCAGCGCCTCCAGACGCTCGGGATCGAGGTCGGAATCGACGACTTCGGCACCGGCTACTCGTCGCTCGCCGCACTCAAGCAACTGGCGGTGAGCGAGCTCAAGATCGACCGGTCATTCGTGGCCGGGCTCCCGGAGGACGCCGCGGGTTGCGCCATCGCCCGTGCGGTCATCGCCCTCAGCCAGGCGCTGGGAATCAAGGTGGTCGCCGAGGGCGTCGAAACCCAGGCCCAGGCGGATTTCCTCAAGCGCGAGGGGTGCCGGATTGCTCAGGGTTACCTGTTCAGCCGGCCGCTTCCGAAGACGGAGTTCGCGGCCTATGTCCGCGACCAGACCGCGGCACTGCCTGATCTGCCCGCGGTCACTGGCGGCCCGGATGCTGCGGGTCCGCGGCCACGCTGACAAAACTTTACGCTGCGATGCAACTCTCGAACGGCTCACTGGCGGACCTGCTCGACGCGCTGCGCCGCGAGGCGCGCTACCCCTCCGACCACGCGCGCGTGCTTCATGACCTGCAAGTTCACCAGATCGAATTGGAAATGCAAAACCGCGACCGGACCCCGCCCGCGACCATGCCATGCGGTGCAGTCGGAGCACCGTAATGTTAGCATCGAGCGACCGCTCAGTTGGCGTTGACCGCCCGACCGGATTCCCGGACCGAGTCTGATTGCCGCCGCAAGCGGGGTTTGATGATGGCCGGAAGTGACCAAGGGCGTTGCGCGCTTCGGCAAACCAACGGACCGAGACCCACCGCATGTATGCAACTCCCGAGACCGACGATGGCTGGATCACGGCGATCCGCGAACCAGACGGCGAGGCCCTGGTGGTGGAGGCACGCTTCGCCCTGCCGCGCCGCTTCCGCGAGCTGGTCCGCGGGCGCGAATCCGAACTGGTGTTCGCGGCGCGCAGCCGCCTGGCGCGGCTCGGCATCAACATCACCCCCTTGGGTGAGCCGGTCTTCAACGGACGCTCCTGCGACCTGCGGCTGAGCGTCGTCGCCGCCATCCGCGCCTACGGCATGGCCGAGCATCTGGAACGGCTGATCACGGCCGGACTGCGGGTGGGGCGGCTGGTCTACTGCCCGCGCGATACGCGGCTCTCCTCGACCGAGATTCACGGCCTGATTCAAGACAATCAGATTCAGGTGCCGACCGGCTTCTCGTTGGACGCCCACGGGTACCTCATCCTGCGTCCGCAGCAGCAGGTCTTCCGCTTCCGCAAGCCGTTGACCTTTCAAGAGGTGAACGCCGTCGCCTACCACGCGGACGGCAAGGAACTGCTCAACCGCCTCCAGGTTCGCACCATGGTGGACAACATCGAGCTGCTGCCCAATGACGGGCTGGTGACGGCCTGCTCCATGTTCCTGCATCGGCATTACGTGGTGCTCCAGAACCTGGACGACTCACTCGGCTTTCACCTCCAGGCCACGGTGCTGGACCCGGTCTCCACCCGCGGCACCAACATCTATCTGGAGTTCATCAACCGCTCCGATCAACTCATCGTCAACCCTACAGTCGCCGCCACCGTGCACGAGGCCGTGCATTCGGAGCCGCAGCGCCACTATTGGCATGGCGGGCCCAAGCCGCTGCCGGCTGCCGCGGAACCGGAGTACCGATCACTCTTGCAGGTCTTCGACCGGCTGGAGGGCTCGCCGTTGTTGGTGCCGGGCTGCCACCGCCTGATGGCCGCGACCACCGACCCCGCCGCCCTGCTCGCGGGCGGCATGCCGGAGTTGCTCTGCGGCCGGTCGGATAACCCGGGGAACCCGCGGGTGCAGCCGGATCCCCAGAGCGACGCCGACCCATCGTCCGTGCTCGATGAGCCGATCGACTGTGCCGGAACCGGACCGCTCGCCGACCTGCCGGACGGTGCCGGAGCGACCCTGCTGCTCGGCTACTTCCCCAACCTGATCGAACACACCGAGATCTGCGCCGCCGCGCTGCGCCGGCAGATCGCGCGCATCGTCTTCCGCCGCGCCTCCTTCGAGCACGGGGTCTTCCTGTCCGACCGTGACCACGGCCGCCTGGCGGACTACGAGGGTCTGGGCGTCGAGGTCTACTGGTGCAACGAGGCACGCGGCCATGTGGTGCGGCATGTCTTCCGCGGCCTGCGCGGCTACTTCACCGCGCCGGACATGGTGGACCGTTTCCGCTCCACCCTGGTGTTCGCCATCTATGGCTCGATCAAGCCGCTGAGTGAACCCGAGATCGCCTGCACCGAGCGGCTGATCACCAACCTGCGAGGACTCTTCGGCAGCGACATCGGCATTCTCACCGGCGGCGGACCCGGGTCCATGCAGCAGGTCACCGCCACCGCCCACCGACTCGGCCTGATGGTCGGCTCCAGCTTCATCGAGACCATGGATCAGGAGACCAACAAGAGTGCCGATTTCTACCAGACCTTTCAGGCACGCAGCCGCCAGTCGCGACAACGCTGGTTCGAGATCGCGAGCTTCCACCTGTTTCTGATCGGCGGTGTCGGCACCCTGGAAGAAATCGGACTCACCCTCACCGACATGAAGCTCGGGGTCATCGAGTCCAGTCCCATCGTCTTCCTGGACAGTTCGGGCGGGGATTTCTACTGGCAGGGACTCAAAGACCAGTTCACGCGCATGGCACGCGCGGGGCGGATGCCGACGTCATTGCTGGACAACATCCTGATGACCGCCGATCCGGATGAGGTGCCGCGGTTCTACAAGAAGGCGCTGCGGTTGGGATAGGCACGAAGACTCAATAAGCGGCAACCCATCCTTGATCGGTGTTCCGGCCGTAGGGTGGACAAGCGCGAGCCGCAGTCCAACCCGTAGGAGCCCGCTTGCGGGCGACGGGTGGGGCACAATGACGCGATTC
>JACDZG010000345.1 GCA_013426805.1 Chromatiaceae bacterium
GAAGGGACGCAGCAGATCGGCAAACTCGCTGTAGCGCCGTCCCGGTACGGCCAGGACAAATTCCAGCAACTCGCCGCTGTCGAGCCGGATTGCGCTCAAGGTCTCCAGATTGTCCAGGCTGAGCAGCCCACGGTCGGCGACCAGCACCACCCGGCGAATCGACGGAAAGCGTGCCAGCACCGTCTTGAGTGTCGGCAACAAGGTCGGCGCTTCCGCCGTGTTGCCATCGAACACCTCGTGATAGATCGGCAAGCCATCGCCGGTTTGCACTACCCCCAGCATGAACTGCCGGGCGATCAGTCCTTCCTTGGCCATGCCGAACTGACGCACATCCCCATCAACTTCCGACAATCCTTCGGCGCGGATGGTCGTCATGTCGTAGAACACCACCGACAGTTCCTGGTCAATCAGTGGGCGCAGCAAGCCGGCGACAACCGCATCAACTTCGGCATGATGGTCCATCAAGGCATCCATGCTGCGCAGCAGGTGCTGATGGCTGACGACCGACACATCGACATCCGGCATGGCCACCGTTTCAAGCCAGCGCAACACGCCGAGCTTAGATTCAGGATCGCACAGGCGGTTGAAGACCATCACGCGCAGCAGAGCCTCGACATCGATGTTGTGACGGGTCTTGCGAAAGACCCGGCGCAGTTCGCCAAAGTCCAGCGACTGCCACAGTTCGTTCAGCGCCCAGACATTGCCGAGCGCGCGGGCAGATTCGAACTCGACAGGTGGCAACTCGGCATTGAGGAAGTCGGGGCGACCGGTGACTTTGAGCAAACCGGAAATGACAGCATCCAGGCCGTCGGCAACCTGGTCGAGCCGGCCGAGCGTTACAAGCGTGCGATGCTTGGCCTTGCCGGCATCGTCACGAAACGCTTCCACCAGTTGCAGGTACTGGCGCGGTCCGGAGCGGGTGATCTTGAGGAACATGACTCGACGCTATCACCACCATACGCCATGTCAAGCATGGCACGAATCTTTCACAACGTGCCACTACAATGCTTTTACGAATAATCGCCCGCAAACCCGCATGGCTGCGTTGCCTCCCACTCGAA
>JACDZG010000174.1 GCA_013426805.1 Chromatiaceae bacterium
AGGATTGCGCCGGACGCGGCGGCGGCGCCCGCTAAAGGGTCGGCCTCCGGTCGCGTCGCTCCGGTCACCGACGGTTGAGCGCGCGTGGTACGAAATTCTTCGGAAATCGCCTAAGTAAACTGTCCCCGACACTCGCCTAGGATCCGGCGGCGAGCTATCCGCCGATGGGCGTTGCGATCACTGCGGTTGCCCGCGAGCACGCTAACCGCAGAGACGGCGGAACCGCTGTCGCGTTCCGCCCTACGCGGGCTGCGCTTGCGTGCCCCATGCTGCTCGAACAGGCCATCGACACCGCCCCGCACCAGCTCACACAGCAGGAAATAGGCTTGACCGCGGCGTCGTCGACCACCTGGCGGCAACTGCCGCCGGCCGAGAGCGCCTAGGCCATGAACATCGCCAGCGTCTCGGTCGGGGGAAACAGCCGCTCACGATGCACTGGCAGCAGGGTCACGACCTGGCCAAGCAGTTCCGGCCCCGTCAGCAGGTTGAAGAAACCGCACGCATCGGTGTTGCTGGCGTGATCAAGGATGCGTTGCCGCAGGGCGGCGTGCTGGTTAGGATGCATGGGGGCTGGCTCTCGGGGCGGTCGGTTGGTTTTGGCAAGTTTCAGCCTACCACCCTGTCCAACCAGCCCCAGATTTTCAGTCGGTTGGGCTTAACTTAGTGCCATTCCGCCAGACTCAATTTACGCTGGCCCCCTTTTCCCATACTGTAGCGCGCTCTCACGGGTGTCCCTGGTATTCTCATCAATCCTTGGCGCTGAGCTTCAAGACCGCCTTCTACTCTGCCAGAGCAACTGTTGACGTTACTCATCATGATCGGACATATCGCGGACTGGACAACGACGGCACTCTACACCCGAATTAGGAACCGCGCGGCTGCCAACGATAGCCTCTGTGCTATGGCTCGCCACACCCTTGATGATTGTATGGGGGATATTCAAGCGGTCCTACAACAGGGCGGGACCGGCCCGACGGACTTCACCTTGCACGATGCCCAGCACGGGTTACGCGTGGCCCAGCGGATGGTGGAGATCGTCCCGTCCGACGTGTTGAATTGCTTGTCCTGCTACGAGTTGGCGCTACTCCTGTTATCGGCGTATCTGCACGATATCGGCATGAGTCCCAGCCGTCAGCGGGTTACGGGTCACTATCGATACTTGTTGACAGCGGAGCCGGGCGAACTGGATGGCGAGGAGATCGATGCTTTTCGGCAGTGGCTGGACCTGCACGGAAGCGAAGCTGTGCCTCCACTGATTCAGGGGGGCTCTACCGGTAAGACCCTAGGCGACGCGGAGTGGCTGGTCGCCCATTACTGCAGGGAGCGGCACAACGACTGGAGCGCTGATTGGATCGCCGAGCGGTTGCCCGGCCTGGCGCTGGGGGACTACAGCAACTGGCAGACCGACTTGATGACGATTTGCCGCAGTCACCACGAGTGCTTTCAGCAACTCTTGGAGTCCCGTTTCGACCCGGTAGAAGTCGGCTCTGCTGGCGCTGTGGTGCACCTGCGCTATCTCGCTGCGGTACTGCGGCTTGCGGACGTTATGGAGAACGACCCAGAGCGAACACCGGAGGTGGTCCTGCGACAGCGCAATATATCGCCCTCCAGCCTCGTCTACTGGCAAAAGGACCATGGCGTCTCCCTGACTCGCACCGACAGCCAATATCGGCTGACCGCGCGCCCGCGCTCCGCGCTCATTCACAAGGCGGTGGCAGAGACGGCCTGTCAGATTGAACAGGAGCTGCTGGTCTGTCGACGGCTGGCGGACGAAACCAATTTCTCCTTTCTGCGGGGGAGCAGCCGACCCTTGCCCCACCGGTGGGACCTGTCCGCGACCTTGACGACACGGATCGAACCCCTCTCCAATACCTACGAGTACATCGACGGCACATTTCGGCCGGATATTCGTCGGTTGCTCCGGCTCTTAGGGGGCGTGGAACTCTATGGTAGCGACTTGGCGGCGGTGCGGGAACTGCTCCAGAACGCATTCGACGCGGTGCGTGAACGGATCGCCCGGGAACTCCTGCTGGAACCGACCGATCCGCAGCGTGCCGTACTGCTTGGGCGCCTTTATTCCGTCGAACTTCGGCTCGAAGAGGCGGATGGCATTCACTGGCTCGTCTGCCGGGACCGAGGCGCTGGTATGACCAGGGCCATTATCGGTGACCACCTATTGGTGAGTGGCTCGGCAATACGAGACGACTTGATGCGCCTGTCTCGCCAATGCGAATTGCGGGGATTCCGACTGGAGCGCACGGCAAAATTCGGCATCGGGGTGCTGAGCTACTTCATGATCGCAGACCGCGTGGAGATCCGCACCCGCCGTTGCCAGTCCGCCCAGGCTGGAGAAGCCGGGGGCTGGCTGTTTGCTACAGACGGCGTTAATGGATTCGGCGAACTGCGCGCTGACCAGACCTGCACCGAGGGAACCGAAGTGCGCTTGCGGCTTAAGCCGCAACTCGTCGGCGGCGACCTCCGGGCATTTTGGCAGCGACTACTGGTTGATCTAGCTGGTAGGTTGCTCCACGCACCTTGCCGAATCCATGCCCATTGCCAATATTTTCCCGATCTTCAATTGCAATTCAATGAACCTGGGTGGGTACGCAATCCAACGGATTATTCGCGGCACGCACTTGCAGGTCACTTAAAGGACGAGATTCGCCTCAAGAACTCTGCGGATCTGCCCGTGGCGGAAATACTTCCGTCTGAGAAGAAGGCTTCCGAGTTTGCAATCAAAAGACGGAAAGAAACCAGATATTCAGATGCCCTGCGGTGCATACGATGGGCTGCTCCCCTTGAGGGAGCCTTCCCTGAAGGATTGGGTCGCTACCGAGTCCTACTGCCTTGGTTTGCATTGGATGGCGGCGCTTGCCTGCATTATATGCAACTTGCTGACTTAGGCAACGGTAGTCAGAGGATCGATCGTGCTGATGATCATGTATGGGACTGTCAGAGTGGGCTGGAGATGTCCTGGTTCGGAATGCGTACCGAATTTGACCGCAATATGTTTAGTTGGCCGCTGATGAGTCTCCGTGGCGTGGTGGAAATTGACTGGACGTCTAATGGTGCCGGCATTCTGGAAGCAAACCGTAACGTCATCGACCTTAGTAGTAAGGCGCGTCAAACAGTGTTTGCGCTGCTCGAAGAGGCCAAGACCGCGCTCTCCGCTTTCGTCGAACAGAATCCCGAATCTCACTTCTCTTTTTACAACGCATTCGTGACAAAGGGCAGTCTACCCCAGCCCACGTCTTGGCGTTGGCCTTTTCTCAACGAGGATGGTTCGCGAAAACTGAAGGCGCTTCGCTTTCCATTGGTACATCTTTTCGACACGCCAGAACGAGAAGGCCAGCTGGCAGGATTATGCTGGCAGGGCAGAAGATCTGACGCGTTCCCCTCTGTATGCGCGCAAAGGAGCGCGACATCCGCTGAGATACTCCAGGGGGATAGCGCGCGACTCCAACCGACCCGAATTATTTTTAACTCTGGGGCAAGAAGAACTGATTCCGTTACTGGGTTATTTCGCGACTCTCTGATCGCATTACTTTACGAAAATCTGCAGCCGGGTGGATGGCCCAGGCTCGGGCTTCCCGAAGTCGCCTTTCCGCCGCAATGGCTAGGACTCTGCGCGGCACTGCGGGAGCAGCGCGGCGCCTTCAACAACCGCCACCCCCTGGTGCTAAATGCTTCGGAGGAAGCGCGGACACGGCTGTTCAATGAGCCTGCGCTTACGCACGATCCGAGACCCTACGCAGCCGAGTTCAGAAGCAATCGGAAACTGGCCGCAACCTGGATCTTGCACGCAATCAGCCGGGGGCTTTCTGATCTGCTGAACGGGCTTTCGGAGCATGAGCCAACGCTGCTGGCGACGATATGGAATTCCGCATTTGACTCGGACAATTTCGGGAAAACCTGGGCCTTTCAAGAAAATCTCTTTGGGAGAGCCGAGCTTGTCTCGGTGGGTCGTGATGGGTAGCATTCTTTCAGTCAGAGAGAGGAAAACGCCGCGCTATTCGAGAAATACATGCCGAAACCTACTGATGAATGGTGTTTTCAGTACTCGAATCCGTGTTCCTGAGCATGGGGACTCTACAATCCAAGAGATTTTTGGCCGCCACCTAGCCGACCCCGATATGGCATTCCCGGTGTCCGTCCCAGTCGCCACCTAACGGGTGATCCAGCCATTCCTGCCCAAGCGGGCCATCGTTGGCGATCAGTAGCAGCATCGCTTCCTTGAGCCGATGCAGGTCGTACCGACCGGATCGCGACAGGCGCTCCCAGTCCTTCAGAAAAGACTTTGTGTACCCAGTGCCAGGATCAACTGGACGGCCAAGTCGCTGTATACCCAGGTAGCTGCTCCCTTGGCTGAGCGAGGCATCACATCACAACCGGTGCCCGACTCCATCCTCCACCACGTTCAACTCGTCGCCACCGCGGGCCCCGTGCTCGTTGGTCCAGATGCGCCCGCTCGCCAGGTCGCGGGCCAGGCCCTGGATATTGCGATGGCCGATGCTCCAGACCTCGGGTCTGGCGTCGGCAACGGTACTTGCCCCTTGCGTCCGGCCAAGACTCACGGCGCTTGGAACGTCCTGGCCTGTTGGCGTAAAGCGAGTGATCCGCGAGCGGGTTGCATGACGGTCAGGATTTTTCACTCGGCCACGGATGATCTGGTTGAACGCTATCACTTCTATGAACAGTGCGCTCCGGGCGTGGGCGCTTACTTCCTCGACAGTCTCTATTCGGACATCGATTCCCTGGTCATCACCGCCGGCATGTATCCGCAGGTCGTTGGCGACTACCACCGAATGCTGTCGAAGCGCTTTCCCTTGGCCGTTTACTACCGCGCTTCCGGCAACATCGCCCGCGTCGTTGCAGTGATCGACTGCCGAAGGAATCCCACATGGATACAACAGCGCTTGCCCAAATAAAGGAGTGAGGCCGCTCCATGCCCGAACCCGAGCCACCGTCGAGATCTAGGCCAATATCTGGAGAGACAGCAACTTGCCCCCGGCCTCCGTTGCGAATTTAGTAAACTGCCCCCCCTGTGACTCGGGACCCCGTATGACATCGCGGACGCCGCCCCCCGGCTGCTCAAAGACGCGCGGCTGACGACCGGCCATGTGATTAACCTGGATGGCAGTCTTGCGGGCTAAGCCGCATCTTCCATCAGTTCGGGTACAGCGGGGTCGAAATGCAGCGTCATGAGTTGATCCGGCCGCAAGCCGACCGATTCGTAGGTGCGTCCCGCACGGTCGCAGAACTCGACCTCGAAGGCCTGGCCGTCAGCCAGAATATCTACCACTGTTCCAACCTGGCCACGGTCCAGACCATACTCGGGAATACAGGATGTCAAGGCAACAACATCGAGCAATCGAATAGCTTCGCTCATCGTCTTGTCCTCTCAAAGGGGATAGCAGGTGGTAAGACGGGGGATCGGGGACCCGTGCTCGATGATCCATCCGCTTCGCAGCATTGCACGGCGCCCTTGCCAATCGAACGCGAAGTCGATCTGATAGCGCTGACCGTATGCATCATACCGTCCGACCGTTGCGTCATGTAATTGAACGACTTGCAGTAAAGCGGTTCTAAGTGCTTCGGCGTCCCCATCGGTCATACTCAACGCCGCCGCGAACAGGCGCGCCTTGTGCTTGCCTTCGGGGTGCAACGGATTCAGGCAATAATCACGCAGTTTGCGAACATCGACGGTTGCCTGTTCGCCATTTGGTACGCGCATGACGTTTACTCGGTCGAGAACACCAAGTGCTGTCCGCCCTGAACACGCACCCGGTCCGGTACCGGACCTTATCGACGAGCGGGCATCCGCCCCAGTCCAGCGGCTCCGGTTGGGTTCTTGCCGGGAAGTCTAGCACGGCAGCGGGAGGATGCCCGCAGGGTGGTCCGCCATGGTTGCGACCGCTGCAATGGCGGAACCACTATCGCGCAGGCTAGCGCCGCTCCACCAGCACGTAGGGCGCCCAATAGCCCGGATCGCGCCGCCGCGCATCGGTCTTGTCCCCAAGCCATTCCAACTGAGTCGCCCGCAGCGCCGCCGCCGGATCGCTGTCCGGCCCGGCGGTCAGCCAGGTCCGATAGAAGTCATCCATGAACTGCGCCGCCAGTGCATCGTTCAGCGGCCACAGCGACATCAGCACCGACCCGGCCCCGGCGGTCTGGAAGCCCCGCACCAGGCCATAGACCCCCTCGGACGGGTCCACCGCCCCGCGCCCGGTATCGCAGGCCGAGAGCACCACCAGCCGAGTGCCCTCCAGATTCAGGTCCTGCGCCTCCAGGGCATACAGCAGACCGTCCTGCCCGCCCGGCCCCAGGTCGCCCTTGAGCCCCAGGTTGGCCCCGGCCAGCGCCAGACCGGCCAGCGTCAGGGGCCGCGCGGCGCCCTCGGCGCGGGCGTCCAGGAAGAAGCCGTGGGTCGCCAGGTGCAGGATCAGCGGCGGGTCCGTGATCGCGCGCAGACGCTGCTCGCTGGCCGCGGGGCCGGTCAGGACCTCGGCCTTGCGGTTGAAATAATCCCAGAAGGACTTGCCGACCGTCGCCACCTCGGCCGCGGTGCGCGCGAGCGGCTCGAAACCGCCGCGCTCGTCGCGCAGCCGGGTGTTCATCGCCAGCCACAGGGCCGGGCCGGGCGGAGCCGCGGCGTCCGGTGTCGCGGCCGGCACCGGCTTGGCCCCGGCGGCGCCGCCCTCGGTCGCGGCGGCCTGCTGACCGTCGTCGCCCCCGCTCCCCGGCGCGAACTGTTCATAGTCCACGCCCCCCAGGGCCAGCATCCCGGCCGCCGCCTCGGCCGGTTCATCCGGCAGCAGGTCGCGCCCAGTCCCCAGTTCCCGCAACTGCTGGCGCTCGATCCACCAGCGCCCGTCCGGCAGCCGCAGCCGCGCGAAGGGCACCAGGTCCAGGTCACCGTCCGGGGCCAGGTAGAGGGTGTCGAAGCCGGCCAGCTCGGCGTCCAGGCTGCCGAACAGGGTCCGATAGAGTGCCGCGGTGGCCTGGTCGGCCTGGGTCTCGACCGCGGTCAGGCGTGCCCGCCGGGCCTCGACGGAGGTCGTGAACTCCGGGTTCAGGTCCGCGGCGCAGGGCGGCGGGTGGCCTGGGCCTGCAACCAGGGCGTCTTTGACCATGGGATCGGCATCCAGTTGGCGCAGACACAGCCCCTCACGGGTCAGCCGGGCCAGGTCCTGCCGCGGCCCGCTGGTGGCCGCCACCGGCCCCAGGTCCAGCAGGCGCGGCCGGGTTTGGCGATCGACGTTGCCGGACTCGGACCCGGTTCCAGACCCGGCCCGCGCCAGGATCAGGGCCAGCCAGCGGGGCTCGCCGAAGTCACCGGTCTTGAAGTCGTATGGGTTATAGGCCCGTAGTTCGACGAGTGCCGTTCCGCCGGCGGGGCCGGGGCGCAGCCGATCCCATACCGCCTCCCACTCCACCGAGCGCCCGGCCAACTGGCCGCGGAAGCGCCGGCTGAAGGTCGCGAGTTTGACCTCCAGGTCTTCCAACCCCCGCAGCCCGGCGGCGAGCGCCGACGGGTCCGGCTGCGGCCCGTTCGCGAGCCGGGTCAGTGCGCTGCGGGCGTCGCGTACCTGCCCGGCCAGGTCCAGCACCCGCGGGTCCCGGCTGGTTCGGGCGAGCCGGGCGATCGCCGCCTCCTCGGTTCCGGCCAGGCGCTTCCAGCGCAGCAGGACATCGGCCGCCAGCGGGACCGCGGCGCTGTCCGGGTGGGCCAGGGCCAGGGTGAAGACGATGTCCTGGAGCCGCGACTCCCGGTTCACCCGCGCCCGGCGTACCTGCTCCGAGCCGGTGCTGTCCAGTTGCAGCGTGACCCAGGCGCGCAGGCGCCCGTCGCTGGCCCGCAGTTGGGCGATGGCGGCGTCGAGCCGGTCCAGGTTGACCAGGGTTCTGGTCAAGTTGAGTTGGGCATCAATGGTGTTCGGATGGGCCTCGCCGAGCACGCTCTCGAGGCCTTCCAGCGCGCGGCGGAAGAGTGGCTCGGCCTCGCCGTAGCGGCCCTGAGCCTGGTATAGGAACGCCAGGTTGTTGACACTGTTGAGCCTCTGGGGATGCTCGGCCCCCAGCGCCCGCTCGCTGGCCTCCAGTGCGCGGCGGAAGAGCGGCTCGGCTTCGCCGTGGCGGCCCTGGGCCTGGTACAGGACGGCCAGATTGTTGACGCTGATGAGTGTATTGGGATGCTCGGCCCCCAGCACCCGCTCGCTGGTCTCCAGCGCGCGGCGGTAGAGCGGCTCGGCCTCGCCGTAGCGGCCCTGGGCCTGGTACAGGAAGGCCAGGTTGTTGACGCTGATGAGTGTATCCGGATGCTCGGCCCCCAGCGCCCGCTCGCTGGTCTCCAGCGCGCGGCAGTAGAGCGGCTCGGCCTCGCCGTAGCGGCCCTGGGACTGGTACAGGCCGGCCAGATTGTTGACGTTGATGAGTGTATCAGGATGTTCGGCCCCCAGCACCCGCTCGCTGGCCGCCAGTGCGCGGCGGTAGAGTGGCTCGGCCTCACCGTAGCGGCCCTGGACCTTGTACAGGACGGCCAGGTTGCTGACGCTGTTGAATGTATTGGGATGCTCGGCCCCCAGCGCCCGCTCGCGGGCCGCCAGTGCGCGCCGGTAGAGCGGCTCGGCCTCGCCGTAGCGGCCCTGGACCTGGTACAGGTAGGCCAGGTTGTTGACGCTGGTGAGGGTATCGGGATGCTCGGCCCCCAGCACCCTC
>JACDZG010000175.1 GCA_013426805.1 Chromatiaceae bacterium
CCGGCGCCATAGGCCGCGGCGGCGGCGTCGAGCCGGCCCTGGGCGACGGCGACATTGCCGAGCCTGGTATGGGAGACGAACAGGCTCCGCTGCCAGGCGGTATTGGCCAGATCCAGGTCCGCGCGGTGTTGGGCGAGACGCTGCATGGCGGTGAACTCGACCTCTGCCTGCGGGACGCTCCCGCGGATCAGTGCCTGGTTACCCTGGGCCTCGTGAAACAGCATGGCCTGATAGATCGCCTCCGGCCAGTCCGGGGCCTTGCCCAATAGGGTCTGGTACAGGCCGCGGGCGGTGTTGGCGCGGCCCTCGGTCTCGGCGACCCCGGCGGCGGTCAGCAGCGGTTGCAGGGTGTCGCGGATGCGCTGCTCGGCGTGGGCGAGGAGGCGGTCGCGGTCGGCGGTGATGCGGTCCACGTCGGCGAGGATGGCGGGCTCTTTGGCTGCGATGTAAGCGAGTCCGGCGTTGATGCCCTGCGTGTCGAGGATGCGGGTCAGCTCCTGAAAGATTTCGCTGGCCTGGCCCTGGCGTTCGATCTCGGTAAAGGACGCGGCCAGGTCGTCGATGCGCGCGCGCTGCGCGTCGCGCTGGGCCGCGGCGGCCTGGCGCAGGCGCTCGCGCTGCTGCCAGTCCTGGGCCACATCGGCGGCGGCGCGCTCGCGTTCGTAGGTGGCGTCCACCGCCTGTTGCAGATGGTCGCGGATGCGCGCGGTGGTCAGGCGCTGTTGTTCGGCGACCTGTTCGGCGGTCGCGGCGGCGGTCTGCGCGGTGGCGAGGCCCTGCCGCCAATCGATGAACCAGAGGATGCCGACGGCGACCAGGACCAGGCCGACCAGCACCGCGACGATGCCGACGACGAGCCGCCGCTGGGCCCGTTCGTCGCGCCGGCGCAAGTGCGCCAGCTCGTCTTTCAGCCCCTTCACGCGCAGCTCCAACTGGTCGTCGTTGTCGGCCTTGTGGCACAGGTGGTTGTCGCTCCGCAGACGCTCGCGGTAGGCGCGTTGCAGCGCGGCGCGCTCCTGTTGGTAGCCGCGCGGGTCCGGGTGCGGAGGCGTGCCGTCGCGCGGGGTCGGCAAGTCGAGCGTTGCGGGTGCGGCGTCGCGACACCCGGCGCCGACCTCGATGACCCAGGTCGGCAGACCCTGGGTGCGGGCGTACAGCAATTCGTACTGGGTGTAGGAGCAGCGTCCGAGACGCGGGTCCGGCCAGGGGTGGGCGGGGTCGTCGCGGTCCGGCGGTTCGGCGCCGTAGGCGTCGCCGATGAGCTGGAAGAGGCCGTCGCAGCGGTCGATCTGGCGCTCGATCCAGGCGCGCAGTTCGCCGGCGCCAAGCGCGAAGTCGTCCTGGCTGATGGTGTCGTAGCCCAGGCCGTGCAGCCAGGCGGCGGTGCGGCGGCGGGCGCCGCGGAGCTCGGTGCTGACGGCGGAGACGAACAGAAGCGGTCGGGCCATGGCCGCGAGGTCCTTGAGCTGGGTCCGTAACTGGGGCGCAGTGTGGCGCCGCGGCGCGCCGGGCGTCAAGCCGCGGCGCGGCGCGGCGGCCATTCCACAGTTGCGGGTCGCGTGGGACCCGATGCGGCGCGCACGGCTGACGTGGATGACCGGTTACGCCACACTGCCGAAGGTCCGCCGCATCGACCATTCGAGCGTCTCGCCGAGCAACGCAAGTTCGATCGTTTCGATCGCGCGGCGGGCGTCGCGCAGGTCGCCGAGCCCGCCGGCCGGCGGCTCGTCGGGCTCGCGCAGGATGTGATCCAACTCGGCGGACCGGCGTTCCAGAAAGCGCAAGGTCGTGCCGAAGCTGTGGACGCGCGCCACATAGTCCTGAGCGGCGGCCCACGAGAGTGCACCCACCGCCAGCACCGGCAGGAATACCGCCAGGGTCCCCAGGATAGCGGTCAGCAGGGCCGCCGGCTCCTCATCGACGGGGACGACGCCTACCAGGGTCAGTAGCTTGAGACCGGTGGCCAGGATGGCGAGCAGGGAGCACAGGGTAAAGATCCATTGGCTCGCCTTCAGCTTGGTCCGCTCACGCCGGCAGCGGTCGCGGTAGTAGGCGATCTGTCCCGTCTCTGGGTCGGGGTCGCGCAGACGCGCGTTCAGGTAGCCTGCGAGCGCGGCGCGCCAGGGCCGCTCGCGCTGCGCTCGGGTGCTGCGCAAATGCAGGATGTTCAGGGTGCGCAGCAGCGGGACCAGACCGTCGGGCAGGCGCAGCCGAAACAGATAGTCCAGCGGCAGGTGCAGGTCGCCCAGGGCGCGCACCGAGCGGCAGATCTCGGCAAGCAGGCGCCACTGCGCCCAGTTACGCGACGGCGCGGCGTGGTGCATCCAGTGGTGCGTTCCAAAACCGATGCCGAGTGCGAGCAGTTCGACGAGCAGCACGACCAGCGGCCAGGTCGCGTGACCATGGTGGCCGTCGCCCCCGAGACCATGGCCGGCCAGGACGACGGTGGCCCCGAGGGTGGCCAGCAGATGGGTGCCGATGACGATCCAGGCCGCGCGCCCGAACCGTTGCCGGCTTTTGGCCGCCTCGCCGCTGCAGTGCGCCTTGACGGCGGCGACGTACGCCTGGACCTCGGGCAATGGGTCCGCGTTGCCGAATCCGGGGGCGGTGGTGCGATCCAGTGGGCTTGGCAGTGCCGGGGCGGCAAACCCCGCGTACCCGTGCTCGGTGGCCTGGAGCTGCACCTGCCCCTCCTGCACCGAGACCTCCAGTTCCAGCGCCGGAATCTGCCGCTGCCGTGCCAAGTCGAGCAACTGCGCGGTGCCGCCCGGCTTGGCGGCACTGCCCTGACGGATCAGGCAGACCACCACATCGCTCTGTGCCGCGAGCTCCCGATTGGTTTCCGCGAAGCGCTGTTGGCGCGTGGCGGCGTCGGTGACGACCCGTTGTTCGACGATCTGGGGGCCGTCGAGCAGGTCGAGGGCGCTGCGCCGCTCCGCGTCGGTGAAATCGGGGGTGCCGTCCGACCCCAGCGCGGACAGGTAGGCGTCGGCGGGTTGCGGCAGCAAGATGCGCTGCGGGATCGCGAGCGTGCGGCACGCCCGCGTGAAGGCGACATCGGCCCCGGCCGCGATCTGGGAGAGGCCGCAGAGGAACAGGTGCGGCTCCAGGCCGAGCCGGCCGGGCAGGGCGCTCAGGTGTTCGGTCAGCCGCTCGGTCAATTGCCGTTCCAACTGGTCCGGCAGGTCGGAACAATCATCCGGGAGCGGCCGTCGGGAGCCGGCAAAGCCGACCTGGACGGCGCAGGGCAGGCGGCCGGGAGCGGAACTCGGGCTCATACGGGGCGTCTCCGTTGATCGGGGGTGAATGCTCAACCGTCGTCGACCTGGCCGCCGGCCCCGGCCGTCTTGCAGACCCCGTGGGTTCCGTTCGGCGTTCGGTTGGGCCTGGAGTCAGGGCCGGAATGCTATACCCGTCCAACCGAAACGCCCAGCCCAAACAAACCACATCACTGCAGATCGTACGCTGGCTACCCGACGACTTGCGCCGGTATATTGGATTGGATACAGTCGGGCCGATGAAACCGATCCGTTTCTTGGGCGACGCACTCAAGTGCCTTCGGTCATTCCCGCGCGATGCGCGGCAAGACGTCGGCCGTCAGCTCGACCGGGTGCAGCAGGGCCAGCGCCCGGACGACTGCAAGCCGATGCCGACCATCGGAGGGCGTTGAGGAGCTGGGCCTTGATCATAAACCCGGCCACCGCGCGATCTGCACGGTCGCCGGTCCGCACAGCGGACCCTACAGGTCACGGTGTTAGCGTAGGGTCCGCTGTGCGGACCGTCTGCGGCTTCACGCATTCCAGAAGAAGACCCAGGCCACCGCGCACCGCGACATCGCGATCGCCAAGATGCGCTTCGACCGAATCATGCGGGGCGACCAATGACTGACCCAACCGACGAATTGGAGATTCAGACTTTTGCGAGCGTCTGGGATGCCATCGCCGACACCCCGGCGGAGGCCGCCAACTTGAAACTGCGCTCTGAGCTGATGCACCAGATCGCGGCCGTCGTGACCGAGCAGGGGTGGACCCAGCGCGATGCCGCGGCGCGCTGTGGCGTGACCCAGCCGCGCATGAACGACCTGCTGCGGGGGCGCATCTCGCGCTTCTCGCTCGATGCCTTGGTGAACATCGCGACCGCGCTCGGTCTGCGGGTCCAGGTGCGGCTCGAGGCCGCCTGATTCGCCGGTTCCGCCGCGGACCTCCGCATGACCGATCAAAGCCGCTCCGCCGATTGCCGGTCCGATGCCGCCCGCTCCAGCCCCGCGGCCATCGACGTCTGCTTATAGCTGCCCCGCCGACAAGGCATTACACTCCACCGGCAAAGGGCAATCGCCGCGCACACGGCCGCGGATCGGGCAAGGTATGGCGGCATGTCGAACACGGCGGAACGCACCCCATGAAAAGGCTTTCCCGACGCGAGAACGGGCTGCTCTCGATCCTGGTCGTCCTGTCGCTCCTCGTCCTGGTCGGCGGGCAACTCCCCGAGCCGGATCTGGACGGGTGGCTGGGCGCGATCCTTGGTCCGGTCCTCACCGCGCTGCACCGTGGACCCTATAGCGAACTGGTCGATTTCGTCAGCGGTCTGGCCACCCTGATCGGGCTGGTCGTCGCCTTCAAGCAGTCGGGCGCGGCCGAGCCGTCCGACGACGGCGGCACGCGCCGGGACCGCTCGATACCACCCCCGCCCACGGTCCCTGCCGTTGCGCCGCCGCCCGCGGTTCCGTCCAGCCCCTACGCCACCTCCCGCTTCGCCTTCCGCCACCAGGTCGAGCGCGACTTTCTGGGCCGCGAGACCGAGCTCGACTGGCTCGACCGCGCCTGGGCCGCTGGACTGCACATCGTCTCCATTGTCGCCTGGGGCGGGGTCGGCAAGACCGCGCTCGTGGCCCACTGGCTGCACACCCGCTTTTTCGCACGCGATTTCAAGCCCATCGATGGTCTGCCCGCCCCCGCCGCCTATTTCGACTGGAGCTTCTACGACCAGGGCACGGTCCCGGCCGAGGACAACAGCGCGGCGCGCGTCGGCAGCGTCGGCAGCTTCTTCGAGCGGGCGCTCGTCCATTTCGGCGACCCGGACCCCAACCGCCCCGGCCAGGGCGAACGCCTGGCCGGGCTGGTCCAGGCGCGGCGCACCTTGTTCGTCATCGACGGGCTGGAACCGCTGCAAGCACCGCCCGGCAGCGCCCGGCCCGGTCGGCTGCTGGACCCGGACCTGGAGAACTTCATTCGCGCACTGCTCCAACGCAACCCCGGGCTGCTGGTCATCACCAGCCGCCAGGCACTGCCGGATCTGGAGGGCGCGGCGGCACTCTGCGACCAGCGCGACCTGCACGAGCTGGCCCGCGCAAGCGCCATCCGGCTGCTGCGTCAGTTTCAGGTCACCGGCACCGAGGACGAGCTGGCCGCCGCCTGCGAGCGCTTCGGCTGCCATGCGCTGAGCCTGACCCTGCTCGGGCGCTTCCTCTTCGACGCCCACGGCGGCGACATCCGTTGTATCGACCGCATCGACCTGCACAACGCCGACCTCGCGACCCCGGACCGGCACCGCACCGCCTGGAAGGTGCTGGCCGCCTACGAAGACTGGCTGTGCCCGCCTCCATCCGCGCGGGCCTCCGCGCCGCGGCCCGCGGGCGGCTGGGCCTGGTCCGCAGCGGGGCGTACCTGGCGGCGGATCGCCGGGTCGCTGCGCGGGCGACGGGACCCACAAGCCGCGGACGCCCCCCGGGCGCGGCGCCGGACCCTCGCCGTGCTGCGCCTGACCGGACTCTTCGACCGCCCCGCCTCCCCCGAGTGCCTCGCGGCACTGCGCGCCGCCCCGCCCATCCGCGGGCTCACCGATGCGCTGACCGGCCTGGACGAGGACGGCTGGCGCGCGCTGCTGCGGGGCTCGGAGCGCGCCCGGCTGATCCGTTTAAGCACGCACCCCGGGGGCGCACTCGGGCTCGACGCCCACCCGCTGGTGCGCGACTACTTCGCCGAGCAGGTGCGGCTGCATTTGCCCGCGGCCTTCGCCGCCGCCCATGCCCGGCTCTTCGATCATCTGTGCACCGCCACGCCCCATCGGCCGGACGACCTGGAGGGCCTGCAACCGCTCTATCAGGCCGTCCGCCACGGCTGTCTCGCCGGGCGGCAGCAGGAGGCGTGCGAGAAGGTCTACCGCGAGCGCATCCTGCGCGGCACCGGGCCGGGCGGCAACTACAGCACCTTCAAGCTCGGCGCGATCGGCGCCGACCTGGGCGCGGTGGCGGCCTTCTTCGACGCGCCCTGGGTGCGCGTCTCGCCGAACCTCGCCGAGCCCGACCGGGCCTGGCTGCTGAACGAGGCCGCGTTCCGTCTGCGCGCACTCGGCCGCCTGACCGAGGCACTGGGGCCGATGCGGATCTACGGTGAGAGCGAGGTCCAGGCGGAGCGGTGGACGAATGCAGCGATCGGCTACTCGAACCTGAGCGAACTCGAGCTCACCCGCGGCCTGCTGCCGGATGCGGTGACCGACGCCCGCGCCGCCGTCGCCCACGCCGACCGCAGCGGCGATGCGGCTCGACGGATGATCAGTCGCACCACCGCGGCCGACGCGCTGCACCAGTCCGGCGAGACCGCCGAAGCCGGCCGACGCTTTGCCGAGGCCGAGCGGATGCAGCGGGAACTCCAGCCGCAGTACCCGCTGCTCTACTCGCTGCGGGGCTTCCAGTACTGCGACTGGCTGCTGGCCCCGGCCGAGCGCGCTGCCTGGCGGGTCCTTGGTGGCGCCGGCTTCCAGCCGGCGATCATGACCGCCGCCACCGTGCCGCCAGCAAGCCCCGTGCCCACCGTGGGTCCCCCGCCGGTGCCCGACGCCGCAACCGCCGCCGACCCGGACGGACTGGCCCCGACCGACCCGCTCGCGGCCTGCATTGATGTGGAGCGGCGGGCGGCCAAGATGTTCGAGTGGCGAGTCCCAACCGACACGCTCCTCGACATCGCCCTCGACCACCTGATCCTGGCCCGCGCCCGCCTGCTGCGCGCCCTGCTGACCGGTCATCTGCCCCCGCCCGGCCCCGATCCCGAGGCGCTCGCCGCCGTCGCCGGACTGCGCCAGGCGGGCATGATGCACGAACTGCCGCGGGCACTGCTCACCGTCGCCTGGTCCCAGGCCCTGAGCGGTGACCCGGACGCGGCCCGTGCCGCACTCGACGAGGCCCTGCAGATCGCCCGACGCGGCCCCATGCCGCTCTTCGAGGCCGATGTGTTGCTGTACCGGGCGCGGCTTGGAGGGGGGGCGTCCCGCCCCCCATTCGGCGATGTCGCCACGGCCGCGCGGGGGCAGGATGCCCCCGCTCCCAGCTCCCCCCAGGCCGACCTCGCCGCCGCACGCCGCCTGATCGAGCATCACGGCTATGGCCGCCGCCTGCCGGAGCTTGAGGACGCCGAGGCGGCCCTGCAAGTCGCGACGGCCGATTGGGGGACGCCGAACGCCGACTAGGCCGGCAGCGGCCCGAAGCGGCGGGGCAGGTCTTCCGCCTTGCCCTCGGGTTCAAGAGGACCCGCCTAGGCGGCGGCTCGGACCTGCAAATCCACCCGTAGCCCCGCGCCCGTCGCCATGCTGACCAAGGCGTCCAGGCTGAACAGGTCGATCTTGCCGCGCAACAGGTCCGACACGCGCGGCTGAGTCACCCCAAACAGCGCGGCGGCCTGCGCCTGGGTCAGGCCGCCCTGCTCGATATGTTCCTTCAAGACCATCATCAGGGTCGAGCGCAGACGCAGGTTGGCCGCCTCCGCCGGGGTGTCCTCAATGGCGTCCCAGATGCTCGCAAAGCGTTCGTTAGTCATCGGCGGTGCTCGTTAGTCAGATCGCGATAGCGGGCGGTGGCCAGATCCAGGTCCGTCCTGGCGGTTTTCTGTGTCTTCTTGTGAAAACAATGCAGCACATAGACGGCGTCGGCGAGTTTGGCCACATAGACAACCCGGAACCCGCCGGCGAGATCCCGAATCCGGATCTCGCGTACCCCAGGGCCGATTGCCGTGAGCGGTTTCCAGTCGTCCGGCTCCAGACCCCGTTGGACCCGATCGATTTGATGACCCGCGGCGCGCCGCGCTGTCGCGGGAAAGGCGCGCAGATCGCTGCGTGCCGTGCCCAAAAATTCGACGGGTTTCGGTGTGAACATGCCGTCGATTATACAAGAGTGTGGTCCGTCTCCCGCGCTGGCACCATTGCGGTCCGTTGCATACTCTGGCTCCCACGCTCCAGCGTGGGAGCAGGTGCGGGCGCTCCGCGTCCAGTGTGCAGACCGGACGCGGAGCGCCCGCACGACACTCCCACGCTGGAGCGTGGGAGCGAGCGACTGCGGTTAGACTGCCCGCCAGACCACCCGAGGACCGGCCCATGCGTAAGCACAGCGTTCAGCTCGACTCCCCCCTGGATGCACTGGTTGCCGTCACCAAGCGGCTCAGCCGCTACGAGGTGGAGTCCGGGCTCAGCTCCGAGGACTTTTTCGCCGGCTACCAGGCAGGCGAACCGGGCGACGACGCCCGGTCGATCGACTGGGCCAACGACTACCGGCACTTCCTGGCACTGCGCGCCGAGCTCGACGACCGTCTGCATGAGGCCGCATAGCGCGCTGGCCCGGTATCTCGCGGGTGTCGAGGTCGTCGGTCCGCACAGCGGACCCTACAGGTCACGGTGTAACCGTAGGGTCCGCTGTGGTGCGTCCCGGCAAGGGCGCGTAGTCGAGTGGGTGAG
>JACDZG010000176.1 GCA_013426805.1 Chromatiaceae bacterium
TCGCAAGATGCTGAAATATAAGTATATCACAACCTACTGAGATCCCGAAGAGCCTCGATGCGGTCATCTTGGCGGCGCGACATCACGCCGATACGCTCCAGTGCTTCGAACAGTTCGCGGGGTCCGCCCCGACCGCCGTCGGGGAAGGGCGGCAGGTACCGCCTTTCCTCCGCTTCTGCAAGCAGCCGGTCGATGGTCTTGGCCCGACCCCAGACCTCAAACACCTTGTCCTCATCTTGAGGTAATAGAAGCCCCGCAAGCGGAGCAAGCACGCCTTTGATCCAAGGGAACTCGTGATGCAGTTGATCCACGCATGTCTTGGATGCGGCGCGCAGACCATGGCGAATGCCCTCGGCGGTGATCACCCGATCCTCAGGTGCGGCTCCATGCTTTGCCGCCGCGATCATCATCCCCAAAAAGCTGCGCGGCGTCACCTCCGCGAAGGCATCCGCCAAGTGGGTGATCGGCCATTTGTAGGTGCTGCCCTTCTTGTAGGCGTAGGTGCCTTGGCCCATGAACGGCCCCGCCACAAGGGCCATGAGGCGCTCTTGATCTTTCGCGTCGCGCACGAGTGACCAGCGGCGCGTAAGGATCGCATCGCGAGTCGCCGCATCGTCGCCTGAGCGTAGATCCAGATAGGCGAGTAGCTTGTCGAATGCCGTGCGAGCCTCGTGATCGGTCGTCATCGCCAGACGAGAAAAAAAGAGCCCATAGAGGTCGGTCGACGACCATTCGAGCCGCAGTGCGCCGTTCTTCAGTTTTGACAGTTCGACGAACCGCAAAGCGTCATCCTCAATCTGGTCCGGACGCAAGAACAGCTTGGGGCGAATTGACCGAAATGCGCGCATGGCCCAGACCACCTCCAATAGCGCTTCGGTCAGTAAGTGCCGGCGCGGCCATGTCCGCGCTACGGTATCGAGGGCGTCGTAGACGACCAGCAAAGTTTTTCGGGCCGCCAGCAAACGCCGTTCGTGTTTGGCGAGGAGATCCTCACGCGCCTCCCAGTTGCGCCCGGTCTCAACGAATTCCTTGGGCTTGGCCGATGAGTCGTTCGCTGTGCGGGCCGCAGCGCTCAGGATGGTGGCCCACCAGAACGCCTTGGCTTCGTCGATTCCCGCATTGGGCGGAACGGCTGCATCAATGGCCTCCGACGTGATACCCCCCTCACCACCAATACCGGTGTAACCAAACTGAACCTCAACGTCACGCAGGTTGAGTCTAGGGTAGGCGATTGCCGCCGTACTCCGCGTTTTCGCCTGTCCCAAGACACTTGCCCAAAAACTCTTGCCGGTACCGCGGTGGCCGAGCACGATCGGAGTATTCGGATCCAGTGCGGCGGAGTGACTCTCCGGTGCGTAGATGTCGTCGCTGTTTGCGACATTGATACCGACCGCGTCGTTGGAGACATCCCCAGGGATCGCGGCAATAGCACGCCGAATGGAATAATGATCCTCAGCTTGAGGCTTCACGCGCGCGTCTCCAGGTCATTCACCAGGCACTGATCGATCAGAGCCAGGAAAGATCCGAATGTGGTTTCATAGATTTGACTCTCGAGCAGATCGCGCCGCGCCAACGGATCGAAGCCGCGAAAGCGCGAATCATCGTCCAAATCGATCGCCAGCACCCGCAATCCTCGGGACGCGAGAGCGACTGCCGCGACTGCCAAGCCGGTCGAACGACCCACCCCGCCTTTCAAACTCGCAAACACGAACCGGCGAGGTTGGGCTGACATGGGTGCCGGGGCGCGCAGCCAGTCGGCACCGACCATCCGACGGTCCAGCAGTCGGGTATGCGATGCGCCGATCAACACCGGCAGGGCGGTCGCGTCACAGAGAACTGTTGATGCGCCGAAATCGTTGCAATCTGCCATCACCCAATCGAAACGGGCATAGGAACCAAGTGTCTTGCGCAAGTGCTGTGCGACGCGCTCGATCGTCGCCGGATCCAATGGATCGGGGGCGAAGAAGGCAAGACGGCCACTGGCGTCCCGCAATACGACTCCGCGTTCCAGCATGTCAGGTCCAAGTTGCTCAATAATAACCAGTAAGAATGCCGGCAGGCTGTCGTCGAAACGTATTGGCATTACATCAACCTCAGGTACCGATAGACGCGACGACTTGCTTGGCCTGATCACGCCAGCATCAGCGCCTTGACGGCACATTCGGCTGCAATCCCGTACAAATAGCCCGATACATCCATGCGGGTTGTATTTCCGAACAGGATCTCCGCGGCTTCCAAGTGGCGACGGGCAGCGGTCGGCATGTGGGGCGTAAAGGCCATTTCTTTCGTGTATCGGTTCAGGGGTACGCTATGCTCACCCTCATCGTGCACCGACGCGGCCTGGATTTGGGAGCCTTGTTGGGCGGATATCCTAACGCATCGGGGTGGGATACGTGAGAGAGCGATCGAGACCATCGTCGAGTCGGTCCGGGGCGATGCCTTCATCGTCGCTACCAACGGCAAGGCGTCGCGCGAGTTGTTTGAGCGGCGCCGCGCGCTGGGCCAGGACAACGGACGGCGTGACTTCCTCTCCAGACGCCCGCGATGCTCGCGGCCCGGTTGCGTGCGCTCCGAACCGAGCACGGACCAGCACTGCTCGCCATCACGGTGCACCTGGGGCGCGGGCCGATCTCGGGTGGCCGGGCGAGACGCCGCAGCAAAGAGCGATTCATGGCGGAAGTCCGGGTGTTCAGGTGCCAGCAGACCCAGTCTTGGCGCAGTCGAGATTCGGTCTCGACCAGTAGAGCCGCGGGGAGTCCGGCACCTCGGTGCCCGGCTCCGCTCCACCGGCGCCGACGGCATCGGCACCCGCGCGATATCCGGCGTCACCCCCAGACCACCGGGCGGCCGGTTGCTGCACCGGCACTTCGCCCCCCATCTGTTAAACTCACACTGCTACCGACCCTGATCGTTCACCTGACACCGTGCGCCGGGCGCAATCGCTATGCAATCCAACCTGACCATCGACATTGCACTGATCCGCAAGGCACGCCAGTTGACCGGCGTAAGCTCTGATACCGAGTTGCTGGAGCTTGGTCTGCGCACCTTGATCGAATCGCGCAGCCCCGTACGCGAAGACCATTCGCAACCGGCGACTCACCGCGATCGACTCCTAACCAATCCGCTGGTCAAACCGCCTGCCAACCCAATAGCAGCACTCCTGGAATCGGACTTTATCGGTTGCGCAGACACCGACGCAACCAACCGGTCCCGTGATTACAAGACTGATCTGACCGCGATTCTCGAAACCAAGCATGGTCATCGCTGATACCGGTCTGTGGGTGGCCTTGGCCCACCCCAAAGACGATTACCATGATATTGCCAAACGGCGGTTGGCCGCATTGTCCTTGCAAGCGATGAACGCGACTTCCGGACCTATCGGTGGAAGACCCACTTGCCGTTCGAGAACTTGTTGCTCGGCGATTGACCGGACGCCCACTTACTCGCTCATCCATCACGAAGGAGTGGAAGCGCTCCTGCCGGAGATATCCTTTCCAGCCGGATGAGGCGATACGCGGGCGGCTAACCCGTACCCGGTAGTTTTAGCCCGCAAGAAACGCCGAGCTTTGCTCGCCGCGATAACGTAACGCACGAAGCGGCGCGCATCCCTGATGACCTGGCAAATTAGCACTACGCCGGTGGCGCGCGCTTGGTCATGAAGAGCAACTTAGGCCGATTCTCATCTTCATCGTGCGTTCATCGGAATGTTTCAATGCGAAACCTGACCCCCATCCGCCAGTGACCTCCACCCGCCACTTTGCGGCATGATCAAAAACGTGTTCTGGCACGAGGGATTATGTCGTGCCAGCACCGAGGTCAGCTAAATGGTGACCCCATCCGCCCGTGTTTCAGTGATGATAAGAAACCCGACCGCTGTTATCGATGTCCAGCCATTTTTTCTTTTGGAGTTCAGCGACTATCGTTTCTTTATCTTTATCTGAAATACCGCCTTGAAACTGAAACATTGCACCAATAAAGTTCAGGAGGGCAACTTTCTTTCCCGGCTTTGATTTCAGCAACCGCTCAGCAACGTACTCAATACTACCTAGCTCACCCTGCGCGGCCTTTCTATTTTCAGGGCTTTTCTCTTCTTCTTCTTTTCTTGCAAGTTGGATCAGCAATTGAGCGAGTCTGAACTTGTCCCGATAAGGGAGTTGACCGCAAAGTTTTACTATCTCTTCGTATCCCATGTTCCGCCTCGATACTTTCGATTTCGTCTAACCAGAACAACAGATTGTGGGGGTCGTCGGGCAGCTCACCAAACGGGTGGCTTGATCGATCGACTTCCCGCATTGAAGGTCTTCTTCATCTGTGAAAATCTGTGACATCTGTGGATAAATCCGGGGGATCGCTTGGCCCGAACGCCGATGGCCGATAAGTAGTTAGGCCGTTCCGTCCAAGGTCTGTGCTGACCGAAAAGGGCTATCAGTGGCAAAGCCCTTGCTGCCGCTCGGCTGAATAACGCCGCTGCACAGCAAGTTCCGCGCTACTCCCGCCGCAACGCCTCAATCGGATCGAGTCGCGCCGCCCGCCGTGCTGGGAAGTAGCCAAAGATCACTCCCACGGCGGCGGAGAACAGAAAGGCGGTGAGTACGATGCCGCCGTTGAAGACGAAGGGGACTTTGAGCATGTCAGCCAGTCCGATTGAGGCACCCAGGGCGAGCAGGATCCCGAGCACGCCGCCCAGACTGGACAGGGTGACGGCCTCCACCAGGAACTGCATCAAGACCTCGCGCTCCAGGGCGCCGATGGCGAGCCGGATGCCGATTTCACGGGTGCGCTCGGTGACCGAGACCAGCATGATGTTCATGATGCCGATGCCGCCGACCAGCAGGCTGACGGCGGCTACCGCGCTGAGCAGGGTGGTCAGGACCTCGGTGGTGCCGGTCAGCATGGTGGCGACCTCTTTCATGTCGCGCACGCTGAAGTTGTCCTGCTCGCCGGCGGCGACTTTGCGGCGCTCACGCAGCAGTCGTTCGATGTCGGTCTTGGCGCGTTCGGTGGATTCACCATCGCGGATCGAGACCTGTATCAGGGTCACGTCCTGATTGCCGGCGATGCGCCGCTGGAAGGTGCGCAGCGGCATGACGACCAGATCATCCTGATCAAAGCCCATGCTGCTCTGACCCTTGCCGACGAGCAGCCCGATGACTTCGCAGGAAATCTGCTTCAAGCGCAGGTTGCTGCCGAGTGGATCCTGCGGCCCGAACAGTTCCTTGCGCACCGTGGCCCCGATGACGCAGGCCGCGCGTCCGCCGCTGAGTTCGCTCGCGCTGAAGAGTCGGCCGCGCTCCAGGGTCCAGTTGCGGACGCTGAAGAAGCGGTTGTCGGTGCCGTTCACGGAGGTGGCCCAACTGGCGTTGCCGACGACGGCGGTGATGCTGTCGGTGGCGGAGGGCGCGAGTGATTTGATGGCCGGGATGTCACGCTCCAGGGCGACCGTGTCTTCCAGGTCGAAGGCCGGGGCGCTGGAGGTCTGCCCCGGTCCCATGTGCTGACCCTTGCGGATCATCAGCAGGTTGCTGCCCATGCTCTCGATCTGGGTGGCGACGGCGCGGGTGGCCCCGTTGCCCAGGGTGACCATCACGATGACCGAGGCGACCCCGATCACCACGCCCAGAATGGTCAGGAACGAGCGCAGGACATTGCGGCGGATCTCGCGGAAGGCGAGCAGCAAGGCGTTCCACAGCATCAGACAGGTCCTCCCGCGCGGCCGTCGTCGGCCACCCGGCCGTCGCGAAAGTGAATGATCCGGTGCGCGTAAGCGGCCATCTCCGCCTCGTGAGTCACCATCAGGACGGTGATGCCCTGGTCGCGGTTGAGGCCGACCAGCAACTCCATGACCTCATGGCTGCGGGCCGTGTCCAGGTTGCCGGTGGGCTCGTCCGCCAGGAGCAGACTGGGTTCGGTGACGATCGCGCGCGCGATGGCGACCCGCTGCTGTTGGCCGCCCGAGAGTTCACCCGGCGTATGCCCCTCCCAGCCGGTGAGCCCGACCTGGGCCAGGGCGGCGCGCGCCCGCGCATGACGTTCGGCCCGCGGGGCACGCCGGTAGATCAGGGGCAGTTCCACGTTCTCCAGGGCCGAGGTCCGGTTGAGCAGATTGAAGCCCTGGAAGACGAAGCCGAGATAGTGCCGACGCAGGCGGGCGCGCTGATCGTGGCTCAGCGTCTCCACGGCCACCCCGCGAAACAGATAGGACCCGGCGCTCGGGGTATCCAGACAGCCCAGAATGTTCATCGCGGTCGATTTGCCCGAGCCGCTCGGACCCATCACGGCGACGAACTCGCCTGGGCTGATGCGCAGATCGACCCCGTCCAGTGCCCGCATCGCCGCGGTGCCGGTGCCATAGATCTTGGACACCTGGCGGAATTCGAGCAGCGGCTGGCCGGCCGGCTCGGGGCTCGCGGGCCTGGGCCAGGTCAGCAGCGCGTTTTTCGCAGAGGCGGTGGCTGCCGTCATCGTTTGGCCGCCGTTCGTTCCACGTCCACGAGCAGCATGGTTCCCGGCTCCAGGGCACCGTCCAGCACCTCGGTCAAGTTGCCGTCGGTCGCCCCGGTTTTGATGTCCAGCGGTGTCGGGGTGCCGTCCTGCAGGGTCCAGACCCGCGATCCCTGACCCGCCGCGGCGGCGCGCGGCAGGCGGCGGGCCTCCGGCGGGCGGCTGGGCAGCAGGATGCCGACCAGGCCGCGGTCCTCGCTCTTGGCCGGCCGCGGTTGCGGCGGGCTGAAGCGCAGGGCGGTGTTGGGCACCAGCACCACGTCATTCAGGGCCTTCACCACGATCTCGGCGGTGGCGGTCATGCCGGGGCGCAGCGACAGATCGGCGTTGTCCAGTGAGAGCAGGGCGGCATAGGTCACGACCCCGCCGACTGTCTCCGGGGCGAAGCGCACCTGGGTGATGGTCGCCGGGAAGCGCCGGTTGGGGTAGGCGTCGACGGTGAACTCGGCCGGCTGCCCCGCCGCCACCTGACCCACGTCGGCCTCGTCCACCGCCACATTGAGCTCCATCTGCGTCAGGTCCTCCGCCAGGGTGAAGAGCACCGGGGTCTGAAGCGAGGCGGCCACGGTCTGCCCCGGCTCAACCTGGCGCTTGAGCACGGTGCCGTCGATCGGCGAGCGGATCTCGGTCTTCTCCAGGGTGCGGTGGTCGGCGTCGAGCTGGGCCTGCGCCTGCTCGACCTTGGCCTTGGCCACCGCCAGCGCGGCCACCGCGCGCTCGGCGGCGGCGGCGGCGGTATCGAGTTCCTCACCGGATGACATCCGCTTGGCGACCATGTCGCGCACGCGGCGCAGTTTACCGGCGGTCTCGGTGACGGTCGCCTGGGCTTCCTCCACGCCGGCCTGGGCCAGGGTCAGCGCGGCCCGTGATTGCCGGAACTTGGCCTGCGACTGGTCGGGGTCGAGCCGCGCCAGGATCTGTCCGGTGCGCACCCGGTCGTTGAAGTCCACTTCCACCCGGTCGATGGTGCCTGAGACCTCGGTGCCCACTTCCACCTGGGTCACCGGCTGCAACTGCCCGGTCGCCGAGACCTTGACCGTCAGGTCGCCGCGCTCGACGGCCGCGGTGCGGAAACGGACTTGCTCCTGGGTGCCGTTCTGGAGCAGGGTCGCCGCGGCGCCGGCGGCGGCAAGCAGCGCGAGTCCGGCGAGCCGGAAGAGGATCCGGCGGCGGCGGGATGGTCGGCCGTCGGTCCCGATCCGGCGGGCGATCTCGGCGGCGGATTCCGGAGTAGTCATAAGGTGATGCAGGGTCCCAAGGATGTCACGCGTGATGGTGCAGCTTGGGGGCGCGATGTACAAGCAACAGGCAGGAATTCAAGACTCGTTATTGCCCCGCCGCACGCCGACACTTTTAGGAACCCAGATCTTGCCCAGGTCAATCGTCACAGTCTCGAAGGGCGCTACGGACACCCGTTCAGCCCCGGCGAAGCGGCCGATGTCCCGCCAGACGCCGGCATCCAGGGCGTAGGCTTCCAGCGTACGCGCCCGTGGGTCGATCAACCAAGCGTAGGCTACGCCGAAGTGCGCGTAGATCGGCATCTTGACCTCGCGGTCGGTCTTTGCGGTGGACTTCGACAGGACCTCGCACACCCAATCCGGAACCACGGTGAAACGGTGCCCCTCCGGCCAGTCGGGCATCCGTTCGCGCCGCCAGCCGGCCAGGTCCGGAACGTCAACCTCCGTGTTGTGGATGAAGTGCAACTCCGGCTCAGGGAAGATCCACCAGCCGGACGGGTCCTCGTCGTCTTCGTCGAAGTAGCGGCCCAGGATGCGGTCAAGGCGTGTCGCTGCCCGTATATGCCGGCTGACCGGGCGTGGGTGGGTGTAGAGTTGGCCGTTGAGGATTTCCCCCGTAACTCCTTCGGGTAGCGACTCCAACTGCTCGTACAGCGTCGGTTGTAGCTGCACGCGTGCGCTCATGTCGGTACTCCGCAAAAATGTGCTCTGCATAGTGTAGCGAGAAATGCGCCCCTCCAGGGTTTCGCCCTGAGCGCTGGCCCGCCCGTGCCGGCGGCGGTGAGTGTCATGGTCCTGCCATGGCCTTGATCATCGCTCCGGCCCTAGCAGCCTGTCGGACTTAGCCCCTAGGATTAGGGTATGAGTCAACATCAAG
>JACDZG010000346.1 GCA_013426805.1 Chromatiaceae bacterium
ATCTCGCCGGAGCCGATCGGCAAGCCCTGCGCCAGGGCGCCTTGATAATCGAGATGATCGAGCCGGTTGCTCAGATAGCGATGGCACGCCCGTACCGGGGCGTCCGCATCGGCCACCGTGACCGGCTCCAGGGCCTCACTCAGCGCGGCCAAGACCGGGATTATTTGATTGCTTTTCAAGCGCTTTTTCTGGGTCTCCACCCACGCCTTGGGGTCGTCTGGCGCGCTACGCTTCGCCGCATCCGCGAGATAGTCGCAGACATGGAAGAAGTCCACCGTATCACGCCCCTGGGTGCCGAAGCGCGCCGCGACCTGATCGGCGATCCACACCGCCCCATCGCCGAGGGCATGGACCTGGGTGTTCGTCCCCAAGCCCGCCGCGATGGCGCAGGCCAGCAGTTGCTGCCCTGCCACCGCGACCCCGCCGCCCAAGGTGGCGGCGTAGACCGGCGTGGTGCTGCCGTGCGCATGCGCCAAACTCAACTTGGCTTCCTTCCACAATAGCCGTTTGCCCCGCCGACGGTCCGGACTGTCCGGGTCCACCTCCACCAACGGAACCATGCCCCCATCGGTTTCTGCAATCACGATGGCGACCCCGGGCTGGGTCGGCCACGCCGGTTCGTCATCACTGTCCACGAACAGCACCTGGGCGTGTTTCTCGGTCACCTGGCGGATCGTGCTCGGCGACAGCGCCACACCATAATGCTCTTGCAGTTTGTCAGCCGCTTGCGCGAACGGCAGATCCGCCCCCAGGTCGGTCAGCACCCGCTGCAACGGCAGCGAGCAGCTGCGGTGCTCCACCTGCGCACTCTGCGCAAAGGGACGCCGCCGCCGCGTCCCCTCCCGGAACTGCGGCTCGGTTACTTCGATGTCGCCGAAGGTGCTGTGCCAGCAGAGTTTTTTTTACCATCGCGCCAGACCCCCGGCGTTTGATCCAATTCGTCCGCCCGTTTCGTGACCTGCCCGTCGGCCCAGTCTTCCAGCACCTCTTGGCCGAGTCGCCGCACCTCCTCAATCACGCGGCGCTCCGCCTCGTCCGCTTTGCGCAG
>JACDZG010000347.1 GCA_013426805.1 Chromatiaceae bacterium
TTCTGACCCCTTTTTTTCATTTTTCCCCTTTCTCTCATCATCCCTTTTGTGAGGTCTCATTTGCACGAAGATACTCTCGAAGTGTATTTACTGATCGATCGTGATTGAAATTTGCTGATATCCTATCAGTGTTACCAATCATCTGGGCCATATCGAGCAAGGCTATTTTTTCTTTTCCAGCACATTTTATCTTGAGTGTTGATAATTGACTCATAGCTTCTTTGCTGCTTTTCAGGGGCTTTCCTTTCAATATCGAGATCGAGAAGAAGCGTTCGAGATGATCAAACAGCTGACAGGCTGGGAGACTATCTGTATGACCACCAATGAACGCGAGAGCCAACGAGTCGTCGGCGACTTGATTATCCGACAATGGGGGTTGGATGTATGGGAAATCAACGATTCGCGCCGCCATGCGTGCCCAAACACCAAGTCTCTGAAACTGATCAATTCCTGTGTAGCTTGAGTCGAGTTCGTATTGCGCCTGGGTTAAACGAAACGGATCATTCAATTCCATAAACATCAATACTGGCAAAGTTGTTTTGCTTGTTGCATCACTTGCTAGAAGATACATTTTCTTCGCCAATCCTTCACAGGCAACCAAGATCCTTCTTAAGAGCTGTTTACCCCGCCATTCTGGCGTCACAAAGATGTAGTTGAGGTTCAATGCTAAACAAAGATCACCAGATTCTCCAATGAGCGGATAACTGATAAAGTTTGCACCCCCGACCGTCATTGGCTTGTTCTCACGATCTCTGAGCACCGCGATTACTATTGGTTCGCGGAATGAGCCATACAAGGAAGCGAGTCGTTGGTATTCATGACCGTGATTGAGTTTGAGGCATTCCTCGAATCCATGCCGTTCCTCCTTCTCGTTTGGAAGAACAAAAGCCCGATTATACGCGATATAGAAGCTTTCGAAGATCGGGTCTTTGGAGTCAAAGCAGGCATGCAATTCTAATCCCCCAGCCTCCCGAAACATCGGTCGTGATTCATGGGTAATATCAATATGGTGGCGTGTCGTGGTGCTCATAAACTTGTTGAAC
>JACDZG010000041.1 GCA_013426805.1 Chromatiaceae bacterium
AGTACTTAAACAATTGCTTAAGAGCAGTCTCGTCATCCGCTGTTAAGTCCTCTTCGGCCTTGATCATCGTTCCGGCCAGCGCTCGGCCCTCGCGCGCTGGAGGAGGCGTCAGCCGAACCAGGGAGGCGCCGACGCGAGGTCGACCGGCTGAAGCCTCGACCTCCGGTTTTCTCGCGGTCACTATCATCGCGGCCGGAGGCCGCTTCTACGGGGAACCGCTTTTCAGGCGTCCGCGGGGCGGTCGCGATCGTGCAGCAGCGCTTTGAGCCGCTCGATCTCGGCGAGGGCGGCTTCCTTGGCTTGGCGCTCGGCCTCGCGCGCTTGTAGGGCGGCCTGCTGGGCTTGCAGGGCGGCTTCCTTGGCTTGGCGCTCGGCCTCGCGCGCTTGCAAGGCGGCTTCTTTTGCTTGCCGCTCGACCTCACGTGCCGCCCGCTCGGCGGCGCGTGCGGCTCGTTCGTCGTCGAGTTCGCGTTGGATCGAGCGCTGTTGGCGCAGGAAGTCCTGCCGGGCCTGATAGACGTGATAGGCGCGTTCTTTGTCGGAGAAGGCTTTTAAGGTCGTCATGGCTTGCCTCATTTCCGGAGTTTGCATCCAGTCGGGAAGGTGATCGGCATTCAGGTGTTCGCCGTCTTTAAAGAACTTGAGCCACCGCTGTTCCTCTGTTTCGACCTGCTCGGCGGCGAATTTGTTCAGCTCGAAGAGGTAGATGCCGCCATGGTCGAGCAGGCAGCGGTCGCGCTCGTCGCGTAGCCGGTAGCGGTGCGCGTAGCAGGGGTCGCCGCGCAGGAGGTCTTCACCCAAGAGCCAGATGCTGTAGGTGGGTTGCAGCGCGTCATAATCCTGACCGCTCTGCAATTGTTGACTGTAGAGGTCGGCCCAGGTGTAGAGGATGCGGGCGGGCAGGTCGCGATGGTTCACCAGTTGGATTTCGGCCTGATAGAGGCGGTCGTGATCATCACGGGCTTTGACATCGACGATGCTGAGTTTATCGGTGACAAATTCGCGTTCGTTGTACGGATTGAGGATGTCGACCTGGGTGACCGGGCTGGGCAAGTCCGCGCCGAGGATGGCGTTGAGAAAATGGATGAGCAGGTCGCGGTTGTCCTCAGCGCCCAGCAGGGCTTTGAAGACACAGTCGGTTTTGGGGTCGATCGGGTGGTCCATGCGGAGAGTCTAGGCGGGCGCGGCGGGCGGGGCAATGGCGCGATGCTCGACATGGCGGGGGGGCGCCCCAGCAGCGCGGTCCACCGGCAGCCGGAAGGATGATCAAGGCCAATCGTGACTTGCTGATCCATTTCCTCAACGCCATCCTCGGTGCGGAGCTGCCTCGGCCCATCACCGCGGTGGAGATCCTTCAATCCCTATAACGAAAAGGAATTTCTCGACGACAAGCTCACCGTGGTCGACGTCAAGGCCCGTGACGCCACCGGGCAGTTGTATCAGGTTGAGATCCAACTTCTCAATCACCGCGACCTGCCGGCGCGCATCCTCTACGGTTGGGCCGACCTCTACAGCGCGCAGATCAAGGAGGGCGAGAGCTACCGCAAGCTGCGCCCCACCTATGCGATCTGGCTGTTGGGCCAGATCCTGTTGGCGGATGACCCGGACTATGCCCATGAGTTCCGGTTGCGCGACCAGCACGGTCGCGTCTTTCTGGACCACGGCGGTATCTGGCTGCTGGAACTGAGCAAATTCGCCGCCGACGCGGTCGAAACCGAGCAGCAGCGGTGGCTGAAATTCTTCACCGAGGCAGAGCGCCTGGACGCGGACGCCCTGCCGGCCTGGATGCAGACCCAAGAGATGAGGCGCGCCATGAACACCCTGAAGACCTTCTCCGAGAAAGAGCACGCTCCATCAGTGTCTTGGAGATCTCGACCGCGCGTTCACGGGCGGACCGTGCAGCACGGCCCACCAGTTCGCTCAGCCCCGCATCGGCGAACACCGCCGGGGCGCGTTCGCCAGTTCCAGGGACAGTTTACTAAATTACCCGAGCGGAGCAGTATAGGTGAGGAAAAAGAGCCAACGGATTCACCGGGGTTGAGGCCCCAACAGCGGCATGGCAAGGCTTCCCAGTTCGGCGGGGGAGAAGGGAATTAGGTAAACTGTCCCCGGCACTCCGGCACTCCGGCACTCCGGCACTCCGGAACACCGGAACGCACCGGAACTCACGAGAAGAATGAGGCGTGCGAGCAGAGCAAGTCACGACTTATCCTTGCGGTTAGGCTAACGAGTAGTCAGCGCCTTTTATAGATAGAACGCGAATTGGTAAAGACAATCATGAAACAAAATCGGACACGAAAGCCGAAGAAGAAGTCAACGCGGGCCATAAGTCTTGCGCGAAAAGGGACTATGTCTTTCGGAAACCGCCAAAATGTTGCTGGAACCACAACAGGAGAACTGGTTCAACCCACTCGACTGCATTACACGGTCGCTGACCCTGACGAGACAGAACGTACACTGCTGAAACTTGACTGCATGGAGTCCGATCCGACTCGAAAACGATGGGTATGGATGTATACGAAGGAAGCGTCCAGTCTTCCTTTACGTAAAGCGCCTGTAAACGACTCTGTTGTTATCGGGGAGTTTTTCTGGAATGGGGATACAGAGCTTGTCTTGAATGTTCGTTCAATCGAACGTGCGTTGGCCGCAGTGGAGTTTTTTGATCGCCATCTTTCTCGCACGCTGGCAAGATTGACTCATGTGACGGTAATAAATCGTCTTTTTAGTGTCGCTGACATAAATAATAATCCAAGCTTACAGGCGCTTTTCGAGCAAACCCCATTAATAGAACTTGATCCTGATGCACTTGCCGCGAAGCTATTGATCGCGAAAGAGCAGAGCCGGAACGTCCATCAGCAACGCGCGGCAGCCGCGCAGATTTTTGAGGAACTGATACAACGGCGGGAACCCGAAATAGAGAAATTCCCCGTGCACTATTATGAAGATGGTATCGCATCACTGCGATTAAAACTATATACGAGCCAAGCCGTTGCCGTACAACACTGGAAAGGCAACCTGAAGTACACGTCGTATGATGCTATTCAGGATATGATGAACAAAGCCAACTTAGCCAACGGAGGTGAAGATGTGAGGAAATAGGGGACGGGAAATAGGGGACGTACCACGGATATGTCAGCGGGATAAAAACCGAGCACCGAGACCTCCGAGCTACGCCTGAACCTGTGCCAATGGCAGGAAGAGCGTCATCGGCGAGTCGAGTAGGGGAATGAATTCGTGGTGAAGGTAGAACGCCAAGGCGGCCTCGTCCTTGGCGTCCACGGTCATGGCAAAGGCTGCGATCTCCGAACGGGCGGCACGCGCCAAAGCGTCGGCCAATAAGGCGCTGCCGAGACCTTGGCCACGGAAGGCTTGATCGACGGCCAAGCGTCCCAGCCGAACAGCGGGGATCGATGGGTAACGGGGAAGCCTCCGGGCGGTTTGGGGAGGAAGCGCGGTAAGACCAGGCTGGCCGACGCCAGTGTGTAATAGCCGGCCACTCGACTCTCGGGCGTAATGGCTACCAAGCACGCCGTGACGCGGCGGCGAATGTCTTGGGTGACCCGCTGTCGGAAGTAGTGGTCGAGGGGCTCGGAGCCGCTGGCGAAGGTGGAGCGGTCGTGCTCCGCCGATAGCGCAACGACTCGCAACGCGGAACGGGTCATTCTCCGCCGAGCAGCTCGCGACGGCGGGCGAAGGCGCGTTCTAATGCCGGAGAGGGTGGCGGCGGGGACAGGAGTGCCTCGGCGAAACGCTCCGAATCAGCCAGGGACAGGCGTATGACCTCGGTCTCCGCGATGGTGCGTTGGGCGGCTTCTTGGACCGCTGCGACTACGAAGTCGGTCATGGCGATGCCCCGGATCTCGGCGGCCCGCTTGAGCATGGCGTGCAGGTCCGCGCCGATGGGGGTGTCAATGTGGGTCGTGGACGTGCTGGTCGACATTGGGCTGTCCTCCTCTGGATCTGGGACCAGTTTATCGAACTCCCGATCTCGATGGATTAACTCGCAAAAACGTTCGGAGTTCTGGGCTGAGTTCCGGGGACCGGGCGGAGTTCGGAGTTCCGGGGACAGTATACTCAATTCGCAGGGTGTTCCGGGGCTCGTTCGGGTCGCTGACAGGGCGTTGGGCGTAACGCGGGGATGCATGGGGTATCGGGGACGTACCACGATTACTCCGGACTTCCTCCCGGATTAACCGCACGCGCACGCGCAATCGGCGGCGCGGGGTCGTTCCACAAAACCGGGGACATTGCGGCCTGGCAAGGCCGCGTGTTCTAGGGATACCTTAGGATACCTTAGGGACAGACCACGGTTTCCGCCGGTTCGCGGCGTGCCGATCCGCCTTATGGTCGGGGCGCCGATCCGCACCCTTTCCGTGCGAATCCCTACAAGTCCTCAGGCCGTAGCCCTGTGTGCTTGGCGATGCGCGCCAGCATCCGCGGACCAAGTTCCTCTCCGTCGTGGAAGGCGAACACGAAATCATTCCAGCCCTTGCGCATGAGCGTTCGGTGCGAGCCAGTCTGGCGCCGGGTCTCCCAGCCGAGCCTGAGCAACGCCGCCAGGACCTGCTTGGCCTTGGCGGAAGGCCACTGGCTCATGCGGCGGCTGGGAGCGAAATGCTGATGGCCAGGGGTTTTGCTTCCCCATGCTCAAGCCGCTCTGCGAGCACCCGAAGGGCTAACGCCTCGGCCTTTGCCATGGCGCTGTCCTTTGATCCGCCGTAGGCGAGAGCGCCAGGCAGTTCCAGCACTTCGGCCAGCCACCGCCCATCGTCTTCCTGCTCGCACTCAAGTGTGAAGTTCATGGGTGGTTCCTCAAATGGTTGCGAGAAAGCGTTCGGTATCCACCGGGCCGCGCGCGGCGATCAGTGCCCGGACCCCGGCCAGTTTCAGCGCAGACTCGGTTTTCAGCGTCAGTTCGAGTCTGCTGGTCGAAGGGCCGGTTGAAGCAGCAGATGTCGAGCCTGCGACAATCGGAAACAACGGGGCGGCCACTAGGCAGCGAAGAATGGATTGAAGAGGTCGAAACAATGACAGGCACCGGTCTGCTTCTCCGGCCCTGTTGCTCCTCTTTTCCATGGCCCCTTTGCCATGCGCCTGTCACCGATGAACGAGAGAAATCGCCCTGTAGACTTGGATCGCGATTCCCGTTAGCAGGAAGCGCAGGATATACCTGATAACCGTCGCCGTTACATCGCGGATGCCCTCCACGGCGCGGCCGATGGCCGACAGAAACGCACTAAGAATACGCCCAAGCATTGTCCCGACTTTGGCGCTCAATAGAGAAGCCCTCTCCAGTAGCCAAGCCAGTGTGTCGAGAAGCGTCAATCCGGAACTGATCAATGTCTGAAGACCGGCGCCGACGACCTCGGCAGCCAGCTCGATAAGATGAAGCAGCGCGCGACCGAGGAACCACATCACGCTTCCGCTATAGTGAGCAAGCCCGGACCGGTCCCCGGAATCGAGCCACAGGGACACCTGTGCGTCCAAACGATCCAACCAGTTAGTGCAGGCGCAACGCATACCGCGCCAGCTTCCGCCAGAGACGTCGCTGACGTAACCGTTCATGAAATGCGCGGAAAAATCGTACGCGGAATAGCTGGAGGGAAGCATAATGACTGTCCGTGTGCTGGTGCGTGGACGAATGGAAAGAGTGGCACCATGCTCACCGGGTCGTTGGTGTGGTGGACTCCAAAGATGCTTTCTGCGCCGATCACGTCGGTAATACCGTTGCTAAAGGGGAATAACCCGACTCGCGGACTTCCGAAGGTGTATAACGACACGCTCATTCCACGCGAGCGCGCATAGTCCGCAACCAGGGTTGCCAGCGCTTCGCCGAGACTGTGACCGACACAGTGGATATGATTGATCCCCTGGTTCCGAGAGTCGTTGAGACACGCGTCGAGCTGGTCCTTGACGGACTTGAAGGTCTCGTTGAATCCGGCATGGACGATCTGCCCGCCAGGTCCAAATTGCATGCCGCAGTTCCCATCGGTCACGCCGTCGGCCAACGACGCGGTTCCGCGCATGACCACCAACGCTTCCCTCGCACGACTGCCGCGACCCGTGGAGACAAAGCCGAATCCCGTGGACGATCGCAACAATGCGCCAGACGATCCGGTCACCCTCTGGGGCGGATTGAAGGCTTCTCGCCATGTTACTCGAGGATACAGATACCCTGGTAACCCAATTTGGCCTTGGTGTCGATCAGATGATAGGTCGGCGCGTCGGCCAGGTCGCAGCGCAATCGCAACATACGACCGGGAAACTCTCCATTTGCGTCGTAATTGTGCTTGGAGTACTTCCACGCCTGGTATTCGTTGCCTCCGGTGCGGATGATGATCTTTTGCTCAATGACCGGCTCATGGGGCATCAAAGAGCCGAGGAAGGTCGATCCGGTAACGGCAGGGAAGGAAAACTCGCCGTGGGTATCCGTGGTTGTCTTGTCCGCGCCAACTTGATCTTGCCAGTGCCAGCGATAACTCCTTTCCACTTCGGCACCGGACACCGGCCTACCGTCATGAATGACCGTGCCCCGGATCTCGGAGAACAAGGTGAGTGTCTTAGCCATGGCTGTCGCGCTACCCAGGATTAAGAAAAAAGCACTCGCCGCAGCAATGCCTCGCGCCACGGACAGTGGCGTTCGATTTGAAAAATCTTGAAGCATACCCGGAAGGCCGAAGGTGGACGATGACGCTGATTAAATCATTCTTGCTAACGGGGATTTTGTCAAGGGAAAAGAGGCCAGTGCGGCCCCTATATTTCAGATAGTCGGGCCTTAGTTCAGTGTCATTCGGGCCAGGCCCTTGTCCGCAAACGAACTCAAATGAATGCAAATGATAACCGCTTAATCCAGGCCATTTTGGCGGTCGCCCTGTGGCTGTGCGGCTGGGCCTGGGTCCAGGCCGGCGATGCCGACGCCCTGATCGCCGCAGGCGAGTCCAAGCTCAAGCGCGGTGAGATCGATGCCGCCATCGTCGACCTACGTCAGGCCGTCGCGGTGGACCCGGCATCCAGCCGCGCCCAGACCCGGCTTGGCGGCGCCTTGTTGCTCAAGCAGCAGAACGCGGCAGCGATCGACGCCTTCCGTGCCGCGATTACGCTTTCCGCGAACAGCGCTGATGCCTTCATTGGCATGGCCATCGCCTACCTGCACGGGGGTGACGGCGCCTTGGCCCGCGCCGCGCTGGAAGAAGCCAAACGCATCGATCCGGCGCGGGCGGCCAGGATAGATGAACTCATCGCCTCAATAGATCAGCGTGCGATGAGCGCAGGGGCCCATTGATGACCGAGGAATAAGCGGGTGTGTCGCGAACGAAGCGATCCGGGCTTCAGCCTTGGCCCGGCACACTGAGATGTCTCCGACCGGTCCGCTGACCGCGATCGTCAGCACGCCAAAGCTGAAGCCTTGGACTCCCGCAGAGCGGCAGCGCAGCGTGCGTCAGTGACCGCGGGAAAGACTGGTCTGGCCGGTCGTCAACCGGCCTGCGCAAAGGCTCGTGGGTTTCCCTCGTCATCGACCGACTGCACCCGTGTATCTTCGTAACCCATCAGGAGTTCGCGCTCAAACGCTTGCTCGTCGATCTGTGCCCCGAGGCGCCGGGCGACGGTGCGCATGTCGGCCTCGCCGCTGCCCAGGCATCCGGTGCCGCCCGGCGAGGGCGCCATGTTGAAGATGATGCCGTCGCCGTCGGTGATCTTGGTCTCGCCCATGCGCAGCCGTCCGGTGCTGCGGTCGATGAGCAGCGGTCGTACCCCGCCAAATCCTTCCGCGTAGGTGATGTCGGCGGCGTTCAGCGACGGGACGATCTTGCGGATCTCTTTGATGAAGAAGCGGCGGTTGAGTCCGGGGACCTCATCGAGCAGACCGCGCAGCAGGTCGTTGCGCAGTTCCGGGGCCTTGATCAGATCCCAGAGCGCGGCCGCCATCTGATGGTCGAGCCGCAGCACCTGGAAGAACTCCCGGCCGGTCGATCGGTTGCGACGCTCCAGTCGGGGCAGCATGAGCGCGGTGGGTCCGAAACGGGTTTTGCCGCTTGCCTTGATGTCATGATCCCCATGGACGGCGGCGAATGGCAGGCGCCCGGGGTCTTGCACCCGGTAGACCTTTCCATTCAGCGCCTCGGGTGCGAAATAAAATGACCCGGCCATGGGCAGGCAGGCATAGTCGCGCCCCAGGCCCATCTGCTGCGCCATCGCCAGCGAATGGCCGCCCGCGCAGACCACTACGGTGCGTGCTTGTAACAAGCCGCGATTGGTGTCCAGCACATAGTCCGGACCGTCCCGACTGATACTCGCGACGCTGGTCGAGAAGAGTTGCGTGATCTGCCGGTCGGCGACCCGGTCCAGCCGCACGCAGGCCTGCGAGAAGGACTCGGCGAGCGCGGCGAAATCGACCGCGCAATAGGCGTCCGGCGTGCCGGTGGCGACGATCTCCTCCGGCCGCCAGGCCCCGTCCACCAGTGCGACATTGGGTTCGAGGTCCGCAATCGCCCGATGCTCCAGCAGTTGCATGCGCGGGAACAGATCCTTGAAGGTCTCGAACCGGCGGCGCAGATAAGCGCTCTCCACGGGCCCGACCCCCAAGACCATCTTGGGCATCGCGAAGATGATGCGGTCGCGATCCCGCGCGGCCAGCTTGACCGCGTAGTTGATCACCATAGCACCGGTACGCCGAACCGCCCGCGCCTTTTCCAGGTTGTAGCTGGTTTCGAGGTCGCCGCAGTGGATGGTCTGGCTGTTGTTATGCGCGTGGGAGTTGACCTGTGCGACGCTGTCGCACTGTTCCACCAGGCAGAGCCGTTTCAGGTCCGTGAATCGGGCCAGTTGATAGAGCAGGGCCGTGCCGGTCACGCCCGCGCCTACGACCAGGCAGTCGTACTTCGTTGATAAGGTCATGGTTTCGGGCCTTTACGCGCGGCGCGCGGCAAGTCGTTAAGAGAGCGCGACCGCGAACGCGGGTTTTGTGCAGCGCAGCATTACCTTAACAGTAGCCTAAGTGGGGGCATCGAGACACCCGCTGATTGGCATTTTTGTTATTAAATATATAAATTCTTACTCTTGGCAAATCGGTGTCCGCTGTGTTTTCTGTCTGTCGACAAGTGGATGTGCCCGGCACGGGTATACCCCTTAGGTTTAGGGTGGTACGCGCCAACCTGTCGACACTTCGCACCGCCTGTTTGAAAAAACTTCAACTGAGCGTATTTTTAATTTCATATGATGCGCGTTCACCTGAGGTAACCAGACATGATCGCCGCCGCCCGACCCTATGACCCGCAGGATGCACCCTCGGTTAGCATGGCTGACCCGGCTGATGCGTTGACATTTCTGGGTGTCGCCGATACGGGTGTTGGGGTTGTCGAGTCTGTCCGCGCCGGGTTACCCACGGGCGCGATTGAGCGCCTTGCCGGTGTCTTGGACGTTGGACAGCAGGAGTTGTTGCGGCTTGTCGCCATCGCTCCCGCAACCCTGACGCGCCGCCGCCGGGCGATGCCGGCGCGTTTGTCACCGCAGGAAAGCGATCGCGTCTATCGTATCGCCGCGGCCTTGCAGGACACCGTGCGTCTGTTCGACGGCGATCAGCCAAGCGCCCGCGCCTGGCTCAAGGAACCGGCCAAGGCGTTAGGTGGACAGACCCCATTGGCGTATCTGGGTACCGAGGTCGGTGCGGCCGAGGTGCATCGCCTGATCGCCCGACTGGAGCTGGGCATTTACCCCTGATGCTGGTGTATCGATTGGTCAAAGCGCGCTTCGCCGCGAGCGCCTTGGATGGCCGGGGTGCCAAGATCTACGGCGGGCGCTGGAACAGTCCCGGCACGTCGATGCTCTATGCCTCGCAGAGCATCGCGCTGGCCGCTCTGGAGTTACTGGTTCATCTGGGGCGGAGCGAGGTCCTGGGAGGCTATCGGCTGTTCACACTTGAAATCGCGGACGATGCGTTGATGCGCTTGGATGCCGCGTGTCTTCCCGACAATTGGCGCGCCGATCCCGCCGCCGGCGGCACCGTCAGCATCGGCGACGGTTGGGTGGCAGCGGGGCGCTCGGTCGCCCTGCGGGTGCCGAGCACCGTCATCCCGCGTGAGCACAGCGTCTTGTTGAATCCGGCTCATCCGGATTTCCGGGTCGTCGTCGGGGGCGCGGCTGACGAGCCATTCGGCTTCGATCCCCGCCTGGCGCCCGTCACGCCGGGCGTGGTGTGCTGAACCCCGCCGAAGCGAAGCAGCGGGTGCGATCCAAAGTGATGTGGTCGCAGATGCCCATCCGGCCACCGCGACGCTTGAGGATGGGCATCGCTCTCGCTCTGCCCATCCTACCGAGAGGCCCGGCCCCATCAGTTCTGATCAAACCCCGAAGCAGCGCCCGACGTGCTCAATCCCGGCGGCGCCGTTATACTCCCGCGGTTACGCCGTACCTTTTGTCACCCTGTCCAGTCCCTTGCTATGAGCGATCTTCTCGACCAACTGCGCCGCCGCCGTACCTTTGCCATCATCTCCCACCCCGATGCCGGCAAGACCACCCTGACCGAGAAACTGTTGCTGTTCGGCGGTGCCATTCAGATGGCGGGCACGGTCAAGGGCCGTAAGGCGGCGCGCCACGCCACCTCCGACTGGATGGAGCTGGAAAAACAGCGCGGTATCTCTGTGACGTCGTCGGTCATGCAGTTTCCTTATGGTGACGCGATCGTCAACCTGCTCGATACGCCCGGCCACGAGGACTTCTCGGAGGACACCTACCGCACGCTGACCGCCGTGGACTCGGCGCTGATGGTCATCGACGTGGCCAAAGGCGTGGAGGAGCGCACGATCAAACTGATGGATGTCTGCCGACTGCGCGATACCCCCATCCTGACCTTCGTCAACAAGCTGGACCGTGAGGGCCGCGATGCCGTCGAGGTGCTGGATGAAGTCGAATCGGTGCTCAAAATCCAGTGCTCGCCGGTCACCTGGCCCATCGGCATGGGCAAGCGGTTCAAGGGTGTCTATGACCTGCGCCACGACTGTACCTATCTCTTCAGCGCCCAGCACGGCGGGCGCATCCAGACCGGCGAGCTGATCCAGGGGATCGACAACCCGCGCATGGACGCGATGCTCGGCGATCAGGCCGACGAACTGCGCGTCGAGATGGAACTGGTGCAGGGGGCCAGCCACCCGCTGGACCTGGATGCCTACCGCGCCGGGCGTCAGACCCCGGTGTTCTTCGGCTCCGCCATCAACAACTTCGGGGTCAAGGAGTTACTCGACGCCTTTGTCGAATACGCCCCGCCGCCGCGGCTGCGGCAGACAACCCAACGTGTGGTCGAGCCCGTCGAGGAGCGCTTTACCGGCTTCGTCTTCAAGATCCAGGCGAACATGGACCCGGCCCACCGTGACCGCGTCGCCTTCTTCCGGGTCTGCTCGGGCAGCTACAGCAAGGGCATGAAGATGCGCCACGTGCGGATCGGCAAGACGGTTCAGGTCGCCAATGCCATCACCTTCCAGGCGGACGAGCGCCGCCAGGTCGAGGAAGCCTGGCCGGGCGACATCATCGGCCTGCATAACCACGGGACCATCCAGATCGGCGACACCTTCACCGAGGGTGAGGAACTCAAATACGAGGGCATCCCCTATTTTGCCCCGGAGTTGTTCCGGCGCATCGTGCTGCGCGACCCGCTGCGCATGAAGGCGCTGGCCAAGGGGGTGGTGCAGCTCGCCGAGGAAGGCGCCACCCAGGTCTTCCGGCCGCTGAAGAACAACGATCTGATCCTGGGCGCGGTGGGCATCCTCCAGTTCGACGTGGCGGCCTTCCGGCTCAAGGATGAATATGGGGTCGACGCCATGGTCGAGCCGGTCGGCGTGCATACCGCCCGTTGGATCGCCTGCGACGACCCCAAAATGTTGGAACGGTTTAAGGAAAAGGTTTACGAGCACCTGGCCCTGGACGGCGACGACCGGTTGGTCTATCTGGCTCCGACCCGGGTCAACCTGGGGCTTACCCAGGAGCGCTGGCCGGACATTCGCTTTCTGGCGACGCGGGAACTTTAGTCGCCACTGAACGCCAATAAACGTCAACTGACGCAAATCTAAAGAGGTGATCCGCTTGGAAACCCAGGCAATCGAGCAACTGATCCGCACCGGCCTGCCGGGAGCGGAGGTCCAGGTCACCGGGGATGGCAGTCATTTCGATGCCGTCGTGATCAGCGAGTCGTTCACGGGTCTGACGCCCATCAAGAAACAACGCCTGGTCATGGATACGGTGAAGCCGCAGCTCGCCAGCGGCGAACTGCATGCGCTCTCCATCAAGACCTTCACCCCGGCCCAGTGGTCGGCAACGGAGGCCAGTCCATGTTCCTGAAACATACGATGACCGGGAAGATGATCGAGGTCCTGAGTCTGCGCGACCTCTTCAACCCATTGCACGACACCGTAATCGGGCGCTACCACTATGGCGAGGAAGCGCAGGACCCGGAGAGCTTCGACAAGGGTGAACTGGCCTTCTGTTCGGATGAACCCATGCCGAAGTGTTGGACCGATCCCGACTATTCGGCGGCACCAAAGCCAGTAGGGTGATTGTCGGCAAAGGATCCACCGACGTGTAGGGGGAGAATGTAGGGGCGACTTCAGTCGCACCCGCGTCCGAATCGGTGCGACTGAAGTCGCACCTACATCGGAGCCGATAGTGGGTGGCATTCGCTGTTCTGGAAATCACCCAAAAATCTCAACTGCGCATGCCTGCAAGATTCGTAGGGGCTGCAGAGGCGACTTAGGTTGCCCCTATAGCAGAGTGGGACGCCCCTGTTGCCGCTCAACCAGGCTTTTTCGCCACGGCCAGCACGTAATCGAGTCCCTGGAAGGTACTCGTTGGATTGCGTGCGAGCATGAAGCGCACCATGGGCCACATCAGGGGTGGCAGCCTGCGGATGGCGTCCGGGTGCTGGCTAAGATAGTGATGCAAGGGGGCGTAGACGTCGCCGCGGATGGACTCGACCCGGACCGACTCGAACTTGGCCACGCGCAGCCGGTCGCGATAGGCGTCGCGATTGTAGACATTGAGCTTCGGTATCGGGAACTTACCGGACACCAGGCGCCAGGACCAGCGTTGTTTCAGGCGCGCGATCAAACCGGGGTGTTCCGGCAGGGGCAGGATGTCGGCCAGCACCAGCCGACCGCCGGGGCGCAGCACCCGGTAAGCTTCGCGAAAAAAGGCCACGCGCGTGTTGAAATGGAATGCGCTCTCGAGCGCGATCACCAGATCGCAGGCGGCGTCCGGCAGCGGCAGCGCGGTCGCGGAGCCCTCGCGCAAGTCGATCCGGTCGCTCAGGCCCGCGTCCGCCACCCGTGCGCGGGCTACCGCGACCTGGGAGGCGGTGATATTGATGCCCGTGATCCGGCGCGGCTGATACCGTTTGGCCCAGTAGAGATCCTGATCGGCGAAGCCGAACCCGACGTCCAGCACCGCATCCTCCTTGGTCATCCCGCCGGCATCCGCCACCAGGGCGGCCATGGCCTCGCAGGCGTCGTCGAGCGTCTGTGCCGCGCGCCAGTACCCGAGGTTGAGCCAGAGCCCGCGCTCAGTTGGCGCGTGGGTGGACAACAGGTTGTAGACCCCGGCGACGTCCAGCGACTGAAAGGGGTTGTAGATCCAATTCACCAGGCGGAGGGAGTCGCGGAGCGACGCGGACGACGGAGCGGTGGACATAGTGAGACTTCTTTGAACGGCGAACTCACAATCTGGGTACGCTTGGCAGAATCACCAGTGTCGGGTGTGCCGGTGCGGCGATTTTCGGAATTCGCCTAAATCTTGAGGCCCAAGGCCAATCCGGCGATGAAGGAGGCCGTGCTGGAGAGATTGTTGCCGACGAAGTCCAGGAAGGCCCCACCGTTGACCGACAGCCAGGTGGCCCAGGTGTCGTAACGGACCTCCATGCCGGACCAGTCGATCTGGGCGATACCGGCATACTGGAGCGCGAAGATGCCGAGCAGGATTAACCCAAAAATCACCAGCGCGACCTTGAAAGCCACCTTGAGCGCGTAGCCTACCGCCAGGCCGACCATGAAGGAGAAGCCGACTTTAAGAAAGAACGCCTCGTTGAAGAGTCCATTGGGATCGCTCGGCGCGGCGGGTGCGGCGGGGCTGAATTCCCCGACCCCGGTTTGCGCCGCGGCCGGGGCAGCAACGCCGAGCAGGAGCGCAGATAACCAGGTCGCGGGTCTCCAGTGTCGGCGAAGGGGCATGATGAAAAGTTGACTCAAGCAGGAATATCCTTTCATTATCGTGTAGTCGGTCGATTGAAGCGGCGCCCGAGGAGGCGCTGCGTCAACCCGGCAAGACCCCGCGAGGGGCCTTGTCGGCGCGCGGTCAACCGCGGCTAAGCGATCTGGGAGGTTTCGGTCTGGCTCTCGCCCTTGTTGTCTTTCCAGGAGACCTCGACCGGATCACCGACGGCCCCGCCGATGAACTTGAACGACAGGTAGGGGTTCTTGGAGACACCGCCGCTCCAGGCGGCGGTCAGCACCACCTGATCCTTCCACTTACAGACGACCTCCTGGATAAAGTGTGCCGGAACCAGTTCGTTGGTCTTGCTGTCCTTGCGCAGGCCGGTCTCCATCGGATGGTTCATCAGACACTTGACAACCGTCTCGTTGCCTTCGAGCTTCGCGCGTACCTTGATATCGGACATAGTCGGTGACCTTTGGCTAAGGGAATCAACAGTGGATGCCGGCGTGTTCAGCCGCCGCAGCCGCCGATGGTGACCTTGACATTCTTCGCGTTGCTGAAGAGCTTGTCGCCCTGCTTCACCACCGCAATCACGTCCGCCGTCTTGCCCATCTTGATGCGGGTGGAGACGAACGGCATGGCCGCCGCGCCCAGTGCGAAGGAGGCGACCAGGGGCGTGGCGTTGCCGGAGGCGATAATGGCGATGTACGCGATATCCGACAGGGTGGTCTCGACGGTGACGGGGACGACGGCGCCGTTCTCGGCAATGTCCGGCGCCTTGACGACCACGGCGTCGTTAGTCTCCATGGCATCGCTGCCCAGCAGACCCTTCAGGGCGGCGCTGACATCCTTGGATTCGAAGGCGGCGGCATTCCAATCGGCCAGGACCAGGCGCGGGGTCAGCAGCCCAGCGGCGACCGCGACGCCGACGGACCCGGCGGCTAACGAGCCCTTGAGCAGGATTCTGCGTTTTGCGTCGATCATCAACTGTCTCCTCATCGAGCATCAGTGGTTAGGTTGGGGTGGCATACGGCGAACCGTCCGGTTCTTGGCGCCGACGCCTGTGCGCATCCGGCGTCAGCCTCGGAGGCCCCCGCCGGTTGATCGGTATGCGTGGCTTGGTGCCTGCCAGACCGCGCGAAACGCGGTTTGACCACCGCCGCCGACGCGGCGTCTACCGACTGTTCGGGAAGCTTACAGCACTCAAGTTGGTCTTGAAACCGGCATCGCTATTTCACTGGTTTGGTGCGGGCTGGTCGCTCAGGGCGCCGTGGCGGCACTGCCCCTATCGTTGCTGAAGTCGAACGGGTCAGGCCCGCGTTTTTTCTGATCGCGCTCTTCTTCCTTCCAGGCATCGACCAGGACCTGAATCTGCGCCGAATCCTGATAGCCGAGCCCGGGCTGACGCAGGGCGAACTCCAGTTGTTTGATTGCCGGTTCCAAGTCGCCCTCCGTATACAGTCGTTCGGCACGGTACCGGTGGGTCGCGGCTTTATCGCCGGATTTGATCGCCGCCTGCGTCAGGAGATCGTAGAGTGTCGTATTGCCTGGACGTGTTCGCACCACCGTCTTGAGTTCCGCCATGGCCTGGCGCGGCTGTCCGGCCGCCATCAGTGCCTCCGCGTAGGCGCTGCGCAAGGCCCAGTCGCCGGACGCCAGGGTCAGCGCTTGTTTGAGGTGCTCCAGGGCCTGCGCCGAGCGGTCTTGCTTCAGGTCGAGCTGCGCGTCCAATACGATGAACTCGGCCAGACTGGGTTGCGCGCTCAGCAGTTTGGCAGACTCCGTCTTGGCCTCATCGAGTCGACCCGAGCGCAGCAGGGCCAGCGCGTAGCCATAGCGCTCCGCGGTCTCATTGAGGTAACGGCCCTCCCGCAGCGATGCCTTGAAGCTCTCCAGCGATTTCTCGGGCCGGTCGTAAGCGCGCTCGCGCAGCCTGGCGCGCGCCAGCAAAAAACGCAGGCTGTCGGCGCGTTGACGGGCGCCATACTCATCGGCGCGGCCAAGCGCATCGCCGATGCGGTTGCTGTTGACCGGGTGGGTGCGCAGAAACTCGGGCGCGTTGTTCTCATAGACCCGGCTGGCTTTCGATAATTTCTCGAAGAAGCCGGGCATCGCGTAAGGATCGCGTCCGGCCGCCGCCAGGGTGGCGATACCGATGCGGTCCGCCTCCTTCTCGTTCTCGCGGGTAAAGTTGATCCGGCGCTGCATGGCTGCCGCCTGAATCCCGGCCACCGCCGCCATCCCCGCATCCGCCGACACTTGCGCGCCGAGAATCGCGGCCGCCACCATCAGCGCCATGGTGGGCATGTTCAGCTTGCCCTGGTCCTCAAGGCCGCGCAGCAGATGGTGTTGGGTGACGTGGGCGATTTCGTGGGCCACCACGGCCGCCAGTTCGTCCTCGCTCTGGGCGGCCAGGATCAGCCCCGAGTAGATCCCGACATTACCGCCGGGTCCGGCAAAGGCGTTGACCACGGGCTGATCGATCAGGAAGAAATTGAAGCTGCCGCCCGCGCTCTTGTCCGCGGCCACCAGTTCATTGCCCAGTGACTCCAGGTAGGCGGTCAAGAGCGGATCGTCCAGCACCGGCAGCGCCGCGCGTACCTGGCGCATAAACGCCTTGCTCAGACGCAGTTGCGCCCCGCTGCCCATGACCGCGTCCGACGAGTTGCCGATCTCCGGCAGGTCGAACTGCGCGGCCCGAGTCATCCCCGGCGCCAGCGGACTCAAGGCCAGCGTCGCGGCAACCGCAAGCCTGACCGTGGTTTGTCCCGCGCGGGAGCGTCTGAGACCTTGTGTCATGATTCGTTTGAGATACGCGCGCGGCGAGCAAATTCCAACCCATGCGGCGCGGGCCGCATGGCGGTAAATGATAGGCGAGTCCGGCGCTGTCGGTGCGCAAGAACCATGGATATGCGTCCGATCCTTGGGAATCCGATCCGTCCCTGTCGTTTTCGCGCGGCTTCGCGGCCCCTCTGAGTGGTGTGCCGCACCTGAGAACTAGGGTCCAAGCGTTCGAGCGGTGATGCGAAACGCACGTGCGCAGTGTGCGGCCTCTGTCGGTCTTGCACTTAACGTGAAATTTCCCTTACAACTCTTCACTCATGATTCACGCGATTGAGGTTGTCTGCGCGAGCCGATCACGCGACAATGTAGGGATCGCTCGTAACATAAAAATAATTGTCGGCAGGTCGTCGGTCTAGGGAGGTGCACGCTCGTCAGCAGATGAGGACGTTGCGCCGGGAGCCTTTCATGCTACTTTCGTTTTTTGTCAGTGCGACGATCCTGGGCTTGCTCCGCCCGCTTGCCCCGCGGTTGCGTCTGCTTGATCATCCGGGCGAACGGCGCAAGAACCACGCGCAGCCCGTGCCGCTGATCGGGGGCATCGCGATCTTTGGTGCTGTCCTGGTCAGCGTCCTGGTGTGGATTCCCCTGGATCGGCCATTTGCCTATGGGCTCAGCGGTGCGGCCTTGTTGGTCGTGGTCGGCCTACTTGACGACATCCTCGACCTTGGTCCCAAGCTGCGGATTGTTGCCCAGATCGCCGCCGCGCTGCTGCTGACGGTGGGCGGCGGTGTCACGCTGACGTCGCTGGGTGACCTGTTCGGCTTCGGCTCGATTGATCTGGGGCTGTTTGCGGTCCCTTTCACAGTGTTTGCAATCGTCGGTATCTGCAATGCGTTCAATATGATCGATGGCATCGACGGGCTGGCCGGCGGACTGACGCTGATCGCGCTCGGGGTCTTGGTGTTGCTCTCGCCCGTGGATGGCGCATCGCGAGTCCTGATGCTGGTGACGATTGCCGCAATCGTTCCCTATTTGATCTGCAATCTGCAACTCTTCGGCTGCACCGGGCGCAAGGTTTTTTTAGGTGACGCCGGGAGTTTGTTGCTCGGTTATCTCGTCGTCTGGATGCTCATCACCGCCGCACAGTCCGCGGCCACGCTGACGCCCGCGGCAGCGATCTGGATCGTTGCGATCCCGTTGATGGACACGTTCTGCGTCATGGGCCGGCGGATGCTCAAGGGCCGGTCCCCGTTCTGCGCCGATCGGGCGCATTTGCATCACGTTTTGGCGCGCTGCTTCAACAGTCCACGTAAAGCGCTGAGCCTGATTCTGCCGACCGCGGCAGTGCTGGCCGGTATCGGCCTGTTCGGACAGGTTCAGCAGGTCGCGCCGGCGGCGTTGATCTGGGCCGCGCTGGTGTTTTTTGCCATCTATCTGTCCGTTCTACGGTATGCGCCGCGGTTGTACCGGTCGCTGGCGCGCCAACGAATCATGGACTTCCGTCGGCGTACATCGACGTCCGACACGGCACCGACGGTGGGTCGCGATGTGGTCGCTGCTGAATCATGATCACTGATGACTTATGACCGCTGAGGACTTGGGCGAATCTGAACTCGCCGCTCAACCACGCTGGTACCTGGTGCAGGCCAAGCCGCGCCAGGCGGAGCGTGCTGAGCTGAATCTGGAGCAGCAGGGCTACCGTGTGTTTCATCCGCGGTTCCAGATCGAGCGTATTCGTCGCGGGCGGCGGGTTACGGTCGAAGAGTCCCTGTTTCCGAATTACCTGTTCATCCGATTACAGCGCTGGGTGGACAACTGGTATCCACTACGCTCCACGCGCGGGGTGGCGCGACTGGTGGCGTTCGGCAATGAACCACTGCCGGTCGACGATGCTTTAATCGAAACGATCCGCCGTCGTATCGGCGAGCAGTCGCCCGAATTGGTGCTGCATCCCGGCGAGTCGGTGCGGATCATCGCTGGTCCGTTCCAGGGCTTGGAGGCGATCTTCCAAACCCATCAGGGGCAGCAGCGTGTGCGCTTATTGATCGAGTTGCTGCACCGTCAGGTTGTCTTGACCCTGCCGTTAGCTGTTATCCAACGAGTCGGCTAGTCCGCCGCGGAGCGGATTGATGGCGGCCTTGTCCGCAGCGGCTCTCGCGTGGTCGAAACCCTAATCACGGCATTGATGACTGCATGCCAATATAGTATTCAATCGGAGCACGGCCGTGAGCGAGATCGGGATAAGAACGGGCAGGTTGACTCTGATGGGTCCCTTCGGGCGCACGGATTACACGGTACGGATTCTTGGTCGATTCCTCTGGTATTACCGGATCGAGGCGATCACGCTCACGCGACTGAAAGGCAACCGGGCACTGCAGCCAGGTGAGCGAGCCTTGGTGCCTTGGCGGGTCATTCGCCACAGCAAACACAGCGGGAATATCGACCGGCCTTGATCATTGCCCCGGCCAGTTTTTCTTGTGGCCGAAACGATGATCAAGGCCGGACTGGTTGGCCGCCTGCCGACAATGTTCCACGGCACCATCCCCGGAAACTGCGGCGTGTGATCCAGGTCTTAGAGGATCGGCGCACTTGCAGCGAGAGCCCATCCCCGGCCGATACCCGGTGGTCTTTACCTTCCCACCGTGCGGCCTTAGCCTGTCGCTCGGTAACAGACATCGCCCCCCGCCGGTGTGTGCTTCGGGGTGCGAGCGATCGTGTACCGGTGTGGATGACGGAGGCAAGGATTAGAGATAACATATTGAAAATAAGTATTTTATGAACAAAGCTACACGTGTAAAAGTGCTGTTTGTCTGCATGGGTAACATTTGCCGCTCGCCCACCGCCCATGGGGTCTTTCGCCATCTGGTGCAGGAGGCTGGTCTGGCGGCCGTGATCGGGATCGACTCGGCCGGCACCCATGGTTACCACCTGGACGAGCCGCCGGACGAGCGGGCGACCGCAACCGCCTGGGCGCGCGGGGTCGACATCAGCGACCTGCGGGCGCGCCGGGCCGAGCCGGAGGACTTTATTGAGTACGATCTGATCCTCGCCATGGATCAGGATAACTACCATAGTTTGTCGCGGATCTGCCCACCGGGGATGGAGTCGAAACTCGGTCTGTTCCTGGATTTCGCCCCGGACCTGAACCGGCGTGAGGTGCCGGACCCCTACTATGGCGGGCAGCGCGGGTTCGATCAGGTGTTCGACATGGTGGAAGCCGCGGCCCTCGGGTTGCTGGAGCACATCTCGCGCCGGATGCTCTAAGCGGGGTTAGAACTCGGCGACCGCGCGCAGGCTGAACACCCAGCCGTCGACAACATCCCCGGTGCGGTACTTGTCCTTCATGTACTGCACGTCGGCGGTCAGGGCCAGCGTGTCGTTGCAGGCAAGTCGATAGTAGCCCTCGACCGCATTGGTGCGCGCCAGCTCACCGTTGCCGCCTTCCAGGTAGGCGTAACCGATACCGATATTGTCATTCTCTCGGCCCCAGCCAGCCCCTTTAAAATCGAACCCGCCGGCGTAATCGGCCTGATAATCGACCAGCGCATCCTGTTGCTCCCAGCCCAGTCGCAGGAAGGCACCGACGATCTTGCCGAACTCCTGGTCAAAGGACAGCAGCACGCCGGACAGATGTTCCTGGTCGGTCGGGTCCGGCGCCTCGGCCGAGTCCAGGTCGAGTGCCGGGTCCAGCGCCGGATTCGGTTCCGGGTCCAGCCCTGGGGCTGGAGCCAGGAAGGCGCGAGAGGTGCCGGCATACATCACACGATAGTTCCCTTCGCCCCAGGGCGTTTGCAGGTTATAGTCGGCCTCGACGCCGAACCAGTTGTAGTTGTTCCCATCATCATTCTCGCCGACATTCATCCCCAGGCCGCTGAGGGTCAGGCGGTGGATTTTCCAGACCAGTGCGCCGCCCACGTCGTAGGCGGGGATAAAGGCGGTGCGTGAGTTCACGAAGGCCTCGTTCATGAACTGGGTGTACTCGTTGTTGGCGTAGGCATTCTCGTTGACGTAGAACGCTGGATCAATGATGCCGCCGGTGACCTGAACGGCATTGGCGTCACCGAAACGGAAGGTATGCGCATACCAAGCCTCCAGCAAATAGCTGCGGTCGCGGCCGTTGATGTCCTTGACGTCCGCTTCCAGGTCCGCGGCCCAAGGGGTGAGCGCGAACGGGGAGATCGGGTTGAGTCCGTTCCCGGCAGCAAATCCGAACTTGACGAAGAATTGATCCTGCTTGGTGGGGTTGAAGAAGATCTCGGGTTGAACGGGCACGGCGCCCCGACAGCCGTTCTGGTCGTCCCCGTCACCCGTCACCTCCTGACACTGCCCGGCCCCGGCGAGCAGCAGGTTGACCGCGAGTTGCTCGTTCACGTCGTAGGCACGGGCGGCCCCGGCGCAGAGGCTGGTCAGAGCGATGGCGAGCGCGGAGCCGAACCGTCGGGCGGTGCTGTGCATGGGCTGATTTCCCCAAAAAAATCCAGCGACAACGGCAGGTGTGACCGGATGGTGACGGCCGGTCCGGTTGAGCAACCTGGTGTCAGTGATATTACGAATTAGGTATTAGTATGATTCCGTCGCGCTGATGGCGTCAAACTGCACGCCGGCGTGCTGTGCAGATCTGTTTCGTGAATAATATCCATTCTCATTACTATCTGCAACCTGGGCTGTCGACCCGATCCACCTGATTCAGGTGAGAGACTGTGCCGAAGCGTCTAGAATCGGCGCCCTGACTTGTCGAATTGGATGTTGTTTGGGGGTGCTATGCGTTCGGTCTGGGGGTGTGCGATGCTGGTCGCGGTGTTGGCGCTCGTCGGTTGCGGCGGGGGCGGGGTGGGGCGAGGTAACCCGGAGGACTTACCGGTGAGTTGCGTGGCCAAGCCTGCCAAGGGGAATTGCCGGGGCCGCCAGATCAAGTATTATTTCGATTATCGTGACAATCGCTGCAAGTCCTTTACGCATAGCGGCTGCGGCGGCCGGGTGCCGTTCGAGACCCTGGAGGATTGTGTGAATTATTGCGGGGCTACGCCCTAGTTCGAAGCCTCAGAGGGCGCGGGGGCGGGTGATGGAAATCAGCTGCGCACAGCCGCGCGGCAGCTGATCCCAGTCGTCCGGCATTTCCAGTCGCGCCAGGGTCCCGGTGGGGAGCAGTTTCCCGTCCTGCGGTGGGTCCAGGTCGTCGCCGCTCAGGTGTAACACCAGATCATCGAGACCCGGATTGTGCCCTACCAGCAAGACCGTGTGCGCCGTGGCCGGGCAGCGTCCGAGCACATCGAGCAATGCGGCCAGTGTCGCGTCGTAGATATCCGTGTCCCAAGCGATCCGTTCCCGGCCGATTTCCAAGACCTTGCAAACCTTGATGGCGGTCTGGCGCGCCCGCTGGGCGGGCGAACTGACGACATGGTCAGGCACCAGACCCTCCCGGTAAAGCCAGGCGCCAACCTTTGGGGCGTCTTGTTTGCCGCGTTTGGCCAGCGGGCGGTCGAAGTCGGACTTCGCCCGGGAATCCCAGTCGGACTTGGCATGGCGGAGGATCAGGAGTTCCCGTGGCATGTGGACAAGGCTCGGCGCGGCAGAGTAAGGAAAAGCGTTCAGTGGCCCTGGTGGAGGCTGCGCCGCCTTTTTAACACAACGGTCATTTTCCAACTACCTTGGCCGTCCGGGACCGCAGCGTCCCTGGAGTGCCGGACACCCGTTCGGCAGCGTTCGATCAATGCAGCTCAGCCAGGAGCCGGTCGATCAGGCCGCGCGCCTGACCCAGGTATCCCGGCCCGAACAGATTCAGGTGATTGAGGATGTGGTAGAGGTTGTAGAGGGTCTTGCGGACCCCGTAGCCTGGGTCCAGCGGCCAGACCTCCCGATAGGCGGCATAGAACTCGGCGCCGAAGCCGCCGAACAACTCGGTCATGGCCAGATCGGCCTCGCGATCCCCGAAGTAGACCGCGGGGTCGTAGATCACCGGCTGACCGTCCGGCAGATAGGCCAGATTACCGCCCCACAGGTCGCCGTGCAGGAGCGACGGCTGGGGTTGGTGCCCCAGGAGCTTATCCAACTCGGCGCGCAGGCGTTCACCGCGTGTCTGGAGTGCGCCATCGTAGCCGTTGGCCGCGGCCAGTTCGAGTTGATAGCCGAGCCGCTGATCGCGCCAGAAGCTCACCCAATCCGCACTCGGTGTGTTGCGCTGCGGGGTTGAGCCGATATGATTATCGCGGTGCCAGCCGAAGGTGGAGGAGCGCGTGCGATGCAACGCGGCCAACTGCCGTCCGGCCGCGGCACCCCGGGTCGGTCCGCTGAGATCCAGGTGCTCCAGCACCAGATAGCTGAGGGTGTCGGTCCGGCCCCAGCAGATGGGCCTGGGGATGCGGATGGCGCCCGTGGCAGCGAGGACGGCGAGCCCGGCGGCCTCGGCCTCGAACAACGCGAGGCGGGCCGGTGTGTTGGTCTTGACGAAGAAGGCGCGGGCGCCGTCGCTGATTGTTATCGCAGCGTTGATGCAGCCGCCGCTGACCGCGCGCGTGGTTCGCGGGGCGAATGGACTGCCGGTGGCCGTGCCGATCCGCTCGGCGATCACCGTCCAATCAATCATGCGGTCCAGCACCGGTCCGCGCGGACGGGTCCTTGCCGAGGCGTCCATGCAGGGGGCTGCTGCGCGGAAAATGGGCACGCAGAAACTCCATCTGATCGGCCAGGACGCCGCGGCCCATCAAATAGATGTACTCGGCATGGGTCGGCGTGAAGGGAACCGCCAGCAGTTCCATGCCGGCCGACTCCGGGGTTCGCCCGGCCTTGAAGTTGTTACAGCGCACACAGGCGCTGACCACGTTGTTCCAGTGGTCGCGCCCTCCCTGACTGGAGGGCCGTACATGGTCGCGGGAAAGCTGACGGCTCGGGAACCGACAGCCGCAGTACATGCACAAATGATCGTCGCGCTGAAACAGCGTCCGATTGCACAGCGGCGGTGCATAATCACCCTGCAGCTTGTTCAGTGCGTGGTGCACGCCGTGGGTGGCGATGATGGCGTGGATCAGCAGTCGGCTGCGGCGCCTGGTGACCGCATTGATGCCGCCGCGCAGATGAAACAAAGGATCGCCACAGGTGTAGGCGACCTGGTCGAGTAAATACAGACGCGCGGCGGTGCGGTAATCCACCCACTCCAGTGGCATACCCGCCAGATCCGTGCGCAGTACCTGTTGATTCAATGGCACCATAGCGGGATACGGCTCGGAGTTTGCGCCCATAATACACGCTGTATCCGGGTGCGCAAGCGCCGCGGTACCCAGGTATACGGAGTGGTTTTTGGGTTTGCGGTTTTTCGTAAGTGTTCATCACGCATTGGGTTACGAACAACGAGAAACGAAAAGCCAACGACGACAGGTCTGTATCCTGAATGCCCCGATCGCTGCCGATCAGGGTATTCCGGCCTGTTGTGCCACACCGGGGCCGACCGCGCAGGAGAACGACGATCTCGCCACTTGCCTCTGACGCCCCGACCGTGCCGTCGCCGGGCCTTGCCGCCGCTCCGACTGCCCCGCTGATCCTGCGCGTCGCCGTCGCCGCGCCCCTGGCCGGACTCTTCGATTACCTGCCGCCCGCGGCGGCCGCGCTTGACGGGTTGATCCCCGGGGTCCGCCTCCTGGTGCCCTTCGGTCGCGGCCGCCGGGTGGGCATACTGGTGGAGACCGCCGTCGATTCGGATCAGGACGCGGCGTGTCTCAAATCCGTGATCGCCCAACTCGACCCGGTTCCGGTGCTCGCCGCCGCCGACCTGAGCCTGATCCGGTGGGCCGCGGACTATTACCGGCAACCCCTGGGCGAAGCCCTGTTCAGCGCCTTGCCGACGCGCCTGCGCCGTCCGGACGCGCCGCTGGAGGAGGGGGTTCCCGGCCTGCGCGCGACCGCCGCCGGGTGTGCGCTGGAGCTGGCCGAACTCGGGCGGGCGGTGGGTCAACGCCGCATCCTGGAAGTCCTGCGCGCCGCGCCGACGGGGCTCGCGACCCTTGTCCTGAAAGCGCAACTCGGTCCCGCGACGGCGCCGCTCAAGGTCTTGCGCGAGCGCGGTTTGATCGAGCCGTGTCGGGTGCTGCCCGCGGACTGCGACGCGCCGCCGATCCCGGACCCGACGGGTCCCGACCTCAACCCGGAGCAGGCGCTGGCGGTGGCGGCGGTGCAGGGCGCGGGCGCGTGCTTCAACCCGTTCCTGCTCGACGGAGTCACCGGCAGCGGCAAGACCGAGGTCTACATCCGGCTGATCCAGGAAGTCATCGCCGCTGGTCGACAAGCCCTGGTGCTGGTGCCCGAGATCGGTCTCACCCCCCAATTACGCACGCGGCTGGAGCGGCGCCTGCCCGGACCCCACGCGGTGCTGCACTCCGCCCTGCCCGAGGCCGAGCGCGAGCGCGCCTGGCACCGTGCCGCCAGCGGGCGCGCGACCCTCGTGCTCGGCACCCGGTCGGCCTGTTTCGTCCCGCTGCCGCGGTTGGGGCTGATCATCGTCGACGAGGAGCACGACGCCTCGCTCAAGCAACAGGACGGTTTCCGCTATTCCGCCCGCGACCTGGCGGTGCGCCGGGCGCAGCAGGTCGGGTGTCCGGTGATCCTCGGCTCCGCTACGCCATCCCTGGAAACGCTGCACAATGCGCGGGCCGGGCGGTACCGTCGGCTGCGTCTGAGCATGCGCGCCGGAGGGGCTGCCGCACCGGCCATCACGCTGCTCGATATCCGCGGCCAAACCATGAGTGCCGGCTTGTCGCCGCGGCTGCGCGAACAGGTCGAGCTGCACATCGCCGCCGGCAACCAGGTCCTGCTGTTCCTCAACCGCCGCGGCTATGCCCCGGTGCTCACCTGTCACGACTGCGGCTGGGTCGGCGCCTGCCCGCATTGCGATGCCCGGCTCACCCTGCACCTGCGGCTGCAGCGTCTCTGGTGCCATCACTGTGGCTGGTTCCAGCCCCTGCCGTCGACTTGCCCGAGCTGTCGGAGCAGCGACCTGCGCCGCCTGGGACTGGGGACCGAGCGGCTGGAAGAGGAATTGCGCGAGATCTTCCCGCAACTGAGTCTGGCGCGGATCGATCGGGACAGCACCCGCCGCAAGGGCGAACTGGACCGTCTGCTCACGCTCATCCGGCAGGGTGAGGTCCAGCTCCTGCTCGGCACGCAAATGCTTGCCAAGGGGCACGACTTTCCCGGCGTGACCCTGGTCGGTATCCTCGACCTGGACCAGTCGCTCTATGCCGCCGACTTTCGCGCGCCGGAGCGCACCGCGCAACTCATCGTCCAGGTTGCCGGCCGCGCCGGGCGGGCGCAGCGGCCGGGACGCGTCGTCTTGCAGACCCGCCATCCCGAGCATCCGCTCCTGAAATCACTGATCACCAGCGGCTACCCGGGCTTTGCCGAACTCGCCCTGGCCGAGCGCGAGGCCGCCGGTCTGCCGCCTTACGGCCATCTCGCCTTGTTGCGGGCCGACGCCCCGGACGTCCAGGTCCCCATGGACTTCCTGCACCACGCGCGTGCGCTCGCCCTGGCCCTGTTGGTGGATCAGCCCGGGTTGCACGTGCAGGTATCGAGCCCCGTTCCGGCCCCTATGGAGCGCCGTGCCGGCCGCTATCGTGCCCAACTCCTGCTGGAGTGCTCCCGCCGCCCCGGTCTGCAAACCCTACTCGCCGCCTGGGTCGCGCAATTGCGCACCATCCCGCGCAACGGCGGTCTGCGCTGGTCGCTGGACGTGGATCCACAAGACCTGACCTGACGCTTGGGACATGCCGTAAGGCCCCATTTAGGTTATCCTTCACGCCTTTACGCCAGGCGCGCCGTCAATGCCCCTAAGTTAAGCCATTCTGGCTCCCACGCGGAGCGTGGGAACGAGAAGCCGCGCCGTCGGCGCTTAATTTTAATGGCAGTGAGGCCTGCCGTGCCCTGCGGCCCCTCTCTTTTCTCCACGCGTAGCACCCATGAAGCAACAGATCACGGACCTTTTGTGCGCCGGCTTGGCGCGCCTCACCGCCGATGGCGACTGGGGCCTGGACGAACTGCCGGTGCCCGCGGTCGAGCGCACCAAGGACCAGACCCATGGCGACTTCGCCACCAACCTCGCCCTGGTCCTGGCGAAGCGGGCGCGCACCCGGCCGCGCGACCTGGCGCAACGGCTGGTCGACCTGCTGCCGGAGTCGTCCCTGATCGAGCGGGTCGAGATCGCCGGCCCCGGCTTCATCAACTTCTTCCTCGCGGCGGACGCCTACCGCGCCCTGATTCCGGCCATCCTGACCGCCGGTCATCACTACGGCCGCTCCCAACTGGGGGCCGGGCGGCGGGTGCAGGTCGAGTTCGTCTCGGCCAATCCCACCGGCCCGCTGCATGTCGGCCACGGACGCGGCGCGGCCTACGGCGCGGCGGTCGCCGATCTGCTGGCCGCGGTGGGCTACGCGGTCCATCGTGAGTATTACGTCAACGACGCCGGTCGCCAGATGGACATCCTCGCCACCTCCGTGTGGCTGCGCTATCTGGAACGGTGCGGCGCGCAGATCGACTTCCCGAGCAACGGCTACAAGGGCGACTATGTTTGGGACATCGCCGCCACCCTGCACCGCGAACATGCGGACGCCTACCGGGTGGAGGCCGCGCAGGTCTTCGCCGGTGCCCCGCCCGACGAGCGGCCCGGCCTGGACGGCGGCGACAAGGAGGCGCACATCGATGCCCTCATCACCGCCGCCAAGCACCTGCTCGGCGACAACCGCTACCGCTACTGCTTCGAACTCGGGCTCAACACTATCCTCGACGACATTCGCGCCGACCTCGCCGAATTCGGTGTCGAGTATCAGGAGTGGTACTCGGAGCGCTCGCTGGCCGAGCGCGGCGCCGTCAACCGCGCCATCGAACGCCTGCGCGAGTCCGGTCACGTCTACGAGCAGGGCGGGGCACTCTGGTTCCGCTCCACCGCCTTCGGCGACGAGAAAGACCGCGTCGTGGTGCGCGAGAACGGCCAGGGCACCTATTTCGCCTCCGACATCGCCTACCACATGGATAAGCTGGAGCGCGGCTTCGAGCGCGTCATCGATATCTGGGGGGCGGACCACCACGGCTACATCCCGCGGGTCAAAGCGGCGCTGACCGCGCTGGGCGACGACGCGTCGCGTCTGGACGTGCTCCTGGTGCAGTTCGCCATCCTCTATCGCGGCGGGGAACGCGCCCAGATGTCCACCCGCTCCGGCGAATTCGTCACCCTGCGCGAACTGCGCAACGAGGTCGGGCGCGACGCCGCGCGCTTCTTCTATGTCATGCGTCGGTGCGAGCAGCACATGGACTTCGACCTGGATCTGGCCAAGAGCCAGTCCGCCGACAATCCGGTCTACTATGTCCAGTATGCCCACGCGCGCGTATGCAGTGTGCTGCGCCAGGCCGCCGACAAGGGCATCGTGATCGATCCGACCCCCGGGATCACCAACCTGGAACTGCTCACGGAAGATCACGAACAGGCGCTGCTGCGCACGCTCGCCCGTTACCCGGAGGTGATCGAACTCGCCGCCATCGGCCACGAACCGCATCTGCTCACCACCTATCTGCGCGAACTGGCCAATGATCTGCACACCTACTACAACGCCCACCAGTTCCTGGTGCCGGACGCGGATCTGCGTGACGCCCGCATCAAGCTTATCCTGGCCGTGCGGCAGGTCGTGCGCAACGGCCTCGCATTGGTGGGCGTCTCCGCCCCGGAGGCGATGTAGATGGTCCGGGATTATCGTCGCGGCGCCGCCAAGGTGACCCCCCGGCGCACCCGTCCGCGCTCTTGTGTCTGGTGGTTCCTGCTCGGCACCCTGACCGGCAGCTTCGGGGTCGGGCTCTATTGGATGACGCAAACCCGCGGACCGGTGGCGCCCCCGGTGGCCGTTGCCCCCAAGGCCGAGCGCCCGGCGCCGCAGGAGCCGAACTTCCAGTTCGAGAACATCCTGCGCGACACCGTCGTCGACATCAAAGCCAACGACAAGCCGCTGCCGCCCCCCGCCCCCCGTCCGGAACCGCCCCCGCCGGACGAACCTGACGAGCCGGTCACGCCGGGCACCCCGCCGGCCGATGCGCCCAAGAAAACCACCGCCGCCCCGGCCGGGTCCGGCACCTATGTGCTCCAGGTTGGCTCATTCAAGACTGCCAAGGATGCCGACCGCATGAAAGCGCAACTCGCCCTGCTCGGCGTCTCCACTCGAGTCCAGCCGGTCACCATGAAGAACGGCGATATCTGGCATCGCGTCATGACCGGTCCGCTGGACGGAAAGAAAGCCATGGAACAAACCCGCGCCGCGCTCCAGAAGCACGGCAAGGAAGCCATCCCGGTCAAGATCAAGTAGGTTTGCGTTCCAGGTCCCAACTTGAAATTCATTCACGCCGCCGATCTGCATCTCGACAGTCCGCTGCGCGGCCTCGAACGCTATGAAGGGGCGCCGGTGGGCGAGTTGCGGGGGGCGACGCGGCGGGCCTGCGCGCAGTTGGTGGATCTGGCGCTCGCCGAGTCGGTGGACTTCGTGCTGTTGGCCGGCGATCTCTATGACGGCGACTGGCGGGACTACAACACCGGACTCTTCTTCACCCATCAGCTGACCCGGCTGCAGGAGGCGGCGATTCCGGTCCTGATGATCGCCGGTAATCACGATGCGGCAAGTCAGCTCACCCGGGTGCTGCGTCCGCCGGAAAATGTCCTGGTGTTCTCGACCCGCGCGCCCGAGACCCGCATTCTGGAGCCGCTCGGGGTGGCCGTTCATGGCCAGGGTTTCCCGACGCGCGCGGTCACCGAGGATTTGGTGCCGGCCTATCCCGCGGCGGACCCGGATCTGTTCAACATCGGTTTGCTGCATACCTCGCTGGACGGCCGGCCGGGGCATGAGTCCTATGCCCCCAGCAGCCTGGCCGGGTTGCGCGCCCGCGGCTACGACTATTGGGCGCTCGGCCATGTGCACCAGCGCGAGGTGGTCGCGCAGGCGCCCTGGGTGGTCTTTCCGGGGAATCTTCAGGGACGGCACGTCCGTGAGACCGGCCCCAAGGGTTGTACCCTGGTGCGGGTCGAGGACGGACAGGTGAGCCACCTCGAACACCGCGCCCTGGATGTGGTGCGCTGGTCGGTCTGCACGGTCGATCTGACCGCGGTCACAACCCTGGACGCCGTGTATGACCGGGTCGAGCCGGCCCTGCGCGCCGTGCTGCCCGCGGCCGAAGGCCGCTTGTCGGCGGTGCGCATCCGGCTCACCGGCGCGTGCGGGGTCCATGGCCGACTGCATGCCGAGCGTGAGCAGGTGGCCAACGACTGTCGCGTGCTCGCCGGCAGTGTCGGTGCCGGTGACCTGTGGGTCGAGCAGGTGCAGCTCGACACCCGGGGGACGGCGTCCGCTCCCGCCGGTGACGATGCGCTCGGCAGCCTGTTGCGGGCGATCGAGGGGCTGGATCTGGACCCGCCGCGGCTGGCCGATCTGGCCGCCGAGGTCGCTGACCTGGGGCTCAAACTGCCGCTGAGTCTACGCTCCGGTGCGGACGGTTTCGACCCCGCCGCGCCGGCCTATCTGCAGAACTGTCTGGAGGATGTCAAGGCGCTGTTGCTCGACCGCTTGCTGGGTCAGCATCGGGACCCGGACGGCGATCGGAGGCCGAGCAAGTGAAGATTCTGGATCTGCACCTGCGCGCCTTCGGCCCCTTTACCGACTGCGATCTGGACCTGAGTGGAGGGCAGCAGGGTCTGCACCTGATCTTCGGACCCAACGAGGCGGGAAAGAGCTCGGCCCTGCGCGCATTACGGGCTTTGCTGTACGGGATTCCCGAGCGCACTGGCGACGATTTTCTCCACGACCGGCAGGATCTGCGGGTCGGCGGCCGGCTGCGCGGGTCGAGCGGTGCCGAGATCCACTGCATTCGGCGCAAGGGCCGCAAGAACACCCTGTTGGACAGCGACGGCAAGACACTCCCCGACGATACCCTGGTGCCGCTGCTCGCCGGGGTCGATGACCGCCTGTTCGAGCGCCTGTTCGGCATCGACCATGAAGGGCTGGTGAGCGGCGGCCAGGCGCTGCTGGCCGAGCGCGGTCGCGAGGCCGAGGCGCTGTTCGGCAGCGGTCTGGGCGGGGTCGATCTCAACGCGGTCCTGCGGCGGCTTGATGAGGAAGCGAATGCCCTGTTCTTGCCGCGCGGCGCCAAGCCGACGATCAACACCGAGTTGCACCGCTGCGCGGCGATCGAACACCGTCAGCGCGAGGTCTCGTTGTCGGCACGGCAGTGGGACGAGGCGCGCAAGGCCGTAAAGCAGGCGCGGCGGCGGCTGGCCGAGCTGGATAGCGCGCTGGCGCTCGCGGCCGCACAGCGCCACCGGCTGGAGCGCATTCGCCGCACGCTGCCGAACCTGGCGCGGCACGCCCAACTGAGCGAACAGCTTGCGCGGCTGGGCGAGGTGCCGGGGTTGCCCGCGGGCTTTGGTCAGCGGCGTGAGACCGCCGTGGCGCAACGCACGCTGGCGCTGGCCAGCCGGTCGAATGCCCAGGCGCGGGAGGACGAACTCAAGGAGCAGGCCGCGGCCTTGCAGGTGTCAGCCGATCTCCTGGCGGAGGCCGAGCTGATCGACACCCTGCGTGAGCGACTGGGCAGCCACCGCAAGGCGGCCGCGGATCGACCGGGGCTGGTGGCCGAGCGGGCCGCTTTGGCGGGTCAGGCCGCGACCCTGCTGGGGCAACTGCGTCCCGACCTGACTCTGGACGCGGCGCCGACCTTGCGTCCGTTGTTGAATCGGCGGCGGCGGGCGACCGAGCTCGGCGGGCGTCAGGAAGCCGTGGCCGCCGCGCTCGACGAGGCGAACCGCAAGTTGGCCGAGGCCGCGGAACAACTCGCCAACCGGCGCGCCGCGCAGGCCGGGCTGCCGGTCAGCCCGCCGCTCGACGGACTGCGCCGGGCAACCGATGAGGCGCGCCGGGCCGGCGATCTGGAGCGCGCCATCGCCGAGACGCGCGCGCGCAGCGCGCAGCACGCGGACGCCTGCCGTCGCGAGCTGGCCGCACTCGGGCTCTGGGGTGCCGACCTGGACGCGCTGCGGGCCGCGCCCTTGCCGAGCGGCGAGTCCATCGAGCGCTGCAGCGCCGACGCGCAGGGGCTGGACGCGGCCCGCCGCTCCCTGGAGACGCTGCGCGCCGAGGTCGAGGCCGAGCGGCGGCAGAGCGCGGAGTCACTGCGGGTCATCCAGTTGGCCGGTGCGGCGCCGTCGGAGGCCGATCTCGAGCAGTCGCGTGCCGCGCGCGAGCACGGCTGGCAACTTATCAAACGGCAGTGGCTGGAGGGCGAGGACATCGCTGCCGCGGCCCACGCCTATGCGGCGGGGACAGCGCTGCCCCTGGCGTTCGAGGGCGCGGTGGCACAGGCCGATGAGGTCGCCGACCGTCTGCGGCGCGAGGCTCAGCGCGTCCATGAGCAGGCCGCCGCGCAGGCGCGGTTGGAAGCCTGTGACCAGCGGCTGGACGCGGCGGCGCAGACCGCGGCGCAGTTGGCGGAGCAGGGTGAGCAGCTCCAGCAGGCCTGGAGCGTACTCTGGTCGCCTTGCGGTGTGACCCCGCTGCCGCCCCGTGAGATGCGGCAGTGGCACGCGGCGGCGCTGCGGCTGCGCGAGCGGGCGGGGCAGGGCGATGCGTTGTCGGCCGAGTTGGCGGCCCTGGAGGTGACCCGGCAATACCACGTGGACGCCGTTCAGACCGCGCTGAGTGCGTTGGGGCTGGCCGTGCCGCTGCCGCCGTCCGAGTCGGGAGCGGCGGCCTTGCTCAACCCATTGCTCAACCCATTGCTCAATCAGGCCGAAGCGCAGCTCAGCACCTTGCAGGAGACCGAACGCCGCCGCGCCCTGTTGGCGCAGGAGATCGCCGCACTCGAAGCCTCCCAGCGGCGGTTGACCTTGGAGGTCAAGACCAGGCAGGACGAGCGGGCCGATTGGCTGGCCGCCTGGGGCGCACTGACGGCTGAGCTCGGCCTGGCCGCGGATGCCGGTCCGGGCGAGCTGACCGATTATCTGACCGGACTCGACACCTGCCTCAAGCAACTCGGTGAGGCCGAACGGCTGGACGCGCGCATCGAGGGCATCGACGCCGACGGAACGCAGTTCCGCGCTCAGGTCGACGCGCTCTTGGCGAGACTGGCGCCGGAACTGCGCGGCCGACCGGTCGCGGAGACCGTGCCGCAGTTGCACGCCCGGTTGGTCAGGCAGCGCGAGGACCAGAGCCGACGCAACGAACTCGACGCCCAGTCGCGCCGCGCGCAGCAGGAGGTCCAGCAGGCGCAAGCCGCCATCCTGGCGGCCGAGGCGGTGCTCGCCGAGCTCTGCCGCGAGGCCGGATGCACTGATCCGGACCAACTGCCGGCCGTCGAGCAACGCGTCCAGGAGCATCGGGAGTTGAGCCGGCAACTGAGCGAGGTCGAAACCGAACTGGTGACCGCCGGCGATGGTCTGGGGATCGCGGCGCTGTCGGAGGAGGCCGGCCAGGTCGACCGCGATGCCGTCCTGGCCGAACTGACGGCACTGGAGGCACGGATCGAGGGTGAACTGCGTCCGCAGCAGGCCGCACTGTTCGAGCAGAAAGTGGAGGTCGAGCGCCAGTTCGCCGCCATGGCCGGTGACGATGCCGCCGCTGCCCTGGCCGAGGAGGCGCAGCAGAGCCTGTCGAGCCTGCGTGCCCAGGGCGAGCGCTATGTCCGGATCAAACTCGCGGCGCGCATTCTGCGCGATGAAATCGAGCGGTTCCGGCGGCAGCACCGCGACCCGATCCTCAGCCGCGCCAGCGGCTATTTTGCCCGGCTGACCTGCAATGCCTTTAGCGCGGTCGAAACCGACTTCGACACCTGCGATCAGCCGGTGTTGACCGGCCGGCGCGCCACCGGCGAGCGGGTGCGGGTGGAGGGCATGAGCACCGGCACCCGCGATCAGCTCTACCTGGCCTTGCGCCTGGCCAATCTGGACCATTACCTGGACAGCGCCGAGCCACTGCCGTTCATCGTCGATGACATCCTCATCCAGTTCGACGACGCGCGCGCCCAGGCCACCCTCGCCGCCCTGGCGGACTTCTCAGTCAGGACCCAGGTGATTTTGTTCACCCATCATCGGCAGGTCGTCGATCAGGCCAGGGCGCTGGACCCGAGTGGCGAGCGGGTGCTGGTGCATACGCTGATGGGGAAGGGCCAAGCGCAGGCTGTCCGCACTTCGGACTCGGAGTAACGGGATCTTCTTGGATGAGTTGAGCGGCGTTGGTTGTCGTTCCGGCCAGACCTTCCGCGGAGGTCGTGGGGAGGAAAGCTGATCCACAGATGTCACAGATGTCACAGATGAACACAGATATTTATCTTCATCTGTGAACATCTGTGACATCTGTGGACAAATCCGAAAGGTCGATTTGGCCCGAACGGCGATCAAAGCCGCTCAACAAATGTCAAAGAAATGGTTTTTTGATACGTTTAGGTGATTTTCGACAATTTCGATACCGGTCAATGTAGGTGCGACTTCAGTCGCACCTGCGTCCGATTTGTTTCGCTTGTTGGTGAACAGTTCCCTCTGGGTCAACCCGGAACCGGAGCGCTCCCCATCCGCAACGCCTGCCGATAGCCGCGAATGGCGTCCGACGTGGTGGGCTGGTCGAGAAAGCGGGTCAGCAGATCCAGATCCAGGTCCGGCAACACCTCGCTAATGGTGACGGGGACATAGCGTTCGCCGCGTAAGCAATAGGGTTGCAGGCGCCCGCGGCGCCAGTACCAGACCTCGGCGACGCCAAGCTTGCGGTAAATGTCGAGTTTGTCGATCCGTCCGGAAGTCCAGACCACTTCGACGGCCAGTTGTGGGCGGTCGGCGGGCGCGGTGCCGAACACCCAGCACTCGTCCGGCTCGGCCGCTCGCGTGCGGTCCGGTGATTTCAAGGTCCAGGAGCCGTAGGTGCTGAATGTGATGTCATGCTCCAGGCAATAGCTCTCGACCAGTCGTCCGATGCGCGACTTGATGCCCTCGTGGGTCTGGGACGGACTCATGATCTCGACTTCCCCCTCCAGATAACTGATCCGGGGCGCCGAACAATCGCCGCGCATGGTCAGCAGCCGTTCATAATCCTCCCAACTCAGGTCGTGAAGGTTGACGATCTGGTCATCGACCGGCCGATCGTCACGCGCTTGATACTGGGCGTTGGTGTACATGGCTTGGTCCTCCGCAGGCCGTCAGGGCATCGCGATCCGAGTCTAGCGCGCCGGGTGTGACTTGTAACCCCGGGGCGGCCGTTGGGCGGCTTTGATCATCGTTCTTTGTCCATGCGGCGTCCGCCGGCACTAGGTCGCCTCCCGCGTCGGCGCTGCCGCCGCGGGCGCTGGTCGGTCGCCGAACCGATCGACGATGCAGGCCCATCGCCATCTGAAGAATCCGCCGGTGTCGCTACGACCAGCCTCATCAAGGACACGTTGCTGCGTCGCGGCGCGCTGGTTAGGATGCATGGGGGGCTGGCTCGCAGGGTGGTCGGTTGGCGTTCGTCATGTTCACCCGACCACCTTTGCGAGACACTCTGGGCGCTTCAGGTTCTTGGGCTTGACTTGGTGCCATTCACGCCTGGCCCCTGATCCGCAGTGATCTGCCCCCGACTTCCTGCGTCAATCACAACTGGGCGCATACGCTCGCAGCGAGGCGTCAGAACAAGTGCCCCCGGTTGTACTTGGGGAATAGTTGCGTTTGATTGCGTCGTATTGAATATACGTATCATCATTACATACGTGATATCCTTTGGTCAGGCCGTATGCGGTAGAGCAATTTGGGGCAGCTCTTGAATACCCGCAACGTAACAAAAATGATTTCGAGCACTTCTTGGACATAGTCGAATCACCCGGGCATGTGCCATGGTTGCACGCCGACCACATAGTATAGATCGTGCCATTAGACATTTTCCACTTGGCGACAGATCCTGAGTGTTCCGCAAAGATCAGCGTAGGTTTTTTCCAGATCTCGGCAATTTGAATCTCCGTACAAGCCGCCTGGGCGGAAAACGGAAATTCCTGTTCTTGATATCCACTAATGGAATCGGTAACAAGGGTCGACTTTATCAATGCGCGGAGATTAGTCAGAGCCGCTTGCTCCGGCGCAAGCGCGGCGCTCGACATCAGGGTCTTATTCTGGCTCAGAACGGCGTCCACCGCGGCAAACGCCTGTTGGGCATTCTGGCCGCGGTCTTCTGTACTGCTGGACACTGCCGAGTCAAACGAAGCTGACCATTTCTTATCGATAGGCGAGTTACCGCCAACCTGCACAAAGATGGGCGTACCATTCTGATCGATAATCCGCACGTCAATGGCATATTCCGGGGCCGACGGATCATTCTTACGGGCCAATGCCGGATTTCGTTTTCCGCGTTTGGTTTCGATGGTAACCTGGACGCCGTTAATTTCGATATTTCCCTGGGTCTCGTTTGTTTTCGCATCGTACGAGAAGACGTACTGCGGTGATTGAGTAGCGGTAGCATCCGTCACTATGGTTGCGTCTTGTCCTAAGGCGACCGACGAGACTACGAACATCGCTGAAAAATACCGTGCTTTCGACATCATCATAACTCCCATTCTTGTTTCTGAAACTGAAACACTTTGGCACCCTGGACGGGCAAGATGGATTGCGCGTCGAGGTCACTGACCGATTCAGTCTGGTTTCTTTGGTCCGTTGCCGCTGGTCGCGCGTCCCGGCAACACCGAGGCGCCCGAAAAACTGCACCAAACGAGACAGAGTAGATGCTGGGTCACTGCTCGGCATTGACCTGGATCAATGTTTCTGTTGCGCCGGGCGGCGCAGCGCGCGATTCCAGAAATTTCCTACAGGCGCCGCGGGCAACGGCCGACACGTCGCCGCTATCGTCACGCTCACCATCGCGGCCCGGCGACCAGCAGCGGACGCGGGCTTGGGGAACTCAAGAGTCGAAGGTGTCGGTCTGGTGGTGCGCATCCAGTGGCTCCGGAGCGTCCAGGGTCAACGGGGTCTCCGAAGGGTCGGGACGGGCAGTGACAGACCAGAATGGCACTAACTTAAGCTCTATTATTGGGAATCAGTAAGTCACGGACGAAGCTGAGCACGCGGCGACAGGAAAACAACGGCCTCGCCAGTCGTTCCATGCACTTTCCAAATTAACAGCAGGAAACTTCAGCTTTGTATCTTTGTGGTTCAAAATACACGGCGCTTCGTCTCACCCCCCTGCCTGATCGGAGACCTTGTTATGAAACTCGCCTTGTCCACCGAGGACGCATTGCGTCTGGTTCGACTGCCCGCGACCTTCGTGGTGTGGTCCAACATCCTTGCCGCGCATCTGATTGCCACCGGGGGTTGGCCGCAGTGGTTGGTGCTGATCCCGCAACTCGCCGCCGGCACGGCGCTGTGCTGGTCTGGTGCGGTGCTGAAGGAGTGCTTTGCCCTGCGGCAGGGCGGTACGGGCGAACCCTCGGGATTGCTGGCGTCCGGGCGGATCTCGGGGCAGGCGGCCTGGGTGCTGGGCGGCGGGCTCATGGTCCTGGGTCTGGCGTTCGCCGCGCTGGCCGGCGGTGCCAGTCTGCGGATCGCGGTCGCGCTGGGGCTCGCCATCGTCGCCTATCACGGCTTTCTGAAAGATACCTTGTTGGGCCCTGTCATCATGGGGGCGATCCATTATATGCAGTGGATGTTCGGTTTGGCCGTGATGGCGATGGGGAGCGGGGCTCAGGCGCTGGCCGTGCCGGTGTTCCTTTATGTGGCGGCGCTCACGGTCCTGGGCGGGGCAGAGGCCAAAGGGGCGGCGCCGCAAACCACCCGGATCGCGGGGGTGTTGTTGGGGCTTGCGGCCTTGGTGATCGTCGAGTTGGTGCTTGCGGGCCGCATGGAGCAGCCGCTGATCCTGGCTCTGGTTGTCCCTGCGGTCCTGGCCCTGGGGTATTGGCTGTGGCGTCTGAACGCGGACGGCAGTCCGGCGGCGGTGCAGGCCCTGGTCCAACGACTGACCTTCGGCCTGATCCCGCTGGATGCGCTCTTGCTGGCCGGCAGCGGGCATTGGCTGGTGGCGCCGTTCCTGTTGTTGCTCCTGGTCCCCGGTTTCTTATCGGCGCGGCGCTGACGGGCTGTCCCTTCCGGGTTCAGGCCGGGCGGCGCTTCTGCCGGAACACGTAGATCGCCAGGGTCAGGGCGACGAAGAGGAGGACGCCGACCGTCACCAGGGGCAGGTTGTCCTGGATCAGGCGCTCATTGCCGCCGATGAAATAGCCCATGGCCGTGAGCACGGCGGACCATAGACCGGCCCCGAGCAGGGTATAGGTGCTGAACGTCAGCAGGTTCATCCGGGTCAGCCCGGCGGGTAGTGAGATCAGGTGCCGGATGCCGGGGATCAGGCGTCCGGTAAAGGTCGAAATGGCCCCGTGGCGCTCGAAGAACAGGTCGGTCTTGTGCAGCAGGGCGGGGCGCACGAAGAACCAGCGGCCGTAGCGCTCCAGGAAGGGGCGCCCCACCCAGAGCGCGAAGGCGTAATTGACGCCGGCCCCCGCCAGGCTGCCCAGGGTGGAGGCGAGCCAGATCGCCAGCACGTTCATTTTGCCCTGATAGGCGAGGTAGCCGGCCGGGATCAGCACCAACTCGCTCGGTACCGGCAGCACGGTGGACTCCAGTGCCATCAGGACGAAGATGCCGGTATAGCCCCAGCCGTTGACGGTGACCAGGATCCAATCGATAAATTCATGCAGCATGACATAACCTGAGTGTCGATGTGAGTCGCGCGAAGGACGCGAATGATGGTCGCCGGTAGATAGCCGGACGGAGAGGCGGGTTTTAAACCCGCCCCCTACACGAGTATCTGTCCGCATATCAGGTACGAAGGCTATACCTGCCGAGCGTAGAGATAGCAACTCGGATTTATCCACAGATGACACAGATGTTCACAGATGTTCACAGATGAAGAAAAACATCTGTGAATATCTGTTCTGGAGTGATTACAAGTCTTTACGTGATGACCGTCGGTTCGGCGCGGCCGGTGCGGGCCTCGATCTGGGCCAGTTCGCGGGCGATCAGGATGAGCGGCGCCATGGCTTCCTGGGTGTCCTGATGGTGCCGGGTCGGGTCGGGTTCGTAGAATTCCAGATAGACCCGCAGGGTGGCACCCTCGGTGCCGGTGCCGGAGAGTCGCAGCACGATCCGCGAGCCGCCCTCGAAGCCGATGCGGATGCCCTGGTGCGCGGAGACGCTGCCGTCGATCGGGTCGGTGTACGCGAAGTCGTCGGCATAGGCGACGGTATAGTCGCCGAAGCGCTGGCCGGGCAGCGCCGGGAGCAGGATCCGCAGATGGTCGACCAGCGCGCCCGCGGCCTTGGCATCCACCGCCTCGTAGTCATGCCGGGTATAGTAGTTGCGACCGAAATGCCGCCAGTGCTCGCTGACGATGTCCGCGACCGACTGCTGCCGGACCGCCAGCAGGTTCAGCCAGAACAGCACCGCCCACAGGCCGTCCTTCTCGCGCACATGGTCCGAACCGGTGCCGAAGCTCTCCTCGCCGCACAGGGTGATGCGGCCCGCGTCCAACAGATTGCCGAAGAACTTCCAACCGGTGGGCGTCTCGAAGCACTCGACCCCCAGGGCCTCGGCCACGCGGTCCGCCGCCTGGCTGGTGGGCATGGAGCGGGCGATGCCGCGGATGCCGGAATGGTAGCCGGGGGTCAGGTGGGCGTTGGCGGCCAATACGGCCAGGCTGTCGCTGGGCGTGATAAAGAAGTCCTTGCCCAGAATCATGTTGCGGTCGCCGTCACCGTCGGAGGCGGCGCCGAAGTCCAGCGCATGGGGGCCTTCGCACAAGGCGACCAGGTCATGGGCATGGGCCAGATTGGGGTCCGGGTGTCCGCCGCCGAAATCTTCGAGCGGGATGCCGTTCATCACGGTGCCCGGCAGCGCGCCGAGCCGGTTCTCCAGGATTTCGGTGGCATAGGGGCCGGTGACCGCGTGCATGGCATCGAAGCGCATGCTGAACAATCCGGAGTCGAAGAGCGCGCGGATCGCGTTGAAGTCGAACAGGTCTTCCATCAAGGCGGCGTAGTCGGCCACCGGGTCGATGACCTCGACCTGCATGGCGCCGATGGCGACGGTGCCGAGCATGTCCAGATTGGTGTTGGGACAGTTCAGCATGCGGTAGACGTCGATGGACTGGGTGCGCGCGAAGATCGCCTCGGTCACCGATTCGGGGGCCGGACCGCCGGCGGCGACGTTGAACTTGATTCCGAAGTCTTCTTCCGGTCCGCCCGGATTGTGGCTGGCGGAGAGCACGATGCCGCCCTGGGTTTTATACTTGCGGATCACGCAGGAGACCGCCGGGGTGGAGAGGATGCCGCCGCGTCCGACCAGCACACGCGCCACGCCGTTGGCGGCGGCCATGCGCAGGATGACCTGGATGGCCTCGCGGTTGTAGTAGCGGCCGTCACCGCCGACCACCAGGGTGCCGCCGGCCAGTTCGCTCTGGGTGTCGAAGATCGCCTGGACGAAGTTCTCCAGATAGTGCGGTTGCTGAAAGGTCCGAACCTTCTTGCGCAGCCCGGAGGTGCCCGGACGCTGCCCTTCGAAGGGGGTAGTGGCGATGACGTTCGACTCCATATTCAACCCCTTGATTATTGGTGTGATGGCCTACATTGATGCGGCGCGGGCGGCCGGTCACGGCCGGGGTGCGCGACGAGCGCGGTGCCCCTGATCGTGAAGGCCGGATTGTAGCCGCTGCCGGGCGTGCGACAATACCCATTCCATTCTATTCCGGCGCCGGGCGCTGACGGCCGAAGCCGCAGCCCTCCGATACGCGTCTGACGGTCCGCCGCGGTCGCCCCGTAATGCCGAAAAACGAATTATCATTCAAGAGGTAACGAACCGAAATGACAGTTGAAGCGCATAAGGAAACACTGGAGTTCAAGGCCGAAGTCAGCCAAGTCCTGGACCTGGTGATCCGTTCACTCTACTCCAACAAGGAGATCTTCCTGCGCGAGCTGATCTCCAACGCCTCTGACGCCGCCGAGAAGTTGCGGTTCGAGTCACTGAGCGACGACGCGCTCTACGAGGGCGACGTCGACTTGCGGATCCGCGTCACCCTGGACAAGGAAGCCGGGACCCTGACGGTTTCGGATAACGGCATCGGTCTGAGCCGGGCCGAGGTCGTCGACACCATCGGCAGCATCGCCAGTTCCGGCACCCGCCGGTTCTTCGAGAAGCTGACCGGTGATCAGGCCAAAGACAGCCAACTGATCGGCCAGTTCGGGGTCGGTTTCTACTCCGCCTTCATCGTCGCCGACAAGGTGACGCTGGTCTCCCGCCGAGCCGGTCTGGGGGCCGAGCATGGGGTGCACTGGGAGTCGGACGGGCGCGGCAGCTACACCCTGGAGACGGTGGAGAAGGCCGGCCGCGGCACCGACGTGATCCTGCACCTGAAGGAAGACGAAAAGGAGTTCCTGGAGAGCTGGCGGCTGCGCACCATCATCAGCAAGTTCTCGGATCACATTGCGCTGCCGGTGGAGATGTTGAAGGAACACCACGACGGCCCGGACGAGGACGCGCTGGACGCGGAGCAGGACGAAGGCAAGGCGCAGCCCGAGGCCAAGGCGCCCGAGTGGGAGAAGGTCAATCGCGGGACAGCCCTGTGGATGCGCAGCAAGTCGGAGGTGACCGAGGAGGAGTATCACGCCTTCTACAAGCACATCGCGCACGACTATGATCCGCCGCTGGCCTATGTCCATAACCGTGTCGAGGGCACCAACGAATACAGCACCCTGCTCTACGTCCCCAAGAAAGCCCCCTGGGATCTGTGGGACCGCGACCAGAAGCACGGTGTGAAGCTCTATGTCCGCCGTGTCTTCATCATGGACGAGGCCGACAAACTGTTGCCGCATTACCTGCGCTTCGTCAAGGGTGTGGTGGACTCCGACGACCTGCCGCTGAATGTCTCGCGCGAACTGCTCCAGCACAACCGTAAGATCGACAGCATCCGCCAGGCCAACACCAAGCGCATCCTGAGCCTGCTGGAGACCCTGGCCACGGATGAGCCGGAGAAGTATGCCGAGTTCTGGGGCGAGTTCGGTCGGGTCCTCAAGGAAGGGCCGGCCGAGGACTTCGCCAATCGGGAACGTCTGGGCGGGCTCTTGCGTTTCGCCTCCACCCAGACCGAGAGCGACACCCAGACCGAGACTCTTGATGGCTACATCGAGCGCATGAAGGAGGGCCAGGACAAGATTTACTTCATCACTGCCGATAGCGCGGCCGCCGCCCGCCACAGCCCCCATTTGGAGGTGTTCCGCAAGAAGGGCGTCGAGGTCCTGCTGCTGTCCGACCGGGTGGACGAGTGGCTGGTTAACCACCTGCACGACTACAAGGGCAAGCACCTGCAGTCGGTCACCAAGGGCGATCTGGACCTGGGCCAACTGGCGGATCAGGAGGAGAAGGCCAAGACCGAACAGGCGGCCAAGGAACACGGCACCCTGCTGGAGCGGCTCAAGACCGCCCTGGGTGAGCGGGTCGACAAGGTGCGTCCGAGCGCTCGCCTGGTGGACTCGCCGGCCTGTCTGGTCGTGGGCGAGTACGACATGAGCGCCAATCTGGCGCGGGTATTGAAGGCGGTCGGTCAGGACGCCCCCAAGCAGCGTCCCACGCTGGAGGTCAACCTGGATCACCCGCTGGTGAAGCGCCTGGAGAGTGAGGAGAACGAGACCCGCTTCCAGGATCTGGGTCTGATCCTGTTCGATCAGGCGCAACTCGCCGAGGGCGGTCAACTCGATGATCCGGCGGCCTTTGTCGGTCGGCTCAACGGGCTCATGATGTCCATGCTGCTGGCCGGTCGCTGACCGGGTTTCAGTCTTTGATCGCCCTGGAAAAATCGCCCCTGAGGGCGATTTTTCCAGGGTCTTGTGGCACACTGCCGCGTCTGTCAATAATGACGAGGAGATTAATCCCATGCGCGTGATCCTACTCGGCGGCCCCGGCGCCGGAAAAGGTACCCAGGCCGGCTTCATCAAGGAGCACTTCGGTATCCCCCAGATCTCCACGGGCGACATGCTGCGGGCTCATGTCAAGCAGGGCAGCGAACTGGGCAAAGCGGCCAAGCAGGTGATGGATGCGGGCGGTCTGGTGTCCGACGACATCATCATGGGCATGGTGAAAGTGCGGATCACTGATGGCGACTGCGCAAGCGGCTACCTGTTCGACGGCTTCCCGCGCACCCTGGCCCAGGCCGATGCATTGAAGGAAGCGGGGGTGGAGGTCGATGCGGTGGTCGAGATCGATGTTCCCGACGAGGAGATCATCCGCCGCATGTCCGGTCGGCGGGTGCATCTGGCCTCCGGCCGCACCTACCATGTCGTCTTCAATCCACCCAAGACCGCGGGGCTGGACGACGTGACCGGCGAGCCGCTGATCCAGCGCGACGACGATCAGGAAGACACCGTCAAGGCCCGACTCAAGGTCTATCATGACCAGACCGAGCCGCTGATCCATTACTACTCGGATTGGGCGCAGGCGGGCGGTCAGGGCGCGCCCAAGTATATCAAGGTCCAAGGCATCGGGTCCGTGGACGAGATTCGCGGTCAGATCATCAGCGCCCTCGAAGCGGTCTGATCCGGCCTTGCGGTCGACGCTCGAAAACCGGGCGAATGCCCGGTTTTTTCGTGCGCGACAGTTGTTTCAAGGTACCGAATTCGCTCAGAAAAACCCGGCAAACCGCGGTCTGCGCGGGATTCTGGTAGTATCTCCCGATATTTCACTACGCAGGTGGTTCCGATGGCGGTTGTAGAACTGGACGAGCAGAGTTTCGAAGAGGCGATCAGCACCAACGACTTCGTGATCGTCGATTTCTGGGCGCCCTGGTGCGGTCCATGCCGCTCCTTCGCCCCGATTTACGACAAGGTGTCCGCCGACTTTGGCGACATCGTTTTCGCCAAGGTCAACACCGAGGACGAGCGGGAGATCGCGGGCCACTTTCAGATCCGCTCCATTCCGACCCTGATGATCTTTCGCGACCAGGTCATCATTTTTTCTCAGGCCGGCGCGCTTCCGGAAAGCCAGTTGCGGGACCTGATCGGTAAGGCCAAGGCGCTGGACATGGCGGAGGTCAAACAGCAGATCGCCAAGGAGCAGGCCGCGCGCGGGGCTGGCGATCCGTCCGGCGGTTCGGCTTGAGCGGCGTCTCGTCCGTGGTTCGCAAGCCGACGGCTCAGGCGGTGCCGACGCGGATCCGGCCGACTCAGCGCGTCGCTTCAGGCGTCCGGCGGTCCTAGCCTCATGCACGCCGTTTTTTGTTCTCTGGACGAGTTGATTCAGTTGTCGGGGCGTCCGACCGTGGGCGGCCTGATGACGCTGTGCGAGGAAAATTATCGCCTTCTCGCGCGTCTTGCGCCTGATCTGAAAGACCAGCGGGGGCTGAGTGTCTCCCGCCGCAAGGGCGGTGTGGACCTCTATCTGACGATCGAGGAGCAGTCCCGTTATACCAGTCTCGCGCGGCTGACCCATTGGTTTCCCAGCGCTGATCGGGGTTGGAGTGGCGGATCGAGGCAGGCACAAGCCGGCGATCTCGCCGGGTTTGGTGCCGACCCGGATGCGCGTTTGCGGGTCTATCACGATGCCCGCCAGGTCGAGATTCTGGATCTGCGGCAAACCGTTTTGCCGTTGCGTGCTCAATATCAACCCCCGGCGCTCGATGCCAAGTGGAAGGCGAATCTGTTCCTCGGCAAATGGCTCGCCTTCTGCCTCTCTCAGGGGCATTGCTTCGGTCCCGGTTTCGACGATCTGTCCCTGCCCGAGGATGGCGGCCGGCTGTATACGCTGACCTGAGCGCTGGTGACCAAAATGAACTACTTCGCCGATTACGACAACGACAGCGATTGTGTTTAAATTGCTCTTGACTCGTTACTTACCAACACGCGCGTTTCAGGATGAATCACCAACACCCCGTCCGGCCGACCCGCGGTACGATCCTCCTGCTGTCTCACGACCCGGCTTTGATCGCGGCCCTGGATCCGCATCTAGGCACCTTCGGTTTTTTCATTGAGGTTCACGAGGATCCGGAAGCGCTGCGTCGGCGGCTGGCGGCTGCGGTCGATCCGCAGTTGCCCGAGCTCCCACTGGTCCTGCTGCTGGTCGACTTGCGGGCTTTGGCCGATCCCGCGGAATTGGCACGCTTGGCCGGTCATCACGACGGCGACCAGGGTCCGTGCCTGCCGCTGATCTGCCTGGGTCAGGAGGACGTGCTTGAGCAGCGGCTGGCGGCCATGCGCGCCGGGGCGGCGGTCTGCCTGTCGGCGACCCTGGCGCCGGCAGCGCTCGCCGCGCGGGTGGCGTCGCTGGTCGCGCTGCCGGCCGGCGAGCCGGAGCGGGTGCTGGTGGTGGATGATCAGCCGGTCGCGGCCCTCTTTGCGGCGCGCGTCCTGGAGCACGCCGGCCTGGTCGTTGAGCAAGTCCACGACCCGCTGGAAGTCCTCGCCGCGTTGGAGCGTTTTGCGCCGGACCTGGTCTTGATGGACCTGCATATGCCTGGCGTCAACGGCATCGAGTTGACCGGCGTCATCCGCGGTCAGGAGCGTTTTGCGGATCTGCCGATCCTGTTCCTCTCCGGGGAGCTCGACCCCGGTCGACAGTTGGATGCGCTGCGCATCGGCGGGGATGATTTTCTGGCGAAGCCGGTCTCGCCGCAGCGGCTGGTGGCGCGTGTGCGTGAACGACTGGTGCGCGCGCGCCATCGGTTGGTGCGCGCGTCCGGCAGTGCGTATGGCGCCGCGGGGCTGGCCGGGCGGGAGCGCCTGTTCACGCGGATCGACCGTCTGCTGCGTGCCGGGTCGCCGGCGCGCTGGGCCTTGATCTATTTTGAACAGCCGGGGAATGAATCGGTGATGACACGGCTGGGCGCGGCGGTCTGCGCGCGACTGGGGGAAGATGGTCCGGCGGCTCGCGTTGGCGAGCACGGCGTCGCCGTCCTCCTGTCGGGCGTCGATGAGCGCGCCTTTGCGATCCGGGCCGAGGCGCTGGCGCAGGGTGTCCAGCAGGACTTGGCGGCGGATGCCGCGGTCGCTGACCGTGGGGTCGGCTGGTGTCCGGTGGCCCAAAGCGGCGGGGAAGCCGTCACCCTGGTCTCGCGGGCGCGGAAGGCCGCTCGCCTGAGTCTGCGCCGCGGTCAGCGCCGGGTCGAGCGCTATGCGTCGGCGCCGCCGGCCCAGGTCGCCGCCGTGGAGCGTAGTCCATTGCTGGAAGCCGTGGCGGCCGGTCGCTTCCAACTTCTGTTCCAACCCATGGTGCCGCTACGTTCCGCGCCGAGCGAGCGCTACGAGGCGACCCTGCGGCTGAACGCGCCCGACGGCGAACTCCTGACGCCGAGCGTGTTTGCGCCCCTGGCGCTACGGGCCGGACAGGCGGCCACGATCGACCGCTGGCTGTTGGGCGCGGGTCTGGACGCGCTCGGCCTCCGTCGTGAGGCGGGTCGGCCGGTGGAGTTGTTTCTGCATCAATCCCTTGCGGGCGCGGCCGATCCAGCTTGGGTCGCTGGCCTGCGGGACGCGATCAGCAGTCGTGATCTTATCGCGTTTCGCCCGATCATCCAGTTTCAGATCGCGGATGCGGATCGCCACCTGGAGCTGGCGGTCAGCCGGTCCGGCCAATTGGAGCAGCTTGGCATCCGCCTGTGCCTCAATGGACTGACGGCAAGCGAACGTGGCGAGCGGGTGCTCGACCGGTTACCCGCCGCCTTCGTCCGTCTGGCCCGAGAGGCGGCACACGGGCCGCAGGGAGCGCAACTCGCGACCTTGGTCGGCCGTATCCATGAACGTCAGGCGCTGGCGATCGCCACCGGGGTGGAGGGGCCGGACACCATCGCCCGACTGTTTCGCGCCGGGGTGGATCTGATCCAGGGGACCTACGTCCAACCGCCCGCCGAGTCCATGGAATTCGATTTCACGGCGCTGGAGGCCGGGTAGGGCGCGGTGCCCTGGTTATTGCGGCCTCAGCGGTTCGCCGGCCGCGCGCTTGGTGCCGACCTGGCGTCTGCTTCGGTCGGGAGTTCCGGGGTCGGCGCGCTCAGCTGGCCTGACGGCTCCAGGGGCTCAATCACCAGTTCGACTCGCCGGTTGCGTTCGCGCTCCTGACGTGTCGGTGTGCGTTTGCCGGCGGCGGCCAGCGGCGCCGCCTCGCCGCGGCCGACCGGCGTCAGGCGTTCGGCGGCGACGCCGCGGCCGACCAGATACTGTTTGACCGCTTCGGCCGCCCGCTGGGACAGCCGCAGATTGTAGCCCGCGTCACCCTGGTCATCGGTGTGTACGATGATCTTCACCCGGGTCCGCGGGTTGTCCGCGAATAGCCCGGCGAGTGCATCCAGCGTGCGCTTGGCCTTGGCACCGACCTGATCTCCCTTGCCCTCGAAGGGGATGCGGTTGGTCAGATTGACCTCCACGTGGGTGCGCTTGTTGACCGGAGCAAAGCGCAGATCCTCCAGTCCCAGAGCGACCAGTCCGACGGGCTCGCTCACGTAGTGCTTGAGTTGTGCCTGTCGCTGGGTGCGCAAGCTGATGCCCAGAACGCCGGGGCCCTGTTCGAAGGCGTTGGCGGCCCCCGCCGCGGGCTCCAGCCGCGGCGGCGGCTGGGCTGGTTCGCTTGGCGCACCGGCACCGTTCGTCACGGCTCCCGCGGGCTTTGGGTCCTGGGTCGGCGACGGGGCCGGCCCTGCCTGGGCGCAGAGTAGAGATGGGATCGCCGCACTCAGCGTGAGGATCAGGGTGCAGGGCCGGATCAGCGCAGCGATGGAGCGGCGCCGGCCTGTGGTCAAGCCGGGCAGCCACCAGAGGGTGTATGACACCACGGGCGCATTCACGTGTCGGGTCCGCGTGTCAGTGGCGTCCAGGTTCGGCAGGTGCCGCGTGCCGCGGTCTTGAGTCATCGCACTACCGTCCGTTCTTCTTCGTAGGGTCTGTCTTGATTGCGCCCGCCGCCGACTGGGTCGCCGGATGTGTCCGGACGGTCGCTGCCGCGTAACGGGCAGGAATTCTCACCAGGCCGAAGCATCTGATCCGACCTGGCGCGGTAACATACCCCCTTTCCCAGCCGGATGCTGACATCTATCAGCCGACAAACTGTTCGATATCTGTCGATACCGCCGTTGGCGCTGTTGGTTTCACCACCGCTCCGACCTGTTTGTCCGAACGATCTCCCGCGCACCTTGAATACTGCTCCACCCCCAGTTCTGCCATTCCCCACCGACCAGGACCTGGCGACCGGTCTGATCGCCGATCGACACGCCCTGCGCCAGCGGTTGCAGGGCTTGCGTCGCCGTGCCCGGACCGGACAGCCGGTGGAGCAGGGTCTGCTGAAGATCTGGCAGGCGTTGCGCGCCTCCCAGGCACTCGGCGAGCGGCGTCGGGCCCTGGTCCCGACCATTGCTTACCCGCCGGAACTGCCGGTGAGTGAGCGCCGCGCCGATGTAGCGGCGCTGATTCAGGCCCATCAAGTGGTGGTGCTGTGCGGTGAGACCGGCTCCGGAAAGTCCACCCAGTTGCCCAAGCTCTGTCTGGAACTGGGCCGCGGCATCCTCGGCCGCATCGGCCATACGCAGCCGCGCCGCATCGCCGCCCGCAGCCTGGCAAGTCGGGTTTCCCAGGAGTTGGGCAGCGAACTCGGCGGTCTGGTCGGCTACAAGATCCGCTTTCACGACCGGGTGCGGCCGGAAACCTGCATCAAGCTGATGACCGACGGGATGCTGCTGGCGGAGGTCCAGCATGATCGCGCCCTGCTGGAATACGACACCCTGATCATCGACGAGGCCCACGAGCGCAGCCTCAATATCGATTTCCTGCTGGGCTATCTGCGGGGCCTGCTGCCGCGCCGGCCGGATCTGAAGCTCATCGTCACCTCGGCCACCATCGACCCGCAGCGCTTCGCCCACCACTTCGCCGATGCCCAGGGCCGCCCGGCTCCCATCATCGAGATTTCGGGGCGGACCTACCCGGTCGAGGTCCGCTACCGCCCGCCGGTGGAAGATGAAAATGCCGGGGAGCGCGACGATGCCATGCAGCAGGCGATTTCGGACGCGGTGGCTGAACTGGCGCGCGCCGGCCGCGGGGATGTGCTGGTCTTCCTCTCCGGTGAGCGCGAAATCCGCGAGACGGCCGAGACCCTGCGCAAGCAGCATCCGCCATCGACCGAGGTGTTGCCGCTGTTCGCCCGTCAGGGCGCCGAGGAACAGGCCAGGATCTTCCAGCCGCACAGTACCCGGCGGGTGGTGCTGGCTACCAACGTGGCGGAAACCTCGCTGACCGTCCCCGGCATCCACTACGTGGTCGACCCCGGCTTCGCCCGCATCAGCCGTTACAGTCATCGCAGTAAGGTGCAGCGTCTGCCGGTGGAGCGCATCTCGCAGGCCTCGGCCAACCAGCGCCAGGGGCGCTGCGGACGGGTCGCTTCCGGCATCTGCATCCGCCTCTATACCGAGGACAACTTCCAGGCGCGGGCCGCGTTCACCGCGCCCGAGATCAATCGCACCAACCTGGCCGCCGTGATCCTGCAGATGAAGGTCCTGGGTTTCGGGGCGATCGATCAGTTCCCCTTCGTCGACCCGCCCGACCCGCGGCTGGTGGCGGATGGCTACCGCACCCTGGAAGAACTGGCGGCGATCGATGCTCAGGGCGAGCCGACCGCCCTCGGCCGCCATCTTGCCCGGCTGCCGGTCGACCCGCGCATCGGTCGCATGTTGCTTGCCGCTGCCGATCACCATTGCCTGGCCGAGGTGCTGGTGATCGCCGCTGCCCTGAGCATTGCCGACCCGCGCGAGCGCCCGCTCGATCGGCAGCAGGCGGCAGATCAGCTTCACGCCACCTTCAACCATCCGGACTCGGACTTCCTGACGCTGTTGAATCTCTGGCGCTTTCTGGAGCAGGAACGCAAGCACCTGTCAAAGAACCAGTTCCGCAAGCTGTGCCAGCAGCATTTCCTCAATTGGAACCGGGTGCTGGAGTGGCACGACATCCATGCGCAATTGCGTGAGCAGTTGCACGAGATGGGGATTGCGAATCAGTCCCGCGGGGAGCGGGCGACACCCGCCACGCAGGCCCCGGGCGGGCGCGGGTCCCGCCCACCCGGTCGCCCGGCGCCCGGCCGCGCGCGGGAGCCCGAACCCCTGCCGGATTCGGGCGACGGCGCTGCCGCCGGCACGCCGGAGGAGATCCACCGGGCGCTGCTCTGCGGTCTGCTCTGTCACATTGGTTTCAAGGACGAGAACCGCGAATACCAGGGCGCCCGCAACAGCCGCTTCGTCATCCACCCCAGCAGCGCCCTGTTCAAGGAAGGTCCCAAGTGGATCGTCGCCGCCGAGCGGGTCGAGACCACCCGGCACTACGGACGTATTTGTGCCCGCGTCCAACCCGGCTGGATCGAGGCGGCCGGTGCCCATCTGTTGCAGCGCACTTACGCCGAGCCCCACTGGCAGGCGGAGGCCGGGCAGGTTGCCGCCTACGAGCGCGTTACCCTCTTCGGCGTCACCCTGGTGCCGCATCGGCGGATCAACTACGGACCCATCAACCCGGCCGAGGCGCGCGAAATCTTCATCCGGCACGGCCTCGCCGCGGGCGACTTCGAGACCCGCGCGCCTTTTTGGCGCCACAATCGCGAGTTGATCGAGTACGTCGCGCACCTGGAAGCCAAATCCCGGCGCCGCGATATCCTGGTGGACGAGGAGGCCATCGTCGCTTTCTACGATGCACGCGTGCCGCCGGGGATCTATTCAACCGCCCAATTTGAACGCTGGCTGCGCGAGGCGACCCGCCAGGACCCCAAGATCCTGCATCTGCGCATGGCGGATCTGATGCGCCATGACGCGGCGGCGGTCACCGCGGAGAGCTTCCCGGACAGTCTTCAGATCGGCGCCACCGCGCTGCCGCTCGAATATCACTTCGATCCCGGCAGTCAGGCCGACGGTCTGACCCTGGTCGTCCCGCTGCCGCTGATCAACCAGGTCTCCGGCGAGCGCCTGGAGTGGCTGGTGCCGGGGTTGCTCACCGAGCGCATCACTGAACTCCTGCGCGGCCTGCCGAAACAAATCCGCAAGGGTCTGGTGCCGATCCCGGACACGGCGGCACGCCTGGCGGCTCATCTCAAGCCGTCCGAGCGTCCGCTGATTCAGGCCCTGGGTGAGGCCATCCGGGAACTGACCGCGATCCAGGTGCCGGAAGGCGCCTGGGACCCGGCGGCCATCCCTGAACATCTGCGTATGAAAGTCCGGCTGGTGGACGACACGGGTCAGGTCATCGCCACCGGCGCCGACCCGGTCGAACTCAAGCGCGCCCACGGCGGCCAGGGGCAGCACAGCTTTGCGCAGATTCCGGCCAGCGGGCTGGAGCAGGAAGGGCTCAGGCGCTGGAGCTTCGGCGAGCTGCCGGAACAGGTCGACCTGACCCGCGCCGGCATCCGGCTGCGCGGCTTCCCGGCCCTGGTGGACCTTGGCGACAGTGTCGCCGTGCGCGTTCTGGACTCCGCCGAGAGTGCGGCCCAGGCCACCCGCGTCGGCCTGCGCCGACTCTTCATGCTGCATCTGGGCGTCGACCTGCGTGCCCTCGAGAAGGAACTCGGCGGACTGGATCGGATGCGGCTGCAATACGCCAAGGCCCCGCGGATTGCGGAGACGGCGGCCGGCCGTGCGGCCGACGGCCCGGCGCAAGCGCAGGGCCGGGAGCTCGACTTGGTGGATGAGCTCATCGCACTGATCCTGGATCTCACCTTTGTGGAGGGCCTGGAGCCCATCCGCACCCAGGCCGCCTTCGAGCAGCGGTTGCGCGAGCGCAAGGGCCGGATCATGACGACCGCGCAGGAGGTCCGCACCCTGGCCGCCGCCATCCTGGACGCCTACCATGGCCTGCGCGCCCGCCTCGCCGCGATCACCCAGGTCAACTGGGAGGGCGCGGTCCAGGACCTGCGTGCCCAGGTGGACCGCCTGGTGTTCCGTGGTTTTTTGCTCGTCGTTCCCTATGTCCACCTCAAAGAGTACCCGCGCTATCTCAAGGCGGCTGAGCAGCGCACCGAGCGGCTGCGCTTCGCCGCCGCCCGTGACCAACAGCGTATGACCGAGTTTGCCGACCTCGAACGCCGCTGGCGTGAGCGCAGCGCCGCCGCCGCGCGCACTGGTCGCACCGACCCGCGGCTGGAGGAAATTCGCTGGCTGCTGGAAGAATTGCGGGTCTCGCTTTTCGCTCAGCAGTTGGGCACCACTGCCCCGGTCTCGGTCAAACGCATCGAGGCCCGCTGGCGGGAACTGGGGCTGTAGCGAGCCCGCGTGCGCGCGGCCTCCGGCCGCGATGCGGTAAGCCCCGGCGTATCAGACGCCGTGAGATCCCCATCGTGGCCGGAGGCCGCTCTCACCAGCGCGACGCGCGGCTGTCAATAGAGCGCGGTCATCATCTTGGCGCGGTAGCGGGTCACCAGCTCGCCCTGGCCGCCCAGCAGGTCGAAGATGGCGACCATGCCCTTGCGGCCGGCGTCGTCTCCATAGTGGCGGTCGCGCTTCATCAGGGTGAGCAAGTCTTCCAACGCGGCCGCGTAGTCGCCGGCCAACACCCGGTGGGCGGCGAGCTGGTAGCGCGCCGCGCTGTCGGTGGGGTCGGCAGTCAGCCGCTGCTGCAAGACGGCGGGTGACGGGGCGCCGATCAGCGCCTCGGCGAAGCGCAGTTGACCGCGTAGCGCAGTCACTTCCGGATCCTGGACGAGTTCGAGCGGCAGCCGCTCCAACTGGGTGGTGGCCTCGGCGATGTCGCCGCGGGCCGCGGTGAGTTGGATTTCGGCCAGCGCGATCCGCGGGTTGCCGGGCTCCTGCACCTTCGCGTCTTTGATCACCGCGGCGGCGCCCTTGAGATCACCGGCAGCGATCAGGCCCTGCGCCTGGGCCAGGAGCCCGTCGGATGGCTTGGGCAGGTGCCGCTCCAGGAACTCGCGCACCTGGGACTCCGGCAGGGCGCCCATGAACTGATCGACCGGCCGGCCGGACATGAACAGTTGCACCGTCGGCAGGCTGCGGATGCCGAAGTGCGCGGCCAGGGCCTGCTCCTCTTCGGTGTTGACCTTGGCCAGGAGGAACTTACCCGCGTAGGCGTCGGCCAGCTTGGCCAGCAGCGGCATCAGTTGCCGACAGGGCGCACACCAGTCGGCCCAGAAATCAACCAGAACCGGGCGGTCGTAGGAGCCATCGATCACGACCGACTCGAAGTTCGCGGTGGTGACGGTGACGACGTAAGGTGAATCGGCCATGACGAGTGACTCCGAGGCTTGGTGATCGACACGTTTGCGTCAAAGTAGGCGCGATCACGGGGGGAATCAAGCAAGTGCGCCGACCTGTCCGATGTGCCGGGTCGTTCCCGTCGCCGCCGCGACGCAGACGTCCCATGGCGACTCCTGAAGACCGGGTGACACGCCGCCGGACCGCGGCAGGGTCAGGCGCGTCGCGGATGGATACTGATGTCAGCGCTGCGGCGCCGCCGGCTGCGAATGCTGAGCCTGGACGGTGTAGAATTCTTCCGGGCTGATCCGTTGATCGCTATTGAGATCAAGTGCAGTGAAGGGTGGAGCATTACGCAGGCTGCCGAGCGGCAGGCCTTCCTGTGACTTCTCGACGGCGCGATTCGCTCGAGCATCGTTGAATTCGGATGGATCGATGCTGCCGTCGTGGTTTTCATCGAGATCGACAAAGCTGGGCAGCGTCCCGGCCATACCGGCCCCCCGGCCATCACTGAGCCCCATTTGCACGCCGGAGCCCATGGTCCCTGGACCACCCGACGTCGGCGGCGGTTGGACAGTGACGAATTCGGCGGATGTGATCTGCCCGTCGCTGTTCCGATCGAATGTCGCGAAGGTCGTCGTATTGGCGATCCCGCCCATGGGCGCCCCCGCCGCCGCACGGTCCCTGATCTGTTGCGTGTAAACCCGGTCGAACTCCTGCTCAGTCACGTTGCCGTTGCCGTCCTGATCGTAGCTCGCGAACGGCAAGGGGCCGCCGACCACGCCGTTTTGGGCCTGCGCCGACGTGGCTAGGACCGCGCTCATGGCGGTGATCGCGATACCAATGGCCAGGATGTTGGTATGGTGGTTCATCATTGTGCTCTCTGTCGACGAAAAAGGTTCGATTGATGCGTGCCGATGCTCAGATCCGTCTGAGACTATAGTGTTATAGGCTGGACCGTCGGGCGGGTCGGTGCGCTGGCGTACAAACCCCGCCGGGAGATCGCTGCGGTTTCCGCGTTGCTGTAGTATCCTGACTCAGGGACGAGGTTTTACGATCAGTGCTGAAGTGTGAGGTTACTCCGATGTCCGAGAGTCTCCATGTGATCTGCCCGGCCTGCGACGCGGTCAACCGGGTGCCGGCGGCGCGCCTGGGGGCGGACCCCAAGTGCGGCCAGTGTCATCAACCGTTGTTTGCGGGTCAGCCGGTGGCCTTGGATGAGGCCGGATTTGCCCGCCATCTCAGCCGCAGCGATGTGCCCCTGCTGGTGGATTTCTGGGCACCCTGGTGCGGCCCCTGCCGCGCGATGACGCCGGCGTTCGAGGCGGCGGCGCGTGCCCTGGAACCCGCGTTCCGGCTCGTGAAGGTCAATACCGAGGAAGCGCAGGCGCTGGCCGCGCGATTGGGGATCAGGAGTATCCCGACGCTCGCCTTGTTCAAGGGCGGGGCCGAGGTGCGGCGAACCGCGGGTGCCATGGACACTCGGAGTATTGTCGCCTGGGCGCGACAGGAGCGGTGAGGTCCGGACGCCGACTGACCCGCGCCTGAAAATCATCGGGAGCATCCAGCGCGAGCGGTGAGCGGTCCGGGTGCGATCGAAACTGATGAGGTAGCTTAAAATACAGCGGTAACCGTCGACA
>JACDZG010000177.1 GCA_013426805.1 Chromatiaceae bacterium
AGCTTGATTCTTGATAGCGTCTTATTCGGAAATCGCCTAAAGTCCGACAGGCTGCAAGGGCCTGACTGCCCGCAGGGACCTAGTTGCCGGGGCCGGACCCATGACCCGGACCAGGACCCGCGCCCATGCCGGACCCCATCCCCGGGCGGCCCTGCATCCGTGCCTGACGCCAGGCGTCGAATTCGGCCGGGGTGATCTTGCCGTCAGCATTCTGGTCGACGTCGCCGAAGCTTGGGGCGTTGGCGGCGCCGCGCATCGGGGCGCCTTGGGCCGCACGGGCCGCCATCTGCTCGCCGTGGGCGGCGGCGAACTCCTGCGCGGTCACGGCGCCGTCGCCGTTCTTGTCCATCGCGGAGAAGTTCATGGGGCCCGGCGGCGGCGCGGGCTGCGCCGCCCCGCCCACGGACCAGGCGGCACACGCGATGATGAGAGTCGCGCCGAGTGAAAGGGTACGGATAGGGTGTGTCATCGTCTCACTCCGGGGTGTTGCCATGGTTGCGCCATGGTCAGTCATGACGACCGTGCGCCGCCAACATGGCTGGCGGCGGCGCGGCGAAGGAGCAGTCTTCCAGCACTGCCACGCCACACTAAACACCAGCGCGGGCGCACTCTGTGCGGCATCGTACAGAGGGCGTCCAGACCTCGGGCTCACCCGGTCTCTCAGCACCCCCTTGCCTACCTCAGGCCCCCGCCGTACCCTTTGCGCTTGGCCTGCCACTGGCGGGCGCACGCCAGGTGCTCAGTGCCGGTGCATTGGTCAGCGAGCCCGACCTTGCTTATAAGCCATTGGCCACTGCCGTGGATACAGCCCAGCGCCATAAGGAATTCGGCAGGGTCCCTCGACCCGCCCGGGTTAGAGGCATCGATCGCAGACCAACCCTATAAGGACGCACCCACGATGACCAGCGACCTCAAGTCCACCAACGGCCACCGTGGCACCACCCTCGCCCACGCCCGCTGGGCCGACCCGCTCTATGTCGCCGAGAAGTACCGCTACCGGCAAGGCGCCATCTGGCTCGGTCGCTGCCCGCACGACCCAGATCGCGCCATCGGCTATCAGGACGACCGCCATGTTTTCGTCTGCGCCGAGACCCGCTCCGGCAAGGGCCGCGCCTTCATGGTCAACAACCAGGTGCTGTGGCCCGGATCACTGATCACGGTCGGCCCCGAGGGCGAGGAGGCGACCATCGCCGCCGAGCGCCGCGGCGACGGCAACGCGTTCTGCGACGGGATGGGGCAGGCGGTCTAGGTGCTCGATCCGCTCGGCACGGCTCAGGTCCCGGATCGGCTGCGGGCACACTTCAACCTGCTGGCCGCGCTCGACCCCAACGACGGCGAACTGGTCGCCAAGGTGGACCGCATCGCCAACGCCATCTGCCGCATCCCGGACAGCGGCGAGGCCGCCGAATGGGCCAGGAAAGGCAAGGCCTATGTCGCGAGCGTGATCCTGCACGTCGTCACCGCGGAACCCAAACACATCGAGGCCCAAGGGTTGCGGCGGGACATCCTCACCGTCCGCGACCTGGTCACCGAGGGCCATTACCGCCGGGCCGCCGCGCTCAACGCGGATGCCAAGGCCAAGCCGGGGGAGGCGCCTAAACGCTACGACCCGTACAAGCTGTTGCTGCTGCAAATGGAGCACAACCCGGCCTGTCATAGCGCCATCGCCCGCTATGCCCGCGACATGCTCCAGTCCAGCACCCGGCATGTGCGCTATTTCGAGAGCGTGCGCAGTTCCGCCGTCGAGCATCTGCGCTTCCTGGAAGACCAGGGCATCGTCAACACCGTCAGCGCCGCCACCGCGGGCGCTGCCTGGCCGCGCACCTTCCGGGTCGAGGACGTCAAGGACCAGTCCGTCAGCATCTTCCTCTGCCTGCCCGAGCACAGCTACGACCCGCTCGACCGCTGGCTGCGCGCCATGATCGAGATACTGCTCGGCGGCCTGCAAGAACGCCAGGGGCTCGGCAAGAACGGCCAGCGCGTGCTGTTCTGCATCGACGAATTCGCCAACCTGGGTCGGATGGACAGCATCGCCAAGGCCAGCAACTCAATCGCCGGGGCGGGGGTCAAGTGTTCCATACCCGTCGCGCCTGAGAATGCGAGCGAGATCACCGTCACCATGGCGCCGCCTGAGATGGTCGTTATACCCGCCGGTTCCTTTATCATGGGCTCGCCGGAGAGTGAGAATTGGCGGACTAACAACGAGGGTCCGCAACATCAGGTGACCTTCTCCCGACCCTTCGCCATCGGGCGCTATGCCGTCACCTTTGACGAATACGATGTCTTTTGCGCAACCGCCGGACGGGAAAAGCCGAAAGACGAAAAGGGCTCGGGACGCGGTCGCCGCCCGGTCATCAATGTATCCTGGGACGACGCCGTGCATTACTGTTGGTGGCTGTCCGCGCAGACCGGCCAGACCTATCGGTTGCCCTCCGAGGCGGAGTGGGAATACGCCTGCCGGGCCGGGACGATGACCCCTTTTCACTTTGGCGAGACGATCTCCCCCTACCACGCGAACTACAACAGCGAATACGACTACGGCGGCGGACCAACAAGTCCGAGCCGCAACCAGACTGTCCCGGTGGGAAGCCTACCGGCTAACCCTTGGGGCCTCTATGAGACGCATGGCAACGTTGATGAATGGACGGAGTACTGCTGGAACGAAAGCGACGTCGGTGTTGAAATAGACGGTAGCCTTTCCCGGACGTCCATGCCGGTGCGGGGTTCTTTCTGACGACCGATGACGGCATCCTCAAGCGGGCTGCGTTGATTTCAGGCATCCGCGTCACCGACCCGATCGGCTTCATCAAAGAGGTCTTCCCATGATCACAGACACCGAGATAAGGGCCAAGGGCCTGCGCGTCCTGGCGCAATATCTGGGCGACATCGAAGCGGAGCGGTTTGTCGCACTGATCCAAAGACAGCCTTTTGATTACACCGCATGGAGACAAGCGCTGGACGAAGACCTGAGTCTCGATGAAATAAGCCGTCAAGCAATGACTCTCAGGTCGCAGCGGGATGGGGCTTGAAGCCTCTTCAAGCCGGACGGGGCATTCGCCCCGTCCGAAGCGCTTTGATCGCCGTAGTTACTCCTTATCTTCGGCGATTCGACGAATGAGCGACAGACCACGGTCTCCAAGATGGAAGCCCATCCTCTCATTCGCCGCCGAGTCGCCATTGCCGCCGACGCATTCGTCGAAGTGATGATCTGGCAAGTTCCAGCGCCGGTTATACCGTCGACTCATTTATTCAAGTACCGGCTCGCATATGTCGTCGATGATCGCTGCGTGCTGCGGTATGACAACGAACGGGGCAAGGGCGATCATCGGCACACCGAAACGACCGAAGAGCCTTATGTCTTTCTGACACCGGATCGTCTGATGTCCGACTTTGACGCCGACGTGGCGAGGTGGAATCATGAAAACCGTCATCCTTGAAGTGCGTTCTCTCAAAGAAACCTTGGCTGATGCAACGCGCGCCATGGAGACCGGGCGCGCGGAGACCGAGGCCCGTATCGGTTTCGCGACCCCGGAACTGCTCTGGGAGGTACTGACCGCAAAACGCTGGGAGCTTCTCAAGGCATTGTGCGGCGCTGGTCCCATGTCCATCCCCGAGGCGGCGCACCGCGTTGGGCGGGACACGAAGGACGTTCAAGCCGACGTCACTGCACTACTCAAGGCCGGTGTACTCAGTCATGCACCCGGAGACCGTGTCGCGTTTCCGTTCGACGCCGTGAAGGTCGAATTCCTATTGCAGGCCGCATAAGCACCGGTCGATCTTTTCTTTTTTGAATCAATTTCGTGCCGGGAGTGGTGACGATACTGCCGATCGCGACAGCCTGTTCCGGGACATGACTGCACGCGAAATCATCGCGGAGATAAGATCCCGACGATGTGAAGGCGGAGTCTCGATGAAATAAGCCGTCAAGCAATGACTCTCAGGTCGCAGCGGAATGGGGCTTGAAGCCTTGCGGGGTCGACCGGCGATGCTTCGTAGGGATAGCCTCGCCCACTGTCTGGCCATCCTATTCAAATGCCCGCGCGCCATTGCACCTGTCTACAGGCCCGGCCCATCATAGCCGCCGTCGTAATCCGCCTCCTGTGTCGCCTCGTCGGCTGTGTCGTATGCGGCTTCATCTTCGTAAGGCTCCCGTTCCAGGCCCGCGGCGGCGGCCGATGCCTGGCCGGACCCCGAGTCCGACGACGAGCCATACGCGGCCTCCTGTTCGGACTGCCCCACCGTATCCCCTCGTGCCTGCTCGTTGAAGTTGTCGGTGATTGCTTCCGTGCGGTCCAGCGCGCTCTCCTCCCAACTCTCAAGGCTGAGTGCATCGAACGACGATTGCGGATTCGCGGACATCGGGTGCTCCATCATGCGTTTTGTGACAAAGGACTAGGCACGATCTGTTGGCCTTGATCATACACCCGCCAACCTGCCGGCGATTAGCCTCAGCCGAGCCAGCCCTCGATCTTCTTGCGATCCGGCACGCCGCCCGCGTGGACCACTTGGCCATCGATCACCACGCCCGGCGTTGACATGACCCCGAAGCTCACGATCTCGGCCATCGACTCGACCTTCTCCAACGCGATGTCGACCCCCTTGGCCTTGGCGACCTCCGCGATCAATTGCGCCGTGGTCAGGCAGTTACGGCAGCCGGAACCCAGGACCTTGATGGTTTTCATGATGTAACGCCTCACAGAACAAGATTGAACACATAGCCCACCAGCAGGATGCCGGCCGCCACCACCCCGACGAAGGTCGCGATCAGTGGCCACTTGAGCACCTTACGCAGAATCAGCAGCTCCGGCGCAGAGAGCGCGATGACGCTCATCATAAAGGCGAGCGTGGTGCCGAGCGCCGCCCCCTTGCCGATCAAGGCCTCGACGATCGGCAAAATCCCCGCCGCATTGGTGTACATGGGCACCCCGAGCACCACCGCCGCGGGCACCGCCCACCAGACATCGCGGCCCATGAAGCTCGCCATGAAGTCCTGCGGCACGAAGCCGTGGATGGCCGCGCCGAGCCCGATGCCCACCAGCACATAGGGCCAGACCTTGCCGACGATCTCGCGCACATGGCGCCAACCGGCTTCAAAGCGCTCGACCCAGGTGTAAGGCGTGTCACTGGGGGCCGCCGCCGCACCCTGGTGGATGGCACGCACCCAGTCCTCCAGATAGCGCTCCATCTTCAGTTGGCCGATGATGAGCCCGGCGACGATCGCGATCAGGAGCCCCATCCCCAGATAGAGTGCCGCCACCTGCCAGCCGAAGAGGCCCAGCAGCAGGGCGAGTGCAATCTCGTTGATCATCGGCGCGGCGATGAGAAACGAAAAGGTGATGCCCAGCGGAACCCCGGCCGACAGAAAGCCGATGAACAGCGGCACCGCCGAGCAGGAGCAGAAGGGGGTCACGATCCCCAGACTCGCCGCCATGGCGTTGCCGATCCCCAGCCGCCGCCCGGCCAACAGCGCCCGGGTGCGCTCCGGGGCGAAGAAAGTCTGGATGACCCCCATCAGGAAGACGATGCCGGTCAGCAGCAGCAGGACTTTCGGGGTGTCGTAGAGGAAGAAGTGGGTCGCCTCGCCCCAGTGCGTCGCGCGCGACAGTCCCACGGCCGACACCAGCAGGTCGGCCAGATCGGAGAGATGCCAATAGACCACCACCCAGAGGCCGGCAGCCAGGGGCAGGCCCCAGAGCCAGGGGCGCAAGGCGTGGGTGTCGGCGGTGGGGACGATTTCCGGGTTCATGGCGGGAGTCTCGGTCGGACGGCAGCGCTCAGCGATCATAGCCCAAACAAGGGATGCAGAGGTGGGTCTCGCCCGGTGGGGTGTGACGATCAGCGTTTATGTTCGGCTCCTGATTCATGAATGAATTGTTCATCGAAAGGGTCGGCGCTTTAGTCGTATCAGTACCGCATCAAGGCCAGAGCAGATCCCACGCCGTCTTGGCGGCGACCGCGATCAGGACCAGGGCAATGGCGCACTTCAACTGCCCGGCCGACAGCCGTTCGGTCGCCAGCCAGGCACCCAAGGCCGCGCCGGCCATCGTCGCCGGCGCGGTGACGCCGAGCAGAGCGGTGTCGATCCGGGCGACCTGGACATGGGCCAGAAAGCCGCTGATCGAGGCAAAGATCACGACGAATGACGCGCTGGCCGAGGCCCGTTTGGGCTCCAGACCGGATGCCACCAGGGCCGGGACGATCACGTTGCCGCCGCCCACCCCGAGCAGACCGCCGATGAAGCCGGCCGCTCCGCCCACCGGCAACCCCAGCGCCAGGGTCGCCGCCAGGGAGGCGCGGGTCTCGCGCGGCTTGGGTTGGTACAACACCATCATGCCCGCGGCGAAGACCAGAAAGCCCACGAACAGCCACAACAGCAGGCTGCGATCCATCCCGTGGGCAGCCCAGACCCCGAGCGGCGACAGCCCAACCGCCGGCACCAGCATCGGCAGGACCAGTCGCCACTCCACCAGCCCCTTGCGCACGAAGGTGATGGAGGCGACCGTCATCCCCACCGCGTTGAGCAGCAGGGCGGTGGCCATGGCCGTCTGCAGTTCGATCCCGAACGCCAGAAAGACCGGGATCAGGATCAGCGCCGCACCGACCCCGGCCATGCTGAAGAGCGTGGTCAGGGCGAAGGTCAGCAGGGCGGCCAGGACGAGCGTGACCACGGTTAAGCCGGTGGCGCGGCGCACCCGGCCAATGTGTTGACTTGGATCATAGATCAGCTCCTTCATCGGGGTCACGGAAGGTGGCAAATTGCCCGCCACATGGTAAGGAGACGAACGTGAAGGCAAAAGGATGCAGATCCCGTCATGGGCAAGCCCATCAGGGCGACGACGATGGTCCAGCCGGCGGCGGCGGGTTGCAACCGATCGAGGGCCTCCCACCGCAGGGAGCCCATGGCCACCAGCAGAACCCTGGCGTTGGCGAAGGCGCGGTTGAACATCCCAGGGGCATGGCGGACGTGGACAAGGGCCCGCCACTTGCGTCGGCGACGCGCTTTAACTGGCTCAACGAGAAGCGTATTCTTCGCCATTGGTCCTCAATCGGCAGGCAATTGCCCGAGAAAGGACTGGTGCATAGAGTTGAACCAATAACTCACAGACCGGATAACCCCATGAACTGGCAAGATCGACTCAGCTCCGACCCCAATATCTGTCACGGTAAGGTGTGCGTCAAAGGCACGCGCGTCATGGTGTCGGTTATCCTCGATAATCTGGCGGAGGGTGAATCGTACCAGGCGATTCGAGAGGGATATCGAATCGAGGAGGAAGATATTCAGGCGGCGCTGCAATATGCCGCAGTGCTGGCGAGCGACCGGATCGTCGCCCTGTCCCAGGAAGCCGCCTGATGCGCTTCAATTCGGAATGGAAGTGCATAAAAGAGGATAGCGACCATGCCAATCGTCAACCTTCAGGAAACGCGGGCCACCTTGCCCGACCTCATCCACGCGATCACGTAGGCGCTTGCGCGCCCGCTGCACCCGTGACTGGGCGCCAGGCAGGCTCAGGCCCTTGAACTGGGCATAGGCCTCCTGGGTCAACCCCTCCAAGTCGAACAAAGTCAGCGTCTCACGGTCCTCTGCCGACAACTCCGCCAACGTCCGCGGCAGGCAGGCGGCCAGGGCGTCCTCCGGTGTCGGCTCCTCGTGGGGGCCGGCAGTTCATCCGGCAGGTCCACATGGTCCTACCGCGACCGCAGATCCGACAGGGGACGGCACGGCCTCAGGGGTCCATGACCGGCGCGGGGAGCCCAAGCTCGGCGGCAACCTGGACGAGCTGCGGCCATAGGCCCCACTGCTCGCGTGCGCGCAGCGCCGACTCGGCACGGGCGAGTGCGGCGCTGGCCTCCGCGGGGCGGGCCTGGTGGTGCTTCAGGCGCGCCTCCAAGAGGTGCAGCTCGGCCTCGCGGCGACGATAGCCCGTCTCGCGGATCAGACGGTCGGCCTGGGTCCAGTGCTTCGCCGCGTCGGGGACCGCATCCGGGGCAGCGACGTGGTCCAGTGCCCGGTCCAGATCCAGGTGCCCGGCCAGCAGGGCGCACTCGGCAAGATCGGTCCTCATGCCGGACGGGGTGGCCAGGCACACCGCGGCCTCCAGGTCGGCGCGGGCGCCGGTCGGGTCGCCCTGGGTGCGGCGGTGGAGGGCGCGGGCGAGGTACAGGGTCGGCATGAAAGTCATGTTGCTGGCCCGGCGCATGGTCTCGATGGCCAGGTCCAGCGCGGCGCCGGCCTCCCGGGGCTGGCCGTCGGGCTCGGCCGCCGACCCGTCCGGT
>JACDZG010000178.1 GCA_013426805.1 Chromatiaceae bacterium
GGTCCTATACGACCATCAGCGAGGCCCTCAAGGGCTGGCGCGAGCGGCGCCAGGTCACCCAGGCGCGGGCCGAGACGGTGCAGGTACCGGCACGGGTGCAAGAGGCCCTTGCCCAGGCTGGCGCCCTGGTGTGGACCGAGGCGACGCGGCAGCACGCGGCCCAACTCGCGGCCGAGCGTGAGGCCCTGGACATCGAGCGCCAGCGCAACGAGGGGGAGCGGAGAGAGGCGGTCGAGCTCGCCGACCAGGTGAGCCGGGATCTGGATCAGGCCCGCGCCGAGCGTGACCAGGCCGCGGCGGACCTCGCCCAAGAGCGCCAGGGACACGACCAGGCGCGGGCCGAGGCGCGCGAACAGCGGGCGTTGGCCGAAGAACGGGGCCGCCGCGGCGAGGCCCTGGAGGCGGACCTTCGGGAGCTACGCCGACAGGCCGGCGAGACGGCCGCGGAGTTGGGCCAGGTGCGCGGGCAGCTTGAGGCCCTGCGGGGTCAGCTTGAGGATCTGCGCGAGGCCCGCGCCCGCATCGAGGCCGAGCGCGACCAGGCGCGGGCTGCACTCCAGGAGGCCCACGGCGAGGCCCAGGAACGCGCCCGGCGCATCGATGCCCTGGGGGCCGACCTGGAGGCCCAGCGGGGGCAGGTGGCAGCGTCAGAGCTTGAGCGCGCCCGTCTGAGCGGGACCCTGGACAGGACGCGACAGGAGGCCACGGAAGCCGAGGGGCGCGCCAGTGCGGCCGAAGCCAGGGCCGACCGCACCACCGAGGCCCTCGAGGCTGCACAGGAGGCCCAGGCCGCCGCCGAGCGGGCGGCCGAGGCCCTGCGCTTGGAGGTGGCCACCCTCGCCGAGCGGGCGGCCCACGTCGCGGATCTGCGCGCCATCATCGCCGCAGTACAGGCCGGGCCGATCGGCACCCAGGCCGAGGCCACCGCGCCGGCCCTGCTCCTGGAGCCCACCGCGCCGGCCGCCGCCGTACCCGTGAAGAAGGCCCCGACACGGCGCCGGACCACACCGCCCCCGGCCGGGTGACTTTCAGGTCGCAATGAGGCCGCGGCATTACTGCCGCGGAAAGCGCGAGTAATTGACCCGCGATGTTGAGAACCGTCTTACTTCAATGAGGCCGCGGCATTACTGCCGCGGAAAGCTGAGGTTCGACCCGAATTTGACAACGGCAAGCCTACTTCAATGAGGCCGCGGCATTACTGCCGCGGAAAGAGCACCCGACCAAGGCCGTGATTTCCTTGGTCTTGCGACCCGCTTTGCGAGCGCTCTTCCTGAGTGCCCCAAGCATAGTGTTTCAGCATCAACAAACAATGGCCTGCATCCGCTCGCGCTCCACGCCAGTTGGAGCGTTCGCACTCACCGGCAAAAGCCCGCGGTGGCTTGGCGCACTCACTCTTTCGGCTGGGCGTAAACGTCGCGTATCACCACGACCGCGAAATATCCCGTGACGATCAGCGCGAGGCCCGATAGCACTACGGCGCGCCAGCCGAAAATATGAGGCCATTGCACGGAGAACAGGAACACCGCGAGCGCCAGCACCAACGGATACATTGTCCGCTCCGCTTTCGGGCTCCGATTGGTCGCGGGATTTACTTCGGACGGTGAATTGATAAGCCATTCTGCGTATCGGTATTGCAGCACCACCACATAAGCGACTGCGCGCAGCGCGAGAGTAACAAACCTGTTCACTGTTTACCCCCGGTCTCGAAATGCCGCGATTTCCGCCGCAGCATCGACTGTTGTATCTCGTGACGCCGCCGCCGAAAGCGAGTTGCCATCGAACACGTCCGACTCATCCGACCCTGACTCACCGCGTCCCCGGGCTCCACGTTCGTGGATTTGCGCGGCAATCTGGCCGCCCCAAGTGCGATCTATTGCCCGGCCTATATTCTCCTTCGCCGCCGCAATCGCGTTCGTCGCCTTCTCCATGCCGAAGTCGTAGACCCCCGCCCCAAGGTTTGCCGCCGCATCCGCCGTGATCCGGCCCCCCGTCGCCACGGTCCCGAGGACACCGCCCCCACTCCCCGCACTGCCGGTGCCAGCGCCGCGCCCCGTCGATCCCACGACCGCGCCTTGACCGTCGCGGGCCAGGCCACCCATGCCCGGGCTTTGGCCGTTCCCGCTGCCGCTGGTGCCGCCGGCCGGGGTGCCGGTGGATCTCCCCCCGCTCCCCTTGGCGTCCTTACCTGATCCGGATTGCCCTCCCTGGCTGGCCCCAGCGCCCCCGGACGTACCCCCAACCCCGCCCCCCGCCCCCTGTCGTGGCGACTGATCGCCTCCCCGTGTGCCGATGGCGCTCCCCCCGCCGCTGGACGCTCCCGAGGCCGCCAACGCAGCCGTACCGCCTTGCATCCCCATGCCCATCTGTTCCGCGAGTGAGCGACCGCCACCGCTGGAGGCCGAACCCGATCCACCGCCAGCGAGGAAGTCTTGCGCCGAGGTCCCCAGGCTCGCCAACGAGCCCCCAACCGCTGACCCGATGTCTTTACCCGCCGCGGTGTTCGCGGCCCCCTCCTTGACCGCCGCGATCAGCGCCGACGCGCCACCCAGTGCCCCGGCCATCCCCGCGCCCGCGACGGCCCCCGCCACGCTGATTGCCTGGCCGGCTGTCTGAACAGACGATTGCACTCCCATCGCACCGCGTGCAACAGAACCAGCGCCCAACCCGGCGCCCAACCCGTGCGCGCCGCCACCAGAGGCGAGATTGCCGAGCAGAGGCGGGATTTTTTGAATCAGCGCGAGCAGCACCACGGACGCAATAAGCTCAACGGCAAGTTCCTTGATGCTTGCCTCTTGGCTTAGCCGCGCGTAGTAGTCGGAAAGAAACCTATTTCCTAGGCCGACAATAACCACCATCGCAAAGAGTTGAGTGCCGACATTAAGCACTGTTCTGAAATATCCTATTGCCATATCGCTAGTCCACTTAGAGCCGCCGAACCCCAGGTAGAAAGCGCCAGCATATGCGAGTATCCAACTCACTATTAGCATAATCAGCATGTTTATTGCTACTAAGCCCAATACGACAAGGATAACGGCCGCGAGAATAATTCCCGCGGTACTGTTCGCAGGACTCCAGAACGACGACTGATCTACGACCCGATCAAAGATGGCGAATCCCACATCTACGATATTCGACGGAGATAGAGTTGTGTTGAGGCCCGTTGCCTCCCCTCCGAGTTGTCGCATTGAATCAATTATTGACGTGGCGAATCTTGGGCCGTTCATTAGCAGCCACCAATAGAACCCCGTGAACATGGTAAACCGGAAGAATTCAGCAAAAAATTCGCCGATGTCCGCGTTTTTCAGTACCATCTGGCCGAACGTCCAGATCATGGAAATCATCGTCAGCGCCCAAAACAACCGCGTAGCTGCGTTTGTAATCGCGCGGTTAGACTCGTTCCAGGTTATTAGAGCATCGCGATATTGCACGCCGACAGCATCAAGCAAATCGGCACTATCGACCTCTGCATGTGCATCCCATGCGCAGAGTGCCAATCCAACCACCGCTACCGCAACAACAGCTTTCAGATAGTGCCTCATCGCTATTCCTCCTAATACCCTTGTCCCGAACTCGGTTTGAAGGTGCCGCGCCGGAAACACGCATCCGCAAACTTCGTGCGAATACTGGGGTCAAGCGTTGCTATATGTTCGCGTTTGCAGTTCTGGTCATTGACCGTTGGTTGGATGGCTGTTGTATTCGCCGGCTCCTGGTGCGCGTCCGGTGAGCAGGCCGCGCAGAGCGAAGCGATAATGAGTAAGACGACCTTCATACGGTTTTTCATCATATTCCCCCTTTAGTACCCTTGCCCAGAACTCGCCCGGAAAGTGCCGCGGCGGAACTGTTCATCCCCCGCTTGCAACCTCGCTTCTTTGTCCGCGTCCGCCTGCATCTTCGTTGCGATAGCGTTCTGTTGCGCTACCAATAGGCCCCGGATTTGAAGCAATTGATTCGCTTGTTCGCCGGCGATTTGCGAAGCGTAACCAATCGCTTCCATTTGCCCTTGCGCGGTTGTCGCGTTGCCCTGCAATTGCTCAAGCCGGGATGCGTCAGTGACGAGCGCATCTTGCTGTTGCTCAATGCCCTTGAGCATCGCATCATTGGCCTTCTTCTGGGCTTCCGATCCGAGATTATCCGCGTCCCGATTCAACCGAGCCATGTCTTCCGCTGAGCATCCCGCCGCCGAGTAGCAGGGCGAATTGCGGTAATAGTTCGCGTCCTGGAACTTAGCCAAATAGCCGTCAACGCTGCCGACCTGGTTGCGGTAATAGCTCAAGGTGTCGGTAGCGCCGCGCAATTGGGTCATTACCGATTGCGCTTGATTCCAGATATAGGCCGCCGGTGCGACGGTATTCTGCACCATATTTTCGTATTGCTGAATCTGGGTCGCGTATTGCTGATATTGCGTTTCGAGTTCGCGCAGTTGGGCCGTGTATTGCTCGACCTGCTTCAAGGTCTGAGCCACTTGTTCCACGGCGGTGACGACATTCTGTGTCAAATTCCCCGCGTCAATAACGGGGATACCTGCCAGCGTCTGGTTTCCAATTGCCAGCCAGACCGAGACAGCTAAGGTTGAGGCCGACACTTTAGCCGCTAAACTTGGGGTCTTACGCATCGTAAGTTGCACCGTTTTATTGATAGATTCGGAAAGCGTACCCTTAATGCCGGAAAAGTCAACACCGCTTTAACTCCTGGCGTCAACCACTCTTATTTGCTGTCTCAGTAGTTAGCTAAACTATTCCATACCTCATAACGAAACAGAGCGTAATGTGACCCACTGTTATTCTCTACCGCTGGATTTGGCGCAGACGAACGACGTTGAGATCCAAGCAAGGGAGGTCTGAGACAGGTCGGATTTAGTCAGCTTCTAGCGACTTTCCTGCACCTTTGGTCTTGAGGATCGGCGAGAAAAAGCGCCTTTCGTCAACTTTGGTCGGGGGAGCAACGAATCTTTGGTCAACTTTTGTCTAGCGAAGGAAGGGCAGGATATGCGAAGTAGGCCCACCCCCCGAGGGGGGCGGTCCTACTTCGCTCCCCTTACTCGCTGCGCTCGACGGGCCTGCCCTGCGGGGCTGGACGGCTACCGCCGTCTTCAAGAGCGAACGAGGGGCCTGGAGGGGAACCAAGAAGACTAGAGCCAGGGCCGAGGGTGGCCCTCGCTGGAAGCGGCAGCCGCGCAGGAGCGGCCAGGCCGGAAGGTGTCGCGGCAGTCTTACCGCGGCATGACAAGCAGGACCTACGGAGCGGCGATTAAGAATCGCAACAGAACGCCGACAAAGATAGCCGGGGCGACCAAAAACAGGAAAGCCTCGAAGCGGCTCCCTGTGTTGTACTCTACCCACTTGGCATAGGAATTAATGCCACCGAGTAGAAATGCGGCGATATTACAAACTATGTGCATTTGTGTTCTCCGATGGTTTTGAGGTTTCATTCAGGGGATTTCAAACGTGCGAAACCAGGTGATGGGTTCAGACAACTAAAGCAGCTTTGCTACCTTCATCAAGACGGCGACAACAATAGTTGTCTGAAGGAAACCTGCACCAATAACCCAGCGAGTCAGGTCCGCCTTAACCTCAGCAATGCGTGTGTTCGTCTCGGCCAGCTTCGCTTCTAATCTCAGTTCTGATTCGCGAATATCGCGCCGCAGGTTGTTTTCATGCTCGTTAATTTCGGCCTTGGTCGCCATTTGCCGGTCGAGTATTTCAGCCAGTGCGCGGGCCTGCGTTGCGGCTTGCTGTTCGCTGAAACCGCCAGCTTTGAGAGTTTCTGAATAGGCCAGGGTGTCAAGAATAAAGGTCGTCATACTTTTGTCTCCTCGTTTTCATTCATGCCGAATCAGCCGCGCTTTTGTTTCGTCCCACTCTGCGGGGGGGCTCCGCGGCTTATCAAGCTTCGTCGTTGGTTTTGTTTCGTCAAGGGCCAACGGTAGCTTTCCGCTGGGTTGTTTCGGTTCGTCCAGAGCAAGGCGGCCCTGCGGGTGACGCTCGAAATCGAACCGAAGCGATACGACTCGGCGCCCGGCCTTGATTGGTTTCCACTCGATGACCCAGCCATCTTTTGCCGTCAGTTCCTTGACCGCTGGCTCAATGATTTTACGACGTATAGCAGCGAAATTAGCTCGCTGTTTTTCAGTCGCTTCCATAGCTTCTGCGAAGTCCTCAATGGTGTATTCGGCCCACCCGCTGGACTGGAAACGCATCAATAATTCAAGGAGCTTCCAAGAGTAAACGGACCTTAAGGCACTTGCCTGTTGAAGCTGATATGTCGTGAACTGTCGGCGAAGACCGGTCAGATGTGGCAATACTTCATGCCACCAGTGAACCTCAACCCAGCCTTCTCCATCGTGGTACTTCGCGCGGCCGATCCAGCGCATTGTTACCCGTGTTTGGGCGAGTGCCTTACCGCGGCGTCGGTGGGCAGCTTCAAAGAACGTAATTGACCGTTGGTAAAGCTCCTTGGTTCCATCCTTGAGTTGTTCATACGCTGTCGTTGGGTCTAAGCCGAACGTTTCTGCGTACTCGGCGGCCGTGATCTTCGTTACGGGCACCACGCCAGGCGCGGGACGGGTGCGACTGTCGAGTTTGGCAGCGGCCGTAAGGACGATGCGTTTCTCGGGCAAGCTCAAGTTGTGCGCGGCCCTGGTCAGGGCGTTGCTCATCGTGATCTTGTGATCCCCTGGGGGATGCTCTGGTTCAAGGGCCTTGATTTTGCGCTCTGACGTGCGATCAAGCACCGTGACTGTGCCCGCCATATGTGCCAACTTCCGGGTTACTGTGCCTCTTAGGATTGTGGCACATTTGGCGTTGCGCCGCTGTGGATAGTGACCGGTCTAGGGCACATTAACCCGGTCTAGGGCACATTAAACCCGGTCTAGGGCACAATAGGGGGGTCTAAAGCCATGATCTATAATCGAAAATCGGCCTTATAAACAGGAAAAAACAAGATTAAAAAGGCGCGCCCTGTGGGTAACCTAGCCATCGGGAGAGGGGCAGCAAGACCCCCACTCCGTCAGCAAGCCTTGGAGCGGTTGAGAGGCCCAAGACGAAGAGGTTTAGCAGGACGGAGGGGCGGCAAGCTCAGTGCCCTACAGCGAACCACAAAGCCGCTGAGAGGCCCCGAAGAGGTTTTACGCCAGGAGGAAGGTGCTGCAAGGTCATCGCCTACCAGCAAGCTCGGAGCCGTCTGAAAGGCCCAAGACGAAGAGGTTTAGCAGGACGGAGGGCAGTAGGGAAAGAAGGGGGGAAGTGTCGACACTGTGACAGAAAAACCAGCCGCAGCCGGGTCGGCGCCGGGCAAAAAGCATCTGTGCCGGCGCATTTTCTGTCGACATTGCGCCGAGCAAGGGGAGGGCTGGAATCAGCACGCGGGCGGGCGTATCTTTGTGCCGTTCCCGGTGGCGTTGACCGCGCCCCCGGGACGAAGCTAGGCCGCTGTTACGGCTTTGCACCGGCGCGACAATCATACCCTCCCGGCTCTGCTGCCGGCGGGCTCCCGTGCCCCTGCCCCGTCCCTGCGGCCGATCCTCCCCACTCTTGGAGATCGGCACCATGACCACCCCAACCCCCCGTGAAGCCCTCGCGCAGCAAGTGTTTGCTGAGGCCATCTGTGATCCGTCCGAGCACCTGGGCGACGCCCTACACCGCTGGCTCTGCATTGCCGAGGAATCCGCCCGGTGCCTGGCCGAGCACGCACGCGAGGCCGAAGCCGCTACCCGACAGGATCAGTTGAGCCTCGCCGCTGCCGCGGGGGTCGCGGAGGCGATCCACCGGGCCAGCAAGATAGGTCGCCTTCTGGGTGAGGCTATGCACCGTGAGGCGATTCGTCCCGCTCCCTGACCCCAAGGCAAGGCCCCGGGGTGCGGAGCGCCCTAGGGGCCGTTTTGGCGCCCCGTAGAGGGTCAGGCGATGACCACCCGCGCAGCAGTTTCCGCAACATCCCGAGATCCCCGCTGTTCTGTATCTGCATTGTAGCCCTTCGCCTGTCTTTGTAGTATGTAGTATTTTGTACTATACTACATCTTACAACATACAACAGAAGGCAACAGAAATGGCAATTACACCCGAGCAGATCACCGCCACCGCCGAGGCCCTGGCCGAGCGGGGTGAGTCGCCCACCCTGGCCGCGGTGCGCCGGGAGTTGGGGGGAGGGTCCTATACGACCATCAGCGAGGCCCTCAAGGGCTGGCGCGAGCGGCGCCAGG
>JACDZG010000179.1 GCA_013426805.1 Chromatiaceae bacterium
ATGAAATTACCAATTACTTCGTTGGGCGACATAACAGTGGATTTGTGGAGGGACTGTAACTACTCAGGTAGGCGATTTCGTGAAAACGTCAATTAGTACAGTTTGTTAGCGAGTTTCGACTTTCGCACACTCATCGCAACAACTTTGTAACGTATTGATGTTCATAGCGTCGCCCTGTTGCCGTAGTCCGTCGAGAGTCCGTCGCGCCAAGTCAATATCTCGATATTTCATGCGCTTGGATAGACCTGAGTAGTTACGAGGGACTAAACAATAAAATCAAAGTCATCAAGCGACGTTGTTACGGTATTCTTAACCTTGGACATCTCTTTCAGCGCATTCAATTGGACCTTGTCGGGTACAAGCTGTATGCATGAAAAATCAACGTATTACGGTGCGCAGTGCCGACCATGACAGGGGACAGTAAATTTTCAAGAGGCACGCTATCTTATTGATAATGTTAATGTAAAGCTCCACGGGAAATCCCGGAGAGCCCTAGTTGATTCTCGTATTTCGCTGAATAGAATAAAGTCTCTTTATATGGGCTGCAAGGAAAGTGGCGATTCTGGAACAACTTTTTCAATCCGCAATCTGGCCTTGATCATCGTCCGGCCGTAGAAGCCGCTTCCAGCCGCTTTAAAGCGCCAGCATGGAGCTTCTACGAACCATGGCCGCTTCGTGGTGGCCGAAGCGATGTTCGAGGCTCGCAGTCTTTGTTTGACTCGTTAGGCAAACACCGCATCAATCGCATGATGCAGCGTCGAGCGAATATCCTCATCATCGGTAATGGGATCGACCAGCGCCATGCGGCTCGCTTCGCGCGGCGGGATGCCCTCGTCCATCAGATTGGCGGCATAGACCAAGAGGCGGGTGGAGATGCCTTCATCCAGTCCATGTCCTTTGAGGTTGCGCGCGGCGGCGGCGATCTTGACCAGGGCGGCGGCCAGTTCCAGGCTGGTGCCGGTCTCGGTGGCGACGATCCGGGTCTCGAGGTCCGCCGGCGGGTAGTCGAAGACCAAGGCTGAGAAACGCTGTTTGGTGGACTGTTTCAGGTCCTTCATCAGGGACTGATAGCCGGGATTGTAGGAGATGACGAGTTGGAAGTCGGCATGGGCGGTGACGACCTCGCCCTTTTTGTCCAGCGGCATGGCGCGCCGGTGGTCGGTCAGCGGGTGGATGACGACGGTGGTGTCCTGGCGGGCCTCGACGATCTCGTCGAGATAGCAAATGGCGCCGATGCGCGCGGCGACGGTGAGCGGGCCGTCGAGCCAGCGGGTGCCGGTGGCGTCCAGGAGGTAGCGGCCGACCAGGTCGGACGCGGTCATGTCCTCGTTGCAGGCGACGGTGATCAGCGGTTTGCCGAGGCGCCAGGCCATGTATTCGATGAAGCGGGACTTGCCGCACCCGGTCGGCCCCTTGACCATGACCGGGAGACGCCGCTTGTAGGCCGCCTCGTAGAGTGCGATTTCATTGCCCTGGGACTGATAGAACGGCTCCCGGCTGATTTTGTACTGCTCGGTGTCGATGTGCATGGCGGCTCGCGCGGGGTTACCAGTGGATAAGGAACATCAAACGCAAAAAGCCCCCGCATTGCGGGGGCTTTTGCTCCGATCCGGCTCAGCGATCCGAACCGCTTACTTGTGCGCGACCGCGGCGCCCAGCTTGTCGCGCCAGCCAGGGAAGAGCTTGTCGGCATCGCCGGGGAAGGAGGCGAAGGCCCGGGCGAATTCCTTGTGCTCCTTGGCGAATTCGATCGGGTCGGCACCGGCCTTCCAGCACTCGTAGGACTGGCGCAGCGAGATGGCGCCGGCCGCCGGGGAGTCGATGTGACCGTAGGCGCCGCCGCCGGCGGTGTTGATGACGTTGCCGTGACCGAGGTTCTCGAAGAAACCGGGCAGGCGCAACGCGTTCATGCCGCCGGAGATGATCGGGGTAGTGGGCTTCATGCCGTACCACTTCTGGTAGTAGACCGGACCCTGGCACTCGTCGCGCTCGATCATATAGGCGATGATCTTGTCGTCCGCCCCGCCTTCCATCTTGCCGTAGCCCATGGTGCCGACGTGGATGCCGGAAGCACCCTGCAGGCGGGCGATTTTGGCCAGCACGAAGGCGGTATAGCCGCGCCGGGAGGACGGCGAGGTGATCATGCCGTGACCGGCGCGGTGGTAGTGCAGGTACTGATTGGGGTACTGACGCCGCGCGGTGGTGATCATGCCGGGGCCGCCGACGAAGCCGTCGACCAGGAAGGCGACCTTGTCGGCATCGGGCCCGAAGGTTTCCAGGATGAAGTCCGCCCGGGCGCACATCTCGTAATGATCGTCGGCGGTGATGTTGGCGGAGAAGAGCTTGGCCTGGCCGGTCTCGTCCTGCGCGCGCTTGAGCGAATCATAGACCAGCGGGTAGACCTTCTTGGCCGGGCAGAACACCTGGTTGCCCTGGGGCTCGTCGTTCTTGATGAAGTCTCCGCCGAGCCAGAACTGGTAGGCGGCCGCGGCGAAGGGCTCGGGGCGCAGGCCAAGCTTGGGCTTGATGATGGTGCCGGCGATGTAGCCGCCGTCCTTGATCGGGCGGCCGAGGATGCGCCACATGTCGGAGATGTCCTTGGCGGGGCCGTCGAACAACTGGATGGCGCGCTCCGGGACATAGAAGTCCTGAATCTGGCCGTATTCGATGTCGCCCATGCCCTGGTTGTTGCCGATGACCAGCGTCAGGAAGGACACGATCATCATGCGCCCGTCGGTCATGTTCCGGTCGAACAGCTCCAGCGGGTAGGCGATGCGCATGTCTTCCTGCGCCTCGTCGATGTAATACACCAGCGCGTCGACACCCTTGGTGAAGTCGTCGGTGGTGGAAACCTCGACATTGGTGCCGGTGGACGACTCGGCGGCGAAGTGTGCGGCGGCCTCCAGGTAGCCGTGGCCGGCCTTGGGCTTCATGCGATACGCCACGAGGATGTGCTTGCCGCCCGCGATCAGGTCGGCTTCGGTCAGGCTGAGGTCGGAGTAGCGGGCGGACTGGTCAAGCGCCATGGAGTTCCCCTGTAAGGAGTGAGTGTTGGCCGAAGCCGGGTTGGTTCCTGATTCTGCACGGGTCGCGTCCGCTCACGGAGCCCTCCCGGGTCCGGAGTCCGGCCGATTTCCGCGCAGTCCATACGCCTATAATTTACGAGTATTTGCGATATAAGTACATTCTAAGTATGTTATGGATTCGATAACCCAGAGGTTATAACTCAAGTCAGTCGATGCACATCACACTGCGCCAACTCCGCGTCTTCGAAGCCGTCGCACGTCACCTGAGCTACACCAAGGCGAGCCAGGAACTGCATCTCAGTCAACCAGCCGTGTCCATGCAGGTCCGCCAACTGGAGGACGATGTCGGCATCCCGCTGTTCGAGAAGCTCGGCAAGAAAACCGAACTGACCGAGGCCGGGCGCGAGCTGTTCCACTATAGCCGCAGCATCAACCGCTCGCTCCTGGAGCTGGAAGAGGTGATGCAGTCGCTGAAGGGGGTCAGCAGCGGCTGCCTGCATCTGGCCGTGGCCAGCACCGTCAACTACTTCGCCCCGCGGCTGCTGGCGGTCTTCCACCAGCGCTATCCCGGCATCGCCCCGCGGCTGGACGTGACCAACCGCGAGGCTCTGGTCCGGCTGCTGGAGAACAACAGCGTCGATCTCGCCTTGATGGGGCTGCCGCCGACCGAGGTGGAGGTCGAGTCCGAGGCCTTCATGGAGAACCCGCTGGTGGTGATCGCCCCGCCGACGCATCCGCTGGTGGGTGAGTCGGAGATTCCGCTGGCCCGGCTGGCGCAGGAGACCTTCGTCATGCGTGAGGCCGGCTCCGGCACCCGCCAGGCCATGGAGCGGTTCTTCAAGGAACAGGGGATGCCGATCCGCCACGGGATGCAGATGACCCGCAACGAGGCGGTGAAACAGGCCGTGCGCTCGGGACTGGGCCTGAGCGTGGTGTCGCTGCACACCATCGAGCTGGAACTGGAAACCGGGCGGCTCAAGGTCCTGGACATCGCCGGCTTCCCGCTGCGGCGCCAGTGGCACCTGGTTTACCGGCGCGCCAAGCGGCTCTCCCCCGCCGCGCGCGCCTTTCGTGATTTCGTGGTGCAGGAAGCGGCCCAGATCGCCGGCCCCGGGCCGCTGCCGACCCTGGACGTTTGAGGTGACTTGCGGACCACCATCGGCTCGGATGTCGGTGCGACTTCAGTCGCACCGACTCGGACACAGGTGCGACTGAAGTCGCACCTACAATCGCCCCGACAGTCACCCCGCGGCCCGACGGATTATGCAGGGGTGAGCGGTTGGGATGATTTTTTCCCGGGCATTCACGATGCCGTGCGGACCAGGCCGTGCGCCCTGCACCAAGTCCACAAGGAATGCAATGTTGATTGAATTGCACGGAACCCATGCCTCTCGACTAAACTAGCGCGCGATCTATCGTTCTCCGCGACCGGCACCCGCCCCTGAGGCGACGGTCGCGGCGAGGTGAGACTCCCCCCGCAAGCGGCGCATCGCCCCGCGGGGATCGGGCGCCCCCGGCGCGGCCAGCAAGACGAAAGCGAAGAATCATGCCTCACCGGCACCCGCTGCTTCACTCCATTGATCATCCGTCGGATCTGCGCAACCTCGCCGAGGCGCAGTTACCGCAACTCGCGGGCGAACTGCGCAGTTTTCTGATCGACTGTGTCGCCCAAACCGGCGGCCACCTGGCGGCCGGGCTCGGCGTCGTCGAGTTGACCATCGCCCTGCACTATTGCTTCGACACGCCCTGGGACCGCCTGGTCTGGGATGTCGGCCACCAGGCCTACCCGCACAAGATCCTCACCGGCCGGCGTGACCGCATGTGCACCATGCGTCAGGAAGGCGGCTTGTCCGGCTTCCCCAAGCGGTGTGAAAGCGAGTTCGACACCTTCGGGGTCGGTCATTCCAGCACCTCGATCAGCGCCGCCGCCGGGATGGCGCTGGCGGCGCGCGCCCGCGGCGAACGCCGCCAGGTGGTCGCGGTGATCGGCGACGGCGCCCTGAGCGGCGGCATGGCCTTCGAGGCCTTGAATCACGCCGGGGCACTGGACGTGGACTTGATGGTGGTCCTGAACGACAACAAGATGTCCATCTCCCCGCCGGTGGGAGCGATCAGCAACCATCTCTCCCGCCTGCTGTCCGGCAAGCTCTACACCACCGTGCGCGAGGGCAGCAAGAGTGCGCTCAAGGCCATGCCCCAACTGCGCGAGTTCATGGGCCGCTGGGAAGAGCACATGAAGGGCATGGTGATGGGCGGCACCCTGTTCGAGGAACTCGGCTTCAACTACATCGGCCCCATCGACGGGCACGATGTCCACGCGCTGATCCGCACGCTGCGCAACATGCGCGACATCCCCGGCCCGCGGGTGCTGCACATCGTGACGCAGAAGGGCCGCGGCTATGAACCCGCCGAGGGCCAGCCGGTGACCTATCACGGCGTGACCCCCTTCGACCGCCAAACCGGTCGACTGCACAAGGGACTACCCGGAGCGCCCAGCTACACGCAAGTGTTCGGCAGTTGGCTGCACGATACCGCGGAGGAAGACCCGCGGCTGGTCGGCATCACCCCGGCGATGTGCGAGGGTTCGGGGCTGACCGCCTTTGCCAAGCGCTTCCCCGAGCGCTTCTTCGATGTCGGGATCGCCGAGCAGCATGCCGTCACCCTGGCCGCCGGCATGGCCTGCGAAGGGCTCAAGCCGGTCGTCGCCATCTACTCCACGTTTCTGCAGCGCGCATACGACCAGCTCATTCATGACGTGTGCCTGCAGAACCTGGATGTGACCTTCGCCGTGGATCGGGCCGGACCCGTGGGCGCGGACGGCGCGACGCACGCCGGTAGTTTCGACATCAGCTTCGGCCGACCGATCCCCAATCTGATCATCCTGAGCCCGTCCGATGAAGGCGAGTGCCGGCAGATGCTGCGCACCGCCTATGAGTATCCCGGCCCGGCGCTGGTCCGTTATCCACGCGGCAACGGACGCGGCGTGGTCATCGACCCGCACGCGCCGGCCCTGCCTATCGGCCGCGGCCGGCTGCTGCGTCAGGGTCAACACATCGCCTTGTTGGTCTTCGGCACCCTGCTGGCGCAGGCGGAAATGGTGGCGGACGGACTCGACGCCTCGGTCGCCGACATGCGCTTCGTCAAGCCTTTGGATGAGGATCTGATCCTGGATCTGGCGCAGGGTCACGATTTGCTGGTCACGATCGAGGACAACGCCGTGGCCGGCGGGGCCGGCAGCGGGGTGGCTGAACTGCTGGCCGAACGCGGTGTGCTGGTGCGCTGTATTCACCTCGGACTGCCCGATCGGTATGTCGAACATGCCGAACAGTCCGCCCAGCTCGCCGAATGCGGGCTGGACGCCGAGGGGATCACTGCCCGCATTCAGGAGGAATTGCGCAACATCGCTCCGGAACTGGGCCGGCGGCTCACCGCCATCGCGGTCTGAGGACTAAACTCCGCCCACATGCACCCGACAGGATCCTTCACTCGCGCACGCCGGCGACCCGGTCGCGGCTCGGCAGGCCGGGTCGGGCGCCGCACCCTGGGCGCGCTGGCGGTGGGACTGGTGGTGATCCTGATCGGCGCCAGCCTCCCGCTGGTGCTCGGCACCCAGGCGCAACGCGCCTACCAGGAGTTGCTCGACGCGGCCGGTGAGTCCCTGCCGGGTGCCAGGGTCGTCTTCTCCCGGTACGACCGCGGCTGGTTCAGTTCAACCGCCAACACCGAGTGGGCATTGGAGGCGTCCGGCACCCAGCGACTGCGGCTCGACAGCCGGATCGAGCAAGGCCCCTTCACCTGGTTCAACCGCGAAGGTTTTCCCGTGCTCGCCCGCGTCCAGACCCGGGCGGAATGGATCGGCACGGCCGTTCAACTGCCGCCGCTGCTGGTGACCACCAATATCAGCACCGACGGCAGCGCGGTCGGCCGGCTCCTGGTGCCGGCGACCGATCAACCGCGCCGCGACGACCGCCCTTGGCTGCGCAACCCGGACTTGACCGGCACGGTGCACTTCAACCCCCTGGCGCCGAGCTGGCTGATCGAGATCGACCTGCCCGCGGCCGCGTTGGTGACCACGACCGGACCCCTGGCGCAGTTGACCGACGCCCGGCTCCGATCCGATCTGCGCGGCTGGACCGGGGGGCTTTACACCGGGACCACCCGCCTCACGATCGGTGCCGCCCGGTTCGGCGGCACCGGCACGGAGCCGACCAATACGTCTTCTGCGACCGCAACCGAATCCGGCCGGCAGCCGCTGCCCACCGGGTTGCCGGGCACGCCCCCGGCCGCCCCCGCCGGGGCGGCACTGCACGGGCTCGTGATCGACCTGACCCAGACACCGAGCGACCGCAATCTGGACATCCAACTGCAAGCAAAAGCCGACGACTTGCAGCTCCGCGGACAGCAGTACCGCACGGCCCAGGTCGGAATCAGCGCCCGGTCGCTCGACGGTGAATCGCTCATCGACCTCATCGAGGCCCTGCAAACCCTGTCATCCACCACCCAGACCCCGGCACTGCGCGGTCTCGTCGGGCTCACCCTGGTCACCCGTCTGCTGCCCCGGTTCCTGGCGGCCGGCCCGCGGTTTGACCTCGACCCGGTGCGGCTCGACACCCCTGATGGCCCGGTCAATCTGCACCTGCGCGTCGCGACACTCGCGGCTGGCGACGGCAGCGCCAACCGCGGGTCGAACGCCATGGCCTGGCTGACCACCATCACGGGAGAAGGCGCCGTCACGCTGCCCGAGGCGGTCGCCCGCGACTGGCTGGGGGCCGATCAGGAGCAGCGCGGCGCGGCCAGGCAACGGCTGGACCGCTGGCTGGATGAGGGCTGGGTCTCAGCCCGCGACGGACAGGTCAGTTCCACGGTGCGCCTGGCCGACGGGGTGCTCATCGTCAATGGCCGCGTCCTGCCCCTGCTGGGACCGACCGGCGGGTTCCGCTAGCAGCCTGTCGGACTTTAGGCGATTTCCGAATAAGACGCTATCAAGAATC
>JACDZG010000180.1 GCA_013426805.1 Chromatiaceae bacterium
TCGCCCGCAAGCGGGCTCCTACGGGTTGGATTTTTCGCGGAAATCACCTTACGTTCGATTATGGAGCAACAAAAAGCCTATATATTGACTCATGCTCTTAATCCTAGGGGCTAAGTCCGACAGGCTGCTAGGTCCGGGCGATGGCCCGGAAGCGTCGCCCCCCTGCTGATCGACACGGAAACCAGGTATCCTGTGCCCCCGCAATCCTGGCCCTTCGCCATGGCGCCGTCGCCCGCGGTCGACCTGCGGTCCGTGGCGGCGGTGTTCGCGCATCATCAGGAGTTCTCATGGAGTTTCAAGACGGCGTCCTGCGCATCGAATCCTTCCTCGCCGTGACCATCGGCATCATTGTGCTGTTCATCGGCAAACGCTTGAACGACAAAGTCGGATTCCTGCGTGAATTCAGCATACCGGAACCGGTCACCGGCGGCCTGCTGTTTTCCATCCTGCTGGGGGCGCTCTATTTCGGCTCCGGGATCGCGGTGGCGTTCGATTTACAGGCGCGCGATATCCTGCTGGTGTATTTCTTCACCACCATCGGCATCAATGCCAGCGCCCGCGACCTACTCGCCGGCGGCCGGCCGCTCCTGATCCTGCTGGCCGTCACCATCGCCTTCATGTTCGCGCAGAACCTCACCGGCATCGGCGTGGCGGCCCTCTTCGGCCTGCCGGCGGCGGTCGGCATCACCGGCGGGTCCGTATCCCTCATCGGCGGCCACGGCACCACCATCGCGTGGGCGCCCGTCATCTCCGCGCAGTATGGGATCAGCAACGCAATGGAACTCGGCATCGCCAGCGCGACCATGGGCCTGATCCTGGCCAGCGTCATGGGCGGCCCGATCGCCAAGTTCCTGATCAAACGCCATGGGCTGACACCCGTCCCGCAACTGGTCGAGGAGGTCCAGGACATCGGCCTGTCTGACACCCAGAAAAAGGCCGGCCTGGGTCACCTGGACTTCCTGAGCGCCATCCTGGCAATCCACGTTTGCATCATCCTCGGCTACCTGCTCAACGGCATCGTCGCCGACCTGGGGCTCAAGCTGCCGCTCTTTGTCACCTGCCTCTTTGCCGGCATCCTCATCACCAACCTGACCCCGAAGAACCTGCCGACCCTGAGCGGGATGCCCTGGCCCACCCGGACCCCGGCCATCGCCCTGATCGCCGACGTGGCGCTGGGCACCTTCCTGGCCATGTCGTTGATGAGTATGCAACTCTGGACGCTGATCGACCTGGCCGGGCCCGTCCTCACCATCCTGGCCGCCCAATTCGTGCTGGCCGTGACCGTCACCCTGTTCGTTCTCTTTCCGGTGATGGGCCGCGGCTATGATGCGGCGGTGGTCTGTGCCGGCTTCGGCGGCGTCTCACTCGGCTCCACGCCCACCGCCATGGCCAATATGGCGGCCGTGGCTCAACGTTTCGGCCCCTCCCACCGCGCCTTCATCATCGTACCCCTGGTGTCCGCCTTCTTTATCGATCTGGTCAATGCGCTGGTGATTCCGCTGTTCCTGCGGAATTTTTAGGGTGACCGTCTCGACCCCACTGCAACTGTTCGGCGCGCTCGTCGACTCCGCCGCCTGGCCGGCGCTGCGGATCATCCTGCACCTGGCGTTCTTCGCCGCTGCCGTGATCATCCTGTGGCGGATTTGGACGCGGCTCGCGGGTGCCAAGGCGCGGCCAGGCCAGACGCTGCAACTATTCGCCGCGCTGCCGATGGCGGGCGTGGCCGCGGCCTTTCTGGGGGTGCTGCTCTATCAGGCGAGTTGGCAGCTCACCGGGCTCTTTCGGCCCGAGTTCGTCGCCTTCATGCAGTCCCATGACCGCCGTGAGTTCAATCCGGCCCACCGGATTCAGCGCGGGCGCATCCTCGACCGCCATGGTCAGGTGCTGGCCGAAAGCCAGGAGCGCGACGGCCGGGTCTACCGGGTCTATCCTTTCGGCCGGGCCTTCGCCCACACCGTCGGCTATAGCGACCCCCGGTTCGGGGCGATCGGCGCCGAGGCCGCTGCCAATGCGCAACTTAATGGGGCGACCCCGGAGGTCCTGGCTTCCTGGGGCGAACTGGGCCGCCAGTTGCTGACCAAGGACAAACGCCCGCGCGGTCAGGACCTGGAACTGACCCTGGATGCCGAACTGCAACTCCTGGCGCTGCAACTGCTGGGCAGTCGGCATGGCGCAGTCGTGCTGCTGCGCCCGGCTGACGGTGCGCTGCTGGTGTTGGCGAACAATCCGGCCTTCGATCCCAACCGCTTGTCGCCCGCCTTGTTTTCCGGGCCGGCGGCCGGCACACCCTTGTTGAACCGCGCAACGCAAGGGCTCTATCCGCCGGGCTCGGTGTTCAAGGTCGTGCTGGCCGCCGCGGCCATCGAGTCCGGTTTCAACGGCACGCTGAATTGCCCGGCGGGCGGTTACACCACCTCGAGTCGCTACCCGCCGATTCGCGACCATGACTATTACACCGCGGCCAAGGCCGGACGGACCTGGACCGGGCACGGCAATCTGAACCTGACGACGGCACTGGTGGAGTCATCCAACGTCTTTTTCGCCCAACTCGGGGTGCGCCTGGGGCATGACAGTTTCGCCGGCGCCGGTGAGCGTTTTCAGTTCGACCGGCAGGTGCGGCTGTATCCGGGAACCGACCGCTACGGTAACCTGAGCACCGGCCGCCTGCCCCGCTTTGCCCGCAACGATCTGTACGGCCTGGCGCAGGCTTCCATCGGTCAGGGCCGGGTGCTCGCCACGCCCGGCCACCTGGCGACCATTGCCGCGGCGGTCGCCAACCGGGGCCTGGCGATGCGTCCGCGCCTGCTGGCCCAGGAGCCGCCCGCGCCCTTGGGCCAATACATGGCGGAACAGACCGCGGCGCGACTGGCCCAGATACTGCGCAAGGTGGTCACCACGGGGACCGGTCGCGGCATCGATGGACCGCAACTGGCCATCGCCGGCAAGACCGGCACCGCCCAGAACCCCCGCGGCGCGGCCCATAGCTGGTTCATCGGCTTCGCGCCGGCCGCGGCGCCCACGCTGGCGGTGGCGGTGCTGGTGGAGCACGGCGGCTATGGTTCGAGCGCGGCGGCCCCCATCGCCCGCGATCTGCTCCTGAAGGCGATGGAACTGGAGAATGCCCGATGAACGCTGCCGCTTCGCCCGCCGGGCTCGCCGCGACCTGGGACCTGCGTCAGGGCGAGCGCGAACTCCTGCTCTCCTGTCTGGGGTGCATCGCCCTGGGTTTTGTGCTGGTGCTGGGGTCGGAGCACGCGGCCGGTCGGCAGTTGACCGTGTCGGCCGTGCTGCCGCTCCTGGTCTATGGTTTGAGCCTGATCGGACTACACCTCGCCCTGGTGCTGCTGCGGTTTCGCGGCGATCAGGTATTGACTGCCGTGGTCGCCTGTCTCGCCGGCTTTGGTCTGCTCGCGCAGTACCGCATGGGCGCCTTCGCCGGCACCCTGGGTGCGGACGACCCTGAGCTCTATCTGATCCCCGCCGGGTTCGCCGCCCTGCTGGTTACCGCCGTGGCGGGCGCCAACGGACGCTACCGGTGGCTCGCCAAGGGTCTGTGGTTGTGGGCCGGTGTGTCGCTGCTCCTGCTGGTGGTGCTGCTCGTCACCGGCACTCGGTTCCGCGGCGCGGTCTATGCTCTGGGGTTCACCACCCCGACCGAGGTCCTCAAGGTCACGGTGATCCTGGGTCTGGCCGCCTATTTGGAGCGGCATGCGCGCACCCTCGCCCGTTGGCACCCCCGGTTCCCGCTGCTGCCGCCGCTGCGCGCACTCTGGCCGCTGCTCGTCTTCTGGGTGCTGCTCGTGGGGCTCCTGGCGCTGCAGCGGGATTTGGGGATGATCGTGATCCTGAGCGTCGTCCTGGTCCTCTTGCTGGTGCGGGCCACCGGGCGTGTCGGCTATTTCGGCTACGGTCTGCTGGCCGCCGCCGGAGCGGGCGCCCTGCTGCTGACGTTCTTCGCCCATGGTCAGCGCCGCGTCGAGGCCTGGCTGGACCCCTTCCAGGACCCGACCGGCGACGGCTGGCAGATCCTGCAGGGGCTCTCGGGCATGTACGCGGGCGGGCTGTGGGGCGAGGGTTTCGGCAACGGCAGCCCCGAATACACGCCCATCGCCCGCTCGGACTTCATCTACGCGGTGATCGGTGAAGAACTGGGTTTCCTGGGCTGCGTGCTGGTCGCCCTGTTCTTCCTGATCCTGGTGCAGCGGGGCATCATGATCGCGGGCCAGGCGCGGACCGACTTCGGCCGGCTGCTCGCCGCCGGGCTGACCACGGTACTGGCCGTGCAGACTCTGCTCAATCTCGGCGGTGTCACCAAGGCCATCCCGCTGACCGGCATCACCCTACCCTTCATCAGCCACGGCGGCGCCAGTCTGCTCACCACCTTCAGCGTGGTCGGCCTGCTGCTCGCGATCTCCGACGGACAGGTCGGTGCCGCCCGGCGGCCGGCACGGACGGTCAAGCGCGCCGCGGCGGTGGACGCAACGCCGCCGGCACCCGTCCCGGCACCGCGGCCGGTCGAGCGGCCCGCGCGACCGCGGCGGCGGCCTGCCGAACCCAAGACGCCGTGACGCCACCCGCCGGGCGGCGAAGTCCTGACCCACAATCCGGCAATAACGCCGTAGGATGCGGTGAGGAACGGACACTGGTGGCGAATTCACTAACCCATTGAAGAAAAGCGCCTACTAGTTTTTCTTTCAACGGGTTACGGGGCTCTCCTGGCATTTCGCCACCAGTGTCCGAGTACTCACCGCATCCTACGCGCTTGAGCCTGGGAGCCCGATCAAGGGTTTTTCACGAAGACACGGAAGAAAGAGAAGAAATCCTCTCACAAAGACAGAAAGACACAAAGATAGAGAAGTCTTACATGGCTTCTTATCTCTCTTTTCTTCTTCGTGTCTTTGTGTCTTTGTGTCTTTGTGAGAGCATCTTCTTTTTCGGCGAGAGTCCGGAGGTTGGAGTGAGAGCGAACCCTAACGCTCCCCCTGGTGGCGCAATGCCGGAAGAACCCCGTAACCCCTTGAAAGCATGTTGATGAGACGATGGGCTTCAATGGGTTAGCGAATTCGCCACCAGTGTCAGGAACGAACCGCATCTCTTTTTTTCCGAGGCTTGCAACATTCCCCACCCATTCGTACGGTGCGGTAGCGCACGAACCGCGCCGCCCCGGCCGCGAATGGTGCGGTTCGTGCCTGACACTGGTGGCCAGTGAAGCGCCGACGGTGCGGCTTCTCGTTCCCACGCTCCGCGTGGGAATGCCGGGCGGGCGCTCCGCGTCCGGTCTTGGCGCCGGACGCGGAGCGCCCGCACGTGCTCCCACGCAGGAGCGTGGGAGCCAGAATGCGCTATCCAACGCTCCATCAGCCTGCCTGAGGGGACCGGTGAATTCGCCACCAGTGTCCGTGCCTCACCGCACCCGACGGCACCCCGTCCGCCGGTTCGGCCCGTTCATCCGATGGCGATAGATACGGAACGCGTCCGCATGGTAGCTTCCGCGCGCCCTCGCTTAAACCTCCCCATCAATAGGACATACCGATGTTTTACGAACTGTTCCGACGCCATGCGGGGCCGCGCGGCGAACGCGCGGCGCTTTTTCTCTTCGGTTTGATCCTGACACTGAGTCTGACGCTGGGCCAGGCCGCGGCCGGGCTGACGGTGTCCGGCGACGCGGCGGCGACCACTGCCGACGCGCTGCGCGCGCAGATGGCCGCCGCGGGGTGGGTGACCGTGCGGGTGGAACTGCGCGCCCCGGAGACGGCGGCGGCGTCCGCCGCGGTGGATGACCTGGAGCAGACGGCACAGGATCTGCTGTTTGCGTTGCCGGCCGGGTCCTATCACGGGGTCGAGCGGACCGCGGGTTCAGCCAGTCTGACGGTGCAGGTCGATGCGGACGGGCTGGATGCGCTGCTGGGATCGCCCTGGGCGGCGAGCGTTGCCGCGGCTGGCACTCAGGAGATGCAGCGGCTGGCTGGCGGCTACTACCACAGCCTGGCCATCAAGTCCGACGGCAGCCTCTGGGCCTAGGGATACAACAGGTTAGGCCAGCTCGGCGACGGCACCGCCGCTGATCGCGTGACGCCAATCCAGGTCCTGACCGAGGTCGCGGCCGTGTCAGCCGGGTGGTATCACACCCTGGCCATCAAGACCGACGGCAGCCTCTGGGCCTGGGAATCCAACAGGTCCGGCCAGCTCGGCGACGGCACCGCCACCGATCGCGCAACGCCGGTCCAGGTCCTGACCGGGGTCGCGGCCGCGTCAGCCAGCGCGGTTCACTCCCTGGCCCGCAAGACCGACGGTAGCCTCTGGGCCTGGGGATGGAACGGGGTCGGCCAGCTCGGCGACGGCACCACCACCGATCGCTCAACGCCGGTCAAGGTCCTGACCGGGGTCGCGGCCGTGTCAGTCGGCGGGGATCATAGCCTGGCCCTCAAGACCGACGGCAGCCTCTGGGCCTGGGGCAGCAACTGGTACGGCCAGCTCGGCGACGGCACCCGTACCGATCGGTCGACGCCGGTCCAGGTCCTGACCGGGGTCGCGGCCGTGACAGGCGGCAACGCCCACACCCTGGCCCTCAAGACCGACGGGGGTCTCTGGGCCTGGGGATGGGACCCGTACGGCGTGCTCGGCGACGGCACCGCCACCCATCGATCAACGCCGGTCCAGGTCCTGACCGGGGTCGCGGCCGTGTCAGCCGGCTTTTATCACACCCTAGCGATCAAGACCGACGGCAGCCTCTGGGCCTGGGGATACAACGGCGATGGCCGGCTCGGCGACGGCACCACCACCGATCGGTCAACGCCGGTCCAGATCCTGACCGGGGTCGCGGCCGTGTCAACCGGCATTTACCACACCCTGGCCCGCAAGACCGACGGCAGCCTCTGGGCCTGGGGCAGCAACTGGTACGGCCAGCTCGGCGACGGAACCACTACAAACCCCTTCAGTCCGGTGCCGGTTGTCGGGTTCGGAGGATCATCCGCCTCCGACGCCGACTTCACCGTCACCAACGTGACCCTGAACCCGAGCGCCCCGCTCGCCGGCGGAACCTTCAATGCCTGGATCACCGTGAAGAATCGGGGCACCCAGGCCGGTAACCCTGGGCTGTTGCACGTCTGGGCCAACCAGCCCGCGACCCAGGACTGCAATACCCCAGGGGACGCTGACATCAGCCTAGCGACCCTGGCGGCGGGCGCCAAACAGACAGTGCGGGTCATCCTGCCGGCCGGCACCGCCGGGTACAAGACCCTGCGGACCTTCATCGACGGCCTGTGCCAGACCGCGGAAGTCAATGAGACCAACAACCAAGCCGGCCAGGGCTACCGGGTCTTCGCTCAGCCGATCGCGGACTTCGGGGTCACCGCCATCGCCCTGACACCCAAGCGCCCCACCGCCGGCGGGACCTTCAGCGCCGCCGTGACGGTGAAGAACCGCGGCACCGCGCCCGGCGACGCCGGCACGCTCGCCCTCTGGGTCGATCAGGCGGACGTCTCCGTCTGCGGCGTCGCGGGCGACGCCGCGGTCACCGTCGGCACCCTTGCCGCCGGGGCCAGCCGTACCCTGACGCTGGACGACCTCCCCGCCGGGGCCGCCGCCGCCAAGTCACTGCGCGCTTTCGTCGACCACGCCTGCGTCAACACGGAAGCCCACGACGCCAACAACCAACGGGTGAAGCCCTATACCGTCGTGCCCTGAACCGCTCTGTGGCGGTGACGCGCGCAGTCACCCGACGTCTCGTCTCGGAATCTCGGGTGACGCTGATCATCCGCCGTGGGAGCGGCCTCCGGCCGCGATGCGAGGCCGCGGTCACCTGCGACCCGGCGACCGTTTGAGAGGCCCCGTCGCGGCCGGAGGCCGCTCCCACAAGGGAGACCGGCCAGGCGTTCACGCTCACCCCTAACCCGATCGACACGGATTGGTTCGGAACGCTGAATCCACAGATGCCACAGATGCCACAGATGAACACAGATGTTTTTCTTCATCTGTGAACATCTGTGACATCTGTGGATAAATCCGGA
>JACDZG010000348.1 GCA_013426805.1 Chromatiaceae bacterium
GGAAACGCTGAATAAGTGTTGATTGGAGTGAACGATTTCATTGTCATGCTGTCAGATCTTGAGGATTTCACACAAGGATGGACAAGATGAAGCAGAAGACACTGGCGACCGGAACGGGATTCGAGATGCACGCCCGGCCGACGCGCAAAGCGGAGTTTCTGGCGAAGATGGAAGTCTTGATGCCGTGGGCGGAACTGTGTGCGCTGATCGAACCGCATTACCCCAAGGCCGGCAACGGTCGTCCGCCGATTGGGTTGGAGCGAATGTTGCGCATGTACTGGGTGGCCAACTGGTTCAATCTGGCCGATGAAGCCTGCGAGGATGCGATGTACGACACGGCGATATTTCGGGAATTCTGCGGCTTTGATCTGGGCCGGGAACGGATTCCGGACGCCACAACCCTGCTGAAGTTTCGGCATCTGCTCGAAGAACACGACTTCGGCAAGGAAATGTTTGCCCGCGTCGGCGCCTTGTTGCAAGCCAAGGGGGTCAAAGTCTCCGGTGGCACCATGGTGGATGCCACGCTGATCGCGGCACCGCCCTCGACCAAGAACGAAGCGAAGACCCGGGATCCGGAGATGCATCAGACCAAGAAAGGCAACCAGTGGTACTTCGGCATGAAGGTCCATATCGGTGCTGATAGCCAGACCGGGCTGATCCACAGTGCCAGCGTCACGGCCGCCAACGTGCATGACAGCCAGCAGGTGGAGAATCTCCTGCATGGTAACGAGACCCGCTTCTACGGTGACAGTGCCTACCGGGGCCAGGCCCAGCGAACGCGGCTCAAGCAGATCGCACCGAAGGCCAAGGACTTCACCAACCGGCGGGCCTACCGCAATGCGCCACTGAGCGATGCCGACAAGGAGACCAACCGCCGCAAGTCGAGCATCCGGGCCAAGGTCGAGCATCCGTTTCTGATCCTCAAGCGCTTGTGGGGCTTTGCCAAGGTGCGCTATCGTGGTCTGGCGAAGAATGCCAACCGGGCCTTCGCCATGCTGGCGGCCATCA
>JACDZG010000181.1 GCA_013426805.1 Chromatiaceae bacterium
ATCAGGACCCTGGTCCGACAGCACCGGCCAGTCGCGGGCGAGGAAGGCCGCGGCCTGGTTGTCGAGGAAGCCATGGGTCAGCTCCGCGGCCAGGACCAGGGCCAGCGGGTGGTCAGCGCAGCGCTCGGCCATCGCGTCGAATTCGGCCGGGGTGCCGTCGAGCCCACGGACCCCGAGCAGCGCGACCGACCCCGAACGCGGCAGCACACCGAGCCCGACCTCCCGAAAGTGCGGCTGGGACTCGATGAGCGGGTCCGGGATCGGCAGTCGGGAGCTTGCGAGACACACCGCCTGGCCCGGTGCGCGGCCGAGCCCTTCGAGTAGGGCGGCGAGCCCTTGATCCTTGAGCCGGCCGTTGAGCTTGGGGTCGTCGGACGCCTGCTGGAGCGGCTCCAGCCCGTCGAGCGCGAGCACGGTGGGGGCTTTGGCCGCGCACTCGGCGAGCAGGCGGCCCAGGTCGGCGTCCGCGGTGGTCGGCTCAGGTTGCTCGCCGAGCGCCGCGAGCGCGCGCAGCAGAAAGGCACGGGCGCTGACGGTCTGGTCGCGGCTCCCCTGGGAATAGAACGAATGGCCGATAAAGCGGGTGCCGGGCGGCCAGTCGCGGCTGCCGAGCCACTGGCGGGTGAGCGCGGACTTGCCGACCCCGCCGGGGGCGACCCAGAGCAGGACGCCGCCCTGCGCGGTGCCGAGCTGGGTGTCCATGCGGCCGAGATCCGCGTCGCGGCCGAAGAGCCGGGGCGTGACGCCGGGAAGTTCGGCGAGCAGGGCGGCGAGCGCGTCCCGTGTGCGGTCGGTCGGCGCGGTGGGGGCTGGGGCCGCGTTCGGATCTGGGACGCGGGGGCGCAGACCGTGTTGGGCGCGGTGCGTCTCCAGGACCGTATGGATCTCCTGCACCACGGCGGTATAGGCCCGGGAGCGCGGGTTGTGGGCGATGATGGGCTTGGCGTCGCGCGGGACCATCTGATGCTCGGCAATGGCGGGGATCGCCTTCCAGTAGCAGTGGTCGGCCAGCACGAAGAGGATCAGGACGCCGTCCTCGCGCCGGCGGCGCAGGAAGGCGGCCAGCTCGGTGTCCATGCAGAACCCGGAAGCGAGAAAATGCGCGCAGACGACGAAGAGCGCGGCGTCGGCCCGTTCGATGGCCGCTTCGATCTCCGCGCGCCAGGCCGCGCCGGGCGGGATGGCGCGGTCGGTCCAGGTGGAGACCAGCCCCAGCCGCTCCAGCACGCGCAGGTGGGTCAGCAGCCGGTCCTTGACCGCCTCGCTCTTGTGGGCGTAGCTGATGAAGAGCTCGAACGGGCGCGCGCGATCCGGGGCGGGCATGGCGGTTTCCATGGTTACCTTGGTGCCTGCGGTTGTAGCCGTTGCGATGGGGGTTTGCAAGGCGCCCGGCGCGGGACAGCAATTCCGATGTCGTTACCCCGTTGGCGGCGCCTTACGATCACTTACGCGTGGTCCGCCATCGGCAGGCAACTGCGCGAGGAAGGGCTCGTGCATTGATTACCACGAGGAGGACGACCATGCCAACCGTCACGCTGCAGGAAGCTCGGGCGACACTGCCGGATCTCCTCCATCGCCTGATGCCCGGCGAGGAAGTCACGATCATCGACAATGGTCGGATTGTCGGTCGCTTGTTGCCAGGTGAGTCGGCACCGGTCAAGCCGCCCCGGCAACTTGGCACGATGAAAGGATCAGTCGTCGAGATAGCTTCGGACTCCGGTGCTGCAAACGGCTTACGCCCTCCACCCGGTCTTGGCAAGGGGTACATCACCATTGTCTCGGACGACGATGACCATCTCATCGATTTCGCGGACTCTATGCCGTGAGGCTGTTGCTCGAGCCAGTACGGGTTTCAGGTGTTGCCGATTCTACCGGCCCACACTGCCGCGCTGATCGCGCTGCCGTTCCACCACCGCGACCCGTTCGACCGCCTGCCGGCAGCGCAGGCATTGATCGAGGACATCCCGCTCGTGAGTGCCGACGCGATCTTCGATCAGTACGGGATCAAACGGGTCTGGGCCTGAGAGTTACCGGGAGAAGTCTAGCGACGTGACGGACTGGATGTCCACAAGGTCACTGCGGCTGGAGTCCAAGGCTTTAGCCTTGGACTCCATTGCGCCGGCTCAGGCCGACGCCAGGGTCTCGACCTCGAAGCCGACCAGGGTCCGCCGCTCACGGCTGAATTCGATGCCGATCAGATGGATCGGCAGGCCCAGCGCGCGGTATTTGTCGGCATAGCCGCGGTCTTTGAGTTGTTGCAGCGCCCGGCCCTCGGGCGCGAGTTCCACCACCTTGAACTCGAACAGCCAGACCTGGGCGTTGAAGCGCAGTGTCAGGTCAATGCGCCCGTGTGAGGTGGCATCCTCGGGGGTCAGGTCCAGGCCCAGGGCGGCGATGTGGCTGTAGAAGACGCTGGCATAGAAACCCTCGTAACGGGCGATGGGGTTGTTATCGTGCCACTGGTGGGGGATGGCGTCGAACAGGGCCTGGACATGAGCGCGCAGTGCCTCAAAGTCGCCGCCGACCAGGACATCGTAGAGTCGGCTGGCCAGCTCGCTGGCCTGGCCGGGCTCGCCGATCATGGCCTTGGCCAGGCAGTCGTTGAGCGCGGCTTCCACCTCCAGGTTCGGATCACCCTACGCGCCCGACGCGCGACGGTCGGCGAGGCGGGCGCTATTGGTCTATGCTTACCGCGGTTGCTTGCGAAGTCGCTGGGACCTAGCCCGGACGACATTTGCCCGATGTCCCTCAGCGAGGCGACCATCGCGAACGTATTACGCTTACCAAGGGAGCACGAAATGAAGACCAGCATCGCTCGACTGTTGGTGACGATAGGGGTATGTGAATTATTGAGTGGCGGGGCCCTGGCGGCCGTATCCTGCCCAGCCTCGGTGGCATTCGGCCCGGCGACCAGCCCGGCGCTGGCCGCCGCCGCGAATTGCGGCTATGGCAGCACCACCTGCCTGCAACCCGGTCAGCGCCATACCGGCATCGACTACCCGGGTGCGGGCAACGCGATCGCCATCGCGGCGGGGACGGTGGTAAGGGTGGAGCCGATGAGTGCGAACGACCACGGGATGGGCAGCAATGTCATCGTGCGCCATCTCTTACCCGGCCCGAACTGCGCCGCCGTTTACAGCAGCTATTCCCATCTGGCCGCCATCGCCGGTGGCATCGCCGTGAACCAGGCCGTCGCCAAAGGCCAAGTGTTGGGCGTGATCGGCGGCTCCGGAAACGGCAACCCCAAGGCCTTTGCGCCGCATCTACACCTGGAAATCAAATCGGCCGCCGTCACCGGCAATCCCTTGGGCGCGGGCAACCAGAACAGCACGTGCGCCGTCGGCCCGCTCAACGCGCAGGCCAACAGTTGCTGGCGCTATGTCGGTACTGCCGCTTCACCGGTCGGTGCGCCTGACAGCTATGGGTATCGCAATCCCGCCGACTATCTGAACAAGACCTTGACCGTGCCGGTTTACCGTCAGATCGGCGCCGGCGGCCGCCATAGCTGCGGCATCAGGCCGGACAACACCGTGGCCTGCTGGGGATACAACTATTACGGTCAAGACGTTGCGCCTGCCGGCAGTTTCAAGCAACTTAGCCTGGGCAATGACCATAGTTGCGGCATCGCGGCCGACGACACCCTGGCCTGCTGGGGCCGGGGGGACTTTGGGCAAATCACCCCGCAGGTCGGACGCTTCCGGCAAGTCGGCGCGGGCGTCGATTTCACCTGTGCGTTGAAAATGGACAATACCTTGGCCTGCTGGGGTCGGGGCACTGAAGGTCAAACCGCCCCGCCGATCGGCAATTTCAGCCAGGTCAGTGCGGGCGGCAATTGGTGGGGCGGCCATGCCTGCGCCCTTAAGGCGGACAATACACTGGCCTGCTGGGGAAAGAACGATATGGGACAAGCGCGACCGCCATCCGGCAGCTTCAGGCAGGTCGGTGCCGGTGGGGACTACGCCTGCACGGTCAAATCGGACAATAGTCTGACTTGCTGGGGAAACAACGCACTCGGCCAAGCCGCGCCGCCGGTCGGCAGTTTCACACAACTGGTCACGGGCATCACGTCCGCCTGTGCCCTGAGGTCCAACAATACCATTGCTTGCTGGGGATGGAGCCCCGATGGTCAAACCAGTCCGCCCAGCGGAAGCTTCAAGCAGATCAGTGCCGGCGGATATGGTTATCACTATTGCGCCTTGAAAATGGACAACAGCCCGGTCTGTTGGGGAGACGATGCGGCAGGCCAATCGACCCCGCCGGGCGGAAAATTCAAGCAGGTCAGTGGGGGCGCGAGTCATACCTGCGCCTTGAAGGCCGACGACACGATCGCTTGCTGGGGGGCAAACGAGTACGGCGCAGCCACGGTGCCCAGTGGCACCTTCAAGCAGGTCAGCGCGGGCGCGCAGTTCACATGCGCCGTGAGGGCGAACAACACCCTGACTTGCTGGGGCGTTCTGAATGACGGCACGGCGCCGCCCCCGGCGGGGAGTTTCCAGCAGGTCAGTGCGGGCGATACACATGCCTGCGCCCTGAGAACCGACAACGCCGTCCTGTGCTGGGGCTCGAACCAGGGTGGCGAAGCCACACCGCCAAGCGGCACCACCTTCAAGCAGGTCAGTGCCGCCTCGCTGTTCACCTGTGCCTTGAAATCGGACAACACTCTGGCCTGTTGGGGCTACGACAGTTTCGGCGCCGGTAGCACCAAGCCGCCAAGCGGACGGTTCAAGCAGGTCAGTTCGAGCAGATACGACAGTTGTGCGGTGAAGGAGGACAACACCCTGGCTTGCTGGGGCTTCAACTATGCCTTTAATGGATATCTCCCGCTGCCTGGCACCTTCAAGCAGATCAGCGTCAACGACAACAATACCTGTGGCTTGAAGATGGACAACACGCTCGCCTGCTTGTGGAGCAGTTATGGGCGAGACCTTCTGCCCAATGGAACCTTCCAGCAAGTGACCGGAAACGGTTGCGGGGTGCGCACCGACGGTTTCATCAGCTGCTTTGGTGTGGCGGGGTCTCGTTAAGCTCAACTGGCGGCTTAAAGGGCGGAACGCCGTCGGCGGTTCCGCCCTTCGCCGTCTCGGACCTTGGGAACAAAAAGACCAGCCAACCTATGGTCGGAGGGCAACGTGACTCGACTTTGGCCAATTGCAGACAGATCCGATCATCGGCGCAGCCATGACCCGTAGCCGCGGCGCGAATCTGAGGCTTCGGCGCGCGGGGTAGCCACCTGACTGGTTCCCTGGCGCCCAAGGCTTAAGCCTTGATCCTGTCCATCCAAGGCTGAAGCCTTGGACTCCAGTGCCGGGGTGTCACTACCGCGCGACGGCGCCTCAGACCGGCGGCAAGGTCTCGACCTCGAAGCCCACCAGGGTCCGCCGCTCGCGGCTGAACTCGATGCCGATCAGATGGATCGGCTGACCCAGGGCGCGGTACTTCTCCGCATAGCCGCGGTCTTTGAGCTGTTGCAGCGCGCGGCCCGCGGGGGCGAGTTCCACCACCTTGAACTCAAACAGCCAGACCTGGGCGTTGAAGCGCAGGCTGAGATCAATGCGCCCGTGCGCGGTGGCGTCCTCGGGGGTCAGGTCCAGGCCCAGGGCGGCAATGTGGCTGTAGAAGACGCTCGCGTAGAAGCCCTCATAGCGGGCGATGGGGTTGTTGTCGTGCCACTGGTGGGGGATGGCGTCGAACAGGGCCTGCACATGGGCGCGCAGTGCCTCAAAGTCGCCGCCGACCAGGACATCGTAGAGTCGGCTGGCCAGCTCGCTGGCCTGGCCGGGCTCGCCGATCATGGCCTTGGCCAGGCAGTCGTTGAGCGCGGCTTCCACCTCCAGGTTCGGATAACCCAGGGTGTATTCCAGCCGCGCCCCTAGCCGTCGGCTGCCGGTGAAGGTGAGATAGCCGGTCTGCCACAACAGCGCCTCGGGGGCAATCTGGTCGACGTCGAAGGCCGACAGCAAGGCGTCGTCGGCGCGCAACTGGGCCAGCCGCGGGGTGAAGAACTGCCGCCGGTTGAGCAGATCGACCAGAAAGGTTGGCGTACCGGTCTCGAACCAAAACGCGCGAAACTCGCGCTTCGCAAAGAGCAACAGCAGGTCAAAGGGGTTATAGACCGCCTCCCCGGTCCAGTTGTAACCGTTGTACCAGCGGCGTACCTCGGCCCGGTCGAGCCCCGGGAGTTCCGGCGCGAAGACCTGATCCACATCCGCCTCGGTGTAGCCGCACAGGGCCGAATAGCGGGCATCGACGGTAATATCATTGAGATTGTTGAGCCCGGAGAAGATGCTCACCTTACTGAACTTGCTGACCCCGGTCAGAAAGGCAAAGCGCAGGTGCGCGTCGGCGCCCTTGATGACCGAGTACAGATTGCGCAACCCATCGCGCATGGCCCGGGCGGTGTCGGGGTCGGTGAGATTGTCCAGGATCGGCTTGTCGTACTCGTCCACCAGGACCACGACCCGCTGGCCCTGCCGGGCCTGCGCCTGGCGGATCAGGTCGCCGAAGGTGCCGGCCACATCAAGCCCCGGGTGCAGGGTCAGGTCCAGTGCCTCGGCGTTGATGCGCAGCAGGTCGTCGATCCGGGCATCGAGCGCCGCGCGGCTGTGCAGCACACCCTCGGCGAAGCTCAGCCGGATGACCGGGAAGCGCACCGACCAGTCCCAGTGCGGATGGATCTCCAGCCCCCGAAACAGCGGCTCGTTCCCGGCGAAGACCTCGGCGATGGTGTCGATCAACAAGGACTTGCCGAAGCGTCGCGGGCGGGAGAGGAAATACTGACTGCCCGCGGCGATCAATTGCCGGATAAAGCCGGTCTTGTCGACGTAATAACAGTCGTCCTCGCGGATCTTGGCGAAGGTCTGGATACCGATGGGCAGCGTGCGGGTGTTCATGGTCGGTCTCGGCGGGGGCGATGCGGGCACGATGCCGCCGGGGCGCGTTGCGGTCAACCCCACCGCGTGGGAACGAGAGGACATCGTAATCTGAATCGAGGCGCGTCCCCGCGCGCCCGCGACCCGTACAGCACCACGCGCTCGATCCGCTCGCCGTAAAGCCCATCGAGCGCAGACCGAAGACTTTGAAGTACGCTGCGGCTGGCGGTCATCATCCGCGGGATCTCCGGCTGAAACGCAACGCTGGGCCAATGGATGTCCCGGCAGATCTTATGTGCGGCGGACCGCGCTCGCCTGACCGGAGTATACCGCCGCGCTCTTTTCCGGCGACACCGCTCCTGCGCTGTCGCCCTCGCCTCCCGCGCTCTGCACCCCTAGTGCGAGGCACCCCGCCGCGGGCGCGGGGCGCCGGGAAGGGTGAGAATACAGAATCGGCGCGCCCGGTGCGCCTCCTTCGTCGGCACAGGCTACGGCGTTTCCATGACCGGCCCGGGAACTCCAAGCTCGGCAGCGACCTGGACGAGTTGCGGCCACAGGCCCCACTGCCCGCGGGCGCGGAGATCCGACTCGGCACGGGCGAGTGCGGCGCTGGCCTCCGCGGGGCGGGCCTGATGGTGCTTCAGGCGCGCCTCCAGGAGGTGCAGCTCAGCCTCGCGGCGACGATAGCCCGTCTCGCGGATCAGGCGGTCGGCTTGGGTCCAGTGCTTCGCTGCCTCGGGGACCGCGTCCGGGGCGGCGGCCAGGGCACGGTCCAGATCCAGGTGCCCAGCCAGCAGGGCACACTCGGCGAGATCGGTCCGCATGCCGGACGGGGTGGCCAGGCACACGGCGGCATCCAGATCGGCGCGGGCGCCGGTCGGGTCGCCCCGGGTGCGGCGGTGGTGGGCGCGGGTGAGGTACAGGGTCGGCAGGAATTCCATCTTGCTGGCCCGACGCATGGTCTCGATGGCCAGGTCCAACGCGGCGCCGGCCTCCCGGGGCTGGCCGTCGGGCTCGGCCGCCGACCCGTCCGGT
>JACDZG010000349.1 GCA_013426805.1 Chromatiaceae bacterium
AGGTGAGCGCGGCGCACGGTCCGCACAGCGGACCCTACGGCGACTCGCAGTCCACCCGCACGACGGCGAGTGGCGTTGCAGTGGCTGCCAATGGCGCTGCAGTGGATGCGAGCAGCGGCGAGCAGCCACTGGCAACGGATCCCAGTGGCCCCAAGACGGGCTCCATCCGGGTTATGCGGGGCGGCGCCTGGGACAGCCCCGCCGGCGACTGCCGTGCGGCGTACCGCCACAGGCTCGCGCCGTCCAGCCGCGTCGACGACCTCGGCTTTCGCCTTTCGAGGACTGGCCCTTTACACTCTTACCCTTTTACCCTTGTCCCGCGGGAGCCGGAGCCGGAACCAAAGCCCGAGCCCATCGCCAACCTGCGCGACCCGCTCCCTGACGGGACCCCAGGCCCGGCGATGGTTTGGCTGCCGGGCGGCACCTTCACCATGGGACAGGACGACAGTCCCCACGCGGACGAAAAGCCCGCCCACCCGGTGCGGGTCGGCGCCTTTTCCATCGGCCAGTACCCGGTGACCTTCGCCGAGTACGACCGGTTCTGCGCGGCGATGGGCCGTAAGCCGCCCGGTGACCAAGGCTGGGGCCGCGGCGAGCGGCCCGCGATCAACGTCAGTTGGGAGGACGCCCAGGCCTACTGCGCGTGGCTCAGCGAGCAGTCGGGCGAGACCTACCGCCTCGCCACCGAGGCCGAATGGGAATATGCCTGCCGGGCGGGCAGCCAAACCCGTTGGTCGTACGGCGACGAGGAGTCGCGGCTCGGCGACTACGCCTGGTTTTCCAAGAACTCCGGAAGCAAGACCCACCCGGTTGGCGAGAAGCTCCCTAACGCCTGGCACCTATATGACATGCACGGCAATGTCGGGGAGTGGTGTCAGGATTGGTGGTCCGCGAGCTACTACCGCGACCTCGTAGGGTCCGCTGCGCGGACCGATGATCGCGACGATCGCACGGCGCCCGGTCCGCACAGCGGACCCTACCGTGACCTCGTAGGGTCCGCTGCG